>JAJEHQ010000008.1 GCA_022823625.1 Gammaproteobacteria bacterium
CACTCGCATCGCCAAAACTGCCAGAATGCGATTGGTCAGTCCGGCAATCGCATTCGACTCATGAATGATCAGTGGCCGACGCAGCATTGCAGCAGCCATGCCACCCGGACCACATACATATCCGCCCATTCCCAGCATTAGGTCCGGACGACGATTCAAGATGATGCCAACACTTTGCCAGAGTGAAATTGAAACCCATAACGGCAGCGTCATCCAACGCATCAATCCCTTGCCCCAAAGACCTTTGACTCGAATTGCGTCAAATTCAAATCCTGCTGTACGCGCCAGTTGATCTTCAAGTCCGCTCCGTACACCCATCCAGCAGACATTGACACCGCGTGCACGAAGTTCAATGCCCACCGCGAGCGCAGGATAGATGTGGCCACCAGTACCACCGGCCATGATTACAACGGTACTCATCGCTTCAACTTCCGTTGGGATTCACGATGAATCGAAAGTACGATGCCGATCGCGATGGAATATGCAATCAGGCTCGATCCACCTTCACTCATAAAGGGTAAAGTAAGACCCTTTGTGGGCAGAATGCCCATATTCACACCCATATTCACCACAGCGGAAATTGCAATCAAAATGCCAATGGATTTGGCAAGAAGGTTTGAAAATGTATCATTCACCGCTGCGGCCAGCCAGGAGATATGAAAAATTTTCCAAATCAGGACGACAAAAAGGCTCATCACAGTCAGCAATCCCATCAGGCCGAGTTCTTCTCCAATGACCGCGAACAGAAAATCTGAACCGGCATAGGGGAGGTAATGCAGTTTTTGCACACTGGTACCAAGTCCAACGCCAAACCACTCACCTCTGCCGAGTGCTATCAGCGATTGCACCAATTGAAATCCAGAGTTGTACGGGTCTTCCCAGGGGTTTAGAAAGGACATGACACGTACCAAGCGATATGGCTCAATCACAATCAGTATGACAACGGCGATGGTGGCCAATATGGAGAACAGCAAAATATGGGATATTCTGAGGCCGCCCAAATACAGTACGGCCAAAAGAACTGCACCGAGCACCATCGTACTGCCAAAATCTGGCTCAAGCATCAGCAAGGTTGCAAACACCAGGTATATGGTGATGATTGGCAGTACATCACGAGACAGGCTGTTCATTTGCTGATCACGAACTGCCAGGTAACTGGCAAGATAAATCAGGAACAGTATTTCAGCAAATTCGGACGGCTGAAAGATTCGGCCACCTACTCGAACCCAGCGGTTACTGCCATTCAATTCGACTCCGATTGAGGGAACCAGAACGATTACCAGCAATCCGATTCCGACGACCAGGAACAATGGAGCAAGTCGTTTCAGTAAACTAGGTGGAATGAACGCGGCAACAAACATTCCGGTTAATGCGATTGCAATGTTGATGGCGTTTTTGCGAAGGTAGACAAAGTGGTCTCCAGTGTCAAACGCCTGCGCAATCGTCGCGGAATATACCGCGATCATCCCAAAGATCACAAGCCCCAGATAGACGGTGATCAATACCGAATCAACTCGTGGTGACGTTTTAACGTCACCTTCTTGGGGTTGAGTACCTTGTACTACAGTATTGCTCATAACACCTGCAATTGAAGTGCCTGACTGAAAGACTTTCCTCGATGTTCGAAATCGGTGAACTGATCATTGCTTGCACATCCAGGTGAAAACACTACGCAGTCCCCTTCCTTCGTCATGCTGTTTGCAACGCTGATCGCATCGTAGATGTCTTCAACGTGATGTTTGGCGACGTTGTCAGTCACGTCAAATGTCTTGCTGATCTCGCGTCGGTCACGTCCAAAGAAAATGCAGCCGCGCAGTCTGCCGTTGACATTCTCTGGGATCATGGAAAAATCAGCGCCTTTGCTCAATCCGCCTGCGATTAGTATCACCGGTCTTTCGTTGGATTGAATAGCCGCCAGTGCGGCTCCCACATTTGCTGATCGCGCATCATTCACCCAACGCACACCGTTCCACTCGCCTTCAGTGCTGCAACGATACGGGAGGCCTTCGAAGTTCGTAACGGCCGTTCTTACCGATTTGACCGGATAACCCGCTGCATCAGCAACCGCACAGCTTGCCAGAATGTTCAGGACGTTGTGGTCTCCCGAAAGCTGACATCGATCCAGATTAAGCAATTTGGTGTCACCGCGTACCACCCAGTTGACTCCGGAAAATTCAACCACGCCATAGTCTTCTTCACTTTCTGGCGAATTCAATCCGAATGTGATGCGCTGACCTGTTGTTGAAATATCCGAAACGATCGGATCATCCCGGTTGATCACCGCTGTCTTTGCATTGCTGATTAGTTTTGCCATGGCGCCGACGCATGCGTCGGTTGACTTATAGCGCTCAAGGTGATCTGGTGAAACATTGAGAACCGCTGCAACTTCTGAATGAATCCGTTCAACCTGTTCAAGGTGAGGCGCTGAAAGTTCCAGCAGATAGGCATCCACCTGTCTTTTCTTCAGCAGTTCCATAAACGGATAGCCTCGGCAACCACCGAGCTGAACAACTCCGCGGCACCTTGAAATAATATTGCCAACCAGAGTCGTTACCGAACTCTTTCCATTTGTCCCGGTTATCGAAATGACTGGTTTGTCAGCACAGTGGAAAAACAACTCCAGACTGTTCATCACCTCAGCACCATATTCTTTTGCCATCCGTGAGATTCTCAAATTGGATGGCGCTGATGTGCAGCTCAGTACCGCCAGGTCCTTACCCACGAACAAATCGGATTCAAAGGGGGCGTTGATTGCCACACCTGGCAGCATTGAGCTTACATTCCGCTCTAGTCCAGGCTGAGATTTGACTTCCGCCATTTCCACATCCCAGCCGTTGTCGATCAGGTGAGTAGCACAGGCTATTGCACTCCGGCCAAGGCCAACTACAACAGCGTTGCCCATATAACCATTTGATTTTGCGCTTTTCTTTAGTAGTTCCATGATATTCACCTCGTGCTTATCTAACCTTAAGTGTCGCCAGTCCAGCCAGCACCATCACCAGTGAAAAAATCCAAAAGCGAACCGTAATGCGCGGTTCTGGCCACCCTTTCTGTTCGAAATGATGATGTAGTGGGCTCATCAGCCAGATACGACGACCAAGTAGTTTGAATGATGCAACTTGCGTCATAACTGAAATCGCCTCAATGACGAATAACCCACCCATGATGAAAAGTACGACTTCCTGTCGAATCAATACCGCAATAATGGCAACCGCGGCTCCAAGTCCCATTGAGCCTGTGTCACCCATAAAAATCTGTGCTGGATAGCAGTTGAAGACCAGAAAAGCCAGTCCCGCGCCAACCAACGAACCTGAGAATATGACCAACTCACCGACGCCTTGGATAAACGGCAGTCCAAGATATTCCGAAAACACTGCGTGCCCCGTCGCATAGGCGAAAATTCCAAGTCCCCCGGCCACCAGTACGATGGGCATGATGGCCAGTCCATCCAGTCCATCGGTCAAATTGACTGCGTTTGAAGTGCCAACCAGAACCAGCATGGTTAATGGAATAAACAGGACCCCAAGCTCGAACAACAGGTCTTTGAAGACCGGTACCAAAAGCGTAGTTTGAGCAGTGGATTCCGCACTGATGAAAATGATGATTCCGATGACTGCGGCAGCAATTGCCTGATAAAGTAATTTTTTCCGTACCGAAAGTCCCGCTCCGCTTTTCTGCAGCTTGAGTTTTTGCCAGTCATCCAAAAAACCGATCAGCCCAAATATGGCGGTTGTTGCCAGTGCCAGCCAAATAAACAAATTTGTTGGATCAACCCACAGCAAAGTGGACACAAACACTGAGAACAGAATGACGACACCACCCATGGTTGGTGTTCCACCTTTACTGATGTGCAGCGGAACATCATCATCACGAATCACTTCCCTGATTGATAATTCCTGCAGTTTGGGAATGACGTAGGTAAACGCGACAACGCCGACCAACAGTGAAGTCAGCACCGCCAAAACAGCTCGAAATGTCAGGTACCGGAACACATTGAACCCAGACACCACATCGGAATAGTACAAAAGCAGTTCGGCTAACATTCCGCAACCTCTTCGACATATTGGTTTGCAGGCATGCTGATCGAATCGGCAATTTCATCCATTTTCATGCCCCGCGAGCCTTTGATCAGTACAGTTGTTGTCTCATCGAGCTGTGAACCAAGATCATTGATTAGCATTTCGCGATCTGAATAGTGCGTTGCACCGCGCCCGAATGCTTCAGCAGCTGCGGCGCTTAATGTACCCAGTGCATAGAGCCTTCCGATTCCGCATTCGCGGGCCAATCGACCCACGTCTCGATGCAGTTCTTCCCCTTTTGCCCCAAGTTCAAACATGTCACCAATCACCAGACGTCGGTCTCCGTTCAATTTGGAAATAAACGCGAGTGCCGCGGCGACTGAATTCGGGTTGGCGTTGTACGTGTCATCAATCAGACAACCGCCTTTCAGGTGCTTTCTAGGCTGTAATCGTCCCGCCACTACGCTCATGTTTTCTAAACCGGTTTTGATGCTAGACGGAGCAAGGCTTAGCGCTACAGCTGCTGCGGCAGCAGCAAGCGCGTTAATCACATTGTGTTCCCCGGCCAGCTGCAAATCGACTTGGAATTCACCTAATGGAGTTTTCATACAAATCTGTGAACCAAAAGTCAGCGTGGTATAAATTCCCGATACATCGGCATCAGAAGAAAACCCAAATGAAATGACCTTACGAGAGCCTGCAGTCCTGCACCATGCTGAATAGTGACTGGAATCGGCATTCAAAACTGCCACCCCGGGATCGCGGAGCGAAGAGAGGATCTTGCCCTTTTCAGCTGCCACTTGATCAACACTCACTAGAAATTCCAGATGCGCAGCTCCGGCATTAGTAATCACTGCAACATCAGGCTGAGCAATACTGGCAAGCCGCTCAATTTCCCCAACCTGATTCATGCCTATCTCAACTGCGGCAAATTGGTGCGACTCTTGAAGCTTCAGCAGCGACAGTGGCAGACCAACCAAATTGTTGAAGTTCCCCTGCGAAATCAAAGTATTATCACTAGCTCTCAGAATTTTTCCGATCATCTCCTTGACAGTAGTTTTTCCATTCGAGCCAGTAATGGCCACTAATGGAATGTCAAATCGTCTGCGCCAACTGGCGGCGAGTTGTCCAAGCGCGTATTCAGTGTCATCGACGATGATTTGTGGAATTGGCAGATTTGACTCGGTATCTACCATCGCCCCGACGGCTCCCATTTTCACAGCTTCTTCAACATACTTGTGCCCATCGAAGCGTTCGCCGCGAAGTGCCACAAATAGTGCACCGCTTTCGATCGTACGGGAATCCGAACTCACTGAGTCAATCACTGGATTGTCACCGATGTGGCGACCGTCAACGGCTTCAGCTGCTTCCAGTACCGTCAGCATATCTGACCTCTCAGAAGTTCTTCACAGACCAAACGATCACTGAACGCAGTCGACTTTCCAGCACAGATTTGTATTGTCTCGTGACCTTTTCCGGCGATCAGCACCGAATCCTCAGCTTCAGCCTGAGTGATTGCGTGTTCAATGGCCTGCCGACGGTCGTGAATGACCAATGGACGATCGTTCATTTGACTTGCAATATCATCTGCAATCTTTTCTGGAATTTCGTTTCGGGGATTGTCATCAGTAACGATGATCCGATCTGCGAGGCGCTCCGCTATCGTGCCCATTAGCGGCCGTTTTTCCCTGTCGCGTTCTCCGCCGCAACCGAAAACACACCACAAACTGCCGCGGGTAATTTCTCGAACGCTGTTCAACGCCTGCTGCAAGCCATCCGGTGTGTGGGCGTAATCGACATAAACTGAAGGCAAGTGAGATGCCCCACCTATTCTTTCGAGTCTGCCGGGTATGGGTTCGATTGCATGCAGAGATTCTTCAATGTCTTGATTTGAAATCCCAAATGAATGCAGGACTGCGACGACAGCTGTCAAATTGATGCCGCTGATCCTGCCCAACAGCTTGCTTCGCACTTCAATTAATTCGCCATGAATCCTGATGGAAACACTCAATCCCCGGTCGTCGGGATTGCAGTTCACCAGTTGGATGTCGGAGCTCTGTTCTCCGTAGGTGACCTCTCGCTCAGCGGATGTTCGACCCAACAACGATCGACCGAAGTCATCATCTATATTCAGTACTGCATGAGATGCATCTGTTCGAGTAAACAATTTCGATTTGGCGGCTCGATAATCCTCCATGTTTCGGTGGTAATCCAGGTGATCCTGCGACAGATTGGTGAACACGACTGTGCCAAATCGAACACCTTCAGTTCGAGACTGATCAAGCGCATGAGATGAAACTTCGAGGCAGATGGACTGAGCACCTGCATTAACCAGCTGTGCGAGGTAGCGTTGAAGCGATATCGAGTCTGGTGTCGTAAGCGGTATTGGTGCAAGGTTTTCAGGAAATCCATACCCCAGAGTTCCAACAATTCCGCAACGATGCCCGAGCGATTCAAGAGCCTGTCCAGTCATAACAGCGCAGCTCGACTTGCCATTGGTGCCAGTAATACCGACAACGTGCACTTTTCTGGACGGCTGTCTGAAATACACATCCGCTATCGCACTGATTTTGCGGCTTAAACCAGGTACTCCAATCTGTGGTGTGGAGTCAGTCCGCTCAATTTGCCAGCCCTCAGACTCATAGACGATCGCGCTCGCTCCAGCGGTAATTGCACTTTTAATGTGCGAGCGGCCATCGTCAACCAGTCCAGGTACTGCAAAAAACAAACTGCCTGGTCGAACGTCGCGGCTGTCGAGACTAACTTCTTCAATAAGAGGATTTCTAGTGGCATCAACCTCAACGATGCCATCAAGCAAGACGCTCAAATACTGGGCAGATCTTGTATCGTTTGAGGCTGGTTTCATGCTTCAACCTCAATACTGGGGCGATTGAAACTGGCTCGTATATTTTCAAGATCATCCGGTTGGACCCTCAGAATCCGCAGTGCTTCTGCCATGATTTCACTAAATGCTGGCGCTGCGACTCGACCGCCAAAGTAATGCTCTGCTCCTGGTTCGTCTACCATAACGACAGCAGCGAGTTTCGGACTAGACACAGGAGCAAAACCGACAAACATGGAGCGATGAAGGTCTTCCTGGTACACCCCGTCGATCAACTTCTGGGTGGTTGATGTCTTTCCAGCGACGCGGTATGACGGTACTTTCGCTCGACGGGCTGTGCCTGTCCGGCTAACAACCGTCTCCAGCATATTGGTGACTTCCCTGGCAACAAAATTTGGCATGACCAGAGTCGATTCATCTGACCGATCACCCGCTAGTATGGTTAAGGGCGTCAACTTACCGCCATTGGCCAACATCGCATATGCCCTCACAAGTTGCAGCATTGTGATGGAAAAACCATAGCCGTAGGTTAATGTTGCATGTTCGCTTGAACGCCAAATTGATCTTTGCGGGAATGTACCGTTTGTTTCACCGACGATTCCACTACCGGAGAGCTCCCGAAAACCGAGGCTGCCAAGAAAACTCACCAGCTCTGTCGGAGGTATTCGTCTGCCAATTTTGATTGCGCCAATGTTGCTCGACTTTTTGATCACACCACCAACTGTCAATTCGCCATAGTTGCGAAAATCTCGAATTTGAAATCCTTCAATTTGGATGACACCAGGTGAAGTATCAATAATCGTATTTGAAAGCACTTTACCATCCAGCAGCGCTTTGGCAATGATGAATGGTTTAATGACAGACCCTGGCTCATACTCGTGACGAGCGGCATAGTTGTGGGTTGTGTGACGAGAACTGCTTTCGTTTGGATTAAAGGTTGGTACTGTACTGATTGCCAGAATTTCTCCAGTGTGAACATCAATGATTACGGCACTGGCAGATGTAGCCTTGTGTTCTATCGCAGTATTAATCAGTGTTTGGTGTACGATCTGCTGAATGCGAGAGTCAATGCTGAGCGTAATGTCTTCACCGTCTTGTACCCGTTGGAGGTCCCCTATTGTTTCAACTACACGACCTTTGCGATCCTGAATGACCTGCCGGATCCCGTGCTGGCCAGTCAGACGATCGTTGTAAGTGAATTCGATTCCTTCCAATCCTTGGTCGTCAATGTCAGTAAATCCAATGAGGTTGGCAACGGAAGATCCAAATGGATAGAATCGCCGGTACTCCCGCTGTATAGCAACACCGGGTACAGCCAGATCCATGACTTGTTTAGCATGATCGACAATCAAAGCGCGCTTCAGATACATGAACTGGCGATCTAGTTCTATTTTCTCCAAACGTGTGGCGATCGCATTCGGCTCAAGCCCGATCACGTGTTCAAGGTGCGACCATTCATTGGGATGAAGCTTGAGAATGTTTGGCTCAGCCCAAACACTGTCTACAGGAGTGCTGACTGCGAGCACGACACCGTTTCTATCTCTGATGATTCCCCGATTGGCCGTTACCTGTTCACTTCGTAAAAATCGGGCGTTGCCCTCCCTTTGCAGCAGGTCTGTATCAGCCACCTGTAACTGAACTGCACGCGCGGCTAAAAGGACAAAGGCAACAGCGATAGAACTGAGAATCACAATGTCCCGAATTGGGGCATAGTATGGACCAGCGTTCATCGCTGCCCCTCTACCGATAGCCAGTCTGTTTTCTGCTTTTTCAGCAGCAGCACGATTTCCTTTTCTGGAGCACGCATTCTTCCTTCCCTTTCGGTCCAGGTCTTCAGGCTCTCGCGACGCGACGCAACGGAATGCTGTGCCAGCAACTCTCTCCACTCTATGTTGAGATCATCCCGCACGGAATAGCGATCATGTAACTGTGGCGTCAAGATTCGGTTTTCCTGACGGATCCAGATCAAACTCAAGGCCGACACCAGGCAAAATGCGAGCAAAAAAATAGTAGTGGTGCTACGCATGACCAACACCAGTGCGTTCCGCCACCCGCATGACCGCACTCCGAGCGCGGCGGTTGCGATCAATTTCGCTCTCATCGGGTCGCTGTGGTTTACCGACAATTTTCAGTGTTGGACGAAAATCTGAACGTCGAAATGGGATCTCCAGTGGTCCCGGTGTACCGATTGATGCGTCTCGAAAAAATTTTTTAACCAGACGATCCTCAACCGAATGGAACGTGATGACGACCAGTCTTCCGCCACTTTTCAGCAGGCTGACGCATTGAGGTAAAAATGCAGCCAGCTCTTCAAGTTCGCGATTGACATGCATCCGTATGGCAAGAAAGGTACGAGTTGCCGGATGTTTGTCCTTCTCTTTCTTCGGTACGCAATCGGCTATCAGCTGTGCCAACTCTCCCGTCGATTGGATTGGAGAGACTGCTCGTTGTTCAACAATTCGATGGGCGATTCGCCGAGCGAATCGTTCACCTCCCAGCTTGCTGAGTGTTTCACTCAGTTGCCGTTCGCTGACCGTTTCCAGCCAACTGGACGCGGAGACAGCTTCGCTTGTATTCATTCGCATGTCCAGCGGACCGTCTCTCATGAAGCTAAAACCGCGATCAGGCTGATCGAGTTGCGGAGATGACACACCAAGGTCTGCTATCACGCCTGACAGTTGAATTTCAGGCTGCCGCGAGCGAAGTTCTTCACCAATTTCTGAAAATCGTGCATGAATGGTCTCAAACCTTGGATCGTTGCCGTGTTTGCGACGTGCAGCTGCAATGGCAGCCGTATCACAGTCAAATGCGTACAGCTTGCCAGCTGAGCTTAAACGGTCCAAAATTCCGAGGGAGTGTCCGCCGCGACCGTAGGTGCTGTCTACATAGGTACCCGACGGATCAATAGAGAGCGCGTCGATTGCGGCGTCGCGCATAACAGCATCATGCGTGTCAGAACTGTCCGGTAAGAGATTCAAGACCCAAACTCCGATTCAAGCTAAAAATCAAACTTTTTTAGGACTTTGTCGTAGGCATCTGTTTCAGAATCTTTCACAGCCTTATGGTGATCTTGCCACCGCTCCAGATCCCAAAGCTCGATGCGATTACCCATTCCGATGAGAACAGCATCGCCATGAATGGAGTTGAAGGTTCGAAGCTGTCTTGGAATCAGAATGCGACCAGACTTCGGTAATACACAGTCCTGCGCAGTACCAACTACTGTTCGCAAGATGTCCTGATAGTGAACACTCGAGTTTCGATTACGGTAAAGCTTATCCCGAATACGCTTAAATTCGTGATTCGGATATATTGACACGCAGTTGGCGCGAAAGGTCTGGCCCATCACGAGGATGCCTTCGCAATCCGTATTGATTTCTTCGCGTAATTTGACAGGGATCATGATGCGACCCTTGTCATCTACTGTTACGTCGTAGGAACCAAAGTATGAAAATTTTTCGTTATTTTCCACGTATCGTCACTTTTTCCCATATTTTTCCCCTATTTTTATCAAAAACTAAATCATTGTCAACCCCTAAATCAATAAAAAAGTGCAAAAATTTGGCTAATTTCGAGGAATTTCAACATTTCTTCGCCAAAATTTTTCGTAACTGACAGATTCAACAGCTCCAAAAGACGAGCAAAGAGCAGTCAATTCGACCCGATCCAAGCAGTTATCTCCCTTCCTTAACATTTGGATTTTTCACATCCAAATGCGCTTCCCGAATAGAAATTTGATGGCCTGAATCGGCTGGAATGGGATAAGTTCGGTGGAAGTGTTTTCCAATTGCAAAATGAGTCTGAAATTAACCACGGAGCGGAAATAAACCTGTTAAAAAATCCGTAAAAAAACAGTTGCGTAGCAACAAGGATATGCGCCTCCCAAAAGCGCGCAATTCCTGGTGTTTTTTATGGA
>JAJEHQ010000006.1 GCA_022823625.1 Gammaproteobacteria bacterium
CAATTTCTCAGATAATCGATACCACACTGTTCGATAAAAAGCCTTTATATCAATTATTTACGGATTACGGATACAAAGAGCAACCGATTGAAGGACCTAAACAGTTGAATTTGTTCGATTATTAAGCGGGACACTAGTGACTGAATGCGAAAAAATTACATCAACTGCACTCAGTCATCATCACGCTGACGATTTAAGCAAAGGGTCTGGAAGGCGAACGAACCAGGTGATTGAGAAATCGAACAGGCACAAAAAAAGCAAACTTCTAAGTGAAATTTGCTTTAAGTGCTTTGGAGAGGAAATAATGAGCGTCCCTGCTCAGGTGTCCATCCTTGTGGTTTGCTTTCTCCTTAACTGTCAACCATCCTGGAAAATAACATCAAGAAGAATGGAAACTTGTAAAAAATTATAGGCAGGTGCAACCTGGTTTCTAGTATATATTTTCCTAGATACATGAATAAATATTCATGTATACTTATCTACAAAGTCACCTTATTCTTTGATTATAAATAATTTGAATTTATTCAGCACTAAATGAATATACATCATTCTATTTCTGGAGAGAAATCATGACGCATCGACTTCCTCCAATTGCAGCCCTCCGAGCACTTGAGGCAACTTCCAGGCATCTAAGTTTCACTCGAGCGGCAGAGGAACTATTCATCAGCCAAAGCGCAGTCAGTCACCAGATTCGCCATATCGAAGATATCTGGGATTTCAAACTGTTTGAACGCCAGGGCAGGCAATTAATCATTACCAAAGAAGGGCAGATGATCATTCCGGTCGTACGGGATTTTCTTGGCAATATGAACCGGACACTCAACGAAATAACCAATCAGGAGTCTCGTACATCCATTCGAATCAGTCTGGTGCAGTCTCTGGCCGTCAAGTGGCTGGTACCAAGACTCGGGAAGTTCAATGATATGTACCCTGAAATCAGTGTGTGGATTTCAACAACGGATGAATTGGTTAACTTTAGTACCGATGAAGTTGACATTGCCATTCGACTTGGCGACGGGAACTGGCCGGACTTGCAAATAGACACGCTGTTGAGGGAGTACGTTTTTCCAGTTTGCAGTCCAAGTTTTCTAAAGCGATTTTCAGCGCCTGAGCATCCTGCTGACTTAATGCGCTATCCTTTACTCTACCGCCACTCGTTTGATATCTGCCCGCGTTGGCGCGACTGGTTCAAAGATGCCGGTATAGCAATCAAGAAATTACCACGCGGATCTCATTTTCCGGATACGGCGATGTCAATACAAGCAGCAATTGACCATCAGGGTATTGCATTGGCGCGAAGCGCTCACGTCGAAAAGGATCTTGCATCAGGTCGATTGATTAAGTTATTTGACATCTATAGCGAATCACCGGTTTCCTATTTTCTAATTTGTCCCCATAAATTGGTGACCCAACGGCGTATTTCGGTTTTTCGCGAGTGGCTCCTGGAAGAAGCCGCAACTTCGCAGAAAGCTTTTGACCGGGTTATGCGAGCTAGTTCAGGACACCAGTCTAAAATCATGGCTTATGGGATCTGATTTTTACTTAAAAAGACTGCGTTCACTCACAATTGTCTAGAAAATCGATCAATCAAAGTTTGCTGTACCCACCATGGCATAAATGTCGATTTCGACAACCATGGAATCATAGGCCAGTACCGGTAACGGAACACCAGTAGACGCAGGTCCGACTTCGCTGAAATAAGAGGATCGTATCGGCAGGTTTTTGTGTAAGTCCTCTGCGCCACAGTCCCCCTTGTAAACTGTCAAAACCTTGCAAACATTGTCGTAATCCGCCCCCAGATCTTTCAATATAGTGCCAATGTGTTGCATTGCCTGATGGGTTTGCGCAGTTAAATCGTCGGGATAAACCGCACCTCCCAACTTATCCAACGACACCTGCCCACCCAGAAAGATCATTCCGTCACATTTCAAACCATGTTTGTAAGGGAGATGAACATGCCAATCCCAAAGACTATCAGGCCAGGAATGAGTTCGCGGTAAGTAACCGCCATCTTCACCTTGCATTGCAACTGCTGCTATTTTGATAAGTACTTCAGCATCCGCATGTCTCGGGACAGGGATTCCAGTCGCTGCAGGACCGGGTTCTTTGAAACAATTTGCAAACGCGAGCGAAGCTGCTTCAAAATCACCTATTCCGGAACCACCAGCATACCAGCGGTTGATTTTGACGATGTCATCAAAGCTGGAGCCAAGTTCACTCAGTACCTTTGAAATTCGACTCGCAACGGCATTAGTTTGTCCAACGATATCTCCCTGACAGATGACCCGGGCGGTATCGTCAATCGGATATTGCCCTGAAACAAAAATCATTTTGTCGGAGCGTATTCCTTCTACGAATGGTTCGGGTAATCGAGTCTCCCCGTTCAACCGGGCATGCGTCCTCGTCGTACCTTCACCAGTCGGTCGACGCATGGCATAACCCTCAATTTCAACCATCATGCCATCGTATGCAAGATATGGCACCGAGATTGCTGTTATCGTGGTTTGACAGTCTTTTGGCAAACAGTCTGCTACCTGCTGAAGGAACTCAAACTCATCAATTGACCCATCGTTAACATAGAAACATAGCAACACGACCAGATCAGAAAACTGGCATTTAAAGTCATCCAGCACTCGACCAAAGTACGCCATGCTATTTTTGGTTTGGGTTGAGAGGTCTCCTGCATTCTGAACCTCCCCCTTCTCATTCAGGTCCACCTGGCCCCCAACCCAGATCATCGAACCGCATCGAATGCCATGTTTATGGTTGATCTGGATTGGCCAGTTCCAGTGATTATTCGGCCAGCTGTATTGCCGTTTCATCTGTTCTTCCATTGTGTTACTTTCTTGAGTTTTCGAATCAGTTTCCAACCAATGAGGTCGAATTTTTGGAATCCGTCAAGAAAATTTGCCGAAGTAAATCTGCGATAATAGGAGTTCGTGTCCACATTACATCCTAGTGCGGTGAACTAATCATGCTGAAAAAATTAGCGATTCCAGTCATTTTCCTGGCAGTTGGATTTGGAGTTGGCTTTGCTGCTGGAGTTTATGTTCTTCCGATCTATATTGAATATAAGTCTAAACCACAACAGGTTGTCGATGTTGTGCAGGCCGAAGCAACAGATCCGATTGGACAGTTTGACCGAAACAGTCCAGGTTCAGACGCACTTCACTGGGGCGAAGGTACAGTACGGTTTTCGAGTGGCAAACTTGTTTTTGAAGAAGATGTTAAACTCGCACCCGGTCCTGATTATCGAATCTACCTGTCACGTAAATTTGCAGATACCAAGAGTGATTTTACGAAAATCAAGTCACAAGCCGTTGAAATCTCGAAGCTCAAGACGTTTTCTGGACCACTGGAATTTGAGTTGCCGGAAGGTTTGAATGCACACGAGTTTGACAATGTTATTGTCTGGTGTGAAACCTTTTCCATGTATATTGCAAGTGCCAGACTGGAATAAATTGAATTCAATCTCTGGTTGAACAAAAACCACTGCGCTCTAGATTCTCGGCAAAAGTCCAACTCCTGGTGTCCGCACACCAGTGTCAGTTCAGGTAGCCCCGCAGTTTGTCGTACTCCCTTATCTGGCCGGCGGATAGTTCCCTGGCGGCCTCGATATGCGCTAGCAGGTGGATAGCTTGGAGTTGACCGCGCATTGCTCCCAGATGTTCGGTTACCTGTGTCATTTGCTGGGCTGTGGGATCACCGGATGCAAACAAGTTTGCCAAGTGTTTCTCAGCCATAATGATGTCCTCGCCCTTGGCCACTGCCTGGGACTTCATCCTGTCATGAATTGCCCGGATCCGTCTTACCTGTGCGTCACTTAATTCGAGATCCGACGCGAGATCAAGCAAGTGCCTCGGTCCGGGGAAGTGGTTTAGTTCAGCCGCCCGGGCGAGCCCCATCCCCTCGCCTTGTCTCAACGCACGCACTTCCTCGTCTGTCAGACTTGTCACTTCGGCACCCCTTGAGTGAGCATAGGATGACGATTCATGGACATGCTGTGCTTGTGTCGGCATCGATATCATTGCGAGCATGCAGGTACCAACCAGCCAGACAGGTGCAACAAACACTGATTTCATTATTCTCCTCCGATCATAAATAGGGAATAAATAGGGAATTGTCTCCTCCAGACATAAGACTTATCGATTATACGGTTCCATTTTGCCCGGAATTTGCATCAATTGATTTTAATCAGGGCAGGTTATTAGTCCAGTCTACTGTTTGTCAAGAATAGACTTGCGGAGATCGCTGAGCTTCACTAGCGGTTCATGATTGACCTGGATTGTCTATTGGAACAATAGCTATATACCTAAGCACATAACACTAACATGGGCATCATTGAAGACGTTAAGGAGACTTGCAATTCATTCTAGGAATTCAAGCTCAATCTAGAGAAGTTCAGAGAACAGCGTAAACGCTGTTTGCGAGAAATGGGTGTCTTCGTTGGTGACGAAAATTTACCTGAACCTGAACACAAAGTTTCGCTCTAGGCGATGCAAACCAGAGAAACTACACTTTCGCGCGCACAAGCGGCATGTTTGAACCCCGTGTCAACCTGGGTGATGATGTTACAGGATGGTCAGTTTGCGGGATACATGTGGAACACATAAGAATTGTGGCAAAAACCAACGGAGCTGTTTTTCGACCGTAGCGGAATTGTTTTCTGTAAACGAAATCCAGCACTCTGTGAGATCGGAGATACGCTGTTCTTTACATGGAATAACTATAAACATAGGTGATAATGCGAGTTTAACAGTATTCTCTCATTCACCCATTCATTGACCAATGACCATTCGAATCGAAAAGTCCAAACACGTGTGGACAGTAATAAACTCACGCTCGGAAGCCCGAAATGCAGTAAACCCTCAAAACGCACAGGCTCTTTATGATGCCTTTCGCGAATTTGACCAGAACAAAGACGCACTTGTTGCTGTTTTTTGGGGTGAAGGAGGTGCCTTTTGTGCGGGGTGGGATTTGAAGCACGCCGCTTCATTGACAGGGCCGGAAGGTATCGATCAGTACAATTTTCCGGACGAGGGTGAAGCACCGATGGGACCAATGGGTCCAAGTCGGCTGGATCTTTCAAAGCCGGTCATTGCAGCAGTCGCCGGTCCCGCTGTTGCGGGCGGGATGGAACTGGCAATGTGGGCGGACGTGCGAGTCATGGAAGAATCCGCATATATGGGTGTTTACTGTCGGCGTTGGGGAGTGCCACTAGTCGATGGCGGGACAGTGCGTCTACCCCGACTTGTCGGCGAAGGTCGGGCATTGGACCTGATTCTGACAGGCAGGAGAGTTGACGCAGAAGAAGCATTGCGTATCGGGCTTTGCGAATATGTCGTACCAGAAGGACAGTCCCGCGCTAAAGCTGAAGAAATTGCCCATTCCCTCTCTCGTTTTCCACAAAGCTGTATGAACGCGGACCGACGATCAGCGATTGATCAGAACGGACTCAGCGAATGGAATGCCCTGCGTCAGGAATGGCGTATTAGCAAAGACGAAGTCGTCAAATGTGGTGTAAGCGGCGCACAACGATTTGCCAGTGGAAAGGGACGCGGTGGTGACTACGAAAATATCTGATTCATATTCGTTGGATCGTCATTTCCCAGAGTGAATAAGGCACAGGGGCATTGAAGAAACCAGTCCTCAATCAAACACGCGGGTCTGTGAGGAGCGAGACGCAGTAGTGCTTTCAACTACGCATCCAGCAAAATGCCTAAATATCTCGTGCAGGACTGCTGATCTATTTCGGAGACGACGTAAAATGGCTGACTGATGATGTTCTTGCAGTGCCTTGGTGGAAGATGACTGCAGTACTGCGAAGAAACCTTGATGCCAAGTTAAGGACATTCTGATTCCAGAAGTTCTGGATCGTCTGCCCAGTAAATTTAAGAAGGAAGAATTTGATGGCAAATACTGTATTGAGAGATATTTCACAAGGGGTCTGTACTTTGACGCTCAATCGTCCAGAAAGACTCAATGCACTCAATTTTGAGATGCTCAATGAGTTGCGACAGGGGCTGGCTTCAGCGTTGGACGACTCTGACGTTGGTGCGATCGTGTTGCAAGGCGCCGGCAACGCCTTTTGCTCTGGAGATGATCTGGACGAATTTGACGAGTTAACTGCGAGCGAATCCAAGGCAGTGGAACTGATCGAGTGTATTCAGGACATTGCGCGTCAACTTGTGCTCGGTGAAAAAATAACAATTTGTACAGTGCACGGCTGGGCGGTCGGCAGCGGATTAAGACTCGCAGTCAATTGTGATTTGGCGGTATTTGGAGAATACACACGTTGCGTATTCCCTGAATTTTCACTGGGCTTTTTTCCAACTGGTGGCATCACTGCGCTACTACCACGAACGATTGGACATGTCCAGACCAAAGAAGCGATGCTATTGGGTGAGACTTTTGGCGCAAACGACGCGCTGAAAATGGGCATTGCCTGGAAAGTTGTTTCCAGAAGCATCGTCCACGAAACCGCACAGGAGGCCGCAAAACAGATAGCCGCGTTGCCTCGGCAAGCTGTTGCCGATTTCAAACGGGTTTCGAACCAGATCAATCTGTCTGATTTCGAACAAATGTTGTCGCTTGAGAAAGCATCGGCATTGCGTGCAATGTTGGATCCGAACACACGTAGGCTAGTCAGCGATTCACGGTCTCGATAGGCAGTGAAACCAGACATGTCCCTTGGATGAGATAGAGCGTGAAGTGGAACTGGACCATTGAAAGTACCCACAAAGCATGTCTCTGCAAACACCGTAAAGCTTCATATCCAGTCAACGCTAAAATCAATCGTTCAATCGACTAGTTGCGAAAGTAAAACACTTCGATGGCAAGGTTCTTGAAGACGTAACTAGCGAAACAATCGATGCTGAGCACATACAGTGCCGCGTCAACGATTGGAAAAAGCGCGTAAACGAGTTCTTTACCGTGATTACCGACTGGCTGCCAGACTGGAGGGAGGTTGAGCAAGGTCTCCCATTCGTCGTTATGCATGAGGAGTTGATGCGGAAATACGACGTTGGTGCAACACAGATGCTACCGCTCGAACTTGAGGATCGTGTAGGTCATGTCGCCAAGATCATTCCGCGCGGACTGTGGATTATTGCCACTAATGGCCGTATCGATCTAAAGGGGGAAAGGCACTACTATCTGATCTTCGATATAGCCGAGAGTTTCAATGTACCCGATTGGCAGGCCGTTCGCGCCGCATAGCGAGATATCCGCAAGACCGTCAGCGAAAATTTGTTGAATCGCATCCTGCAGTGATCAATCTTGGGGCAATTCTCGTCCTGTTTCAGTAGATTGACAATTCTCTGGAATACTAACGCAAGCGACACGACACAGCGGGCAATGTTGATAAGCGCGACAGCGTGGTGCGCCAACAGATACTGAATCGATGAGGTATATGATTGACTGAGCTTCAGGAATCAACTGACAATAGTTCTCGGCGGTACCAGGCGTTTAATTAGCGCACACTCATGGAATTCTATAATCAGCATCTCAATCAATCTGCACTGGCTGTCTGATCCGTCTCATATGTATTGAACTAGGACATATGGTTGATATTTATACATTCTGGTGTTATATTAATGATTAATATAGCCGTCACGCCTCTTAACAATGCGCAACCTTGGCGGCTTTTTTATTTTCTGCACTACAAGGCTTCTCGGTGCTTGAAATCTACACAAAACCTCCTACAACATTAAATCAACAACTACAACTACTAAAAGACCGTGGTCTGTTGGTCGACGACGATGAACTAGTTCATTTTCACCTCAGAACCACTAATTACTACCGACTAAGCGCTTATTGGTATCCGTTCCGTAAGATAGAGCAGGATAGTGTCATCTCCGATGATTTTGAGGAAGGAACAAATTTCAGGGATGTTATAGGTCTGTATGAGTTTGATCGGCGGCTACGTTTACAAATAATGGACGCAATAGAGCGTCTTGAAGTGTATGTACGTGCTATTTTTGCTGAAATAATCAGCCACAAGTACGGTGTTTTTGGGCACACAGAGGCGGCAAACTTTCATCCAAATTTCAATCACGGTCCGTGGTTGGCGGAACTTAATCAAGCGATACGCCGAGCAAATGATGCGTTTGTTATTCACTACAAAAACAAATACTACGGATTTCCTACTTTGCCAATCTGGATGGTGACGGAAGTAATGTCTTTTGGCAATTTATCCCGTGGCTACAAAGGATTGAAACATGTAGACAAAAGCATCATATCAGACAAATTTGAACTCCACCATAGACAATTGGCTAGTTGGTTACACACACTCACCTATATTCGTAATGTCTGTTCACATCACGGTCGTTTGTGGAACAGAAATCTCGCCATACGCTCCCAGCAGCCAATGAGAGAAAGTAGTTGGAACTTTCCTACTCCTCTTAACAATGAAAGAATTTTTTACGTTCTCTTGATTCTTCGATACTTGTTGCGAAATGTACATGTTAGTGACGAATGGAAATTTCAAGTGGATGACCTTCTTCAACCAATCGCACAAACCAAAAGATGGCGGATAGCGATGGGGATGCCGGAAGACTGGATGAATCATCCAATATGGAAATAAGCAATAGTACGGGGAACATCGTCCTAGCTACCCAAATATAGGAAGTACATTGAGCGACGAATTCAGTAGCTAGTCTTTCCATAGCCATTTATTTAACCGCTCGGAATCTTAACACCGTCAAAAAGATGATCTCCCAACAGCTTCGCGTTCAGCATTCATTTGGCAAAATTCAGATTGCCAATTTAATCAGTGGGAGTTTAACCAATTCATCGCGGTGCATTGGTGCCAGTGAGAATACTTAAACCTCCGGTCTGCTGACTACAGACTGAATAATTCTTGAGAATTTTGATATTTGTCCACGCTAAAAATCAACTATTTCGTTTTGGGTGATAATAATCTCGCCAATAGTCTCTGAATTAAAAACAGTTGACATCAGAATAAAAAGTCCTTATGTAATCACTCGCAATTCGTTCCCGTCGGACTCGCCGTTAGGCCTCCGGCGGAGGTATTTTTTTGATTATGAGTATATACACTGCAGTAAGGCTACCCGAAGAGTTGAGAAACCGTTTGGTAGCGCTGGCCGAACGAACAGATCGTTCGCGTTCCTACTATATTCGCAAAGCACTGGAAATTCACCTTGATGAGTTGGAGGACATTTACCTAGCCGAAATTACCCTTGAACGTGTCAGGCGCAGCGAGGAACCGATGTATTCCTTAGATGAAGTAGAGCGTGAGCTCGGGCTGGACCGATAAAATTTCCCACAAAACTACGAAACAACTCGGGAAACTGAATACCCAAACCGCAAGTTGTATTTTGGATTACGTGCGACGACTGGAGATAGCACTTGACCTGCCGCACGTAGCAAAGCCATTGAAGGGCAGTATGTCAAAATTATCGTGGTTTCGAGTTGGGGATTATCGGATGATTTGTAAACTGTATAAAGAGTCGTTTACGATTGTGGTTTTGCGCGTAGTTCATCGAAAGAAGGTGTATCGTAAGTAGTTTCTGCTCCAGCCGGCCATTTGAATTGACACCGGTTGCGAGACAGAATCGCCAGTAGAGACCAATTCAATCCATTGAGGTGGATTGGTGCCGGTGAGAGGACTTGAACCTCCGACCTGCTGATTACGAATCAGCTGCTCTGCCAGACTGAGCTACACCGGCACTTCAGAAGCTGAAGTGCGAATTTTATCAGTTGAGTAGTGCCTTCGCACGGCGGTGAGCGTTTTCCGCCTCTTCCTGAAGCCGCAAACCTTCCAGCACGCGTGCTGTGTTTTGCCAGGTCAATGCAGCGGTATCTTTTCGCCGCGCCCGCTCAGACAGGAGTGCCCGCGCAAAGTTCAACTGGTTTGCTCGAATGGCCGCTTCGATCAACGTTTGAGAGATCAGATCTCGTTGTGCGTGGCTGCCACCAAACCGGTTGGCCGTATAGCGAATATCAGCAAGCTGACCTACCGTTTCAGCATAATCACCTCGTCCATAGGCGGTCAGGGCGTTGGCAAGGGGCAGTCCAACTTCCCGCACCATCCATGCCGACATGTTGTCACCCGCCGCATATCGATTCAGACGGTCCATCATTTCTTTGACCGCTGCATCACGGCCTGCGCAAACGAATGACATAATTGCGTGGCAGTCGTTGAAAGGATAAAACCCGGTATTGGGAATCGTCTCTTCCCACTTGTCGGCGAGTTGCACCCATCGGTCTCCAACATCGGCTTCCATCAGGTTTAGTCGCCACAGCAGTGCACTGGCGTCCAGCATTTCCAGCGCAACTGTGCCATCGGCAATGGACGTGTCAAAAATCTCAAGTACACGATCAAAGTTCTGTAGGTCGAGATAATACAATGCCAGGTGCCACCAGTTGTGTACTGCAAAACCGTTGTCTGGCACCCAGTCGGTTACTCTCGATTCATAAAGATGAATGCCTTCCTGTTGTCGACCTTGCATCTCCAGCACGTGAGCGACTGCGTGTAAAGCCCAAACATCACCCGCACTGATATCGAGTGCCTGATGACCAACTTCCTCAGCCCTGGCGTATTCGTTACATTCCTCCAGTCCAAATGCATACATGCCCAAAAGATAACCATAACCCGCAGTTGCTTCATCATAGGCAGTCAAGACTCTCGCAACCCGGTCGCGAAGATTGTTAGCATCGCCAAGATAGAAATCGCTCAGATGTGCAATCTGCAACGCCAGAATATCCCGGGGACAGTCAATCAAAATTGACTCAAGTATGTCGACTGATTTATTGAAGTTGCCGTCTAGCCAGGCGCGGATGGCTGCAACATGCCTTCTCTCGCGATCATCACCACGATCCGCAACAGCTTCTGCACCAGCCAGCGATTCACGCAAATGTTCTGAGAATTCACCATCTGCCATGGCGCTTCCACAGTGCGCCCGTAAACAGTGTGCCATAACAAATCCTGGGTCTTCTGCTATGGCCTCATCAACCGTCTCAACCGGGTCTCCTTTGTACGAATGCAACTGAACCAACGCTTTTTCATAAAGATCCAGTGCTTTCTGATTGGATACGGTGGTGGGAATGCCACGAATATCGTTTAACTGAGTCATGTTTTACCTCCTGTCAAAATCTATCTACCAGATGGTGACTCCGTATCGACAAGTTTCGATCGAGTATTAATTTTGAACCGGTCAGCAGTACCGAATTCCCTAAGACCGACGCCCGCTGCAAATTCCCCGAATACCGGTCCATGCTTGAATAGATGTCCTGAACACCCGCCGGCAATGAGAACATTGTCATATTGCGGGTGAAAGTCAATGATGAAATGAGTATCAGGTGTCATGGCAATCTGACAGGCCTTCTGATCGACTGCTTTCTGTCCGATAAGCCCGGGCAGGCGGTTGCGAATATAGTTCCGGGTCCGGTTGAATGTGGCCTCGTCCACAACCCGTTCATCATTGTCCAAATCAATAATCGCCTCAGTCCAGGCGATTGCTGCTTTTACCCCGCTTCCTTCATACGATGGAGTACCGTAAGCTTCATACCCGTGATCAATCCAGCAAGGCATGTTTTGATGCTCATAAGTGCCATCCGCATCGGGGCATGAAGTGTAGATGATGTTCTGTCGGACAATTTTGGAAATCGGTCCGATGGAGCGTCGGTACATCTCTCCAATCCAGGGACCGGCAGCCACGATTGTGAGATCTGCTTCCAACGGTTTGCCATTAAGGTACAGACGTTCTGATTCATCCGTTTGAGGTCGGCCACGAATCACCCGACCACCTTCACGTTCGAAAAGACGCGCACATTCCACCACAGCACGATGTGCCATCAGCATACCAGACTCCGGCTCAAATATACCGTAGCTGACATTTCTGAAATCGAACTGCGGAAATCGCGAGACAAGTTCCTGTGAACCAAGCCGAAAATAAGGCACACCTAATTCATCGAAGGTGGAAAAAGTTGAGTCTTCCCAACCTGAATCGCCTTCGGTTGCAATAACCAGTGCGCCGCATTCGACAAGCAAGGTTTGTTTGACTTCTTCCTGCAGCTCCATCCAGCGAAGACGCGCTTCGCGCACCCACTCGGTGTAGAGCCGATCGGAGCCGTGAATGGAACGAATCAAGCGGCTGTAGTCAGACGATGATGCGCGCGGATGACCGGGTTCCCAGCGATCGATCAAGGTGACCGAGTGCCCTTTACGGCGCACACTGAGTGCGGTCATGACACCGGCAATACCGGCACCAACTACGACAACTTCGCTTTTGTTCGCAACCTTACGCATTGAGTAATTGATTGGATGATGTCAGTCCAAATCGATTTATAGGTGAAATCCCACAACATACACCGAATTTCTGCCGAAAAATTTATTTGTGACAATCAAAATTTCGTGCTATAAACTAAAAAGTCAAATACTGTATACTGGATTCAGTGTACATTTTACACTTGACCTGTAAAGACATCGGAAAATCTTGATGCATCAAGCAAGACGGGGTAAAACGGCGAATGAATAGCAGACCTACTACTGACTTTTCTGTACTACCTAAAGATACGCATACCATTGCAATGGGTGCTGGCGACCTGAACGGTATCATGCGCGGAAAACGCGTGCCCGTGCACAACTGGCCAAGAGTAAGCAGGGAAGGCAATGCGCTGTCTATCGCCTTGCTGGTCATGGACATGACCTCAGACATCTGGGACTCACCCTGTGCGAATATGGAGAACGGCTTCCCAGATTTACACATGTTTCCAATGACGCAACCGGTTGCTTCGCCTTGGGAGCCCGGTGTCGCGATCTGCATGGGCCGCATGGAAGGAATGGACCACAAACCGCTTTCTGTTGATCCACGAATAGCACTCATCCGACAGGTTGAACGAGCTGCTGAAATGGGTTTCACTGTCAGAATTGGTGCAGAGTTGGAGTTCTATCTGCTGGACCCGGAAACTCTGCAGCCAAAAGACAGAGGCATTCAGGTCTACAACCTGGCTCGCGCAGCAGAACTTGAACACGTCGTTGGACCAATGCGTCGACACCTCATTGATCTCGGCATCCCGATCGAACAATCCAATCCCGAATACGCTCCCGGACAGGTAGAAATCAATATCCGCTTCGGCGAGGCATTGGAAACAGCTGATCGGGTCATTCTTTTCCGCTCCATGATTAAAGAAATCGCTGCACACTTTGGCTACGTTGCGACTTTCATGGCAAAACCTTTCGCTGCTGAGTCCGGTAACGGATTTCATACTCATCATTCGATCTGGAAGGGTGCTGTCAACCAGTTTGCCGACCAGGGAGAACTTTCCGCAATGGGAAAATCATACCTGGCTGGTTTGGAAAAACGCATGGCAGAATGTTCCCTAGCCGTCGCTACAACGCCGAACGCTTACAAACGAAGAGCACCTTATACGTTCTGTCCAATCAACATTACCTGGGGCATTGATAACCGAACAACTGCACTGCGTGTAATCAAAGGTGCTGACAGCGCGGTACGTGTCGAAAAACGAGACGGCACTGCCGACTGCAACCCCTATTATCTTTTTGCAACCGAAATTGCGGCTGGTCTAGATGGCATCGAACAGGGCATGGAACCCAGCCCAATAACTGAAACCGATGCCTACACGCTTGAAGACGCACCTGGCTTGCCATTGAACATCTTGGATGCGATCAAATTGGCCAAGGAATCGGACTTCTTGAAAGATGTATTGGGTGAAGACCGTCACACCGTTCTGCTGCAGCAGGCAGAGCGTGAGGTCGCATTTATCAACGAATCCGTATCTCAAGTTGAGATTGACCGCTACTTAAGGAATATGTAATGCAAGTCGCACGCGTGATAGGAACCGTTACCGCGACGGTCAAAGAAAGCCGTCTGGCAGCCTATCCCCTTCTGCTTGTGCAGTTCGAAGATGGTTCAGGAGAGCCGGCAGGCACACCCATTGTCGCTGCTGACATGCTAGGAGCCGGAGTAGGACAGAAGGTGCTGGTGACAACGGGATCTGCATCCAGAGTCCCGCCAGCATTACAGGGAATCCCTGCTGACGCTGCGATCGTAGGCATTATCGATACTGTAACGGTTGAAGACCCAGACTGAATAACCCTTCCTTTGCAATAGTATTTACAGAATCCACATCACATGAAACAGGAGGCATAAATGGCCGCTAAAGGTGAAAATGTTCAAACAGCACTTGGAATGATTGAGACACGCGGACTGGTCGCTTCGATTGAGGCGGCAGATGCGATGGTCAAAGCAGCCAATGTAACCATTTTGCGCCAGGTCCGCGTCGGTGGCGGACTGGTGTCCACACTCATTCGCGGTGAAGTCGGAGCGGTCAAAGCATCTGTCGATGCCGGTGCCAGTGCCGCCAACAAAGTAGGCGAGGTGATTTCGGTTCACATCATTCCACGTCCACACGATGAAGTAGAAAATCTGCTCGAAACCGAGTAATCACACAAGTCTATCGACTTGTGTCTACTTTTCATTGTCAGACAGGTTCCGACGAACCCGACACTGTTGGGTTTGTTGATTCAGGTAGAGAAGTAAATGAGTGCAGAATTTGAGGCTTTTGCGAAAGCGCTCGAACGAAACTCCGAGCGGGATAAACAGCTTGAGTCGCCGATCTTCAATCAGGTGACCGTACTTGGTGGAGGCCCGGAAGGACGACTGCTGGCGGCACTTTGTCTTTCACAGAATCGTTCGGTCACTCTCTTTAGTGCTTATGGTGCGGAACTCAACGCACTTCGTGCTGCCGGTGGCATCACTTTACGTGGAGATGGGCCAGTCGGTACGTTTCAGGTTGACATCGACTCATCACCATCCATTAAAACGACCGCAGAACTCGATTCGGCTGTGTCATCAGCCGATTTGATTTTTTTAACCGGCCCAGTGCACAAACACCGCACTTACGCGATGGTGTTGGCTGAACACTTGAACGATGGACAAACCCTGGTAATTGCGCCAGCTCGTACCTTTGCCGCACTGGAAGTCAGCGCACTTCTGCAAATTGGTGGTTGCCGTGCAGACATTACAGTCGTTGAGGTTCAACATTTGCCGTACTGGACCGAGGTTCAGGGCAACGGATTGAACCTGGCAGTCTCTGCAACTGCCGCGGCTGCAACAATGCCTGGTAATCAAGTCAGCACCATTCAAACTTTAGCTGAACTTTTGCACAACGTTCACCCTGCACCTAACGCACTGCATAGCAGTCTTGCCGATGGTAGTGGTGTAATCGAAGCAGTGGGCCTGATGTTTGGTGAAAGTGCAGTTGCCGGTGCATCTGAAACACTTTTGCCTGGTGCGGAGTCCCTGCCCTCTCACGACAATTTTCACTCGCTGTTGGCTACACCGAACTGTCGCTCACTTGTTTCAGCAGCCCTGAACGAACGTCGCCAGGTTGCCAATCGATTTGGCGTACGAAACCTGCCTGATGATGAACGTTGGATTGAAATTTGTGCCGGCAGCGACAGCCAGATTCGGTTTAGGCCCGAAGTTGGCGATGTCCCCGCTGTGCTTAGAAGTGCTGTCGCTGGATCGCTGATTCCACTACAGTCAGCGGGCCACCTGGTTGGCGTATCAACACCCGTAACAGATTCACTGATTACAGTAGCTGGGGCTTTATTGGGAAGCGATGTCAGTGCCTCCGGCCGACGGCTGGAAACGATGGGCATTCGTGCAGACAACTCTGACGACGCGCGAAAAGTTCTGGAAGCGCTGGTGCGAGGATGAGATAAATGGATCACGACCTTCAATCAATTGCAGCGGCTCGTCGGGCAACCGAACTCGCCTGGCAAGCATATCAGAAATTTCGTCTGTTCGAACGCGAACAGATTGACGCGGTAGTTGATGCCATGGCGGCTGCGATAGAGCCTGAATCAAGAAGACTGGGCGAACTGGCTGTGGAAGAAACCGGTTGTGGCAATGTAGAAGATAAACGACTGAAAAATCTTTTCAATTCAATCTCGGTTGCTGCCTGGCTCCGAAATATTCGAACCCGTGGCATATTGTGGAAAGATGAAGTCACCAAAATAGCAGCAATCGGTGAACCAATGGGTGTCGTTGCAGCATTGATTCCGGTTACCAACCCCACTTCAACGGTTATCTTCAAAATCATATCAGCCATCAAGGCCGGCAATGCAATCGTGTGCGCACCGCACCCCCGAGGGGTCAAATGTGCCGTAGAAACGACCGCTGTGATGGCCAAAGCAGCCGAACAGCTTGGCGCGCCACCCGGATTGATTCAATGTCTTGACAAAGTAACAATTGCCGGTACAACTGAATTGATGACTCATCGACGGACATCAGTCGTGCTGGCGACAGGTGGCCCGGTAATGGTCAAAGCCGCATATTCGTCGGGGAAACCAACACTGGCAGTCGGGCCAGGTAATGTACCCTGCTATGTTCACACCTCAAAGGCACACGAACTTGATGAAATAGCCGAACAGATCATCACATCGAAAAACTTTGACTATGGCACCGCCTGTGTTGCAGAACAGGCCGTCATTGTGGAACAGTCAATCAGCCGCGAACTGCAAGCTGAAATGAAACTACGCGGTGCATATTTCTGTACAGAACAGGAAACGGCACGGCTTTCCAAAGTGTTGTTTCCGTCGAATGCCATCAACCCGGACTGCGTTGGTCAATCACCCGAACAACTCGGTAAATTGGCCAATATTGAACTGCCACCGCGTACTCGAGTGCTCATGGCTTCGCTGTCGGATGTCGGCTGGCAGGCACCGTTGTCGCATGAAAAGCTGAATCCTGTATTGGCCTGGTATGAAGTGAAGTCCGAAGCTGCTGCAGTTGATGTTGCCCGACAGATTGTTGGGTTTGGAGGCTGGGGACACACTGCCGTCATTCATGCCGATGATGGTGAAGCAGTCGCTCACTACAGTGAACTACCAGTCGGTCGAGTGCTGGTCAATTCTCCCGCAATCATTGGTGGCATGGGTTATTCCACCGATCTTGAGCCCAGTTTCATGCTGGGAACTGGAACCTGGTCCGGTTCAATCACATCAGACAATGTGACTGCATTGCACCTGATCAACATTAAGCGCGTCGCTTATGAATCGCGGCCATGGCGCGATGTTTATGATGAGTTTGGTGAATAAGATGGGTGAACGTCTAACGATTCGAGCTTTGATGCAAATTGACCGGTTGCAACCCAAATTCGCAGCGTACAACGGTGCAACTGTACAGGGGTCTATTCCGCTGGCTGGGGATACCGTGCTGATCGGAGAATTTGCACCGGGCAACGAAGTATTCCGACTGATCGATATCGCACTCAAGGCTAGTCGAGCTGAAGCGACCTCCCAAATTGTTGAACGGGAATTTGGATTTTTCATTTTACGCTCACCTTACAACGCTCAGATCAATGCGGCTCGTGAAGCAATCCTGAACGAGTTGGGAATGAAATTGGAGGATCGGATCAAGCCTGCTGTTGAATCCACCCAAATTATCACATCTGTCGAACCTTACCAGGCACAGCTACTGAACAAATGGTCATCCGGATCACTGGTGGTACCGGGCCAAACGCTTGGAATCGTTGAGTGTTCGCCCGCTGCCTACATTTCGATCGCAGGTAACGAAGCTGAAAAATCGGCACTGATTGATATTGTCCAGGTACGAGCAGTGGGACGGTTCGGACGGCTGTTCATAACCGGTACCGAAGACTCCGTCAAAACTGCCATTCAGGCGGCCTGTGATGCACTGGCCGAAGTTCAGGGTCGCACACCATGAATTCACAGCGTACGGTAATTGCCGAAGAGCAGGTACGCGATGCCTACCGGCGCGGCAGGCTCATACTGAATTATCGCCCCGGCGATATTGTTACTGCACAGGCCCGGGATACTGCAGAACGTTTGAACATTAGGTTGGTCGATCAGCCTCAGGAATCCCCACCTCCGGTAGAAGCTGATGGAGTCACAGCGACGCGTCGCGCACTATACCGGCGAAATCCGGGCTGGGCTGCCTCAAAATCAACTGCATCATCCCGCGCTCAGACACTGACCAAACTGGCACTGGTTGGAACTGGAGGTGTAGGGTCTCACCTTGCACACCTGGCAGCAAATCGGCAGATCGCAGAGGAAATCAGCTTAATTGATATTCTACCTGGTGCAGCGGAATCCATTGCGCTGGACCTTAGACACGCAAGCGGCATTACTGGTTCAATGACGCGACTGAACGGGGGTACTTCCCTTGATCTCGTTTCTGATGCGAGTGTTGTCGTTGTAACAGCTGGCAGACCGCGTACACCTGGTATGGACCGTTCCGATTTACATCGAATTAACGCCCGAGTCATTCAGGGAGTCGGAGAAGCAATTTCGACGTATGCACCGCAATCTGTCGTGATTGTAGTAAGCAACCCCGTTGATGAAATGACCTCTGTCATGCTGGATGCAACCGGTTTTGATCGAGAAAAGGTCATCGGCATGGCGGGATCTCTTGACGGTGCTCGTTTTCGCGATGCATTGGCTCAAGCTGCTGGTGTATCTGTTGCCGATGTTAACGCCATGTCCCTGGGAAGTCACGGTAACGAGATGGTGCCGATTGCTTCAAAAGCCACCATCCGGGAACGGCCGATCGGTGAATTTCTGAATGAGGAAACGATTAAAAGCTGCCGCCAGATTACGATTGACGGCGGGGCTGCTGTCGTAAGACTGCGCAGGACTGGGTCTGCGACGCTTGCACCCGCACACGCCACACTTGAACTGATTCTTCACATATGCGGTCACCTCAACGGAACGATACCCGCTTCGGTTCGTTTGAACGGCGAGTATGGCATCACCAATTCAGTTGTAGCCGTACCATGCAAACTAAGTCTGAACGGAGTGGCTGAGATTGTCGAGCTTACACTCACTGATTCAGAACTGCAGCAACTGAGGAGAGCCGCTGATGCGATACGAAGTCGCCTTGGCATCCGAGAGTCATGACCGTACAGACTGTATCAACTGGCGGACGCTTTGAAGCTATTGGCGCTTACAGCCGCGCAAAGCGAATTGGGCCATTCATATATGTAGCAGGCACAACTGCTATTGAGCCAAGCGGAAAACTGCATGCACCGAACGATACGTATGCTCAGTCAATATACATTTTCGATCGAATTCGGGACGTTTTACTAGAGCTTGGCGCTGAAATGAAACATGTCGTTCGTACCCGTGCTTTCATGACCAATATGAAGACGGCAGGCGAGTTTGTCCGTGCACACGGTGAAGTGTTTCAGGGAATTAACCCCGTAACTTCGGGGGTGGAGGCCGGATTGACAACACCTGGAATGATGATCGAGATTGAAGTGGATGCAGTCATTCATGACGAATCGGGAGCCATCCAGCTCTGATTATGAGTTGATTTCTACGCTCTTCAGGAACTCAAAAAATGAAACGCGAATACAGACAGATTTCAGTTTTGGTCGATGTGATCAACCTTGCGCATCGTACCAGTATCAACCAGAGACAATTTGGGATGCTGTCAACCAGTCAGATTGTCTCACTCTTTCAATCTATATGGAGGAATATCCTATGAAATTTATTGACATGTGGAAACCTGCGCTTGCGACTATGGCAGCGCTGGTTATGCTGGCTACGGGTGGCGCTGCGGTGGCGCAGGATAAAGACCCCGTCGTAGTCGGGTATATCGGCTCCTTTGCCAGTGACACTGGGCTCAGCACAATTCGCGGCGCAGAGATTGCGATTGATGAGTTGAACGAAGCTGGTGGTGTACTAGGCGGAAGGCAAATCAAGTTTGTCAAGGCAGATACTCGTGAAGATGTTGTCGAAGGCGTAAAAGCTTACGAGTACTTGAATGATGTCGAAAACGTAGACTTCATTATTTCCGGCAGTATCGATGATGTTTCGCTTGCCTGGCTTGAGCGTATGGCAGAATACAAAACACCAACGCTGGACACCTGGACTTCCTATGTCGGTATCATCGACAAAGTTGTTCAGGAGTACGATAAGTACAAAATGTATTTTATGAACATCGCTTGTGACGAAGCGCTGGCGACTCTGTACATCGACTTCGGTAAGGATGTTCTGGCCGCGGAAATGGGGTACAAATCAACTGTCCTCATGTTTGAAGATACTGCATTTGGCGTATCGATTGCGGGTCTCGTGCGCGACCTGTTGGCACCTGAAGCAGGTATCGAAATCGCTGAAGAAATCATCTACGATGCCAATACCGTTGACTTTGCACCGCTCTTCAACAAAGCAGTTGATTCAGGTGCAGATTTCATCTACCTCGTCTCGTCTGTACGCAGTCAGGTCCCGGCATCGCAGTACGTGAAACTGCAGGTGCGAATCCCGATGACCGGCGTCAATGTCGCGGCATTTGGACAGGACTTCTGGAACGACACCGGCGGTCTTGGCGGTGGGACTTCAACGCTGAGTCCAGTTCCGTCAGTCGGTATGCAGCTGGATGACCGAACTGCAGCCTTTATTGAAAAGTACAAGGCACGATATGGCAACGAAAGACCGATTTACCCGCACTTCAATGGATTCAATGCTTACTATGGAATCTATAGTGCATTTCAGGCAGCAGAGGCGGCTGGTGGTTTTGAGCCGTTGGATGCCTGGGTCGAAGCAATGGAGAACACCGACATCGTGCTTGAGAAAGATGGTGAGATGTGGTTTCGTTATGCCTTTTGGAAGCAAGGCGAAGTTGAACCTAGAACTGGCCGCGAATACACACACAACATCAAATTCGACGTAACTGAACCATTTGATGACGGCAGCCCGGCAATGGTTGTTGTTCAGTGGTACGAGGATGGAAACGTCGCAGTGATCTATCCAAAGAAGTTTGCAAACGGGACTTTTCAAGAACCATCCTGGGTCCAGTAAGAGCATTCGCTTGGTAGGAGTCGAATCGCTCCCGACTCATCTGAAATCGGGAGCGACTCGGCGGTCACTGAATCTTCAATTCAACATTCATGCTTCAAATACTCGTTCAAGGTCTGGTACTCAGCGGTTTTTATGCGCTGATTGCGGTTGGGTTTACACTGATCTTCAGTGTTGGCCGTGTACTGAACCTCGCTTACGGTTCGTTTTTGATGCTTGGAGGATACATCTACTATCAGGGAGCCCAGGTAGTTGGACTGCCAAAGTTTCCAAGCCTGATCATCGCAGGCATTGCGGGTGCAGTATTCGGGATGCTCGTGTACCGCATTCTGGTCAAACGATTGAGCGGCAATGTCGTTGCAGTCGAAATCGCAACGTTGATTCTCGCAGTGGTCGTACAGGCAGCTGTCGTTCTGGTATTTTCACCTTCACCAAAAAGTATGTGGCCATTGGTGCCGGGTGTGTTGAGAATTGGTGATGCCAGCGTGACTTACAACATTTTCATCGCCGCAGTCGTCAGCTGGATATTACTCGGCGGACTGTTTCTCTTTACTGGAATGACGCATATGGGGCGGGCTATACGTGCGGTATCGATGGACTCAAAAGGTGCAGTCATATCCGGAATTGATCCAGAAAGGGTCAACATTCTGACTTGGGCCATATCGGGTACATTCGGTGCCATCGCCGGTGTATTTCTGGCAACTTATACCCAGCTAGACCCCAATATGTGGGTAACACCCCTGATCATCGCAGTGGCAGTTGTCATTGTCGGTGGAATCGGCAGTATTCTGGGCAGCCTTGTTGCGGCACACATCATTGGTATGCTGGAAACGATTACGACTTCCCTCATCGCTGCGGAACTGCGGGGAGTTGCAACCATGTTGATCATCATCGCAGTCTTGCTGGTTGCTCCGAAAGGGCTGTTCGGTAAATCTGAGTTGTAACGAGTGATGAATTCTACTTTACGAAGAGGAATTTACGGCTGGATTGCTTTTGCCGTAGTTATGGTGATATTGCCCCATGTCGTCGGCACCGGCGTTACGCGATCCTTTGTTTTTGCCATGTATCTGGCAATCTTTGCAGTCAGTTGGGACATCATGTCGGGCCGCACTGGATATATCAGTTTTGGGCACCCTTTCCTGATCGGAATTGGTGGGTATACGACTGCACTGTTAACCTACCACCTTCACTGGCCTCTTTTTCTCAGTATTCCCACAGCAGTCGTAATCACCATGATCGGTGGGACGCTGTTTTTCTTCCCGGCATTGCGGATTCGCGGAACTTATTTCGCTTTGGTTACGCTGGCGTTTATGGAACTCATTTACGGATTGGTACAGGTAATCGCACCGAACGTGACCGGTGGTACACGTGGCCTGTCTGGTCTTGAAACTATTGTTACCGGTGCCATACCAAATTACTATCTGGCTTTAGTAGTGCTGTTAGTCCTTGGATTCACCATGTGGTTGGTTATTAGAACCCACATCGGAACAGCCCTGAGTGCAGTCGGCATGGATGAAGATGCAGTTCGTGCAAGTGGCATCAATGTAACCCGTCTCAAACTTTTTGCATTTATGCTGAGTGCTTTTGCTGCAGGCCTCGGCGGTGCGCTGTATGTGCACTATCTTGGTTCCATTGCCCCGCGCGCCCTGTTTGATGTCGGCTTTCTTTTTCAGATTCTGGTCGCCTGCCTGCTAGGAGGCGCAGGGACGATCTCCGGACCGATTGCAGGCGCGTTCTTTCTAACATTTCTGCTCGAATGGCTACGACCATATTTTCCTGGACCCGAGAGATTCCTGATTTACGGCGCAGTGGCATTAGTTTTGTATGTCTATCAGCCAAACGGACTTCACGAGTTGGTTCGCAATGGATTGAAACGCCTTAACCAGCTTAAGCTGAGCAGAAATACGAGTTGAGTGCGATGTTGGAAGCTAAGGATCTCTCAAAGTCGTTTGGTGGCCTTAAGGCATTGCAACAGGTAACACTGCGTGCTGAGTTTGGTCATTCTGTTGGAATAATCGGTCCCAATGGCGCTGGAAAGACGACACTGTTCAACTTGTTGACCGGTGAGATCAAGGCAGACAGCGGCCACGTCTCTTTGGACGGTATGTCCATTGATACCGAACCGATTCACGAACGTGTGAAATTGGGGCTTGCCCGCACCTACCAGGTGCCGCGACCTTTCGCTGAAATCTCCGTTCGGGAGAATATTCGGGTCAGCATGATGGAAGATAACTTGAAGTACATGCTTCGAGTCGCGTGGGATGACACAGGTGAGCAGGAAATTGCTGAAAGCGTCGGATTCACAGCTCAACAACTCGATCAGCTACCTTCAGAACTGGCGATGGGCGATCTTCGAAAACTTGAACTTGCGCGTACCCTCGCTACGAATCCGAAAGTTCTGCTCCTAGATGAAGTGTTTGCCGGGCTAACCTACGGCGAAATCGAACATATATCAAATCTCCTGATTGAGCGAAGAAAAACTCACGGTACAACTTACCTGATCGTGAGCCATGACCTAAAAGCGCTGCAGCCACTGGTCGATGATGTTCTGGTGATTCACGGCGGTAACGTAATCAAGAAAGGCACGTTCGATGAAGTTGTAAGCGATCCGCAGGTCCAGAACGCGTACTTGGGCACCGGCTGAGAATGAAGAGTCATGAGTATTTCACTCAGTATTGAAAATCTCGAAGTCGTCTACGGTAAGGCGAGATCTGTGAATGGTATTTCGCTATCAGTGGAAACGGGTCAGATCATTGCGATTATCGGACCAGTAGGAGCGGGCAAGTCGACAGTGTTTGATGCAGTCTTCGGATTGAATGAATCAACAGGCAAAATCGAATTTGAGGGACAGGATTTAAGAAAAATTCCGCCACAGAAAATAGTCGAACTCGGTGTCGCTTACGCACCTGAACGGGGCAATCTGTTTACACAGATGAATGTTCATGACAATCTGCTGACTGGTGCTTATCGGGCGAGAAAAGATATCAAAAAAAATCTGGAGTTGGTTTACGACCTATTCCCGATTCTTAAAGATCGTAAAACGCAGGAAACCGCAACGCAAAGTGGGGGTGAGCGCCAGATGCTGTCGTTGGGGCGTGCGCTGATGTCTAGTCCACGGCTGCTACTGGTTGATGAACCGACAATCGGTCTTTCACCAAAAGTCTGCCTCTCGATCGCTGAAGCATTGGGCAAACTGAATAAGCAGCATGGACTCACAATTTTGATTGCTGAACAGAATGCGAACTTTGCATTAAGTCTTGCAGAATACATCTATCTGCTCGAAATCGGACGAATTACGCGACACGGGACGTCGGCTGAACTGCTCAAAGAAGATGTCATTCGAAAGTCCTATTTCGGCAATTCGAATGAAAGTGGAGACAAGGCATGACAGGTCTTAAAAAGATCAAGCCTTCAGCTCGACTGGCTGAAGAAGTTTACGATCAGATCTACGCAGGGATCAATTCTGGGGTGATCGATCCAGATGAACGGATCGTTCAGGAGCGGTTGGCCGATGAACTGGAAGTTAGCAGGACTCCAGTGCGCGAGGCACTACTTCGACTCGAACATGAAGGAATTCTGGTTCGTGAAAAACATGGCAGGTTTGTCGTTCGCAGATTTTCCAAGGAAGAAATTGTTCAGATTTACAGTGCCCGGGAAGCCGTTGAGTGCCATGCATTGGCACTGCTTTGTGAAATGAGTACGTCGAAACTCATCAAGAAACTCTGCGATGTTGTCGAAAAGGAGGAAAAAGACAGTATCTGCTACACAATCAATGAGTATTACGAAGCCAACAAGCACATCCATCGAACATTTGTGAAAGAAACTGGTAATCGATTTCTGCTGGAAATGTTTGACATGATTTGGAACCGTAGCGTCGGATTTGTGGTGTTTTCCGACATGGCAAATGAAAATCTACCGATCTCGCTAACCGGACACCTGGAACTGTGTGATGTGGTGAAAAGTGGTACTCCAAGAGAAGCGGCAGATACCATGCGCAGGCACATTCGAGAAGGACTTACGCTACAGAGTAGCGTACTCAAAGTACAAGCTGATACTGTCAATCTGTAGAAACAAGTGGAACATTAATATGTGTGGAATTGCAGGAAGAATTCTGAATCGGGAAGGTGAAGTCGGTCAAGACCTGGTTGAATTGATGGATGCCCAGGCTCATCGCGGCGCTGATTCAACAGGCTTCGCCATATACACAAAGCCCCTGCCAGAAGGTGGAAAGGTAAGACTGATGGGGTTTGATCGACGCAATCTGAATTCTGACCTTGATGATGTGATCAAGATTCTCAGAAATCATGGGTCGGATCTTTTGACTGATCCTCAAATTGATGATGCTTCCAGTGCACACTACAGTGTCCGGCTGGAAGCCAAGGAACCGGCAAATGTTGAAAATTGGATTGCCGAAGCAGACTTGATCTCAAATCGAATCGAGGTTCTTTCCTACGGCATTTCGCTCGAAATTATTAAAGATGTTGGAGATGCTGAAGCAGTCGCAGATAAACATCACTTAAGAACCATGCAAGGCACCCACGGACTGGGGCATGCCAGGCTCGCAACGGAATCAGATGTCTCACCAAAGGCAAGCCATCCGTTCTGGGCGCGACCGTTTCCAGACGTGGCAATTGTTCACAACGGACAAATCACCAACTACTACCTGTGGCGAGACAAACTGGAGCTTCAGGGCTACCGTTTCATGACTGAAAACGACAGTGAACTTCTAGCCGTATGGATTTCTGATCAAAAGCGTAAAGGTTTGAGCTTACAGCAGGCTCTGATTAAGTCAGTCTCAGAAATTGACGGAGTTTTCACATTCATGATCAGCGACCTGAACGGAATCGGCCTCGCCAAAGACCGTTTTGCAATGAAACCTCTGGTTACCTTGGAAAGCGAAGGTGAACTGATCGCAGCAACTGAGGAACAGGCTGTAAGACGCATCGCTCCGGATCGTTGGGATGTATTCAACTATGACGGACCATCGATGACACAAATCTGGCCGCTACACACGATTGAGGCTGCTGCATGAGTGAAAAGGTCATTCAGGTTGGTCATCGCGATATTCGCATCATTAATCAAGAGTTCCTTGAGGCACTGGAGGCTGGCCACTCTGTGGTTGTCACCGATACCCTGTCCCGACACAATCTAGGTGTTGGGCTTCCGCGATCTGGCAAAATTCATTTTGATGGCAGCGTCGGATACTACTGTGGTGGACTCAACACCGGCACTGATGTACGGGTTGAGAATAATGCTGGCTGGGGAACTGGAGAGGCGATGAGTGGCGGAATCATTACCGTTAATGGATATTCGGGCATGTCAACTGGTGCCGCGATGCTCGGCGGGCTGATACACGTTAAAGGGGACTGTGGACCGAGATGTGGTGTCGCAATGAAAGCTGGCGACATCGTGGTTGAAGGCAACCTGGGGTATCAGGCCGGATTCATGGCGCACCGCGGACGAATAATCGCACTTGGCAGCGCTGGTCCCTCCTGCGGAGATGCGCTGTGGGAGGCCGAAGTTTGGGTTGCTGGCGATATTGAGTCTCTCGGCGTTGATGCAAAGATAGTTGAACCCGAAGCAGAGGAAGTCGAAGGGGTCGATGCACTGTTGAAGCAACTGGGATTGGAAGAACGGTTTCGAGACTGGCGCAAGATCGTGTCCGAACAGAAACTGTGGTACTTTGAAAGTAGAGATGCAAACTCATGGCTGATGATTTAAATTCAACTTACGAATATCCTTTCCCGATGCCTTCGGAAGAGGAAGTAGCCTATTCGGATGGTGCAATTAAAGGTCGGACACCTGGCTCCCCCTCTGCTTACGATAAGGGTGGGTCTACACGCTGGACTCCAGACGCAATTGCAGAAGTACAGGCACTGGCACAGTTGGGGCGATATCAGGTACGTGGCTACAACTGCTTCAACCAGCGAATGCCGACGTTCGATGACTTGACTTTTGTTCCAGCCACCATGACGCGACTGCCGCTTGAGGGCTATCGCGAAAGCTGTGATATGACAACGGTGTTAGGCGCGGGTACGGGACTTGTGGAACGGCCGCTTGAACTCAAGATTCCGATTTACATTGCTTCAATGTCATTCGGAGCGTTATCAGCCAGTGCAAAAGCTGCAATTGGTTATGGAGCTTCCAAAGCTGGCACAATGACCTGTACAGGAGAAGGCGGCATGCTGGAGGATGAACGCGAAGCCAGTCAGAAACTGGTTTATCAGTTGACTCCAGCCCGATATGGGGTTGACCTTGAACACATTCGAAAGGCCGATGGACTAGAACTGGTTGTTGGGCAAGGCGCTAAACCAGGTACCGGTGGATTGCTACTGGGTATGAAAGTTGTTGAACGGGTTTCCAAAATGCGAAGTCTTCCGGCAGGTGTTGATCAGCGCTCAACGGTACGCCATCCGGATTTTTTAGGCGCAGATGACATGGCTGTAAAGATTGAAGAACTGCGAATTGCGACGAACTATAAAGTTCCAATTTTGGTAAAGATGGGTGCCACCAGACCTCGATTCGATGTTGCAATCGCTGCAAAAGCAGGTGCCGATATAGTCGTATTGGATGGAGCAGAAGGAGGGACCGGGGCGTCACCGGAACTGCTGCTCAATCACACTGGCATTCCCTGTCTTTCAGCGATTCGGCCGGCGCGCCAGGCACTTGAAGACTGCGGCATGAGTGACAAGGTATCTTTGGTTGTGTCAGGTGGAATTCGGACTGGTGTCGATGTCGCCAAATGTCTTGCACTGGGTGCCGATGCAGTGATGATCGGTACTGCTGCAATGATTGCACTCGGATGCAATTCACCACGCTATGAGAAAGACTACCATGCACTCGGTACATCACCTGGCGCCTGTCATCACTGCCATACTGGCATGTGTCCAGTTGGAATTGCCACCCAAAACAAAGAGCTCGAAAAGCGAGTCAATATTGCAGCGGGTGCGGAGCGGGTTTACCGCTTCCTGACCGCAATCGCCATGGAAGTAACAATGTTGGCGAAAGCCTGTGGAAAATCGTCAGTGCACAATCTGGAGGTAGAAGACTTACGCGCACTTTCATTTGAAGCTTCCGCATTTACCGGTGTAAAGATGGCTGGACTGGATCGGGCTTTTACGTGGTAACTTTCAATTCTGTCGCTACGGTACACCACAACTTTTCGGATATTGAGGAGGTCTAAATACGATAATCTTCGACTGATGTCGAACTACTCTCTCGGTTAGTCAACACTCCGTTTATCTGGTGTACACATTTCTCCTTTCCAGGCTTTACCAGATGCTGACTGTCATCTTCGTGATGTCATTCGTCTGCTATATGCTGCTCGGTCTCATGCCTGGCGACCCAGTCGACCTACTCATCAGTGCAGACCCCAATCTCACGTCCGAAGACGCAGCCCGCCTCAAAGCACTTTACGGACTGGATCAACCCCTATTCAATCGTTACCTGAACTGGCTGGCCGCTGCACTACAGGGTGACTTTGGCTATAGCCGTCTGTACGCGAAACCGGTTCTGGAAGTGCTCTGGGGTGCACTGGAAAGAACCTTGGTATTGATGAGTATCGCTTTTTTGCTTTCAGTCCTGCTTGCCATTCCTACTGGGATGTTAGCCGCCCGTCGCATACATACTCCGACAGACTATTCAATCAATTTTCTTTGCTTTGCAGGTATTTCAATCCCCTCTTTCTGGCTCGCACTAATGTTGATATTGCTGTTCTCAGTCATACTGGGGTGGTTGCCAGCGAATGCCACACCTCTCGGTGAAGTCGGATTTTTTCAGAAAGCGCAGGCACTCATCTTGCCAGTGATCACATTATCACTGGTCAGTATCGGAGGGGTAACCCGCTATGTGCGAAGCTCAATGTACGAGACTCTTCATCAGGACTACATCACCACCGCCTACGCCAAGGGTTTATCGGAATCCCAGGTTGTCTGGCGGCATGGGCTTAGAAACTCGATGATTCCTGTGGTTACGATTCTGTCGCTGGATTTGGGTGCGTTCTTCTCCGGTGCGGTGATAGTTGAAATTATGTTTGCATACCCTGGTATGGGGAAGATGCTATTTGATGCAATCAACGGAAGCGACTACAACTTGGCACTGGTCGGGTTACTGCTGGCGACTCTCGTAACTTTATTGGCAAATTTTCTAGCCGATATCTCCTATGTTAGCCTTGATCCCAGAATCAGTTATCAGGAGCAGTCGAAATGACACGCACACAACTTTTCATAAGACGGATGATGCTACACCGTGTAGCTGTTGTCTGTGCTGGCATTCTTTCGCTGTTGTTCCTTTTTGCGCTATCCGCCCCAATTCTCGAAATGTTGCTGAATACGGATGCTTCGAAAGTAAACTTGTTTTCCCGTTACCTACCCTTCTCACTGCAGCATCCCTTAGGAACCGATGATCTCGGTAGAGACTTGTTGGTCAGGCTTGCTTATGGAGGTAGGGTTTCTTTGCTGGTCGGTTTTACTGCAGCGATAATTGCCGCGGCCATTGGTACATCTATTGGGTTGATTGCCGGATATTTCGGTGGTTGGCTTGATACCCTGCTAATGCGAACCACAGACAGCGTCATTGCCCTGCCACTATTACCTTTGCTGATCGTTTTGGCAGTCATTGATCTGGAAAAACTTGGGATTCCAGCTTCCATTGCCAATCATCAGGATATTGGTCTCTATAGAATCATTGTGATTGTGTCGTTGGTTGGCTGGACCGGTGTTGCGCGGCTAGTTCGGGGTTCGGTTCTTTCACTACGAGAGCGTCCCTACATCACTGCTGCACGTGCAATGGGTGTACCAGCAAAGCGCATCATTTTCACCCATATCCTTCCCGCTCTGACTTCACCCATCACTGTTGCAACAACCCTATCAGTTGGGAATATCATTCTGTTTGAATCAATACTGAGCTTTTTGGGATTGGGAATTAATCCTCCAACACCGAGTTGGGGTAATATGCTGACAAATGCTCAGGAATTGATATGGGAAGCGCCTACCTTGGCATTTTTTCCAGGGATGCTGATTTTTATCACTGTACTTGCCTTTAACTTCATCGGTGACGGCTTGCAGGATGCACTGTCACCACGATCCAAGAAACGATAACGCGACAGCATCAATCACCCCTCCCCTCGCTCGCAATCTCACATTTTAATTAGCTCAGAACGAAGTGGGTACGACAGTTAGCGGAGAATTTCGACCGCTTCGGTTAATGTAGTAACAGTGTAGTTCGGCGTAAATTCTTCAGCCCATTCTTCGCTGTTTCGACGAATCCACATTGAATGCAGACCAGCACCACGAGCACCGGCAATATCTGCAGTGGGACTATCGCCGACATGAATGGTCTCAACTGGATTGGTTCCAGCAATTTCGCAAGCTTTGAGAAACCCTGCAGGATGTGGTTTAGTAACCCCAACATCGATTGCATAAACGGCTCCAACAAAGTAATCGCGGATTCCAATGGTTGCAAGGTTGGAATTTCCGTCTGTTAATGCGACAAGGGGATACTGTTGTGACAGTGCCTGCAATGCTGGAATTACATCTGGATACAGTTCAACATTGTTGCGATCGACTAGAAATCGGTTCAACAATATCTCAGCATCAACTGCATCATAAGCACTCTCAGTTAGCATCTCCAAAAACAGTTGCCTGCGGATTTCGGTAACGTCGTGCTGTAATTCAGGCTGACGGTCAATTAATGCCCATCTGAGATCCGGGATATCTTCAACAGAATACCGTTCCGTGACCCTTGGATAATGTTCCTGCAGATAGCGGTAGCTGTTTTTCTCAGCGCGTTCGATGACCGACCACATATCCCACAATGTATTGTCGAGGTCTAGTGTGATTGCGCGAAATTTAGCTGTCACACCAGGCACTCTAAACTGAAACGTCGTACGGCTGATTCGGGATTATTGTTTGGCGGTTTTTTGGAGCTTCTTTGCTTTGATGATCAAAGCGTCGAGACCTGCTTCCTTTGCAGTACCACTATAGGCAACAATCATCGACTGACTGTAGTCAGTGACTGGCATGTTGATTTTTGTTCCGTAAGTTTGATTGATCTTATCCTGGTAAATTTCGATATTAATCTGGCAGATCGGGTACGGAGTCACAATCATGTTGGCATGATGATTATAAGCCGACTCAACAATATGTTTAATTTGCTCCAGACTGTTCTCAGGTTCCGAAAACTCCGGCGCACCATGCAGTTGTAGGAGTGGGTAAACAGCCGCATCAACCCAGCCTGCAACGATACTGTACAGTCAATTGAAACTTCGTTCGCTTTTGTACGAGACGTTGACCAGGAACTGATTGGTGATAATGTCTTCAGTCGCTATGCCAATCCGATCGATGAGCAGCTTGAGGCCTATGTCTGTCAACTGTAAGGCGGTTAGCATGTGCAGGCTATTTTGTATTGGACCTCGCCATTGCGGCGGAATTCAATCCCTTTTTCAGTTTTGTTCAATTCGAACGGCTTTGCGACCTCAAAGTAAAATAAATGTTGTTGTAGGCCAATGCAGATGGAACGAATAATGCGAGCACACCAGGAAGGTGCCAGACCACAATCGACCGATTGTTTTCAGTCGAGCAATTGTCTTTGTATCCGCATGGTTTCGATCATGACGGCGGTTCTGGTGCTGGTTTGTTTCAATTGGTTCCATTCGCCCTTGTTAGCGCAACAGGAATCTGCGGAAGAAAAAGGGCTTAGAATCGCGCAGGATGCAAGTGCGAGTAACGAAGGATTTGGCGACTATGTCGCACAAATGAGGATGATTCTCCGCGACCGACAAGGTGAAGAGACTGTTCGCCAGATGAATTTTAAGGTTCTGGAAGTACCTGAGGACGGTGACAAGAGTCTGATTGTGTTCGATCAGCCAAAGGATGTGCAGGGAACAGCACTATTGACACATGGCCATATAAACTCCGCAGATGATCAGTGGCTGTATTTGCCTGCCCTGAAAAGGGTGAAACGCATCAACGCAGCGCGACGTTCGGGATCGTTTATGGGCAGTGAGTTTTCATACGAGGACATGAGTTCCGCTGATGTAGAAGAATACACGTATAAATACCTTCGTGATGAACCCTGCGGGGAGTTCACTTGCACAGTGACCGAACAGTTTCCCCTCGACAAGAAGTCTGGCTACACTCGTAAAGTCGTGTGGCAAGATACTGTTGAACTTCGTACCTGGAAGATGGAGCTTTACGACCGAAAAGGATTTCATCTGAAAACGCTTACATTCGCCAACTATCAGCAATACCTCGATCAGTACTGGCGGGCTGGGGAACAGACCATGGTGAACCACTTGACCGGCGCCAGTACGGTCATTGAATGGACCGGATTTCGATTTGGCACAAACCCTGACGAAAGCGAATTTACGCAAACGGGTCTTCGGCGAGCGTACTGATGCGATTTGGCGGCTTCATTGCGGCCCTAGCCCTAATTACGTCTAGTGTTCAAGCTCAGGGAGTTGATCTTTCAGGTGAACTGAGCCTGCAGTCAAGGTGGTATGCGGATAGGTGGGTGTCGCCAGGACAACACTCAAGCAGTCGTGTCCTGGTCGTAAAGCCGACATTGCGCGGCCAGATCGGGGATAACAGCAGTATTGAATTCACTCCCCTCTTTCGCTACGACAGCACTGAAAATAAAAGTACTCACACAGATGTGCGCGAAGCATATCTTTTGACGTATGGAGATTGGGATAGAAATTCTTGGGAGCTGAGGCTGGGGATCAGCCGTGTGTTCTGGGGTGTAGCTGAAGTCCACAACCTCGTGGATGTTGTCAATCAGACAGACTTGATTGATCACCCTCGAGATCGTCCCAAGCTGGGACAGCCAATGGCACACCTGACGATTTTTGGTGACTGGGGTATGGCCGAAGCATTTGTGCTCCCCTATCATCGCCCACGCTCGTTTTCAGGACGATTGGGTTCGAATCCGACAGCGCGTCCGATCAGTGAAAACGCACAGTATGAAAGCGGTGCCGATGAAAATCGTGTTGATTTTGCGCTTCGCTACAGTCACGCGGTCGGATTGGTAGATTTCGGGTTTAGCTCCTTTTGGGGCACAAGCCGCGAACCGACATTCGAAGCCCCGCAAAACATAAACCTGCCAATCATTCCATATTATGAGAAAATCAGGCAATTCGGCATTGAAGCTCAGATTACCACCGAGTCCAATCTGTTCAAAATGGAAGCCATCCATCGCCATGGCCAGCGCAATCGTCTCGGTAGGGAAGAAAGCTACAACGCGCTCGTACTTGGAATGGAGCGGGCAGTCTATGCGCCTTTCGGTTCGAAAGCAGATTTAAACTTGATCGCCGAATGGCTGTACGACAGTCGAGGACAACGGGCGACAGGAATCTGGCAAAAGGATCTTTATGTGGCTGGATTTTTGACTCTCAACGATGTGCATGGCACCGAACTCAGTGCCGGAATTGTCAAAGACCTCGATAGCGGTGAACGGAGTTGGAATGTGGAATTTAAACGTCGACTGTCAAACAATTGGTCAATACGACTGGAAGCGCTCGATGACCTATTTATGGGGATGAACCTGACATTCAGTTTTTGAGACGACTTGCCAATTTTGAGTAACCCGTTCAGAATCAAGTATCTGCTATTGAGTACTGACATATGCTTCCGCCACGGACACTGAGTAGAGCCTTAAAATGGGTGACATTAACACAATGAAAATGAATTTGAAATGCTGATTCCGGGTGTTGAATCTCTGAACAAGGTTGCGGTAATTGGGCGAGGGACTGCCGGCTCAATAGCTGCGGCGAATGTGTCTAGTCTGCTCAAGGGGAAAGATTTTGAACTCCATCACATTTATGATTCCCGCATCCCGATCATTGGAGTCGGCGAAGGCAGTTGGCCGAGTCTTGTACAACATTTGGATGACTTGACCAACTATCCAGAAGGCGATGTCCAGCGGTATTTAAACGGCACCCGAAAGTATGGCGTTGCTTTTGAAGGGTGGGGCCAGCGGAATCAGGACTTCATTCACTATTTCTTACCCAAGCGGGAATCTTATGGTTACCACCTGGCAGCTGACCTGATGGGAGAATTGCTGCAGGAGAGTACTCACTCTAAACATATTGATTCGCGGGTGCTTCGTATTACCCGGGTCGAAAATGGCGCTGAGGTGGAGTTGGAGGACCATGGTACACAACGATACGACCTGGTTTTCGACGCGCGCGGCTTTCCCAAAGAAGTCAAATCAGAACAGCACATCAACATCAGTTTTATTCCAACCAACACCGCAATGATCCGCCGATGTCCAGCTGTGATCAGCACTGCGCAAACTGGTCCAGCACTGCAACACACTTATACCCGCGCAATTGCACGTCCGCATGGCTGGGTATTTGTCATCCCCTTAACTGTACACACTTCCTATGGGTACATCTTCAATCGTGATATTTCAAGTCCAGCTGACGTCGAATCAGATTTTGACAAACTTCTGGAAAGCGAAGGTGTTACGGACTTTGAGAAACGCACCGTAATTCAATTTCCCAATTTCATCCATCGGAATATTTACGATGGAGCCATTGCTCGCATCGGTAATGCAGCCGCCTTCATGGAGCCTCTCGAAGCAACTGCCATTGTCTCCGCGCAGCTGCAGATCGGTATGGTGCTCCAATTCCGATGCAACCGTCCACATGAATACCTTGAGCGTGACGTTAAAGCGGTCAATCGGTTTCTAGTCAACAATATGCTGTGCTATGGACTGTTTGTTGGGTGGCACTACAGTTGTGGTTCTGTGTTTGAAAGCGATTTCTGGCGTTATGCACGTGATCGCGCCTGGCCGCGTTATCTTACGGCAGCTGCGCCCGATGTTGTGGATTGCGATGCGCTTCGAAAATTTGACGAAATGATTGAGATTGTCAGCCGATCCGACAATGACCCTGCGAATTTGAACCGAAAGTGCGGACTTCCTTTCGGCAGTTACATGCAAATGTATCAGGGTCTTGGCTGCTAGGCACCAAGTTCTCGAATCTCGAATATGAATGGGCAATACGCTCTCGCCTGCAAAAAGGATCCACAACATGAGAACACGGTTTGGCGATTCGACACTGTGCTATGATGAAGCCGAGTCAGTTCAAAACAACAACACAGTGTTATGTTCTGCCAGTCAAGCTCTGCCAAGAACGGGTGATCTTGATCGCGTCAACGCAGTCCCTTCATATCTTGGGTGGGCGCTTGAGTTGCTAAGTTTGCCTTGCAGTTGTGCGCGGCGGCACAGCTAAATCGTAGAATCGGAACACAGGCTCGACACGCAAGCCATCTAAACCTAAATATTGGACCAGACAGACATGGCCAAAGACGGATTCGCAACGCAATTTATTGAACGTGTACTTTTGCTACGCTGGTGGGTAATTTTGGCCACGCTATTGCTAGTTGCGCTTGCCGCGAGTGGTATCGCACGACTTGAATTCACCGCTAACTATCGAATATTTTTCGATGGCGACAATCCACAGTTGCTGGCACTGGAGCAGTTGGAAAACACGTATGGCAAGAACGAAAACATTGTGTTCCTCATTGTGCCTGACAATGGTGATGCGACATCAAAACAAGCACTGTCAGCCGCAATCTGGCTTACCGAAGCGGCGTGGCACACACCTTATTCAAGACGAGTGGATTCGCTCGCCAATTTTCAATTCACAACCAGCGATGGCGACGATCTGTATGTACGAGATCTTGTTGACCCTGAGCAACTTGATCAAGATGAAGCCCGTTCATTAATTCGAGAAGTCGGTTTATCTGACCCGCGCATTGCCAACAGTGTTTTGGCCCGAGGTGGGGATGTCAGTGTCGTCAATGTAACCGTTGAATTGCCGCAGGAAAAGCTGTTGGAAGCGGTGGGGGAAGTCGCACAATTCGCGAGAACATTGGAAGCGCAGGCGCGCGAAAACTTTCCAGACATCGACTTTCGCATTGTAGGCACAGTCATGGTCAACCAGAGTTTCGTGGAAGCTTCAATCAACAGTCAGAAGATTTTTCTGCCTGCAAGTCTGTTGTTAATGGCTTTGATTCTCGGTTTCCTAGTCCGTAGTTGGGCAGGAGTGCTGGGGACCGGGCTGGTGATTGTGTTTTCCATTCTTGCGTCTATGGGGCTTGGGGCTTGGGTTGGCATGCCCTTTTCCCCACCTATCTCGCCTGCACCAACCATCGTGCTGATGATTGTCGTGGCTAACTGTGTGCACCTGTTGGTAGGATTGCGCCATCATCTACAGGCAGGAAATCTAAAGCGCGATGCCATTGTCGAGACAGTTCGACTAAACCTTACTCCAATCTTCCTGGCTAGTTTGACGACGACACTTGGTTTTTTGAGTATGAATTTTTCAGAAGTACCGCCTTATCGCCACCTTGGAAACTTTGTCGCCTTTGGCATTGTTGTCTCATTTTTTCTCTCGGTAACTTTTTTGCCAGCATTTCTTTCAGTTCTTCCCACTCGCTCCGTAAAGCACCGCCCTGCACAGGGGTCAGTAATGGAAAAGTTGGCAGAGTTTTCGATTCGTCATCGGTACGTGTTCATTTGGAGTTGGCTAGTGATTGTAGTAGTCATGGCTTTCTCGATTTCGCGCAATGAAATCAATGATGTGTTGGCGCATTTCTTTGATGAGAGCATTGAGTTTCGTCAAGACACGGATTTTATGGATGAACGACTCAGTGGCAATACTCTGCTTGACTATTCATTGCGCGCTTCGACCCAAGGCGGTGTGACCGACCCGCATTTTCTGACCGAGGTAGATCAATTTGCAAAGTGGTACCGGGAGCAGCCTCCTGTGCGTCACGTATCAGTCATCACTGACACGTTTCGACAACTCAACAAAAGCATGCACGGTGATGACCCTGCGTACTATCGAATTCCTGAAACTCAGGAACTGGCTGCACAATATTTGCTTTTGTATGAATTTTCGTTACCGGAAGGTCTGAATCTGAATAATCAGATCGATCGGTCCAGATCTGCAACACGGGTATCGGTTTCGGCGATCACACTGGATTCCCAAGCTCTACTCGAACTGAACGCACGTGCCGAAAATTGGTTGCAGAAAAACGCGCCGAGTGTTTCAAGTGTCAACAGCACGGGTCCCGCTACGCTTTTCGCTTACATTGGACAGCGCAACATCCAAGCCATGCTGGTTGGAACTGTGGTGGTACTGGTGGCAATTTCCATTATTCTGCTCTTCGCCTTGCGCTCGATACGACTGGGTCTAATCAGTCTCGTTCCCAACCTCATACCTGCCGTGATGGGTCTGGGCGTTTGGGGATTAACGGTTGCGCAAGTGAGTTTGTCATTGTCGGTTGTGGTAGCAATGACCATTGGTATCGTAGTAGACGATACAGTGCATTTTCTGAGCAAATATCTAAGAGCCAAACGTCAGTATGGATACGATACGGAAAAAGCCATTCGTTATGCATTCCACACAGCTGGAACTGCTTTGTTCACAACCACGGTTGTTCTGGTTGCAGGTTTTCTGATTTTTTCCTTTTCTCCTTTCGTCCCCACTGCGCAGGTAGGCGTGCTGACAGCGATGATTATTGGCTTTGCATTGCTCGCGGATTTGACGCTTTTGCCAGCACTGCTATTGACAGTTGAGCGAAATTCCAACACCCTCAGGCGACAAAATTGACCGAACTTTGGGAGAGCACATTGGTGCTTGGCTGAACCTCTGAGGATTCGTGAATTGGGCAGGGATTAGTCATTGCATCTGAGAGTAGATGAGCATTGAATCCAAAGTACCACTTGTGCTTTGGCACTCAACTAAACACTGCGCAGGTTATATTATTGGGAAAGTTTGTAATAGTCAGTTTTTAATATAATTTTTAACATAATTAATCAAACTGACCATCTTCGTGTTTAATAACCCATTCGATTCTTTCCAGAATACGGTAGCCAAGGCAAAGAGTGAACGCGAGCAACTGGATCGATTGTTGACGATTTCGACGTCGAAGGAACGATTGCTAGTCGCTGCATCTGCTGTTGTGCTATTTATTTTCACTGCTTGGCTGTGGTTTGGTAACGTTTCGTACAGCCTTGGGGTTGACGGTGTGTTGATCGGTTCAATTGAAAATTCAATTGATGATAACCGTTCTGTGCGTGCACTGGTATGGGTCAATTCTAATCATGCATCACAATTCACCGTCGAGATGCCAGCGACGATTGTTGTGGAAACCACAAATCAAACGACCAATACACTTCGCGGGAAAATTTCAGAAATTTCGACGCAAGCACTGTCAGCTGAATTTGACCAGGTGACCTCGCAGGCACCCGTAACCGTACAGCAGATTATCCTTCAGATTGAAGACGATACTAATTTGACTAATCTTCGAGACAAGGGGTGTCGCATTGTCATTCAACTGGGCGAATTATCTCCAATAGCTCTCTTTAAACAGAGTCTGAAGTAAGTTGCCTTCAAAAGCCTCCAGTGCGGCAGGAACATCTTCTGGCTCTAAAGCATCAGGAAGAAAATTGCGTACACCGATTGTGCTGCAGATGCATGCATCGGAGTGTGGTGCTGCCTGCCTGGGAATGGTATTGGGCTACTTCGGTCGTTGGGTGCCTCTTACAGAATTGCGTGAACAATGCAAGGTAAGCAGAGATGGCAGCACTGCGGCCAGTATTTCACGTGCCGCAAAGCACTACGGTCTTGAGTGTAAAGGGCGCAACTTACGCGTTGATTTGCTGCAAAAACTCGATCTGCCATTGATTCTGTTCTGGCAGTTCAGCCATTTCTTGGTGCTCGAGGGTATTGAGGGCGACAAGTATTACCTAAATGATCCAGCTACTGGACGACGCAATATCACCAAGGAGGAGTTTGAGAAGAGCTACAGTGGTATTGCACTGCAATTTAAACCCGATACTAATTTCAAGGCTGGTGGGAATCCGCCCAGCCTGTTCAGTCAGTTGGGCAAGCTGCTAGATGATTCATGGAGTGTATTTACGGGGGTAGTCGCCTGCGCACTGATGCTGGCGCTTCTGATGTTGGTGTTGCCAGTGTCGCTTCAAATTTTCATTGACAATTTTCTTGGCAACTACGGCCCCTGGAGCGGGCTGGTAGCTGCATTGCTTGGTGGTGGCGTGCTTTCCTATATTCTGTCGCTACTCAAGCAACGCTTCCTCAGGCGTCTAAAAGTTAAAATTTCCGTAACTGGGTACAATCGCAGCCTATCACGACTACTCAGGTTACCCTTAGAGTTTTTTCAACACCGACTGGTCGGTGATTTGACCGACCGGGTCTCATCGATTGATCGAATTGCAAAGAACCTGACCGACCAGTTTCTCGTTCTGGTGATTGACATCGCCATGAGTGCAGTATTGCTGATCGCGATGTTTGTCTATAACGCGTTGCTAGCGCTGGTTGTTTTGGGGCTGGCGTTATTGTACGCTTCACTTGCGTATTATCTAAACCGACGCCGTGTTGCTCAAAGTTACACAATGCGCCGCGAACAGGGATTGTTGATTGGCATGGGCATGCAAATGCTAAGCCATGCAGACATTCTGCGCATGACAGGATCAGATGATCGGTCTTTTGCACGTTGGAGCGGTCAGCAAGCGCGTGAACTTCATGCCCGTAGAATTAATTCCGAACTGGGTTCAGTCAATGCGGCTATGCCGTACATGTTTGACATTTTTTGCTGTGCTGCAGTTCTGGGTATCGGTGGTTTTCTTTTGCTCGCCGAACAGATTACCTTGGGGACGCTGGTGGGATTTATTATTCTGACACAGTTGTTTCTGACGCCAGTCGGACGATTTGTGGAGTTCACAGACCGGCGACAGACACTCGCAACTGACTTGCAACGACTGGATGATATTTACACCACCGCAGAAGACCCTGTTTTCAATCGTCGCGACGAGCAAACCGATTCAGTTCGCACTTTCAAGGGTCGACTTCAATTAATCGGCCGACTGGAGTTGAAAAATGTCACTTTCGGTTACAACAGGGCTCGCCCACCACTGATCAAGGACTTTAACCTTGTCATCGAACCCGGGCAACGAGTTGCGGTCGTTGGCCCGAGCGGTTCCGGCAAATCCACGCTAGCGCGTCTGGTTTCAGGTGCTTATAAGCCCTGGTCAGGTGAAATCCTGTTTGACGGACACACCAGGCTTGAAATTCCTGAAGAAGTGATGAATCAGTCCTTGTCCATGGTGGACCAAGAGGTGGTGCTATTTTCCGCATCACTGCGCGACAATCTTACCCTGTGGAATTCTGCCATTCCCGATGAAGTTATTTTCGATGCCACGCGCGATGCCCAAATTCATAGTGAGATTCTGCTGCGACCGCAGGGTTATGCAACTCAAGTTGAGGAAGGAGGAGCGAATTTCAGCGGGGGTCAGCGACAGCGGCTTGAAATTGCCCGGGCGCTGGTCGGAAATCCAAGCTTGTTGATTTTGGACGAGGCCACCAGCGCCTTGGATGCAGCGACAGAGGAACACGTCGATAATGCAATTCGACGACGCGGTATTACCTGTCTGATCGTCGCGCACCGACTGAGTACGGTACGGGATTGTGATGAATTAATCGTCATTGTTCAAGGCAGTGTGGTGCAGCGCGGTACGCACGACGAGTTGATCTCCGATCGCGATGGAGCGTACTATAAACTGGTAAAGCTGGGATAATGTCGACTGTAAAGTCAAGTTTGACACCTCTCGTCGAGCTCGCCAGGCAGTCGGGCATTGATGTACCATGCGCTGGAAATCAGCCGGTGAATCTTGATGACCCAGACAGCATCTGGTTTATTGATCAAGGTTCTGTTAATCTTTTCTTACTCGAGCTCAAGGATGGCATAGAACAGGCTGCTCCGCAATTTTTAATGAATCGCGAATCGGGATGGCTGCTTCCCGGTGTGGCACCTTATAGAGATGATGACACCAACGAGACCTCCCTACATCTGATCGCAAAAGGTTCGCCAGTTACCAGGCTCAAACGCCTGCCTGCCTCGGTACTAGAGCAAGCTGATCCTGCAGAGGTGGGGAGACAAATTGATACCTGGCTCAGCGCAATGACCGACACTCTTGCGCGATTTACGAAACCACTGCCGAGGCCAACCAAACTGGCCAAATCTGGCAAAATCGAAACTGGTGCCAATTGCATTCTGTCGGTGCGGCAATCTGTGGTGTGGGTTACCAAGCCTGCACAAAGCTCGTTTCTGCTTATGGATATCGTAGATCAGGCTGATGTCGCTCGGGCTAGTGGTGAAAACGAAGTCCTGATTCCGCTAACGCGTACCAGCTGGATCACTTTATTTGAGGAAACAACACTGACAGGTGTGACCACTGATACTCTGGCTGCACGAGGCGAATTGATGTCAGCACTCGCTTCCTTTCATGCTGTAGCCTTGAAGCTGGAACAACTGAACAGACGACTAGCCGTGGTTGATGTCGTAAATCTTGAACGGGCACGTACAACCAGTCGTCGAACCGCTGAGACCAGAGCGCGACAGCGACTTTTTAACATTTATGATCTACCTGGTGACCGGGAATCTGCTGTGGAGAACACCGAATTGGCGGATGCCCTTCAAATCATCGGTGAGCGCGAAAATATAAATTTCAATTTTCCAGTTCGCTCAGCACCGTCGGCTGCTCCAGCCAGTTTGAACGATGTGCTAAACGCATCCGGTGTACGGGCACGACGCGTGCAATTCAAGAATGAAGGTAAATGGTGGTGGGGGAATAGTGGTTCGATGTTGGCATTTCGCGCCGAGGACGGCCGGCCTGTTGCGCTAGTTCCGGGTCTGTTTGGGCGCTACCGTGAAATTGACCCGCGCAGTAAGCGCAATGTCCGATTGACTGCCGAACGGGAACAAGCACTGAAAAATGAAGCATGGATGTTTTACCGACCCCTGCCGGCCGGAGATGTGCAAACAAGGAGTCTTTTAAAGTTCGCATTTCATGGTGCGGGGACTGACATTGTAAGACTCGTGGTCACCGGCTTCGCACATGGTCTGACAAGATTCGTGCCTGCACTTGCGCTTGGATTTGTTGCAAATGAGATTGTAGCGGGTGCAGGAGCACAATCACTTTATGCTCTGGTTGTCGCTCTAGTTGGATTTGGTTTGATTAGCGCACTATTCCACGTGCTGCAAAGCACTACAGTGATGCGTTTACAGGCGCGCTCAACTTCACGCATCGAAGCGGCTTTCTGGGATCATCTAATGCGTCTGCCATCAAGCATTCTGCAACGCTATCCGGCTGGGGATTTGGCAATGTCGGGGATGTCTTTTCAGAAAATGTGTGAGAGCCTGCAAGGGACCGTCGCGGACAGTTTCTTGTCAATCATCTTTCTGCTACCAATTTTTGGTGTAATTTTCATTTACGATGCGACTCTCGGCACCATTACACTCGCGTTCAGCCTGTTATCGTTGCTGATAACCGTTGTTCTTGGACTCTGCCAAATATCACCTTATAGCCGAATGATCAATGCCTCGCGACGCGTGACCAGCCGACTCTTCGAAATTATTCGTGGCATAACAAAGTTGCGCGTGGAAAATGCAGAAGCATCGGCATTTGCAATTTGGGCAAGAAATTATCGAGAGCAGAAACGTGCAGAAATCGAATTGGGCGCACTGGAGGAGCATAGTCGGGCATTTAGTGCCGCATTGCCCTTTCTTGCCGCTGGCACACTGCTGTTTGCAGTAATGACTGACACTGAGCAAAGTGTTGCGGTTGGGGATTTTCTGGTAATTTTTACCCTATTTGTGGTTTTTCAAACCGCTGTTGCTCGACTCGGGGAGTCGTTTGGTACCATTGCTGCAACTTTGCCGGCGTTAGAACAGATTCGACCATTGCTCAATATGACACCTGAAATCGAAAGTGCCGGGGAGCCCATCGAATTTTTAGGCGGCGACGTTCTGTTTGATCGAATTTCTTTTCGCTATGACACAGACGGGCCATTAATTCTTGACGATGTAACAATTCATGCTCGTGCGGGTGAGTTTATTGCCATTGCTGGCGAGTCCGGAGCAGGCAAAAGTACAATCTTCCGACTTGCATTAGGTATAGACCGACCTTCTGCCGGTGCAGTCTACTACGACGGACGCGATCTTCAACATCTGAATCTCAAACAAGTGCGGCAAAGTATAGGATCAGTGCCGCAATCGGTTCGCTTACATCCTCAAGATCTGTGGGACAACGTAGTCGGTCACCATGAATCAGTTGAAAGTGGCGAGATATCGGCGGCTCTTAGCATTTCCGGTATTGAAGATGAAATTAAGCACATGCCCATGGGCATGATGACCATGGTCGGTACCAGCAGTGCAGTACTGTCAGGTGGCGAAAGCCAGCGCATTATGATTGCACGCTCAGTGATTCGCAACCCTAGAATCATACTGTTTGATGAAGCAACAAACTGGTTGGACAATAAAAGCCAGGCAAAAGTCTTGGAAAACCTGTCGAAGCTGAATACGACCCGAATTGTAATTGCTCACCGCTTGACGACACTGAAAAAAGCGGATCGGATCTACGTACTACGGGCTGGAAAGGTGGTTCAATGTGGTTCATATATAGAACTAATGGAATCCGATGGATTATTTAAAGATCTGGTGAAACGCCAGATCGCCTGATTTCTGCTATGCGGTGCACTAACCAAGGCACGTGATATGCAACGATGACAAAAAACCTTGCCATCGAAAATTCTCTTTTGTCAAAAGCAGAGCGCGATCGAAAATTTCGTAAGAAGTTGGTAAAAAATCCTAAAGCTGCGATTGAGAAAGAGTTCGACGTAAAGCTCGATGTGGATCATAAAGTTTACGTTCACGAGCAAAGTTATTCAGAAACGCATGTGGTGCTACCCCCGCCGAGCAAGTTCAGTGAAGCCGAGCGACAGGAATTTAAAACCGGAGCTACATCACTTGAGTTTCTCCGAAAAACGCTGCATGACCCAGCGCCACCACCTCGGCCGACGAGTCCGGAAAAACCGAAGATTCGGCACAGTATGGTCGGCACTAAAGCACTCGCAATTGCGGCCCGGGAAAGCATTCACCGCGGGCTTGGATTTTTAGAATCTGTAATTGACGAAAATGGGGCTTGGCATTGCATTCGATCCAATCTTGCTAATCCGAACATTCCTCGACATTTCGAAAGACCCCCATTCATTTCCGGGTTTTGCGCGCTAGCGCTGGCGGGCAGCAGTGAACCTCGAGCCCAAGCGCTCTGTACTGCAACTCAGAACTATCTAGCTGGTACCACTGAATATCCCGGGTTGTGGCGCTACTATCAACACCTACCGCCAGACCTTGACAGTACTTCACTCTGTTCATTGGCTTTAGAGAATCATCCTTGGATTCTACTCGGCCGTAATATTGAACCAATTCTGGCAAACCGAGACGAAGAGGGTCGTTTCATGACCTGGATTCTGGACGACGACGAACCCGATGTGGTATCAGTTTTTCGTATTGAAGCCGATCCCGTCGTCAATGCAAATGTCATCGCTTACCTTGGTGATCGACCAGAAACGAGAAACGCGCAAATTTGGCTAGAGGAACTGCTCAACAAGGGTTCACTAGCCGGTACGTCGAAGTGGTATCACGACCCAGCTTCAATCTACTATGCGATCGCGCGTGCCATGCTTCGAATACCAGGTACTCAAAATTCGCTAGGCCCGTTGCTGGCCAGTCGTATTGCTGATCTTCGGGACGAAAGCCGGGAGTTCAGCGACATTTTCCAAGTAGCTCAAGCTATTACAGCACTTCACAGCATTGGGCATCTTGGGTATGTTGACGGAAATCGACAGCTGGAAAGGCTAATTAATACGCAGCGTGAAGATGGCAGTTGGCCGGAGCTTCTTGCCTTCGGTGACCAATCCTTAAGGTGGGGGACCTTTGGCCAGATTGGACATGGCTCTGAATCGGTCACTTCGGCATTTTGCATCGAAGCACTGGAATGTTTGGCCTCGGTGATGATAGCCTAAATCAAAGCAGATTAGTCTTGCAGGAGCGTTAAGTTTGGAAATTGACGAAGCTTTATTGCAGACTCAATCCCGCCTTACTGCGGAGGGCTGTGCTTTATCAGATTTGCTTGGTCACTTTCGCAACCGAATTTCACCTGTTCTCATCGGCGATACCGAGTGGAAACAGCTACTAGACTGTGCAGTAAAACTTCCCATTGCAATGGGTGCCCACCCGTTCGGCTTCGAGATACCGTTACACACTCGTGAACCGCTTGCGGAATTGTGTGTCGCACTGGCAAGCGGTACACATTCCGCTGAAAATTTTCTGGTTCAGGCTAAGATCCATAGCAGCGATGATATTGCGCGTGCAATCTCTCTGCTGTTGAAACGAATCGAAAAGAAAAACTCCCAGCTTCGTGAAATTGTTGGTCGTAAACTTATGTTGCAGTTTGTTTCAGCTTCGGACTGGGAGAGCAGACTTTCGCTTCGGAGCTTATTTCTCAGACCAGATTTGAAACCTATTTTGGGAACTGCGGGTCGGGAAATCGATGTGGGCATCATCGCTAAGTCCCTAGCCGATTCGTTCGGCTGGTCGATGAGCAAGAAGCAGTTGAATCATCTACAGCAAGTTCATGTTGCTCAGCCTAGTGATACGCGCATGGATTCATTCAGCATTAATCCATCCAAGTCGCGGGCGATCCAAATTTCGATTCTGGGCTTTAGTAAGAGCCAGGATATAAGCAATTATCTAGTTGATGTAGCTTGGACAGGACAGTTGTCGGTGGTAGATGCGATCATCGCTCGTTTTGCCCAGCGCATGCGTCTTGCCAGAGTTGGATTGAATGTTGACGTCGGGGAAAAATCTGTCGAACCAACATTGGGGCTGATACTCATTGTCGAACAAAGACAGACAAAAGACTCGCGTTATTGGCTCGACGGTTTGACTGATTGGAACCCCGTTCTGCAAGCCCTCAATCAAGAAGACATAGTCATACCAGAGAAATTACAAGCACTTGTAGATTTGCCTTCAAAGCCGACGCGGCTGTTTGCAAGTTCCGGACACTATATTATGTTATGCGGTATTCACCACATTAAGTTAGTCATTGATCAAAGCGGACTTGTCGGAGTAAAGGCATATGTGTATATGGCACTGTCAGATGATTCCACGGCTTGACAAAAGCTTTTAACATTGCCAGGCCGTTGGTTGCAAGAACACACCTGTTTCAAAACTGGCGAGTCAAAGCTAGAAGTGGTGCATAAGAATTCAAGTGATGGCTGGAAGCAAGTAGTCGAATTATGCAAAAACCAGGGATTCGTGAAATTCAGACCTGATTGAAATTGACTTCAGCAATTGACAAGTCTAAACAATCACCGGATTTTCAGTGCGTTGATTTCTTCGAAGACAGACTTGTCATTGATTTTCGACCTCAATCAGTCGATTCACTAGCGAGAGTCTTCAAATTAATATTCCAAATCTTCATTCCAATCAAATAAACAGCTAGGTTTTTCAACAAAAGCATGGTTTATCCATTAATTGTGTGGGAGTGGTTACATTGATAACCGACGAATCGGTTGCATTGACACAGACGCAGTTGGCCAGTGAGGGGAGCACAATGAAGGACTTGCTGGAACACTTTCGAGGGCTGATTTCATCAGTATTCATTGATGACTCGGCATGGTTGAATATATTGGACTGTGCGCACAGTCTACCGATCACGGCCGGGGCTCAGCCTTTCGGGTTTGAGTTTCCATTGCATATCCGCACACAAAATGCGGATTTTGGTGCAACACTTGAAAGTGAAACCAGCGCAGCGGAATTTATTCAAAGAAGAGCCAGGAGCAATAGAAATGATGAGGTCGCAAACGCACTGAACCGACTGTTTAAAGAGATGGATGCCAAGAAATCTCAGCTACGTAATATTGTCGGTCACAAGCTGATGTTGGAATTCGATATCGGGACAAAGAGAATGGGCGCGAGTTCCTTTCCGGGTATGTTTCTCAGACCTGATCAGCATCCAATCGTCGGCTCTGAGGACCGCTTTGATGATGTCCGCATGGTGGCTGAATCGCTTTCAAATGCAGTAGGTTGGCAGATCAGTGGGTCTCAGTTGGAAACCTTACGTAACGTCTACATCGCCCAGCCAGACGCTGTTCGTACGGATTCCATCGGAATTTTTCCCGCTCGCTCGCAGGCCATCCGACTGGGCATAATGGGTTTTGAATCCTGTGAGGCCATCTGCGAATTTCTGGAAAAAACAGCGTGGCCCGGATGCAGTTCCTCCATTGCTTCGATCGTAACCAGATTTAGAGAACGCATGCAATTTTCCAAGGCGGGTCTGAACGTTGATGTTGAAGAAAACAGCCTCGGTCCGACACTCGGCCTAACGTTTATTGTCAAGCAAAGGTATACAAACCATCCTCGCTACTGGCTTGATGGACCAGGTGAGTGGGACCCGTTTCTGAATGCCCTCAGACAGGAAGAACTAATCGTTCCGGAAAAGATACAAGCACTCGGAGACTGGGTAGTGAAGCCCAGTTCGCTGTTTGGCCGGTCTGGCCGTTTTATTCTGTTGCGTGGAATTCACCACATCAAACTTGTAATCCGCAATGGTAAGCTCAATGGGGCAAAAGCCTACGTATTCCTAGTGCTATCAGCCGCGTGAGAAGCAGTAAAGTATCTCAACGAAAAGTAAAAAAGCCCCGAAGAAGAGATCAATGGTATGAACTACAAGTGGGCTTCAACCCGAGTTTAAGGCACGTCAAATTCATTTCGCAGTAGACAGAAACAAGTGCCCGCGTGGGATTAGCATTTAAAAAGCCGGGTGTGGCTATTGCCACACCCGGCTACGTATATCAATTGAAAATCAGGCTAGGTGTTACCAGCAGCAGCACAGTCCTGCTGAAACAGCTTCCAGTTGCTCCTCGCTTATGTTGGAGTCAGGGGGAAGCGCAATATGCACTGTCTGCATATCACTCTCATGGACAACAATGTTCATCGACTCTGGCATAGTAATGCCCAATTCAGAACAGATTGTTGATTTTGGGTCTGCTAGCAATTGCTGTCTAAAATCCGCATCCAATTCAGATTTGTCGACAATTTGCTTTAGCATTTCATCTCCGCTTCTCATAATAAATCTCCAGTCCTTGTAGATACATTGTGAAAGTTAAACTTAATATTTATTTTAGTATAAAAACTTTCAAGAATTTGCAATTTGAGTTTACAGCATAAAATTTCAAGTGATTTAGATTGAATTATTCGCTCTTGAACCAAGCATATATGCCCCAGAACATTTACATTTTTGAATATGAGAAAAGGTCAATTGAAGTTCTAGGCTGTAGGTAAGTGGGGCAAATTTTGCAAATCACTAGAATTGATTTTGACAAATTGTCACCCTGCAATTCTGATTACATCTCGGTTAATGAAATGAGCCTCGCATTTCACTAGGCAATTACAGGGTCGGGATTCAGGTTTGTCTCCTCCAGTGCGCTGTCAAATAAACCCAGCTCTACCGGCACATCGTACAGACGTCCCGGCGCGAATCGTTCCCAGAAATGTCGAAGCCCTGGAACAATCACACGTACGACCGGCATGTTGACATCGGGACGCGTTTGATCGAGAATCAGCAATTCCATTCCCTTTGCTTCAACTAGTGATTGGCACCACTCTATATCATCTTTTAGATCTTCTGTAGTTGGCGTGGTGTAGTCGGCGTCTCGAAGTGCGGTGGTGTTTTCCATGGGTTCGAGGTGAGGGCAACCGCTTAGCTTGGCTGTTTTCCACCACTTCAAACACATTTGATCATCAATCACGTAGTGGTCGGTGTGAAGACCGGGTCGCGGAACCCATGTCAGGCACTGATTCAGTTCACACACTGCTCTCAAGACAGCAATTTTTGGATCAAGATGTGCACCGGCACCATAAATTATGTCTTCAACATCACGGTCAATTCGTCGAGACAGGGCAACAAAAGCCGGGATTCCCAGATCGCTGGTAATGTCGAGCACCCACATATCACGATTGTATTTCCGATAGTACTCAGTCGCTTCCCCTAGATAATCGTCGTCAAAGCTTTCAAGATCCACCCCGGGTCGGCGCAAACGGTTGTACCACCAAATGGCGAACGCGTCGCGTTCGACCAGTTCCAGAAATCCCTGTAAGATGGCTTCTTCCAACGTGTTACCAGCAGCACAACCATTCGAATCCGCCCAAAGCCCGACACTGGAACGTTGTTCCGGCGTCATTCCATAAAGTAATGCTGTCGGTAAAAATCGGTGCCTGCATTCAGTCAGAGACCAAACCGGTGACCACTCGAGTTCCCGTTCAGGGTCAAAGCGTGGCGGAATCACATTGAAGAAATGGCCGCGGGCATTGAATTCGTCTGCGTGTTCGATTTGTCGTTCACTAAAAAGCTGAACGTCATTAGGGTGTATGGCCCGCGCGTCACCTTCGGCCAGAAAGTCCGTAAATCTTTTACGACAACGAATTTCTTCGCCGTGGAATAAACCGCAGTATCGCTCGATGGCTTCGCAAAGCGCTCCGACTTCGGATTGATCTGCGCTGGTACCTTTGCCAGCGCTTTTGCTTCTGAGACTACGTCGTAGGGAGCTCAAATCATTAATTCTGAGCGCCAGGTTACTACCAGCCCAGTGAACGTGCAGCCAAGGATCGCTTGGCGATGTGGTGGACTTTACCCACGTAACGACGCCACTTATGGGGCTGATCAGGGAACGGTACCGCTCCAGGGTATCCGCAGGGGAGCAGGTGCGCAATCCGCCGCTCGTCAGTAATGCTTTTGGGTTTGGTTTGAGAAGGATGGTCTGGGGCTCTCGATCAGGGCTTCGCACCGCGGGATCTGCGCAGCTCGCACATTGGGGGCGTCGTATCACTCGATGATTTGCAGCTTGCATACTGGACATATCCAATGTAATGACATGTTCGTGAAGAGTTGCAGATTCACCGAATACGAGCCACTTGGCAACTTCCAGCGCGATGATTCCGCAAATGCTTTCCAGTGCCACGGGCTCGACAGCGCGAGGCCGAAAAGCTGCAGCCTCTCCACCTCTGTTACGCAAAAAGGAATGAACTTCATTGTTGCTGTGCAGGCGGTGGGCCAGACAGTGCCAGCATGGACTCTCATTTGCTGGGTGAAAAATCGGACCAAACATGGGATGCAGACCTTGCGGACGGACCAAAACCCAAGCCGTGTCCGAGTGTAGATGACGCTGATTGATTTGTTGGATGTGTTCGTCTAGATAATCTTCGCAAATGTAAATGGTAAGGTCAGGGTCACTGGAATTAATGGCAATTCCGAATGATTCCAGCCTTTGTTTTAGCAATCCCTTGTCTTCACCATGCACCGCAAGCGTGCTGGAAGCCAATTTTTTTTCAACTTCAGTCGGAGTTGTTCCAAGCGCAGTCCAAAATGCTGCACGGCGGCGGTCCATTTTGAAATTTCCGGAAACGATATAGCCGCGATCTGCCAGACTGCGTAATGCCGAATCAATTGCGAGTTCGGAATATGAGGTTGCGAGAGTTTGCAAAATTTCCTGTCGTCCACGATGACCATTCAGCAAAGGCAATAGGTCTGCGTAAATTTGTCCGTGCAACAGGGTATTAAATGTCTCCGAGACCAGCAATACTTTGCCGTCGCCAATTGAACGATATTCAAGATGCGGGGTCAGCAAAGGCAATGCCAACGCTTCCTGAATTCCGATGGATGACTTCAAGGTCCGCTACCATGGCCGATAATTTTCGTGCTACACGACATCGGCAATTGAGCTCAGATTAAGTTTCAACGATGGTCAAATTTTTGGGTGTGCCAACATTGTGGTAGTTGTCGAATTGTTAACTTCGTTCTTTTGCTGGAACAACAGACTGGCACTCTTGAGTAACTGTGATGGCGTGAACGATGGCCTCGTTCAATTCGTCATCATTTGCCACCGCGCACGCTTGTGAAACAACTGCGCGAGCCGATTCACTCAATAGATCAGCATCAAATTCATCCATCATAATCAGTCGTTGAATACCTGCAAGATTCCGCCACAACTGTGCAGTTCGAATTAGTTTTTCAACGGTATCACTATCCAATGCTCCTGCAGCCTCTATCTCTTTGAAAATTGATACAGCACCACATGCACTCGAATTTGCCGATTGTTCGGAAAGATAAGTCAATTGAAGAGCTCGGGCAATCTTTTCAATTTCACTCAGACCCCAGTCGACTGCTTTCATACGATTCAGTTCAACCACTTCAGGTGAATGTTTCATCGATTCACGTAACTTGGTGATAAGTCCGTCCCGAATGACCATTTTGGTGAGCAATTGGTGGTGAAGTTCGTCAAACTTTGTTTGCACGGAAGGGTCTCCAGTAGAAAAAATACAACGGGCGCGTATTAACTTGATCGAATTTGCAGCATCGTTTTCCGATTTGAGCACACTCGACCAGTCATCCAGATTGTATTGCCGGAAATTTTGGTAATCGTTCGCTAGAGGTGCGAACAACAGACTGTCTCCAGTGAGTATGTCGAGCGTCTCTATAAACCGCTGTCCCAGGCTGAAATCTATCTTTTGCGGTTCGCAATCCTGCAGCAATACCAAATCAAGTGAGAGATTGGGGGTAACTTCCTTACTCGCAAGATCGCCCAGAGCGACCACTGTCAAGGCTGCATCTTTCACCTGGTAAAATCGATCTTCGACATCTTCCAATGCTGCCGTCAGTGTGGTAGAAATCGCAGCTTGGGCGATGTTTGCCAATGCGACACCAGCCTCGATCGGTGACAAATTACCTCTCAGGGTGTGCATCGCAACCTGAAACGTATTGTCATTGACCCAGTTACGAACAATTTCGGCCGCGTCAGCAGCATCCTGTACCGGAAATTCGTCCAGTTGTTCGGTCATTTCCTCAACCCCAAAATCGTGAGACCAGTAAACCCGCACCAGTCCGCTACGCGCAATCGCTTCGGTCTCGGGGTCAGGTCCAAACCCACCTGGAATCTCAAGATCAGTGAACGCACGCGATTTCAGACTGTCCAGCAGTTCCGGATTTTTTTCGATCGCATGCGCAAGTCGCGGAGCACATTCGAATATCTCTGCGATGACATCGAACGCCTCCGGACGGACTTCTGAGACCCAGCTGTCGTAAGCGCTCCAGTCTTTGATATGTGGATAAAAGTGCTCCCGCCATGCATCCACTAGGGGATCCATGGTTTTAAACCATACTTTTGGTCGAATTGCGAGGGAAAACATCGTTCCGTGATGGGCAGGCATCTGCGGCGACAAGTCGGCTTCAAAGTGCTGCAGAAGCGGGTAGTGCCGGCTCGCAGAAACATGGTGATCGGCATGGCGCTGGAAATTGAAAAACATCCATTTTGAGAACCTGTCGTTTGCGCTCCAGGAATGCCTTGGCTGAACTCTTTCGAAACGTCCATTTGGCAACCGCACCCGGCGCAGTCCGTAATGCTGCATGTAGTTAGTGACTTTCATTGAAAAGACATTGCCGAGACACAGGAACATATACACTGGCAAGATCAACCAGCCTCCCATGGCATAAAAGAATGCGTACCAAGCGCCAGTTTCGATCCCATAGCGCCAGAATGGATTGCTGTAGTGCCACACGGGCAGATTACGACGTGCCATTCTCTTTTTCGCCATCGTCCAGGCACCGGTCAGATTTTTCGTCAGTTCGCGGGGAAAATAACGCCAGAAACTTTGTCCCTTTGGAGCTGATCCAACATCCAAAGGGGTACCGACGTAGGCATGGTGAATATAAAAATGTTCGGTTGCATAGTGTGGATAAGACCCCGAAGCCAGCAGAAATTCGCCCACGTATCGTTCCCAGGCATTACGCCGATGAATTAATTCGTGCCCGACAATGAATACCGCTTGACCTTCAATAGCTAGGATCAAGGCCAACAACACGTTTTCCCACCAGACATGCTGACCAACCATGAATATTTGCCAAACTGTAAAGACCAGGACAGTTGGCCAGAGCACCGCCCACATCCAGATGGGCAAGTTGTAGACAAACAACTGGGCTTCCGAAGTCGTTTTTGGATCCATGTTGCGGCTCTCTTTGCCAAGAGCGACATCAAGTGGCGAAGCGGCGATAAAGAAAAGGAAAGGACCAATCAGCCACCAGCCGCCAAGCGTTGCAGCCATAAACATTAATGGAAAAATGACAATTGGCAAGAAATGCGGTAAGGCATTACCAATAGAGGGTTCGACAACTTTATCTTTTGAAATCGTCGTTGCAGTCATGTGATCTCCTGACCGAGCTCATCGAACGGAAACTAACTGTAGATTTGAGATAAGTATACTATTGGCAAAAGCTTGCCTCATGACACGTTACCCGAATACGCCAATCAAGAAATTTGGTTGGGAACTGAAAAGGCTAAGGTGCGATGCTTTGTTCCATTGAAGAGTACAGTATTGCACTGCGGGTCGCAACAGTTACAGCTGTGTAGCAATTCAACGGAATTAGGCACTTTTGTTTTCTTCAAAAATTAGATTTATACCGGATACAGGGCAGATTAAAACCATGTCAATGTCTTTGTCTCATGATGCCATACAGCAGTTTCGAAAATACGGATTTACTCCCGCTACTCCAGTGATGACCGCGAAGGAAGCAGGTGAATATCGCATTCAACTGCAAGCGATTGAAGCAGTAGTTGGTACACTTAAGGGTGGATATCGATTGAAGTGCCACATGCTCTACAAATGGGTTTCTGAATTAATTCACTCTCCCATGATTGTTGATCGGGTAGAGGACCTGTTGGGACCAAACATCTTGTGCTGGGGGACTGATTTATGGATCAAAGAACCCAATTCGAGTCAGTTTGTTTCCTGGCATCAAGACAATCGCTATTGGGGTGTGGAAGGTAAATTGCTTACAGCGTGGATCGCATTGTCAACTGCGACCGTTGAAAGCGGTTGCATGAGAATGCTGCCAGGTAGCCACCTGAAGGCTGGAATGGAGCACCAAGACACCTTTCACGAAGACAATATGCTAACCCGAGGACAAACGATTTCTAACCAGATTGATGAAAACCGGGCCGTTAATATTGAGGTGGGTACAGGAGAGGCGGTTTTTTTTGATTACGGAATTGCTCATGCATCACATCCAAACAGGAGTAATGACAGACGCATTGGTTTGGCCATTCGATACATTGTACCTAGTGCTCGGCAAGTGAAGTCGGATTGGGACAGTGCAACTCTGATTCGCGGCGAGGATAAATTCGGAAACTTTGTTCACGAACCCAAACCCAAAATTGACTTTGATCCAGTAACTGTCGAATTCCACAAAAAAACAAACAAAAACTACATGAAAATTCTATATTCCGGTACAGGATTGACTGAACATCGCACGTAAACTGCAAAATCGATTCACTCATCAACTTTAAACTTCGATCGACCCCGATTCCTTTGCTATGCTACTAATTACTGCAGAACAAGTTCATGAAATCTGCCGATATCCTGATCTTGTAAATGCGCTAGAGGAATTTCATAAGCAGGCACCTGCCGATCTCAAAGACATGCTGATGACCAGCGTGCAACCAGAGCCTGAACCCGACAATCATATGCTTATTCGAGCTGCATGGAGCCATGGCAACGCACTTGGTCTAAAATCCGCAGCCGTATTTCCAGGTAATCGAACTCGATCTACATTACCTGTCATTCATGCAGCATTTACGTTGTTTGATGGGAAAACCGGAGTTCCATCAGCCACAATTGACGGTACATCCTTAACCTACTACAAAACTGCTGGTGACTCAGCCCTGGGGGGAAAACTACTGGCGAGGAAAGGCATTTCCCGTATGGCGATGATAGGTGCGGGTGCAATGGCTCCTCATCTCATCAGAGCACATTGTGAAATTCAGCAAACAATACGTGAAGTGGTCATCTGGAATCGGACAGAGTTAAAGGCTCAAGAACTGGCAGAGTCATTGAATATTCCATCGGTAAGTATTCGGGCAACTACTGACTTGGAATCTGCGGTAAGAGAAGCCGAGTTATTGAGCTCTGCGACGATGACAACAGATCCAATCATTCGCGGAGAGTGGCTATCTGACGGCACTCATCTCGATTTGATTGGCGCCTTTACTATCGAGATGCGCGAAGTTGATGATGATGCAATCCACCGCTCTAGAGTTTTTGTTGACTCTAGGAAAACCACCATCGGTGAAATAGGTGAGATCACCATACCCATCGAAACGGGTGTCATGTCTGAGAGTGATGTACTGGCTGACTTGTATCAGTTGTGTTCAGGAACAGCCAGAGGCAGGGACAGTGACAACGAAATTACCCTGTTCAAAAATGGAGGAGGAGGTCATCTGGATCTAATGACCGCTCAATTCATCTTTGACAGCGTTCAGAACTCTACGTGAAGTCAATTGACAGCATCATATTGAACTAAGCGGGCTAGATTTCGTTCTACCGACTCAACACCAGTTCTTCCACAATCAACTAAGACTGGTTCAGAAGCCTGAGAGCCTGACGATCTATCTTGTCTGTACCAGTCTTTGGCAGTGACTCCAAATAGACAATATTGCGTGGGTATTTGTGCGGTAGCAGTCTTGACTTTACAAAGCTCTGCAATTCTCGAGTCACTTCTTCATCACCATCGACTCCTTCAACGAGACATACCCATGCTTTGATGGATAAACGCTTATCCTCAAGTTCAACCGCCAGAACACAGCATTCCCTAACTTTCGGATGTTCATTCAGTGTCGTCTCAATTTCCATCGGATAGACCCATTGCCCAGATACCTTGACTAAATCGTCTGCCCGCCCCTTGAAGAAATAAAAGTCTTCTTCATCTCTGACGAAACAGTCGCCCGTCACAATCCATCCATCGCGCATCGTCTCGGTAGTTTTCTCAGGACTGTTCCAGTAAGTCTCCGTAGCCGACAGGCCGCGCACATGCATTACACCCTCTTCACCCTGCTCAACCTCTCGATCATCCAAATTTACGAGCCGCACTGCGTAGCCCGGCACTACACGTCCAGCGGAACCAGGTTTAAGCTGCAACTCTGCGTTCGTCAGGTATATGTGCAACATCTCAGTTGATCCTAGCCCTTCGATTATGTTCAAACCAAAGATAGATCTCCATTTTGAAGCAAGTTCTTCAGACAGAATTTCCGCGGCTGAAATGCAAAGACGAACTGAACTCAAATCAGCGGTTTCGGCCTGTTGGTGGTGCATTAACGCCGTATATAAAGTCGGGAGTCCAAACAATACCGTTGGGCGATGCGTGGCAATGTGCTCGAAAATTTTTTCTGGAGTCGGACGACCTGACAACAAAACAGCCGCCGCGCCGCATTGCATTGGAAAAGTTACCGAATTTCCGAAACCATAAGCGAAGAATATTTTGGGTATTGAAAAACAAACATCATCAATTCCAAGCTTTAAAATGCTCGCACTGTATGTTTGCGCTGTATAAGGTGCATCTTCATGAAGATGAACAATTCCTTTTGGTCGTCCAGTCGAACCAGATGAGTACATCCAAAATGCCTGATCCCGACGATGAGTGGGGTGTTCAGGCAGTTCAATCAACTCGTTAGCCCAAGGGCGTTGTGCGGCATTCAACACACCCTGACACACTGACCCCTTTATCACTTGTTCATTCAGCAAATCTTTGAAGTCATCTGAAATGATCGCCGCGGTTGCTCCACTGTCTTGAAGAAAGTAGCCGATTAAGTCCAGAGTCGACAGTGTATTCAGGAGAACTGGTACCAGACCGGCTCGCATACACCCCATAATCGCTGCGGGATAAGCCGGTTCGTCATCCATCAGCAACAATACCCGATCACCAGGTGAGCAATACGCCTTAAGAGAATTACCAATTTTTGCAGCTTCGTTAGCAAGCTCAGAATAGGTCCACGTTCCTGAATCATGGATGACTGCTGGCCGTTCGGCATTCTGGACCAGATTGTCCCATAACAATCGGGCTGAATTGAAATTCTCAGGTAACTCGAAGCCTACGGAATCAGCTAACTGTTGAATAGTGGGTTCGTCAGTCATTTCATAGTTTGTTGGCGCCAGTAAAATTGGATTTTCTGCTTCAATCTATTGGTTTAGGTGTCACTCAATTTGAATACCGCGTGCTTCTAGTTCAGCTGCAAATTTTGGCGACATTCCATGCAGCTTTTCAGCGGAAATCCGTCCCGAACGCATAATGTAGCTTAAGGCAAATTTGCAAGGTGGTAATGACATGTGAGTTGCAAATTGTTCATACCACTTGCCTGAGTTGAAAGAAGCGTCGGTAATTTTCCTAAGAGTAGCCTGTCTCTCAGACTGAAATTTTGGAAATGCTTTAGCATAATCAAATTCTGATTCTTTCAACGCCTGCACCAAAGCAATCGCATCTTCCATAGCAAGTCGGGTTCCTGAACCTATGGAATAGTGTGCCGTATGTAAAGCATCACCAATTAATACACGGTTATCACGGTACCAGATTCGATTGTTTAACACAGGGAATTGTCGCCAGATGGAATGATTAGCGACCAGACTTGCATCCTGTAAGATTTCTTGGAATACGGATTCACAAATATTCTGACTTTCCGCCTCGCTAAGCTCAGCAAAACCGACATTTTCAAATGTATTTTCGTCACACTCGACGATAAAAGTGCTGAGCTTAGGGGTATATCGATAATGGTGAGCGTTGAAGAACCCATATTCAGTTTCTACAAATGTCTGTGTCAAGCAGTCAAATGATCGATTGGTACCGTACCAGCAGAACCAATTTCGAATGATGCTGAATCTTTCATCAAATTCATCAGGAGCCTCTGCACGAACTACGGAATTGATTCCATCTGCACCAATTACGATATCGCAATCATCGAAAACGGCTAGATTCTCAATTTTTTTGTTATAAACAGGGACAACATCGTATTCAGCCGCACGTTTTTGCAACAACTGCAGCAATTGCAAACGACCGATTGAACTGAATCCAACTCCATCAATTACCACAGTCTCGTTTTGGTGAGTAACGTTGACTTCAGACCACTTCTCCATGTAAGGCTCAATCAAGTCAGCGGTCTGAGGATCATCCTTTGTCAGAAACGACAGTGCCTGGTCGGAAAATACCACCCCAAATCCCCACGTTGCATCCGAGGGATTTTGTTCAAAAATTTTAATTGTCGCGCTGGGATAACTGCGTTTGATCAGGATAGCGGCATAAAGTCCAGCCGGACCAGCTCCCAAAATTCCGAATTTCACTAAATCAAATTTGTTCCATTAACCGATTCACTAATATTTTAGGCTTGAGACATGGAATTGTCCTTTGGAAGGTTCGACTTTGAACCCCTTTTCAAATCATTCCAAACCTGTGCAAGTGCCTGGTATTAAATTGAAACAATTTGTGATTAATAGTGAAACAGGAAATTGTCGGCTATGTTATTTTGAATTCAAGCAACTGGACAGTCATTGGTAGTGGGAGTACTGTTTTCAGTTGCCTCACTGTCTCTTTTTGCAACTAGTGTTTCCAACAGCAGGCGTGCTTTAGAAAGCTGCTCCTCACCTAGTTCGGTGTATTGTGCATGACTTGCGGAGCGAAAAACATCAACTGAGGATTGAATCTCCTCTACAGCCTTGTCAGCGGCTCCGATTTCCCCGGTCATTTCTGCATATTCTCGTCTTGCTACACCGAGGTTTGCCACAGTCATCGCCCAGGTCATCGGAACTTTCTCGCGGGTCCACTCGGTTAAGGTGTTTTCGTATGCTTCAGTAGCTCTGAGCATAATGTCAGAACTTTCCTCCCGTTGCGCGAGTCTATGCAAAGCGGCCCCAAGGTTGTTATGTGTCATTGCCCAATCGTCGGGTACCAACTCGCGATATCGTTCAGCGAGCGCACTGTTGTATGCGGCCACAGCCTGCTTGAGTGTACCTGGACCTCGCCGATGCTCTCCAAGATTGCGAAGCGCAGTACCGAGGTTGTCCATCGTTGCTGCCCAATCCAGGGGTGCGTCAGTGCGAGTCCATACCCGAAGCACGGCTTTATAGGAATTCACCGAACGTTTCAACAATTTTGGATCACTTTGCTTACGGCCTAGAGACTGTAGCACTGCTGCCAGATTATTCATGGTGGAAACCCATTCATGCGCGCACAAATCTTCGCTTTGTTTCGTTAGTGCCTGCTCGAATGCCTCGATAGACTGCTGAAGAAGTGTATCGTCTGAGCATCGTTGGCCTAATGAACCCAGTGCATTTCCGAGACCATTCTGCACCATTGCCCATTGCATCGACTCAGTATCGGGGTTTAACCGCTTCAATGCTTCACCAAATGTACTGATCGCATCCTCAAGATAGCGAGTACCATTGCGACGCTGTCCTATCATACCGAGAACGTTGCCCAATGTTTGTAAACTTGCAGTCAGCACATGAGGTTCTTCGAGTTCTTCTGCTAGCGGTAGAATTTTGTGTTTCAGCAAGTCGATTGATGCTTGTAGTGCCACGTCATCGTCGAATTCTCGTCCGTAATCTGCCAGCAAAGTTGCCTGTAGATGAACAAGATGCCACCTGTGAACAGTTTCAAGATCTTGAATTTCCGCACCTTGCTGACAAAGATCTGCAGCCAATTGATGTTCTTGCATTGATGCAGCAACAAGTGCCCGACACTCAGTTACCTTCGCCCGCGTTAAAGGCTCAGTCGTTGGAGCGAGTTGCTCCAGTTTACTGAGTTGCAATTCGAAATCCTGCAAAGAATCGAATTCACCATTCTCCAGGTCTGTTTTTAGGTTTTCTGCAAAGTTTGCGAGAGTCTTTTCCGTTGAAGATTTGCTGGAAAGTATCTCCAATTTATCTCGGACAGCGGATAATCGCATTCTTGCTGTTCTTATCAGACCGGGTACCCGGATCGACTGGACATCTGAATTGATACAGGCGCGTAGAGCCAGAATCATCGCCTGCAAAACTTTGGCGTCTTCGGGAAACGTTTCGCATTTGGTGGAGTTTTTCAAGTTGAATCCGTCCATAACGATGATCAAGATTTGAATTGAACTCAAACAAGCATAGTCACAAACATCGAAACGATTGCGGAGACTTCTGTAGTCAGCACTAACGCATTACTGACCAATGCGCCCGCTGAATTTTCTCAATCAGGGCGCGAAGGTGACTGATTGTGAGATCTTAGGTTGCAGCAAATCAGTCGACGATATGATAGACCGGGGCTTTTTCCATAGTCCACTCGCCTGATTCCGGGTCTCTTCGGGACAAAGTTAGCGCGTGCCAATTTTCGTCATCCAACTTCATGAAGTCGCCGCGGTAATAGTATCCGGGCCAGCGGGTTTCCTCGCGGAACAAAGTGTGGCGAACCACAGATTCCGAGGCAATTACGCGATGTGTCAATTCCCAAGCTCGTTGTAACTGGTGCAGGTCTTCAGCACCAACACAATTGAGGTCTTCCTGTAGGGTATGAAGCAAATGCAGACCTCGAAGCAACATCGGCTCATTAGTCATATAGTTGTTGCTGATACCACCCGCATATTCATCCATGATTTTCTCAAGTCGCTGTAATCCATGAATTGGAAGGATATAGCTGGGAGAAACCGTACCTCCTACAATTTCGTTCCGACCGACTGCATAATTTTCAAGAGGTTTGTAGATGGTGCGTTTCAGGTCTTCGTATTGTTTCTCCGAAATCTTTATGTTGTCATTGGCGTGATCGCGAATGTATCTCACCGCTGCTTTCGCTGCCAATCGACCCTCGGTAAAGGATCCGGAGGAAAACGCGTGCGCTGTGCCACCAAGTGCATCACCAGCACCGAACAGTCCGTCAACTGTCATCATCCGGTTGTAACCCCAATAGTATTCGTCCGGTGAGACATCTTCGGGTCCGCTAGCCCATGCGCCTGAACAGGTTGCATGAGAACCCATGACATAAGGTTCCGAAGTAGTCAGTTCCGGATTGATGTACTTTGGATCAATGTCCTGAGATGCCCAGACAACCGCTTGTCCGACAGTCATTCCCAGAAAATTTTCCCAACCGATGACTTCCTTGTGCGGGTCTTGAAAAGCTTCCTTGGTAACCATGTGGATAGGGCCTCTGCCCGCTTTCATTTCTTCAATGAACGCGTGATTTCTGAGACACGTCGGAGTCGGATGATGGTCAATATACTCACCTACAAGTTCTTTGGTATGGTCGTACCACTTCGATTCGTACTCTTCACCGTATGCATTCTGAGTATAGGTTTTCAGGTGCAGGAAGTATGCGCCGACCGGACCATAGCCGTCTTTGAACCGGCACAGCACAATACGGTTTTCCATTTGCGTCATTTTGGCACCAACCATAATCGGCAATGCATAGGCGGACGCTGAACTCCAAGGCGCATACCAGGTTCGCCCCATACCCTCACCGACAGAGCGAGGCTTGAAAATGTGTGACGCGCCACCTGCGCCTACGATGACTGCCTTGGCGCGAAATACATAATAGTCGCCTGTACGCACGTTGAAACCCACTGCTCCACCGATTCTGTTTGGTCGGCTTTCGTCAGACAAAAGATGGGTCACCATTATGCGGTTATAAATTTTGTCTGCAGACTTGCGTGCCGCCTCTGCTACGATGGGTTTGTAGCTCTCACCATGAATCATGATCTGCCACTTGCCCTCGCGCTGATAACGACCGGTTTCAGGATCGCGCATCAGTGGCAAACCCCATTCCTCGAATTTATGCACGGTTGAGTCGACGTGTCGGGCCATATCGAAAGCGAGGTCTTCCCTCACCATGCCCATGAGGTCATTGCGGGCGTAACGAACGTGGTCTTCAGGTTGATTCTCGTCCCATTGCATACCCATGTAGCAATTGATGGCGTATAGACCCTGGGCTACCGCACCTGAACGATCGATATTCGCTTTTTCGGCAACAACTATTTTGAGGTCACGACCCCAGTAACGTGATTCATAAGCAGCTCCAGTACCGCCCATTCCACCACCGACAACCAGAATGTCGCAGTCAACGAATATCGTTTTGATTTTCATTAGTAGTAAACCCCTTGTTTGAGTTTTGATTTGTCAATGGTTGGCAAGCCCCTTTCAATATTTAGCGCATCAGGTTCATAACAAAGTAGTTCGGATTCCAATGCTTCTTCACTGGGTACTTCAAGATCAGCAAGCTGCGGAATCGCTTCGCCCCAAGGTTTCGTCGTAATCGGGGATATAAAGTTCTTTTCCCGACCGTCCCGAAATTTAATTCGCCAGGAAATCGTTCCTTTCTCTTCCTCTCGCAACACACGGACACTGTGTCCGAGCGGTGAGAAATCTGCATACCCCCGGCAATCAATGGCATTTTGGGGGCAGGCTTTCACACAGGAGTAGCATTCCCAACACATGTTTGGCTCAATGTTAATCGCACGTCTGTAGGTCTTGTCGATGTGCATGATGTCCGATGGACAGATGTCAACGCAGTGGCCACAGCCATCACAACGCGTCATGTATACAAAAGTTGGCATAGTAAATTGTTAACTCAAACTAGATTGTCGTAAATTATTGATTCGGTGCAACTTCACTAGTTGCAAAAATGAAAACCAAGCACGTTCAGTAATGACGCGGTAACTCTCTTTTGATGCCAAGACCAAACTTGGCCGGAGCATCTGCTGGAGGTGGTAGATTAGCTCGCGAGCCATCGGCATCGGCCATGCGATTTTGGTATGCGGCAGCTGGTTTAAAGAACATGTGTGCGAATTTGGACCATGGAACACCACCAAACAGGATAAGCGTGGCGACGATAAACAGAAGAAAAAACAACCAGGCTAGAAAACCAACTCCCATGTTCTGAAAGAATGACCAAATCAATGCGAAAGTCGTGCTCGCTAAGAGAGACACCACGAACAGATCAGCCGGTATAAATCGAAATGGAGAATAACCTTCTGCTGCCACGTCCACCCGAATGAAAAACCAAAACCAATAACCCCCAACGCAGACCAGAAACGCGCCTAAATGCCATAGCAGTGGATATACGACAGGTGTGCTGGACGCAGGTTCGCTGAAGCAAAATATCATGATGCCGGTTGTAACTAAAAACACTACAAAACCATACATAGTCAGAAGGTGAGCGACGCGGCGACGGTTATTGCAGAATTCACCGGATGCAAGAACATCATGGGCTGCCGTTGCGCAAACGATTTTAAACTTTTCGCCTCCTCCAACTTCGTGAATACTGTCAGATTTCGATTTCTTCATGTTTTCAAAGAAATACTTTGCACTTTTCTTGTGGATTACGTCAAAAATAGTTCCAACTATAACCAGGATGATCATAACGACAACAAATGTCTTCATGGCTGCAAGTGGAATCGTTACCGCAATGTCATTAAATGGATTGTTTAGCAACATACAAGTGATATCTCTCTTCTAGGTATGGGGCAGGCGGATTGAATCCGAACTGTCGAAACATTTTAATTGAAATTTGCATCGATGCAAATAGTAAAGGGTCGGTGAGGTACTTTCTATGGAACCTTGTTCCGATCACAGTGAAACTTTTCACCACACCCAGATCAACCATGGCCAGTTCATTCAAAATGTTTCAGAAAGATCTGTCAGCTTGGCAAATTCAGGCTACGTGGCGCGCCTAGGAGAAAGACGACTACCTCTTGGCACAAATCTACCTATTGCCAGTCTTTAATGATGAAACAACAGCAGTAAAGGCCAACAACTTGATTGAAGTCAATTGAGAAGTGTATTTGACAAGCGCTTCTGAAACTTCGCAGTCAAGCGATACCGCCTTCGGGAATTTATCGCATTCTTGGTTTCGTAGCCTTTATCTCGTAAGTGGTTGAAATTGGCGACGGCAATAGGGCAATAGAATGCTACCGCTGAATTCAATAAAACTGATTCCACCACAAGAGTTCGTCAACACACTGATTTAGAATTCAACTGCTGAATCGTATGGTGGAATCTTTACTCGGCGCGCATCGAATTCACCTTTGGCAACAACACTTTCGATATGAGTAGCAATTTCTTGCATTGGTGCAAACCACACATCTGCTCGATCTAGAACTCGTTCTAAAAACTGTGTAACAGTATCCCATCGCGATAGGCGCCCTGTAACAAACGGGTGGCATACAGGCACCCACAATCCACCATACTTATAAGCTGCCTCAAACTCCTGCTCGAAAATTTCCCAACCAGCACGAGGTGAGCGAATCGGCATCATATAGTCAAGGTCCATTGACTGTACCCACTGTGGCCAATCATCAAGCCCCCAGTGCGATGGCAACTCAACCAATTTGCCTTTATCTGATTCGATAATGTACGGTACATCGTCTCCCATTAGTGACGCATCGTAGCGAAAACCGCGCTCAATCAGGAGATCAGCCGAATGATTTGAGAAATTGTATAGCGGAGCTCTCCACCCCCGCGGCCTCTTGCCTGTCATTTCTACAAAAACGGTAATGGCACGATCCATCCACATTGCTTGTTCATCCTGGCTTTGAGGGACAGGGTTTTCGTGCATGTACCCATGATGCCCAATTTCATTTCCGCCTTCCAGAATTGTGTCAACCGCTTGCGGATATGTTTCCATACACCAACCTGGTATAAAAAAAGTTTGTCGAATACCCAACATTCTGTAAGTTTCAACGATTCTCGGAACAGCAATATGCGGCCCATACTGTTGTGATGAAATTGCCGATACGCGACGGAACCCGTCCTTTGGATGTTCAAGATGAATCAAACTGTCAGCATCCATATCAAATGTAATACAGCAAGCACATTTAGCGCCATTAGGCCATGGCACGGGGTTCTGAATCATTGACTGATAAAAAGGCATCACTTACCTCCTCTTTCAAATCGGATTACAATCGCCACTGCTGGACGGACTTTTCCTGCAAACCAAACCAAAGCTAGGAAAAAACCACAAATGAGACCATTGAAAACAACTGGTTAGGTATATCTGGGCGATTAAATTGCAATCTCAATTACACTGAATCTGAAAAACAAAATATTGGCATGCAAGTAAGGCACCAACCGGATTCCATCGGCAAAGTTTCAATGTTGCAAGCGCAATAAAACCTTTACCGGCACTCAAGTGTTCTGTAAATTCAAACACTTGAGAAATAATCAAAAAGCAGCCTCCCAAGCCCGCGACTGCACAATTGGGCAACGCTGCAATGATTTGAACTTTACGAACACTCCACACTACACTATCGGCTGCAGCCGGATAATCGCCAATCGCCTTTAATCCCGAGACCCAAGGCATCTTAAATATAAACAACCAAGTCAGTGGTACCAACACATACATTAAATTATTCAGTGAGTCCTGCTCCTTTCAAAGGTTATCTAGGATAGCAATCACCTTACGCGACATGTTAAATTTACTATCGAAATGAAATGCGAAACTCTCAAGACAGTAAAGATAAGTGTACCGATCGGCACACAACAGAATTCGATATTGGCTACTATGAAATTCAGCAGAACTGAATATGCAGCAAGATTAGAAGCTTGTGGATCCTGTCAATCTAGACGACAAAATTTTCCAGAGGCTGAATGTCACTTACATCAGTGTTCGCATTCGCAACGTCGTAGTTGATCTGCATATTGAGCCAAAATTGAGGTGTTGATCCAAAAAAACGGGAAAGACGCATAGCGGTATCAACAGTCACCGGGGATGTTTCTTCAATAAGTCGTTCGATGTGGGTAGGCGGCACACCGATGTGTATCGCAAGTTCACGTGCGCTCATCTCGAGTGGTTCAAGAAATTCCAACAGTAAGATTTCACCTGGGTGACAAGGTTGCTTTAGCATTGTCATATTCGTAATCCGAGTGGTAATCTTCCGCTTTGCCACATCGAATATTTCTACAGGAAAGCCTTTTTTCGGGTGGCCATCTAATACCGATAAAATAAACTTGCCCTTTGTAGACTTTATCATCAAATAGATTGTATCTTTTTGTGATTTGTTATCGGCTCAGTTTGTTACAGTTTGCGGAACGTTGCCTTCGATTGTGTCATTTCATCGCTATCCATTGAATTCGATTCAGGGGTGGGTAGGACTTGTCCAGATTAGTTGATTTGGACAATAGTGCCGATTCTTACCTATGGTGGAGGTGGCGGGAATTGAACCCGCGTCCGTGAGCCCTCTGCGCGCTGGCGACTACATGCTTAGTCTACCCATTAGTACGGTCATACCCTGTCCGAGTAAACAGTCCTGAGTACGACGGTCTCGAATGCCGAAGCATCAAATTCACTGACAGGAGTACGAGACAATCCCTATCAACTAGTCTGAAATTATTTGACCCCGTTTCTTACCATTCAGACATGGAAATCACGAGGCTCAGCGGTCAAGCCGCCAAGGCGTAGTTGTCGTCGTTGGCAACTAATTTTTTGCAGACAGTTTAACGAGGCACCTGCACCTCGACATGCTCCAACGGTTTTGTGACCCGCGTCGAAACCAAGATCACCCCCAATTTTTAGCCAACTGTTACTATAGTGCCATTGCCTCCCGATTTAAACCAATTGTTGCTCAATTGCAACACACTCGCCTCGATCTTGCAATTGCCTGTTGCGATATTGCGACTAATTCGTCGTTTATTTTAGTCGGGATAAATCTCTGTCTCGATCTCGCTCAATATCCCTAGCCTTGATCGCAGCACGCTTATCGTACTGCTTCTTTCCTTTGGCCAGTGCGAATTCCAATTTGACTCTGCTATCACTCCAATAAAGACGAGTCGGAATCAGAGAATACCCTTTCCTTTCAACTGAACCGATTAGTCGGTTAATTTCTACCCTATGTAGAAGCAGCTTACGACTTCGCGTGGGATTCACTACTTCGTGAGTAGACGTTGTAGCATCCGGCGAGATATGAGCGCCGATCAAAAACAACTCACCGCCATTCGGAGAAATATAACTTTCTTTGAGATTCGCTCGATTCGCCCGCATACTCTTAACTTCCCAGCCATGAAGAACAATGCCTGCTTCATAGCGCTCTTCGAGATGATAATCATGGGAAGCCTTTCTATTCGTCGCAATATTGTGATCTGAATTTTGCTTCTTTTTTTTATTCACTCGCCTAACCTTTACCTTGAGCGACGTCTCGAACTTCGTTTACGGGTGGTTTTCACAGGGGTTGTGTCAAACACTTCACCGAGCTTTTCCTCGATGTCTGCCATCGTTGGCTTTCGCATTGGCTTGTATTGATCAAGACTTGTTCGCATTTTTCGGACATGATCATATTTTGTACCGCAACAGCCACCTATAATCGTTGCACCGGTACTTCTTGCAATTTGGGCATAAAGGTACATCTGCTCTGGTGTTGCGGTATAACGAATCTGTGTACCCTCCCAGACAGGGATACCACAATTGGCCTTTGCGATATAGTGAAACATATTCGGATATGCGTTTGACATCTCAAGTGTTGCAGCAACAGTCTGAGCGGGACCAACCCCACAATTCGAACCGATTGCAAAGGGCTGCACGTCCATCTCAAGACAAATTTCTACAAATTCAGCTGGGCTGATTCCCATCATGGTTCGACCATTCGTGTCGAAGCTACCACAAGCTGCAAATGGTAATTTGGTCGCCGCTGCACCTGTTGTCGCAGCAATCAGTTCTTCTCGCGATGAAATAGTTTCAATCCATAAAAGATCGCATCCTCCGCGCTCCAATGCCAGTGCCTGCTCGGTAAAGGCTTGAACCGCAACATCCTGTTCTACGGTTCCGACTGGCTCAATCAATTCTCCTAAAGGCCCCATCGATCCTGCCACAAATACATCTCTGTCAGCTTGGTCCGCAGCATTGCGTGCAATTTCCGCTGCTTTCTCATTCAATTCAGAAACCCGATCCTCACTGCCGTGCAGTTTCAATCGCATGGCATTGCAGCCAAAGGTGTTTGTCAGAATTACATCAGACCCAGCTTCAACAAATCCACTATTCAATTCCAACACTCGATCTGGATAATCGGCATTCCAAAGTTCCGGGGCATCTCCCGAAACCAGACCCATGTCAAACAGATTGGTGCCTGTTGCACCATCCATCAACAGGCTATTCATCTCACCGAGTGCGGTCAAGAATGATTTACTCACTGTTCATAACCCTCCGACGTTTACCTATGTCATTGATATTACGTCAAGTAAATTAGTATTTTTTTTCGAATAAATTGAATTATTCAACGCCAGTATTTACTGTTTCATCAATTTTCCGATAAACAAAGCAATGGCTATAATTCACTTAACTGGCGAAAAGTTCGATATATACAGACGGACTGTTGCCATTGATTGACGAACAAATTCATGAACTTTCGACTGTTGAATTCAGCGCTTTTGACGCTATTGTGTCTGCTTCCTCTGCAAGCGTTCAGCGCCACGCAATTGATGATGTTTAACTCCGATTATTGTACTTGGTGTCATAAATGGGAGGAAGATATAGGCGGGATCTACCACTTGACACCCGAATCCTGCCAAGCTCCGCTGGAGCGGTATGATTTTGACAGCGGCGAGTATCCTGAATCCCTCACCATGGCGGAACCAGTCATTTATACCCCGACATTCGTGCTGTTTCACAATCAACAGGAAGTTGGACGCATTACTGGATACCCAGGGCCTGATTTTTTTTGGATTGAACTTGATGACCTCATTCAGTCCAACCTTTCGGAACCGATTCGACTGTCAAACTCTCAGAACTGCAGTCAGTCCTGATTTGAGATATGCACCCTTTTTCTTCGTCAGGAACGACTTACAGTCATACGTCAATCGTCGACTTATCTTGCGAAGATATGTTTCATATCGTAAATGATGTCGAGTCCTATCCTGAATTTATCAGTTTCTGCAACGCCGGTAGACTGGATCAGATGCATGCAGACGGATATACAGCAAGTATCGAATTTCATATAGGTAAGTTTAGTAAACACATCACAACTCGCAATTTCGTTTTACCGTATTCATCCGTTTCAATGAAACTGGTTTCAGGCCCATTCAAGCGAATGAACGGCACATGGACCTTTTCAGAGCTTGGGAAGAATAAGTGCCAAGTCAACCTGGAAGTAGAGTACGAATTTTCAAATCGAGCAACCGCGCTTGCATTAGGCCCATTTACTAAAACCCTGCCAAAAGTAATGCTTGAAAGTTTTAAAAGTGAAGCCAGACGCAGATACAAGAATCAGCAATTGGCAAATCGGAATTGAAAATTCAAAGATGAAAAGATCAACTCATCTTGAAACTGACGGCACACACATTTCGGTCGAAGTCGTTTTTGCAGGAGAATCCAGGCAGAAAATTATTCACCTTAGGCTACCGGGACAAATAACCGCACGACAAGCAGTTAATCAGGCTAATCTCTGCAACGACTTCCCGGAGTTTGACTTTGCTTCAGCCCCGCTTGGAATCTTCGGAAGAAAAGTTCCAGACAACTACCTGCTTGCTGATCAGGACCGGGTTGAAATTTACCGTCCCCTACAACAGACACCTCAGGAAACCCGGCGTCAACGCGTGAAACAAGCAAGGAAATGAGCTGACCAAGAATAGAGATCAACCATTTTCTTCTATATGACGGACGCGCAACTCGTTCCGCTTTACTTTACCGGTAGTGGTTAAGGGCAGATCATCGATATACTCAATCATCCTTGGGTACTCATAGGCTGCCAATCGCTGTTTGACAGAGTTCTGAATGTTATTTGTAAGTGACTCAGACGGCACTTCACCTGATTTCAGGACGACATATGCCTTAATCGCTTCACCTCGCAACTCATCGGGTACGCCAATTACTGCGACTTGCGCGATGGATGGATGCTTAATGAGACAGTCTTCAATTTCTCCAGGCCCAATCCTGTATCCAGCACTCGAAATTACATCATCCTTGCGGCCCACAAACCAAATGTATCCCTCATCATCTTTATAGCCCATATCGCCTGTTGCCCACCACTGACCAATGAACTTATCACGGGTGGCTTTTTCGTTCTTCCAATAACCGGTTACCATAACCGGATCATCGCGATCCGCAGCCAGCTCACCGATTTCACCCACGGGTAAAGCTGTTCCATTTTCATCAACCGGTTCGACTCGATGGCCAGGATAACTCTTGCCAATTGATCCAGGTCGGACTTCCATGACTTCTGCACAATTTCCGCAAATGTAATTGAATTCGGTCTGTGCCCACATTTCATTGATTTCAATTCCGAAAGCTTCCTTTCCCCAAAAGAAAAGTTCAGATCCGAGTGATTCTCCGGCTGACATGATTGTGCGCATTTGAATATCAAAATTTTGTCTGAAATCTCCCAACTGACGCAGCATTTTTAGCGCAGTTGGTGGGATAAACCCATTTCGAACCTGGTACTTTTCCATTAGATGACAGGCTTTTTCGGCATCGAACTTACCGCCATCATAACCAAGTACTGGCATCCCATAGTAGAGCGAAGGAATCAAAGCATCTAGCAATCCGCCGGTCCATGCCCAGTCAGCCGGTGTCCAGAAAAGATCATTTTCCTGAGGAAAGAAATTGTGAGACATTTCAAACCCGGTTAAATTGCCGATTAGACAGCGATGGGGAGCAAGCGCACCTTTTGGTGGCCCAGTCGTTCCGGACGTATAAACAAGATAGGCTGGATCTTCTGAAAGTGTGTTGACGATTTCAAAGCAGTCACTCGCCCTTTCAAGCAAACTCCAAAATCCGCTTTCGCTATCGCAATCAATGATTGTTTCAAGTGCTGGCAACTCATCACGTATGGATTCAATCAAGTCAACGTGTACAGAATCCGTAATCACCACCTTAGTGCCGCTGTTATTCAAACGGTAGCCTACCGCTTCCGGACCAAACAGTACAGAGAGTGGAAGCGCGATTGCGCCAAGTTTATAAATTGCGAAGTGGCTGATAACAGTCTCTGAACGTTGCGGGAGAACAATGCCAACGCGGTCTCCCTTTTCAACCCCATAATGCTGCAAGACATTAGCAAGCTGATTTGACAGTCGCTTTAGACCCGAAAATGTGAATTGGCTCGTCTCACCCGCTTTGTTTTCACAGTAAATTGCAATTGAATTACCTGAATGCTCGGCGTGTCGGTCGCAAGCCATATGAGCGATATTGAAATGCTGAGGAATTTGCCACCGAAATCGCTCATAAATTTCATCCCAATTACCCCATTCCGGTTTTATCAATCTAAGTCTATCGTAGTTCATTACCAGTACCGAAAGGCTTGAGTGTACATATTTTCCAGATCTTCTTCAGACACTTCGCACGGAGCATTACTCAACAGACGCTGTTGCATAAAGGCTCCTTGAGCCAGCTGTCCGATGTCATTCTCGTCATAGCCAACTTCTGAAATCCCATTTGGAATTCCAGTGGCTTCCATCATAGTCTGTAGATGTTGACCCAGTGCTTCACCTGCCTCTAGTTCAGTCGCACCACCAACTTCGGCTGACAGCAGTTTGGCACCTTCCAAATGTCGCCACGGACAGGATGCTGCGGTAAACCGAAAAGCAGCTGGAGCATTAACTACGACAGAAATTCCGTGCGGAACCAGTGGGTGGTTCGAAGGATAACCTTCTGGACAATAGTCCTTCACCAGTCCTGCGACCGAATAGGACATCCCATGTGGGATGTGAACACCGCTATTGCCAAACGCTATCCCTGCGAGTGTTGCAGCCAGCATCATGCCATGACGCGCTTCTGTATCACTGGCATCCTCAACGGCTCGAACCAAGTACTTACCGGTTAACCAAAGTGCCTGTCGGCAGCCCATGTCACTGTACGGATTGGCTCCCTGACTCAGTGGGCGTACACCATTTGCGGGTCGCTTTCGTTCAGTATAGGGCTTCGCTGTATATGACTCCAACGCGTGACACAAAACATCAAACCCGCTTGCAGCAACTACGTTCGCTGGTAAAGATTCTGTTGTATTGGGATCGACAACAGCTCGTGTTGGCTTTAGTTTTGAAGAAGCAATTCCTGTCTTGACGCGTTTTTCGAGAAAATCAAATACCGCAATCCCCGTACACTCGCTTCCAGTTCCCGAAGTTGTTGGACAGGCAATATGAGGCGTTAACTGACCAGGAACGGGTAATCCTTCACCTACCGGTGCGTTCACATAGTCTAAAAATTCAGCAGGATAAGTACTGTATAGATTCGCTGCCTTGCAGGTATCAATGACTGAGCCGCCACCAATCGAAATAAATCCATCAAACCGTCCATCGATTGCAAATCGTGTTGCTTCCTTAAACGAGCTGTCTGTTGGTTCGATGCTGACCTCGTCGTAGATATCGTACTCAATTCCTGCCCCGCGAAGACCTTGTATAGCGGAATCTACGAGTTCCAAATTCTTAACAACTGAGTCAGTAAACAGTGCAACTCGTGTCATCCCGAGTTCTGTCGCATCGAAATGCAACTCCTCAAGTGCACCAGGGCCATATTTGATCGAACTGAAATCTACCGCAAAAACGGACTCGTGCCCCGCTGCAAACTGATAATGATGACAGCAGCCCATTAAAAGTCAGCCCACAGCGTATTTACTTGAATTCATAATTTCTGAGACGCGTCCAATGCTTGGTCCAAGTCCCAAAGAATATCCTCTATGGTTTCAAGTCCCACTGAAATTCTGATCATATTCGGCTGAACGCCAGCGGCTTTCTGAGCCTCTTCATCTAGCTGACGATGAGTCGTTGATGCTGGGTGAACGACCAGTGTTTTCGCGTCTCCTAGATTTGCAAGATGACTCAGAAACTGAACAGATTCAATAAAGCGCACACAGGACTCAACACCACCTCTTATTCCAAAACTCATGATTGCACTGGCACCTTTCGGGAAATACTTCTGTACGAGATCAAAATAAGGACTGGACATCAGTCCGGGATAGCTAACCCATTCAACTGCTGAATGATTTTCAAGAAATTCAGCGACTACTTTCGCATTTTCAACATGGCGGTCCATGCGTACATGCAATGTCTCCAGCCCTTGTAGGAACAGAAAGGAATTGAATGGGCTGAGCGTCGGTCCAAAAGTCCTCAGAATTTCACATCTCGCTTTCATCGTGTAGCCGAAATCCCCAAACGTTTCGTAAAACCGAATACCGTGATAGCCCTCAGATGGTTCCATCATGGTTGGAAAATTCCCATTGTCCCAGGGGAAATTACCCGATTCAACCAGAACACCTCCGATCGATGTACCATGCCCGCAAATGAATTTAGTAGCTGAATGCACCACGATGTCGGCTCCGAATTCGAACGGTCGACAAAGATAAGGCGTTGCGAATGTGTTGTCAACAATTAACGGAAGCCCATGCTCTCGAGCGATTTCAGAGACAGCTTCAAAGTCAACAAGGTTACTGGCTGGATTTCCAATTGATTCAACGTAAAGACACTTGGTGCGCGGTGTAATTGCAGCGGCGAAATTGTCCGGCACATCACTATCCACAAACGTCGCATCAATCCCTAACTTTCTAAAGTTAAAGGCAAGCTGGGTGTGGGTTCCACCGTAAAGCGTCTTTGCCGAGACCACGTGATCACCGGCCTGTAATATTGTCAGTAGCGCAACTAACTGTGCCGCCATTCCAGACGATACTGCAACCCCTGCCCGACCCTTTTCCAATGCTGCCATTCGCTGTTCGAATACCGCATTCGTCGGGTTCATGATTCGGGTGTAAATATTGCCAAAAGTCTGCAGATTAAACAGACTGGCAGCGTGGTCCGCAGAATCGAAGACATATGCTGCAGTTTGGTAGATCGGTGGTACGCGGGCACCAGTCACAGGGTCAGGTAACTGGCCTGCATGCAGGCACAGTGTTTCTATTCCATATTCTCGGTCGGCCATCGTACTGTCTACTAACTGACCCAAGTGGAACGCGTTGAAGAAATGACTTTTGTGTCAACGCCAATAAAGTTCAGTCCACCGAATAACCTTGCATGTTCAATTTTCATGCAACGATTGACGACTACATCCATACCAGCCTGGGCTGCCAGTTCTTCCGCCTCTTGATTGAAAATGCCAAGCTGTAGCCATAGTACTTTGGCACTACACTTGATTGCTGAATGAGCAATCGGTACAACAACCTCAGAGCGTTGAAAAACATCAACGACATCAATTGGATCTGCAATATCTTCAAGTCTCGGGTAACACTTTTCTCCCAATATCGATTCGTAATTTGGATTGACCGGAATCACTCGATAACCATATTCTTGAAGATATTTTGCTGCGAAGTTACTCGGTCTGTACCAGCGCTCGGAAAGACCCACCATTGCAATTGTGCGATTTTCTTTCAAAATCCGCCGCAGTGATTGAATATCGTCAACGATCATTCCACATCTCCCAATATAAAAAACTCTCCTGCACTCCAAACTCCAAAGTGTCGGCCAATGTCGCTGACACGTTCGGTCCCGAGTTCCACCAGTTGATAATAGACATTGCGGGCAATCAGTCCCTGCAATCCGTCTCTCACTTCAATATAGGGTGACGGCTCACCTTCGTTAGTAAACGCCACCCAGATTCGATGATCTGCATCGGCAAGGATAATGTCGTCAGTTCGAGTTCGAAAATACAGGTTCTGATGCTCACCCTGTCCCTGTTCATCGACTTGAACTACCAGGAACGGCGCATCTTCTACTTGAATACGAAGCTTTTCCACGGGAGTTACAAGGTAATGCTCTCCATCATCGTCCTTGCGCAAAACAGTCGAAAATAACCGAACCAATCGCTGTCGACCAATCGGTGAACCCATGTAGAACCAGGTGCCGTCACGAGCAATCCTGATATCAATGTCACCACAAAATTCAGGATTCCATTTATGTACAGGTGGCAAACCTTTTTTCGAAATCTGAGCGGCCAGGCTCATCGGGTCTGATGTTGCTTCACTCATGGTCATTCTTCGGTACTGGTCTTGGTCGGCCGTTTTGGTCAATTGCAACGAATGTGAAACGTCCCTCTGTAACTTTTTCCACTTCACCGCTTGAGCGACGACTGACCCAAGTTTCAACTTTAACTGCAATTGAAGTCGTTCCGATTCTTAGTGTTGAGCAGTAACAACTGACGACATCGCCTACATAAACCGGAAGATGAAAAGTCATTGCATCGACAGCGACGGTGGCAACTCGCCCTTTGGCGACTTCATAAGCATGTATACCGCCCGCAATATCCATCTGGGACATAATCCATCCACCAAAAATATCGCCACTCGGATTGGCATTCGCTGGCATCGCCACAGTACGAAGCGATGCTTGTTTCCTATTTGAGGCTAGAGAACTCAATCTAACTTAGAACACTGTAAATTGGGCAACCACATATCTTAAAACTGTTGTGACAGAATGCGAACAAATTGGCTTAAGCGCTGTACCTTCCGTCGGTTAATTTCACACAGAATTCAAATCTACCGGTACTTCTGTAAAATTTTAATTTAACACTTGAATCAACAGCTTGGAGAATCTGCTCAAACCCCTTTTTAATTTGTTAAATTAAATGTATAGATGCAACAGGCATAACTACATTAGATCGAAATGCGGTTGCTGTTGAGCTCCAATAGTCAATAGACTATACACAAACACCTGATATTTTTTGATCTGTTCTTACCCAGTCCACAGTGGTCAACTGCGATCAATAAAGATGGGATTTAATTGGACGGGCAGCCCTTTCGTGAGAAATACGACATCTTCAGTCATATGTTCTGGCATCGTGAATTACAACACCATCTTTAGGTAACGAACCTGGCGCTTCAAAGCTGACATCTGCTCGCAACTTACAGATTTCTCGGGCTGCTTTGGCGATTTTTTGCTGTAGTTCTTCTGAATGATCAGTAGATTCACACTTCAAATGCATTTGATCCTGGTGATTTTCGCTGCTGATGATCAACCTAGCTCTAGAAACCTCTGGGAACCGCTTCACAATCTCAGCTATCTGTGTCGGCTGCACAAACATACCACGTACTTTGGTTGTCTGATCAGCGCGTCCCATCCAGCCCTTAATTCTCGTGTTGGTACGACCGCAAGGGCTCTGACCGTCCATTACCATAGACAAGTCTCCGGTTGCAAATCGAACCAGTGGATAGTCGGGATTAAATACGGTAACTACAATTTCACCGACCTCACCCGGTGCGACTGGATCGCCGGTACCCGGTTGAACAATCTCAACAATCACACCTTCGTCCAGAATCAATCCTTCCATAGCTTCTGATTCATAAGCAATCAAACCGACATCAGCTGTTGCGTAAGCTTGCAGCAACTGAACACCTCGATCCCTGATATCTTCTCTAAGAGAAGGAGGCAAAGCCTCACCGGATACCAACCCCCTTTCCAAAGAAGAAAGATCAGCACCCGACTCAACTCCAGCATCCAGAATGATCTTCAAAAAAGATGGGGTGCCTGTATAGGCTTGAGGTCGCAGTGCTGCTATTGCCTGAACCTGCAATTCGGTTTGCCCGACGCCTGCCGCGAAAACCGCACAGCCCAACTCACCAATGGCGCTTTCCAGCATCATGCCAGCCGGTGAGAAATGATATGAAAAAGTATTATGAACCAGCATACCCTTGCGCATTCCAGCAGCGAACAGTGCCCGACATAGGCGCCATCCATCTGGGCGACTGGTCTGAGGCTCATAAATCGGGCCTGGTGAAGCAAAGATACGCACTAGATTATCCGGATCATACGCTGCCAAACCTCCAAACGGCGGTTGTTCTTTTTGCAGTCGACTTAGATCGGATTTTCTGACAAGTGGCAGAGTTGCTAATGCTTCGCGCGAATTAATCGACTCAAGATCAAATTCTGCCAGTTGCTGTCCAAAGAAAGGCGCTTTAGATGCCGCGTGAATCAGCTGCCCCGGAAGTGCTGCAAAAAGTTCCTGCTCTCGCAATTCGGAATCACGGACTTCCAGGGAATCGTAAAATTCAGTTGCCATGAGGGTGTTGCGACGCTGGATTTACAGAATTGTTCGTCGACTTGAATCGCAGTTGATCACAAATGATCAAAGTTGAGACTGAAACGTCATCAACTTGTGGGAATAAACTTATGCCAGCCAGCGCTTTCGCCGCCGGTAGTGTTTAACGTTTCGGAAGCTCTTTCGTTTTTCACCGCTTACGCCGAGATAAAACTCTTTTACATCTTCATTCTGTAGCAGGTCTGAAGCATTACCATCCATCACAACTCGGCCATTTTCAAGAATGTAACCGTATTGAGAATAGCGAAGCGCCATATTCGTATTCTGTTCAGCAAGCAAAATGGTCACATGTTCGTTTTCGTTGAGCCTTTTGATGATCTCAAAGATTTCCTCTACCAGCGTTGGTGCCAGTCCCATGGAAGGCTCATCCAGCAAAATAACCGATGGTTTCGCCATCAATGCTCTGCCCACTGCTGTCATCTGCTGTTCACCACCAGAAATATACCCGGCAACACCATTTCTTCGCACTTTAAGCCGCGGAAAATAACTGTAGACCAGTTCAAGATCTGCCTGGATGGCTGCGCGTCCGTCCCTGCGGGTATACGCACCCGTCAGCAGGTTTTCCTCGACTGTAAGGTGCTCAAAACAATGTCGCCCTTCCATCACCTGTGTAACGCCTCGAACCACCAAATCAGATGGTGTGAGAGCATCAACGCGCTCGCCACGATAAATGATCGAACCTTTCGTCACTTCGCCACGCTCAGCGCGCAACAGGTTGGAGATTGCTTTGAGGGTTGTTGTTTTGCCTGCGCCATTGGCTCCGAGAAGGGCAATAACGCCCCTCTCGGGAACCTCTAATGACACGCCTTTCAGAACGAGAATAACCCGGTCATAAATGACCTCAATGTTATTGACACTGATTATCGCTTCGCCGTTTGTGCTTGACGATTGTGTTGGCTCGTTCACGAATAGACCTTATTGTGTAAAAATTTACGGTATTAACCGCAATCTGATCCCATGTCCATACCGCTACGTGGAGTAATTCCTTTCTCCGATGCATAGGCCATTGAACTGTCCATAATCATCGGGTCGACAAGGGACTTATCAGTTTCAATCCAGTCGGTTATTTCAACCCACTTGGAACCATCCCAGCGGCTGAATTTTACTGGACCGCCACCTTCGTGATCGGCGCAAGTAATTGTCAGTGGCGCCATCAAGCCATCCACGCCGAGTTCCTTGATACGTTCCGCGCTGATGCTCAGATTTTCAAGCCCCCATCGCATCTCTTCACCAGACAGTACTTTCGCACCGAATTTAGCCTGTGCAGCACGGATCGCCTCTACAGTTACAATTCCGGCCACAATTCCACGGTTGTAGTAAATCGTTCCGACGCGTTGTGGAGAAATATTTCCTTGCCCCGCACCGTGAACGACATCCAGAATGTTTTCAATGAGTGGGAAATCTGAACCTGATGGATGGAATCCGGCCGAAACGTAACCAACCGCTGCCTTACCAGCAGGAATCACGTCTTCTTCCGCACCGCTCCACCAGACTCCAACAATTCTGTCAGCTGGGAATCCGACCCGAGCCGCTTCTTTCAACGCTGTTGGATTCATGACGCCCCAACCTCTCAGGATCACCCAATCGGGCTTGTAACGGCGGGCAATGTCAAGCCACGCGGCTTTCTGATCTAGTCCGGGATGTGCCACCGGGTAGTGCTTAATTTCGAAACCATATTTTTCTGCTTGTACTCCCAGAATTGGTATGGTTTCCTTGCCGTAGCTACTTTCGTGGTGAAGGTTGGCAATTTTCTTGCCCTTGAGGGCATCCATTCCGCCTTCCTGCGCGCCAATGAACTTAATCTTTGCGGTGTTCTGGCTCCAGTAATTTGTGATTAGCGGGAATACCCACGGAAAGACTTTACCGTTTGTGGCGTCGGTTCGGCCATAACCCATCGAAATCACCGGAATTTTGTCAGCAGTCGCCCGCTCAATCAAGCGATATGTAATTCCAGTGCTGAGTGGATGTACGACAGTCGCGCCGTGCTCGCCTTGATTCTTCAGACGTTCGTAGCACTCAACTCCTCGGTCGGAGTTGTATGCGGTCTCACATTCTTCCCAAACCATCTTGACGCCACCGACACCACCATCGGTGAGATTCAAATAAGCCAAGTAATCTTCAAATCCGCCGAAGAAGCCGGATCCACCAGCAGCATATGGCCCGGTTCGGTAGACGAGCATGGGGATAAACTGTTCCATTTCCTGAGCTTTCGAGACCGTAAATGGAACCACAGCTACAATCGTCGCTACGGACAACAGCACAATGGTTTTGAGTTTCTTTTTCATAGTATTTACCTCCCACATGAGTGGAAATGTTAAAAAGTGGTAACAGAATAATATGTTAGCATTGCAACATTGTGAATGTATAAAAAATTGGTAATCTAGCGAATTCGTCTTCAATTAGTAGGGAAACGGCCACTGTCGAAGTTTTTCCTTGATGATCTGCCACATTCGTGCAAATCCAAGCGGCTCAACAGCCAGGAAGAATACGATCGTTCCACCATAGACGATCAGTTCCAAGTTCGCCAGTGCAGCGCCCGAAAGAGTCCCCTCTCCCAAATTAGAAGCCACAATATTTAGAAACGGTGGTAATAGCACGATAAAAGCTGCCCCCAGAAACGAGCCCATAATCGAACCCAGCCCGCCAATAATAATCATGAATAGAATCGTAAATGAGCGGATCAGATCGAAGGCTTCAGTATCTGCGTTACCCACATATGTGAACACATAGAGGGCTCCAGCAACTCCGCAGTAAAAAGAACTGATTGCGAAAGCGAGGAGTTTTGTCTTTAGCGGTCGTATACCAATAATTTCAGCAGCAATATCAAAATCGCGAATTGCCATCCAAGCTCTTCCGGTCATACCGCGCACAAGGTTCTTGGCCAGTAGTGCCAGAACCACCACTACAGAAAGTGTCAAAATGTACTTTGCTTCCGGAGTGGCATTCGGACCGGAGACAATAACGTCAATCGGCGCCAGGAAATCCAATGGTCCACCTTCATGTGCCAGGGACCCGAATAGTGTCTGCGTTGGTGCCGACGCGACTCCCGCGGGATCATAGTTCGTAAACCAGCCGACGTGATCGAAAATCCAAAGCAAGAAGAACTGTGATGCCAAAGTTGCAACGGCCAGATAAAAACCTTTGATTCGAAGCGATGGAATTCCAAATATCACACCAACCGCCGCTGCCATCAATCCCGCTAGAATAAAGTCAATCACCAGGGGAATTTCGGGCAGACGCAGCACCAGGTTATAGCAACCGAATGCGCCTACAGCCATAAAGCCACCAGTTCCCAATGACACTTGACCAGCATAACCTGTCAACAGGTTCAGCCCCAGTGCGGCTAGTCCAAAAACCAATAACTGTGTCAAAATTGGTCCCATCAGATACTGACTGCCAGACAACGGCGGCCAGATAAATGCGATCAATAGAATTATGATGACCCCGATTCTGTCATTCGTCAGCGGGAAAATAGCTTGGTCAGCTGGATAACTGGACTTGTACTGTCCGACTTCCCTATAAAACATTTACTACTTCCCCGAACACTACACTCGTTCAATGATTTTTTCGCCAAACAGGCCCTGAGGACGGAACATCAAGAAGAACATTCCCAGCATGTAAGGCGTCCAGTTCTCTGTACCGCCACCAAAATAAGGAAGCCCAACAAAGACTTCAAAAAGTTTTTCAGTTGCACCGACGATCAATCCTCCAATAATTGCCCCAGGAATGGAAGTAAATCCACCGATGATGATGACTGGCAAAGCCTTGAACGCCAATAGCGCAATGCTGAACTGCACGCCAAGTTTTGATCCCCACATGAGTCCGGCGACCAGTGCCACAATGCCAGCGGCAGCCCATACCACCGCCCAAATGTTTTTTAATGGAATTCCAACGCTCAACGCTGCCTGGTGGTCGTCAGCAACCGCTCTAAGCGCCCGACCGACACGAGTCTTTTGGAAAAAGATTGCCAGCGCGGTAACCAAAATTGCCGCAATTAATCCCGCATAAAGGTCGAACTGGCTGAGATACAACCCGCCGACTTCAAAGGGAATATCAGGTATGCCGATGTCCAGAGCATGAACGTCTGCATCCCACACACCCTGCGCAACACCTTCAATGACATAGTTGAGACCAATGGTCGCCATGAACAGAATGATTGGCTCCTGATTGACCATGGGTCGAAGCACAATTCTTTCGATAGCGATTGCAAGACCGATCACCACAACCAGCGTCACCGCAAAGGCCCGATAGGTGACCGCTCCATCGGTAATCAGCGCAACAACCGCCAATCCCAGCAAGACGCCGACTGCCCACTTAGGTGATTGAACCCCCGTGGTCAGCATCAGGAACAGAAGCATTGTCACAAACACCGCTCGCCACATGTTCTGGCCACCATCTACAAAAAGCGCCAACACCAGCAATACAAGAGCAGCAACAAAAAGTGGCACTCGGGGTAAATACTTGTCTGAAAACTGTTTGACTGCCGTACCCGCCGTTTTGTAGTGATGCAGAAACAGCATCACAGCAGAGACGCCCGCCAGGCCGATGGCCAACCAACCGGTCCACATCCAAAAATCCCCGGTGACTTCAGTCAAAAGAACAAAAGTCAGCGCACCGAACAACACCAGCGCTCCCTGAGCAAAGTTGAAGATTGAAGAAGCCTTGAAGATCAAGACCAGACCGAGCGCTACCAGGGAATACATGATCCCGGACAGTAGGCCGCCAACCAAAACCTCAACGAAAAATAAAAAATCTACTAAATCCATACTGATTTACTCTAAGTTATCAGTGTTCACCCAGATAGGCACGTATCACATCTTTATTCGTGCGCACCTCATCCGGCACACCATAGGCGATTCGCTCACCATGGTCGAGTACCACTACGTGATCGGAAATATCCATGACCACCCCCATATCGTGTTCAATGAGTACGACAGTCGTACCGAATTCGTCGTTGACATCCAGCACGAATCGAGCCATGTCTTCCTTTTCTTCGAGATTCATTCCTGCCATTGGCTCATCGAGCAACAGAATCTTTGGCTCCATCGCAAGGGCCCGTCCCAATTCAACACGCTTCTGTAAGCCGTAAGGCAACTTTCCAACTGGGGTTTTTCGAATGCTCTGGATTTCCAGAAAATCGATAATTCCTTCAACAAACTCCCGCTGCGCCACTTCCTGGTCCCGGGCAGGATAATACAGAGCTTCGCTGAGAAAGTTGCTTTTTACCTTGACGATCCTTCCAGTCATGATGTTGTCCAGTGTGGACATCCCTTTGAACAGAGCAATATTCTGAAATGTACGAGCAAATCCCATTCTCGCAACCCGCTCGGGTGATGCCGAAGTTCGGTCAACTCCTTCAAACTTGATCGTGCCAGCACTGGCTTTGTAAAACCCACTGATTACGTTCAGCATTGAAGTCTTCCCGGCACCGTTAGGACCGATGATTGAGAATATTTCGCCTTCATACACCGAGAAGCCTACATCCTGCAAAGCCTTGACTCCTCCAAAGCTGACGAAAACTCCATCAACCTCGAGAATGAGTTCCTTAAATTCCCGAACGCGTTCGGTTTCGTGTGCTTGCGAAGCTCCAGTTTCCATCGGATCTTACTACCCGGTTTTTTTCATGTGATCAAAGACTTGGGCGTTCTGAATCTCAAGGTCAGCAATCATCATGCCCTTTCGCCCATCTTCAAACGTCACTTCGTTCTCTATATGACCGCGATTGACATCAGAGTACAGTGCGTCAATCAGACTCCCATACCGGTCCAATACGATTCTGCGACGAACCTTTCTTGTACGCGTCAATTCACCATCATCGGCATCAAGTTCCTTGTGCAAAATCAAAAACCGCTTGATTTGTGATCCGGCAATTTCGCTGTCTTTTGCGAGATCCGTATTTGTCTGCTCTATGCAATTTCTGATCATTTCATAGACTTCAGGATGTGCCGCCAACTCCTGGTAACTGGCATAGGCGACGTTCTTGCGTTCAGCCCAGTTACCTACGGCTTCCAAGTCAATATTGATAAATGCGCTAACATGGTCCTGATTGTCTCCAAAAGTAACTGCCTCCCGGATCTGCGGAAAAAACTTGAGCTTGTTCTCAAGGAATTTAGGTGCAAACAGTGTACCGTCATTCAACCGACCAACATCTTTGACGCGATCGATGATTTTCAGGTGACCGGCGTCATCAAAATACCCCGCATCGCCCGTAAATACCCAGCCATCGCCGGTACGTGTTTCCAAAGTCGCCTCAGGATTCTTGTAGTAACTCTGAAAAACTCCGGGGCTTTTATACTGAACCTCACCAGCCTCTGAAATTCGAACTTCAACATCTGGAAACGGAATGCCACAAGTATCAGGTTTGACATCATTGTCTTTCTGAACAGTGATATACACCGACGCTTCAGTCTGACCGTAAAGCTGTTTGACGTTTATTCCAAGCGAACGGAAAAATTCAAATATTTCCGGTCCAATCGCTTCACCTGCAGTGTAAGCAATCCGTACCTTGCTGAAACCCATGGTATTTTTTAGCGGCCCAAAAACCAGGATGTCACCGATCAGATAGAGAAGCCGGTCAATCAATCCAACAGATTCTTTTTGCAGAATCTGAATTCCGCAGCGTTTGGATACGCGGATGAAGTAGTCAAACATTTTTCGCTTGAACCAACTCGCATCTTCCATGCGTACTAATACGGTTGTCAAAATGTTCTCAAAAATTCTGGGTGGACTGAAAAAATAGGTTGGACCGATTTCCTGCATATCATGCATGACGGTCGCACCACTCTCCGGACAACTGACGCAGAATCCAGCAACATAAGACTGCGCATAGGAAAAAATGTGGTCGCCAACCCAAGCCATCGGCAGGTACGCCATACACTCTTCTTTTTCCGTCAGTTTGTCAAAGTCAAGCGAATTGATGACCGTGATCAAGATGTTCTCATAGGTCAGAATGACACCCTTGGGATATCCGGTCGTACCTGAGGTATACAAAATAACCGAAATATCGCGCGCATTACCTTTATCGATTTCCGCTTCAAGGTAGGTTGGGTTTTCACTTTCGAATTTTTGGCCTTCCTGAATCAGACTGTCATAACTTTCCAGATGGTCAACCGAATAATGTCGCATGCCACGCGGGTCGTCATAAAAAATGAACTCAAGTTTTGGGCAACGATTTGATATCTCCAACAGTTTGTCAACCTGCTCCTGATCCTCAACCAGAGCAAATCGAACATCAGCGTGGTTTATGACATACTCCATCTCCTGAGCAACCGAGTCCTGATACAGTGGCACTGGAATTCCGCCAAGTGATTGCGCAGCAGCCATGCCCCAGTAGAGTCGCGGTCGATTGTCCCCGATAATGGCGAGTTTGTCCCCTCGTCGAAATCCTGAAGCGGCCAGTCCACAGGCTAAACTTCTGACCTCTTCAACAACCTGAGACCAAGTCCAGGTCTGCCAGATTCCAAAATCCTTTTCTCGAATTGCCGGGCGGTCGGGTGTGGTCTGCTTTCGGTTTAACAGCAGTTTGGGAAATGTATCTAATTTGGGATCTAATTTCATTTTTGCTCTGAATTGGCAGCAATTCTCTATTGGAAGTGTGCCAGCAGGAAATCACAAAAGGTATTAGTTTATCCGAATTGACTGCTATTTTGAACCAATTTATTTATTTTGCCGTTCTAGCTCTGAAGGAAGTCAGCTGTCCTCATTCCTCTGAAATGCGTGTTTATTCTCCAGCCCGCAATTCCTTACTGTAATTCACGAACGATTCGCTGCGCGGCTGACCGAATCTGATCCGGATTTCCAGGATTCAACTTCCAGTTGATCTTGAGATCGTCTCCCAAAGTTCGCGGAATTATGTGCACGTGAAAATGCAGTACTGATTGTGCCGCACCTTTGCCGTTTGCCTGCACAAAACTGACACCATCGGGAACCAGAGCCTTGCTTATCGCAGTAGCGACTCGCTTGGCAGTCGCCGATACCTCAGCAAGTTGATCATCAGGTACTTCATAAAGATTCTGCCAGTGCTGTTTTGGAATGATCAATGTATGTCCGTAAACGACTGGATTTATGTCCATGAATGCGAGGGTGTTGGCATCCTCATAAACTGGCATACTACCAATCTCACCCGCCACAATTTTGCAAAAAATACACTCTGAATCGAAACTCATAATGAATCCTCAAACTTGAACCAGTTTCATAACTGGGAAGCACGGTCAATAATCATGGCATCCCCGTAACTGTAAAACCGAAATTGTTGTGCAACAGCATGTCGATAGGCAGTCATCACCCGATTTAATCCACCAAAAGCACAAACCAGCATCAACAGCGTTGATTGCGGCAGATGAAAATTAGTGATGAGCGCGTCGATCACCCGGAAATTAAATCCCGGTTTAATGAACAGGTCAGTTTCTCCCTCATACGGCTGCAATATTCTTTTCTGCGCCGCTGTCTCAAGTACTCTGACTGTGGTCGTTCCAATCGCAATCACACGCCTTCGCTGAGCTCTTGCCCGAAAAACCGCGTCGCAGACCTCCTGCGAAACATGGCAGCGCTCACTGTGCAGCCGATGTCGGAACACATCTGCATCGCGCACGGGAGCAAACGTTCCAGCACCGACATGCAAAGTTACAAACTGAATTTCCACACCGGTAGTTTTGAGTTGCTGAATTAGAGTTTTACTGAAATGAAGACCTGCTGTTGGCGCTGCAACTGATCCATCATGCCGGGCATAAACTGTCTGATACCGACCCTGATCTTCAGATTCGATCGGACGGTTGATGTACGGCGGAAGGGGTACTGAACCGCATTGATCAATCATCGATTGAATGCTCACTCCCGGTTCGGTTTGCAAAACAAACAAATCTCGATTGCGACCAACTATGGTCAGTTTAATTGTGTCATCTACAAATATTGAATCATCAATCCGCAACGGTCGGCGGGCTTTTAGTTGAGCCTGCATCTGACTCTCATGTTCCACTCTTTCAACCAGTATTTCCACCCGACCGCCGGTTGATTTACGCGCCGCCAATCTGGCAGGAATGACTTTGCTATCATTGCAGATCAATAGATCGCCTGGCTTTAGGAGTTGACCGAGTTCAGAAAATCGTATCTCAGTCAAGCCTGCCTGGTGGCTACCAACGACCAGCAACCGACTTTCGCTGCGTTCGTTTGCAGGATACTGGGCTATCAGCCTATCGGGGAGGTGAAAATCAAACTGGCTGAGTTGGAGACTGCTGTGCGACTGAAATTCCTGCACAATCAATTCGACATCGGGCTGTCCGGATGAAGCGCCCATTCGGTCCATGATCCATCATACATGCGAAGTCCGACCTGGCGAACCTGGTATATGGCCAATAGAATAATTGCTGCGGTTACCCCGGACCCACATGTGCTCACAATCTGCTGATCTTTGTCAACCGAAAGAGAACCAAGCAGCTCTGTAATCGCACCCGGACCTTTCATGGTGCCATCTTCATTAAGTACATCACCGTAGTACATATTAGCACTGCCTGGAATATGACCGCCTCGCAAACCCGGACGCGGTTCCGGTTCAGTACCATTGAAGCGTCCGGGTGATCGGGCATCGACTACGGCAACTGAGCTATCTGACAACGAGCCCACAACTCCTTCGCGTGAAATGATCGCATCAACTAAATTTTGACTTCGGTAAGTTGTGTTTTTAATTTCGTGTGTATCTTCGGCTAGATCTCCCCCAGCATTTTTCCACGCTTGAAGACCACCATCCAGAACGTTAATTTTTTCATGTCCAAATGCTCGAAAAATCCACCATGCTCGGGCAGATGCAACAAAATTTCCACGGTCATAAGCAATAACACGGTCTTGCGCAGATATTCCGAGGCCTCCAACCGCCTCTTCAAATATCGCCTGAGTCGGAAATACGTGGGGCAGACTGATTGAAGTATCAGCAATTTTGTCTATATCGAAATAGACAGCACCGGGGATGTGCTCCAGTAAATACGTCTCATACGCATTGTTGGGTACATTTGGCATGTACCATGTCGCATCTATAAATCGAACATTAGAATCACTTTGCAGAGCGAGCGCATCAGCAGCAGAAATTAACGGATCTGAAAACATAAAACCCCTCGAATAGTCACAGGTGATCGCAATATTTTAAGCGGGGCTGGTTACCTGCGCCTCTATTTTTCGGTACCATATGGCGAGAAGCAAACCGCGCGCCAACATGAATGCCATCACTCCAAGCCAAAGACCGTGATTGCCAAAGAGATAAGAACCGGGGAATGCAACGACAAAGAACAGCACCATTGATATTATCAGGCAGTTTCTCATTTCAGCTGTTCGAGTCATTCCAATGTAGACGCCATCATATAGAAACGGCCAAACACAGAAAAATGGCGCAATGATGAGCCAAATCAGATACTCGGCAGCTGTCTCCTGAACAGTATCAATTCCAGTCATCAACCCAATAACAAAGTTCCCGAATAACAGATATACCAGACAAAAACAAAGTGCAACGATGATGGACCACAACAGTGTAACCGCAACGGTGCGATTCAGTCGGGCACGATCTTTGGCACCATACGCATTTCCAGCCAATGCTTCAGCAGCGTGTGCAAAGCCGTCCAACCCGAAAGCCAGGAAATGCAAAAGGTGCATGAGTACCGCATTGGCCGCCAACACCAAGTCACTCTGCCTGGCACTCGCCCACATAAAGTAAATGAATACGATTTCGAGACACAGCGTCCGTAGCAGGATATTGACGTTAACCTGCACCAGTTGCACCAGCTTGTCCCGCCGCAAGATTTGAAATTCAGCCATCCTTGCCGGCGACATACGAAGTAGATTCCAGCAAATTCCCAATCCCACCAATGCAGTTGTAACTTCACTGATCACTGTTGCAGCAGCAACACCGGACACTCCCCAACCGAAGGCCATAACAAACAGCAAGTCTAGAATGATGTTCATACCATTCAACAACAACTGCAGGATTAGTGCGGTTCGCATACGCTGCAGGCCGAATAGCATTCCCAGAATGACGAGGTTGAACATCGCAAAAACAGCGCCCCAGACTCGAATGCCATAGTATTCAAGCGCATGAGACTCAACCTGTTCACTTGCTTCGAAAAACCAGAAAATCACGGATCCAATTGGCGCCTGCAGCACTATGACCAGCCCACCGACACTCAGGGCAACCACCAGGCTTCGAATGAACGCTGCGCCTATCTCTGTTTGATCGTTGGCACCGTAGCTTTGCGCTACGAATCCAGTGGTTCCCATTCGCAGAAATCCCACCAGCCAATATATTGTGCTGAAAATCAGTGCGCCCAACGCCACAGCACCGATGTAGGCAGGGTCGGGCAGATGCCCAACGACCGCGGTGTCAACCGCACCTGCAAGCGGCAAGCTGAGATTGGCAATTATCACCGGCCAGGTGAGATGCAACACCCGACGATGCAGATCGTAATTGCCTTTGTAGTCCAGAATTTGTTTAATCACTTGGAATCGATCTCTTCAATCAGGTGGATCCGTTCAAGTATCGGTCGGGCGAGTCACTGTAGTGCTGATGTAAAATTATGCAACGCCAAAAATCTCTCTAGCCGGGATGGCGAAATTGGCAGACGCGCCGGACTCAAAATCCGGTGGTGGAGACACCGTGAGAGTTCGAGTCTCTCTCCCGGCACCAAACCCATTCGCAACTCGAGATGAAATTTCTATTTGACCTTCTGCCGCTAATTCTGTTTTTCGCGGCATACAAGATGTATGACATTTTTGTCGCTACAGGAGTGGCGATTGCTGCGTCATTCTTTCAGATCGGCGCATTCTGGCTGAAGCACCGTCGGTTCGAAACCATGCACGTAATTACGCTGGCTGCGCTGGTGATTTTTGGCGGCATGACAATTCTTCTGCGCGACCCACTTTTTATCAAATGGAAGACAACGATAGTCAACTGGATCTTCGCCGCAATTATCCTTTATTCACAATTTTTTACGAAACGCTCAGTGTCCGAGATTCTGTTCGGCGATAAAGCGCAAATTAAACTGCCACGTAAAGCCTGGCGATTGTTCAACATGAATTGGGGAATTTTCTTTCTGTTCATTGGCGCGCTGAACATTTATGTGGCGTTTTACTACGGACTGCATCTTGACGAAGCCACCCGCGAAGAAATCTGGGTGAACTTCAAAGTATTTGGAGTGATTGCACTGACGATTGTCTTTACGATCGTTCAGATTTTCTTAATGGCGCGATTTGTCAAAGAAGAAGAAGGCGAAAATATCTAAGCTACATCGGCAATTGCTTCATCCTTCATCGACATTCACGAATCCCTTAATCTCCTGAATTCATGAAGGAAAAATCGGCTCAGCCTTAAAGATCAACTTGCCGCTTCGACTGCAGGCCTGACAGCCAGGCTGTTCAGGACATACCGCAGAATTCCCTTGCTTTCAAAGTACTCCCATTCTCTGGGGGTTTCGATTCGCACAATTACTCGGAAGATTTGATGTGAACCATCATTTCGGATTGCAACGACTTCGACCAATTTAGCGCCTTTTTCAATGCCTCTGATGTGGTAAACATCTTCACCCGTCAATCCGAGGGAGTTGCGCGTGTCACCGTCTTGGAACCTTAGTGGCAAAATACCCATTCCAAGTAAGTTGGAGCGATGAATTCTTTCATAGCTTTCTGCAATGACTGCACGGATACCAAGCAGCAGTGGACCCTTCGCAGCCCAGTCCCGTGATGAACCAGAGCCGTATTCTTTACCTGCAATGACGATCAGAGGAACGCGATCCGATCGGTAACGATTCGCCGCATCGAAAATGGACATGACTTCACCGGAAGGCATATGGCGGGTCCAGCCACCTTCGGTTCCGGGTGCAATTTCATTTCTGAGTCTAACGTTAGCAAAAGTGCCGCGCATCATGATTTCGTGATTGCCTCGCCGTGAACCATAGGAGTTGAAGTCTGCTTGACTCACACCCTTATCAATCAAATACTGTCCGGCAGGACTGGTCGGCATAATCGCCCCAGCTGGTGAGATATGGTCAGTCGTAATGCTGTCACCTAGCAAAGCGATTGCTCTCGCACCCTGTATGTCGCCAATCTGATGGCGTTGAGCTGGTTTGACCATATCGTCGAAGTAAGGTGCTTTTCGAATGTACGTAGAAGACTCATCCCAGTTGTACTGACTGGATTGCTCTACCGGAATTTTTGCCCACTGGTCATCACCTTTGAACACATCAAGGTACTTTGACTGAAACAACTCGCTGGTCACAAAGCTGTCAATCACACGATTTATTTCTTCCGTACTGGGCCAAACGTCGCGTAGAAAAACGTCTTCACCATTACTTCCCGTACCAATCGGGTCGTTGTAGAGATCAACGCACATCGACCCGGCCAACGCGTAAGCGACAACCAGAGGTGGCGAAGCTAGAAAATTCATTTTCACCGCAGCATGAACCCGACCTTCAAAATTGCGATTACCAGACAGTATCGAACTGACAATCAATTCACCTTCCTTGATTCCGTCAGCAACAGGAACTGGCAAGGGTCCACTATTACCAATACAAGTTGTGCATCCATACCCGACCACTGAAAATCCGATCTGCTCCAGCGGCTTAAGCAATCCCGAGCGTTCAAGGTACTCAGTAACCACCTGCGAGCCTGGAGCCAGTGAGGTTTTGACCCAAGGTTTGGTCTTCAAACCAAGCCTTACAGCATTCTGCGCCAGTAGTCCAGCGGCGACGATGACAGCCGGATTTGATGTATTGGTGCAACTCGTTATCGCCGCAACCACAATGTCTCCATCAGAAAGATCTATCGACTGATGGTCTAGATCAACAGCAACCGAATTAGTCGCGGATTCCTTACCGCGAACTTGGGACAGGTGCTGCGACACCTGACTCTTGGCATCCTTCAGCAGCAAGCGGTCCTGTGGCCGTTTCGGACCGGCAATACTGGGTTGAACATCTGCCAAGTTCAGTTCAACAATTTCGTTAAATCGGATGTCGTCACCACTGTACCCGCGCTCCCTGAACATGCCCTGATGCCGGGCATATGCCTCCACCAGATTAACTGATCTTTCAGACCGGCCAGTCAGACGCAAATAGTCGAGCGTGCTCGCATCAATTGGAAAAATTCCGCATGTTGCTCCATACTCCGGCGCCATGTTGGAAATAGTTGCCTGGTCTGATACGGACAAATGATCCAGTCCATCACCGAAAAATTCAACGAATTTTCCAACCACTCCATGCTTTCGCAACATCTGCACAACTGTCAGAACCAGATCGGTGGCAGTCGCCCCTTCCGGTAAAGAGCCGCGCAGCCGACAGCCAACCACTCTTGGGAATAGCATCGCAATGGACTGACCCAGCATTGCAGCTTCAGCTTCGATACCTCCAACTCCCCAACCTAATACGCCAATACCATTGATCATGGTTGTGTGGGAATCAGTGCCCACCACAGTATCAGGAAAAGCCTGCAAAGCTCCGTTTTCCGGTTTTTCAGATACCACCGATGCGAGGTATTCAAGATTGACCTGATGCACAATCCCTGTCGATGGAGGTACGACACTGAATTGTGCAAAGGAGTTTTGACCCCATCGCAGAAACGTATAGCGTTCAGAATTTCGACGATATTCCAAAATGGCATTGAGGTCGACTGCGTTGCTGGCGCCAAAGTGATCGACCATCACCGAGTGATCAATCACGAGGTCTGTTCGAATCACCGGATTGATCGCTTTGGGGTCATAACCCATTGCTGCCAAGGCATCGCGCATGGCTGCCAAATCGACAATCGCCGGCACCCCGGTAAAATCCTGCATAAGCACCCGTGAAGGTGAAAATCCGATTTCAATATCTGGCGGGTTGTCTTCTTGCCACTTTGCAACAGTCAGAATCTGATCTTCTGTTACATCAATACCATTCTCGTGTCGCAGCAAATTTTCAAGCAGAACTTTCAGTGAATAAGGCAGAGATTGAATATCAAAGTTCTGAGCGAGTCGTTCCAGTGAATAAATTTCGTAGGAATGTTTGCTGACTTCAAGTGTCGTTCGGGTATCAAACGTATTTGACATCTGTCATGTACACCATTTCAAGTGTTGATTGATGGAAGGATAGCGCGACGATCAAGACCTTCGACTGTAGAACCGAGGTCCGTTCGCCTGTGGCTTTAGGCATTTAAGTGCACCGCATCCTGTATGCGAACAGGATGCGGTGATACAGCTTGGTTCAGACAGCGAATTAATCAATGCTAATCGAGACCGTCTTATGCTTGTTCGATTTTCAGGGTATGGTCAACTGCAGAATGGCATTCACACTATTCGTTGATAACGCTTTGAAATCGCCAGTATGTTGCAGTGCATTATATTGGAAGACATTGAAAGGATTCGCTCTGTTCAATCGAAAGCCCCCCATTTATGAACTGTCTTTATTTCCGATTCATTGCCTGACTCAGTACTAGTCAACAATGCCAAAAAGGCTGCCTCATCCAGTATTTCCACACCTAAATCTTTCGCTTTGTCTGCCTTAGACCCTGGTTTTTCACCAACGATGACAAAATTTGTATTTTTTGAAACGGTGGAAGTAACTCTTGCGCCTCGATCTTCCAATGATTTCTTGGCCTCTAGCCTCGACATTTGACTGAGTGTGCCTGTAAGAACGAATGTTTTACCCTCTAATTCTTGTGTGTTCGATTTATCTGCAGAAGGAGACGGGAATGACACACCACAGTCAATCAGAACTTCAATGGTCTCGCTGTTCCGCTGATCTGAAAAAAAGGTGCTGATTCCTTCCGCAACAACCGGTCCAATGCCATGAACTTCGGCTAATTCCTCCTGACTCTTTGATTTCAATTCTTCAATTGTTCCGAACTTCTGCGTCAGAATCACGGCAGTCGACTCCCCGACGTGCGGTATACCCAGAGCGACAAGGAATTTTGGCAGGGTGGTTTGCTTGCTCTTTTCAATTCCTTCCAGTAAATTATTCGTTGATTTCTCCCCCATTCGGTCAAGTTTCATCACCTGATCAGCCGTTAATTTGTACAAATCTGCGACCGTACTGACCATACCCTGATCGACCAATTCACTAACCAAGGCTGGGCCGAGACCTTCTATATCCATCGCACCTCTGGATACGAAATAACTGATTCCCTGTTTCAATTGGGCTTGGCAAACCAGTTTGCCAGTACACCTGGAAACCGCGGCATCTTCATCGCGAACGATCGGCGACCCACATACGGGACATTCAGTTGGAAATTTGTACGGCTCAGTACCTTCCGGCCGTTGGTCCTCAATGACTCGAACCACTTGCGGGATTACGTCACCGGCGCGCCGAATGATGACTGTATCACCCTCTCTGACATCAAGACGACTGATTTCGTCCTCGTTGTGCAGCGTTGCATTGGAGACAACGACCCCAGCGACTTCAACAGGATCTAACCGGGCAACGGGCGATGCCGCACCTGTTCGCCCAATCTGAATGTCAATTTTCTTTACGGTTGTAGTACGTTCCTGTGCAGGAAATTTATGTGCGGTAGCCCAGCGAGGTGCCCGGGTAATAAACCCAAGTTTTTCCTGATCGGCCTTGCTGTTTACCTTGTATACGACACCATCGATGTCATAGTCGATGCGATCCCGGTTATCCAACAGGAACTGATGAACTTTAAGACACTCTTCAATTCCATGTGCTAATTTTGCTTCCGGTGATACTTTAAATCCAAGCTTCTTCAACAATTCCAACTGATCGAACTGTGTCTCTGGAGGGGTTGGCCCTTCGTAGCGCGCAATTGAGTAAAACATTGCATCAAGCGGCCGCTTGCTGGTCACCAGCGGGTCCAACTGCCGTAAACTTCCGGCAGCTGCATTACGCGGATTCATGTAGGTCACTCGCTTGGCTGGTTTACTCATAGTGTTGGTCGGGGAGAGCTTGCTAACCTCCTCCTTGGCGTCAGTCGTGTAGACTGAATTTTCCTGCCCACCATCAGACTCTGAATGGCCAGTTGAAATTGGCTTTCCCGAATCCTTAGCCTTCGCCTGTTTAATCCGTTCGCGTTCAGCTTCTTCCTGAATCAGCCTGAGATTCAGAAGTTCAAAGCCTTTACGCCCCATGAACACTTCTCCCCGCACCTCAAGCAGAGTCGGTGTTGAATCTGTGTGAATTTCAAGTGGCACACTTCTAATCGTCCGCACATTCCGCGTGACATCCTCCCCAAACTCACCGTCACCTCGTGTAGCACCCTGTATCAGTTTTCGATGCTCGTAAACAAGACTGACTGCCAATCCATCAATCTTCGGCTCGACCAGATATTCGACCGTGTCAGCTTCAGTGACTTCCCTTATTCTTCGATCAAAATCTCGGGCGTCCTGATCAGTAAACACGTTGTTGAGGGAGAGCATCGATACTGCATGGCGTACTTCAGCAAACGCTCCAGTCAATTTGCTCCCGACTCTCTGAGTGGGAGAACTTTCAGAGCGGAACTCGGGATATTGTTCTTCCAGATCAACCAGTTCCTGGAACAGCTGATCGTACTCGTGATCTGTAATTCTCGGATCGTCGAGTGTATAGTAGGCGTGGCTATGTTTGTGAATCTCTCTGCGAAGCTCCTCAACGCGATGTTGAGCCTCTTCCCGAGGGTTCATAGTTATCGGACAGCCGCAAACCTGGCTGGTTCTGAAGCTTCAGAGTCCGTCTCTTCTACTGTGGGTTGATAGAACAGCCGCATTGCCGTTTCACTTCCAGGAGTGATTCCACAGTATTGCATATCGTCGGAAAAGTTCCGTAGATGGAGGCGAATCATTTGAATTTCTTTAGGGGAGACTCTGAGCCGCTCTTCGTCAACAAGCTCCAAAGGAAAACGACTTTCGAGATTTCTTGCCAAATCAACCATTTGATCGAATGCTTCAAGCGGGTCCCTGACACAGGGCAGGTTACAGGTTAATGCCAGTCCAGCTTCCTCTTCCGACTCAGTACCATCTGGCCTGGGAGGCAGATTCGTTGTGAGCGTAAAAACCGGAGCGAAACTCAGCGGCATTTTATCCATTTTATCAAAAACTTCCTCACTACCTCGCTGGACAAGGTTATGCTCTCGAGCCAAATAATCCAACGTACGGCTGGAAATTTGCTTGTTGGTTTTCGACTGTAGAATCAGAGTTGCCTGTATGTTTAAATTATCGACTTGTTCAGCCAATCTCAGTGACATTACCTGCGCAGAGTCAAGAGAGAGGGATGGGTAAAATGGTCTCGATAAAGCGTCTGCAATCTGCTCACCCATGTTGTAGAACCGCCACCAGTGTCCAGCGTCGATCGACTTTCCGTGATGTGTCAACTGTATGGTAAACATCAGGTCCAAAAATCGAGCGGAGACTACTTCATCTTTGAGGTTGATCCAGGAATCACTATTCTCCAACTGCCCGTAAAGAGATACCGGTAGTTCAAAGTTCTCGCCAAAGTCCCGCACCAAAGCAAGTATTTGAGTACGTGCAACTGTTGAGCCATTTCCCGGTATCCAACCGAGCATCTCAATCTTTTGATTGTCCGAGTTGTTGATTCTTGGAAATTCAATCGTTTCATCAACATCAACTGGCTCAATTGATGTCCAATCGGTTTCAAAGTGGGCGCTATCCGTTAAGATGTTGTGAAGTGGCAAATTGGTCTGCACTCCAGAATTCAGTTCATGCGCCTGTTCGGCTTCAGTATTTTCTACGAACGAATCGGTCTCACCATTCAACCCATCGGATTCGCTCCAGTTCCAGTTTGGTTCGAGCGTAATTGCCGGCTCAACAAATTGTGATGATTCGATTTGCTCTTCCCTGGACTCCTCGAAAATCTCGCATTCACCTTCCTCCACCATTGACCGTTGTATTGATTCAACGCTTTCGTCATCGGCGTCGTCATCCTGCCAATCACTGAAATATGCGGATTCATCGGCGTCTGCATCCTTTACTGGACCCAATTCAACACCATCAGAGGACCGAGGCTGATCAGCATTTGTATACGCAGACATCAAATCTGGATTCAATTGCCGTACTAGTGCATCGTTCCGAAATGAGTAGCGTCGAGACCGCCGAATAATCAACCAGCAGGAAAAAATCAGTACTATGAAAACAGCTGTAAAAATCAATATAAGTTCCATTACGCTGCGAACTCCTGAGCTTCCAACAATTCAACGGAAAGCACTCTTGAAACGTTAGGTTCTGGCATTGTTATGCCAATCAGTGAATCAACTGATTCCATCGTAATCTTGTTATGGGTAATAACAATCATTTGCGTATTGTCTGACAGGGCATGCAGGCTGTAACACAATCGATGGACATTCTCATCATCAAGTGGTGCATCAATTTCGTCCAGCAGGCAAACCGGGGACGGATTCAGTTGAAATAATGACAGGATAAGCGCTACTGCGGTTAACGCTTTCTCTCCTCCCGACAGTGCCTGGATGTTGTCTATGCGCTTGCCCTTCGGACGAGCATAAATTTTTAATCCGGCATTATTCGGATATTCGCCAATCAGTTCGAGGTGTCCACTACCACCACCAAATAGTGAGGGAAGCAGTCTTTGAAACTCAGAATTTACAAAACTAAAGGTTTCGTTAAACCTGTCTCGCGACTCTTTGTCAATTTTCCTGATCGTCTGCTGCAACGTTTCCATCGCACGCATCAGATCATTATATTGTTCGTCCATATAGGACTTACGTTCGATTTCCTGCTCATACTGTTCGACTGCAACCAGATTGACTGAGCCTATACTTTCGATACGCTTTTCAAGCCTTTCATATTTTGCTGTTGCCTCTTCATTGTCGAAGCTATCATCCAAGCTCGCTGCAACTGTTTCAGCATCCGACTTTCGATCCGTAATTTTTTGTTTAAGTTCTTCAGACTGCGCACTTAGTCTGCCAAGTTCAATGTTTTGCTGCTGTAAATTCTGGTTGATTTCTTCCACACCAAACTGATTCTGGACACGTGATTCGTCTAGTTTGCGGCGTCGAACTTCTGCTTCCTCAATCTGATTCCTCACTTGAGCTAATTTTGAATCGACAGTTTTTCTCTTGGAAACCAGCTCATCCAGACTCACTTGCAGGGATTCGGTGGGATCACCTGTAGAGGCAAGTTTCACTTCAAGAGATTCCAATTCGGAACGCATTTCAGACACGCGTTGTTCAAGATCTGATAGCGAGGATTCAGCGAGATTTTGGTTGGCAATGAAGTTTTGTGCCTGAAGTTCCAGCTGATAGCACTTGTGAACAGTTTCACTGACAGAATCGTGCATCGCTTTCAAATTTTGTGAATATGCCTTCGACTGCATCAGCTGAGCTTCTCTTTGCTGCTCCGCAGTGGCAAGTGCTTCAGTTTCGGTCTGCAAATGACGCTGCAGTGCAGTCTGTTCAGTTTCCAGGCTCAGTCGAGCATCGCTTAGGAGCTGCTTTCGATCGTCCAAATCAGCGAGCTTTGTGACGGTCTGAAGGCGCTGAACTTCAGACTCATTCAGTTTTGTACGAATTTTCTCAAGTTCATCAATTTTGGTTATTAGATAGCTGCGCTTTTGACCAAGCTTGAGTTCAAGATCTGAAACCTGAATTCGCAATGTGTCGATCTGGTTTTTTTTCGCTTCCTCAATTGCATCGAATCCCACTACCTGCTCTCTCAAATCATGAATCAGGCTGGCGGTTTCGAGTCTTCCCGTTGACTGATCATCTTCAATTGCAGGTGCAAACCAGTTGATGCCTACCATCGAACCATCCGCAGTGACAACACATTCGTTGGTACTTAGCTGACCTTTCATCGACATGGCACTCGTCAAAGTGTCTGCTGTGTAGACACCTGCCAGCAATTTTTCTGCACGCTGATTCGGACTTTTAACATGCCGGGCGAGGCTATCGAACGGCAGTTCCAAATCCGAATCGACACCCCCATTAACAAAGTACTGTGGCGTTGAAAATTTCTGACTGTCTACAGCACTCATTACTACTGAAAGATCGTCAACACAAAATGCACCCAACTTTTCTCCAAGCACGCGATCGACGGCTCTTTCCCATCCATCTGATACAGTTACGGTTGTGTACAACTCCTTTGAATCGGCCAATTGATTGTCCTCAAGCCAATTCGAAAATTCTTCATCATCTTCAGTCGGGGTTGCACCGAGACTTCTTTCGAGAGCGGCTAGTTGAACCCGTGTATCCCGGGCACTTTCCCTTAAGCTCTCCAACTCAACGGCATATTGATCAATCTGTGTTCGTCGCTCGGACAGGTCAGATTCCATCTGTTGAATTTGCGCCTTCAACTTGTCGCATTCGACTACAACACCATCCATCTCCTGATGAGACGAATCCGCTACAAACTTAGAAGATACGTCCTCAAGCCGTGAGCTTTCTTCGGTTACTGATTCAAACGATTCGATAGTCGCAGTTAAATTATTTCGATTCTCTGTCAATGCTGAAAATGCCGATTCGCGTCGCCGTACCGCTTCGATGACCTGCTGTTCCAGTTTCTCAGCCAAAACCTGATTCTCAGACTGCTGGCTTTCTTCCTGATTCAGTTTTGATTGTTCCGTTTGCAGGATTTCCCTGGCACTACTCAATTGGGCCAGAACCCGCTCATGCTCCATGGCTGCAGACTTGGCCTTGTCTCGCTGGCTGACGATCGCTCGTTCGGTTTCTCCAATTTGAATTGATTTCGCACGAATTTCGTCCTTGGTGCGATCAATTTCTTCAGCGCATTCCTTAATACGTCGGTCGAAATCTGAAATATCTGCATTGATTCGGAACTGCTCCATTTGAACATCAGTCAATGTTGACTCCAGACTAAGTCTGTGCTGACGTGCCTTTTCCAAATCCACCTCAACTGCCCGAACACCTGCAGTGCGCTTTTCGAGTTCCAGGACCAGCTTCGATTTGGAAGCATTCATTTCAGAAACCTGGTGGTTCATTTCCTGCCATGCATAGGCCAGTAACTGAATTTTGAGACTATCCAGCCGCTCCTTATTTGAGGTATACCTGCGTGCCTGATCAGCCTGGTATTTGAGTTGTCGAATGCGCTTTTCTATTTCGAGGCGCATGTCATTCAAGCGTTCGAGGTTGTCCTCAACTCGATTTAACTTCAAAAGCGTTTCGTGTCGTTTTTCTCGAAATTTTGACACACCGGAGGCTTCTTCAATAAACTCACTCAGGATTTCCGGCTTGCCTTCAACAATTCGGCTGATCATGCCCTGCTCAATAATGGAATAGGAGCGTGGTCCAAAGCCAGTTCCAAGAAACAGCTCTCTGACATCGCGGCGGCGCGCGCGGGTACCATTGATGAAATACTCAGATATGCCGTCTCGCGTGACCGATCGTCTGATCGAAATTTCAGCATATTTTTCCCACTGCCCGCTACATTGACTGAGTGAATTGTCAAACAGCAACTCGACACTGGCCTGACCCGCCGGTTTACGCTGTGCAGACCCATTGAAGATGACGTCATCCAATGTTCCGCCGCGCAGGCTCTTGGCAGAAGACTCACCAATGACCCAGCGCATTGCATCAATGATGTTTGATTTACCCGATCCATTCGGGCCAACGATGCCGCTCAGAGACCTCGGTACGTGAATCGTAACCGGGTCAGCAAATGACTTAAATCCCGCAATCTTGATGCTTATGAGGTGCAAGTACTACGTCCCCTATTTTACGGTTCGTTGAAACTCAAATTCACACCAGTACGAAGGAGCAAATTCAAAAATTTGCGTTCACGACGCAAAATTTTTCCTCTTCCTATCAGTCATGTGGAATGGTATTTTTCAACGAAGGTCGTTCGCAGACAGACTGGTGCCAAGCTTCTAAATTCGAGCGACCTTCCCGCCAATTCTCCATGCTAAATCGGAAATCGAGATAGTCTAGTGCGCAGGCGATTGTCAACTGACCGATCTGAAATCCGCCTGATAGTTGATCTGAATTTCTTTCAAGAACATCGAGTGTCCGTTCGGTCGCAGCCTTACACCGATCCTTGAATACTGGAGATTGCTGCTCCTCGGGACGCCGGCTTTCCATAACCCGGCCCACAGACGCATCCAGAATTCCGTCTCCAACTGCCTGAAGTCGCAAAGCAGTCCAACGGGACACGCCACTTGGCGGAAATAGTCTTGGTGTCGTCCCCAGACTATCAAGATATTCACAGATCACAGGCGAATCAAATAACACCTCACCATTTTCAAGTACCAAGGCAGGTACCTTGCCAAGTGGATTTTCCTGACTCAAATCAGTATCTGGCGCAAATGGATTAGTCATCACGTTCTCAACGTGGTTTTCCAAGCCACACTCGATAATCGTTGCAGAGACTTTACGAACAAATGGAGATGTCGTTGAATAACGCAATTTCAGCATGGGAAGTTACTCTTGAAATGAAGTGAGGTGTAGCCCTTGATTGACGAATGCCAATCTATATCTTGCAAAAATTGGGCAAATGTGGTACAAAAGCCGTTTTCCAAACTCGGAATAAAAATTAACGACACGACTTTTTTTCGGTCACTATATTTTACAAAGCAACACACCAAAATGGTTGAAAATTTATTTAATTCTGATTCTGATACAGACGCATTGAGCTTTGTACCATATTCTCCTGGAAAGAATGAGAAGTACATGAGCAAGAAGCAACGAGAACACTTCATGCGCATTCTTACGGATTGGCGCCAGAGTTTACTAGACGAGTCCACTCGTACAGTGACAACATTACAGGATGAAACAATCAACCATCCAGACCCAACTGATCGGGCGAGTCAAGAAGCCGATATGTCTATAGAGTTGCGTAATCGAGACCGGGAACGGCGTCTGATTCGAAAGATAGAAGAATCAATTGCACGGCTTGAAGCCCACAATTACGGATTCTGTGAAAGTTGTGGCGTGGAAATTGGACTCGGGAGGCTGGAAGCACGGCCAACCGCGACTCTGTGCCTGGACTGTAAAACGCTAGATGAAATGAAAGAGCGTCGAATGTACTAGTGTGCCATTCGCTCTGTGGCAACCAACAATCCCGCATCTAAACACCACGTCATAGGACAATTACCAATACCTGCACGGGGGTGGAATCGCCGGCAGCGGGTATTCTTCGGAATACGATGCCGAAACAAAGTAAAGTCCATCGGCCGGTGCGGTAATACCTGCGAGAGTTCGATCTTTCTGCTCAAGCACCTGTCGAGCCCAGTCTGTGTCCTGATCGCCACATCCTATCGACAACAGGACTCCAACGAAATTTCTGACCATATGGTGCAAAAATCCACTGGCCTCGACATCGAACCAGAACCAATTGTCTGCCTGTCCAACATCTAACGTTGTCACTGTTTTAACTGGCACTTTGTTCCGGCAGCGCGATGAACGAAACGCACTGAAGTCGTGTGTGCCAATCAATGATGAGGCAGCTTTCCTCATGCGTTCTAGGTCTAAAGAGCGCGGAAACCAGCTGATGCGCTTCGCCAGATAGCTGGGACGAACCCGACGATTTAGCAGCACATAACGATACCTGCGACTCACAGCGCTGAAACGCGCATGAAAATTTTGGTCCACCTCTTTGGTCCAGAGCAGGCTTGAACCAACTGGAAGTTTGGTATTAACACCCATGACCCAATTGAACTCCCTTCGCTGGCTGTCAGTTTCAAAGTGAAAGATTTGTCCACAGGCATGTACCCCAGTATCAGTACGCCCGGCACAATGTACTCGGACCGGATGATCCGCAATATCTGTCAGCGCACTTTCGATGGCTGCCTGGACTGTTGGCTGACCGTGCTGAATTTGCCAGCCGCAAAATCGGGAACCGTCATATTCGATACAGCCAGCAATTTTCATTTGTTTTGAGGTACTTTCGAGCAGGTTAATTTTGGCTTTGAGTTGGCTGAGTGTTTACACTCACTCTCAGTTTCGAAATCCGAATTCTTTGGTTCCTTTAATCCCAATTGCGTAAACATTTTGGCAACACTTCACTGAAGCCATCAGTTCAACCGCTGGATGTCGATTAATTTGAACAGATCAGACTGAACATAATTTTTCGCAACTTCTACTGAATTTCAGCAAACTATGGATTAAGTATAATCACTGCCACTTTTCATGTAGTCGCGGTGGTACCTTTGAATTCAAACATTAATTCAGAAACTGACTCATTTCGGTCAGGTCCCGACGAAACCGGTCATTTCGGCATTTATGGTGGCCGATTTGTCGCAGAAACACTGATGCCGCTGATACTGAACGTTGAAAAAGCCTACCGTGCGGCAAGCAATGACCCCGAATTCCAAAGTGAGTTTGATTACTACGCCGAACACTACATCGGTCGACCTAGTCCACTCTACCATGCCGCTCGACTGAGCGAGCATCTTGGCGGCCCCAAAATCTACTTCAAACGAGATGAACTGAATCATACCGGCGCGCACAAAATCAACAACACGCTTGGGCAAATCTTGCTCGCGCGGCGGATGAAAAAAACTCGCATCATTGCTGAAACTGGTGCCGGGCAACACGGTGTTGCAACAGCAACAGTGTGTGCGCTGTTCGATCTTCCTTGTGTGGTTTACATGGGTGAAACCGATATTGAACGTCAAGCTCCTAATGTGTTCCGAATGAAATTGCTGGGTGCCGAAGTGATACCCGTAACCTCAGGAACCGGCACACTCAAAGATGCCATGAACGAAGCGCTACGCGACTGGGTGGCAAATGTTGACACCACTTTTTACATTATCGGGACTGTCGCCGGGCCCCACCCCTATCCGGAAATGGTGCGAAACTTTCAAAGTGTGATTGGAAACGAAACTCGTGAGCAGATTCTGGAAGCCGAAAACCGGTTACCGGACTGTTTAGTGGCCTGTATTGGCGGCGGTTCAAACGCCATGGGGCTTTTCCATCCATTTCTTGATCATCCAGATATCCAAATTATTGGCGTGGAAGCAGCTGGCCTAGGTATTGAAACGGGTAAACACGCTGCCTCGATTACAGGTGGACAACCGGGCGTGTTACACGGCAATCGAACTTATTTGCTACAAACGGACGACGGTCAAATAATTGATGCCCATTCAATCTCAGCAGGGCTTGACTATCCGGGCATTGGACCAGAGCACTCCTGGTTACATGAATCTGGCCGGGTTTCTTACGTTTCCGTCACCGATCAGGAAGCACTGGAAGCATTTCAGCTGTGCTGTCAGACTGAAGGAATCATTCCGGCATTGGAACCCGCTCACGCACTGGCACATGTCATGAAAATCTCAAAACAGTTCGATCCCAGTCAGATCCTGGTAATGAACATGTGTGGTCGCGGAGACAAAGACGTATTTTCGGTGGCTGAAGCTTTGGGGACAAAGCTGTGAACGATAGTAATCTGTCTGACACCAGGATAACGCGCTGTTTTGCCAATCTCGCGAAACAGAATCGTAAGGCTTTTGTTGCCTTTCTTACCGGCGGTGATCCGGATTACCAGACTAGCAAACAACTGGTATCAGGGCTGCCAGCAGCCGGTGTGGATCTAATTGAAATTGGCATGCCATTTTCTGACCCGATGGCCGATGGCCCGTCCATTCAGGTTTCTAGTCAGAGAGCTCTCAGAAACGGAATGACTCTGGTAAAGACTCTTGATTTGGTGAGGGAGTTTAGAAAGACTGATGATGCAACCCCAATCGTTCTGATGGGCTATTACAACCCCATCTACCGATATGGCGCACATCATTTTGTACAAGAGTGCGCCGAAATTGGCGTCGACGGTTTGATTATTGTTGATTTACCGCCCGAAGAGGATAAGGAACTTTGCGAGCCAGCTCTGACCGCAGGCCTGCACTGGGTCCGATTGGTCACCCCTTCCACTGATGATGACCGAATTGATGCAGTGCTTCACAACGTCAGCGGGTTTGTGTACTACATTTCAGTATTGGGTGTAACGGGCACTCGAAGGGCCATGGCAGACCATATTGAGGTGGCTGTCTCGCGTCTTCGAAAATATACCAGTCTACCAATCGCGGTAGGTTTTGGGATAAAGACTCCAGAGCATGCAAAAGCCGTTGCAGAACATGCCGATGGAATTGTGGTTGGTTCTGCCATTGTTGACATGGTCAAAGCCAATCTCGACGAAAGTGGCAAACCCAATGCAGAGCTTGTCGATCGCGTTCATGATTTTGTGCGCGATATAGCCAAAGGTGTTGAAAACGCCTAAAACAACGACTGCTAGTCAGGCTTCCGACGATTTGTCTAGCCGTTTGAGGTAATTGAGCGCCATCTTTCTTTCGCTGACGTTTCCGCATACCAAGATTTCGACAGCCAATGATTTCACCTGATCGATTTCACCCATTTCAAACGCAATGCGAACCAGGTCTAGCAATGTTTTCACATTTCCAAATTCAGTCATTGGTCCTAGCAGCTCTTGGAGTGAATCAGCATCAATCTCAAACACGTTTGATGGTTGAGGCACAACCTCTTCCGGATATCTGTCAGGAGAAATCAGGCGTCCTAATTCCGCAGCGTGACGACAGATTTCTTTGTCAGCATTAAGGCCATCGGGAAAAATTTCTTCCACCAGCGATTCATAGGCCGCGGCATCATTGCGAGTGGCACGGCAGGCTAACGAATAAATTATTGCTCCGATATCGTTTGGCTGTTTACTGCGCTTACCCAGCAAGACCTTTTCCGCACCGGGAATGTCTCCATCACGCAAATGCTGTATGACACTGACGGGTGCTACTTTATCAGCCCAGGCGATTGTTTCAGCTAGTTTTTGCTGCTGTTCTTGCGCATTTTTTGCATCTTGATGCACGGCTTTGGGAGGGCTTGGCTTTGGTTCTGACTTCTTCGGAGAGACGAGTGTCAATTCAAACAAAGCCAACCCTGAAGTGAGCACAAATAGCGCTCCGAAAAAAACCAAAGCAACAATCAGTAACCAAACGACACGCGCTGATGGGTCCTGTTCACTGCGCTGGACAACCCATTCCCAAAAGTCCTTGAGGTGCTCACCCTCTATTTGGGTGGCTTCCAGCAGCAGGTAAGAGAATGTCTGCTGTAAAGCCGAGACTAATGAGGTCAGTTCGAATTCCAATTGTTCTTACGATACTGAGAATCAAATCTTTGTTGATTCAACCGAATTGCTTTCCAAATAGGTATTTTAGATTCTGACCTCATTCAACCAAAATTTGTTGATCGTTCCTGTTTGGAACATCCGTACCTGGTGCAGCAACGCTGCAAATTAATAGGCAGAGCTAGACTGTACCGTTGATTAGGTACTCTGCAATTTGAATACTGTTTAAGGCGCCACCTTTCCTGACATTGTCAGAAACGATCCACAGATTCAGGCCCAAGTCATGGGAGATGTCTTCTCGAATGCGACCGACAAATACATCATCCCGATTCGCAGCCTCAGTGACTGCTGTTGGATATAACAATGCCTGCGGATCATCTACAACAGTGACACCTTTAGCTTGCTGCAGCAACTCACGTGCGTCTGATGCAGTCAGTTTGTTCCGTGTTTCAATGTGAACCGCTTCCGAATGGCCGAAAAATACGGGTATCCGGACAGTGGTCGGATTCACCCGAATGGACTCGTCTCTCAACAGCTTTCGAGTTTCCCACACCATTTTCATTTCTTCCTTGGAATATCCATTCTCCTGAAAAACGTCAATATGTGGAATCGCATTGAACGCAATCTGCCGAGGCGCAACCTCTGATTCAATTGGCTTGCCATTCAAAAGCGCAGCTGACTGATTGGCCAGTTCATGCACAGCGGATCGCCCGGCTCCTGAAACTGACTGATAAGTGCACACGTTTATCCTTTCTATTCCAACAGCATCATAAATTGGCTTGAGCGCGACAACCATCTGAATCGTTGAACAATTAGGATTCGCGATGAGATGGTCTTTTTCGGTCAATACATCTGCATTCACTTCGGGGACCACTAACGGAATTTCAGGCTCATACCGAAATCTTGATGTATTGTCAATGACGGTACAACCTTGTTCCACAGCCCTTCGTGCATAAACCTCCGAAACACTTGCACCTGCGGAGAACAGTCCGTACTGTACACGCGAAAAATCGAATTCTGACAACAAGCCGATCTTTACTGACTGGTCGCGAAATTGCAGTGTCGATCCCGCGGATCGCTCACTACCCAAAGGATAAATACTTCTGATCGGAAATTCCCGTTCTTCCAGTATGGACATCATCGCTTCACCGATCATTCCCGATGCTCCAACCACTGCTACATCAAATGTTTCCCGCATAACAGGCCTTCCTGTTTCCTCTAAATGATCTTCAATTCAATCGCTGTTTTAACTCACTCAGAACTTCTGTTCCCATCCGTTCCGTGCCAACTTCTTCGGCACCTGCAAAGTATATATCAGGCGTTCGCAATCCCCGCTCAATCACACTCTCAACAGACTGTTCTACAAGATCGGCCAAATTATCTTCTTTCATGGTATAGCGCAGCAGCATCGCCAACGACAGGATCATTGCCATCGGATTGGCCTTGTCCTCTCCGGCAATATCCGGGGCAGTACCGTGAACCGGTTCGTAGAGTCCTTTCTGATTGTTGTCCAGTGAAGCAGACGGCAACATTCCAATTGATCCGGTTAACATCGCGGAGATATCTGAGAGAATGTCGCCAAACATATTTGTCGTAACAATGACATCAAACTGTTTGGGATCTCGAACGAGCTGCATCGCAGCGTTGTCAACCAGCATGTGAGTCAATTCAACGTCTGGATATTCCGTTCCAACTTCAGTGACCACCTCTCGCCAAAACTCCGTTGTTTCCAGCACATTCGCTTTGTCAATTGAACACACCCGATTACCCCGTTGACGGGCGATATTGAAAGCAACATGAGCGATTCTTATCACTTCATCATCATGGTAAATCAAGGTGTTTATTCCGCGACGACGACCGGAATCCAGCGTTTCCACACCCCTTGGTTCACCAAAATAGATGCCTCCTGTCAGCTCCCGAATGATCAGAATATTCAGCCCTGCAACAATTTCGTCTTTCAGCGATGACGACGACGCTAGAGACGGAAACAGAATCGCTGGCCTAAGATTTGCGAACAGGTCCAATTCACGACGCAGCCGCAGGAGTGCCGTTTCAGGCCGTTCTGATCTTGGTAAATTATCCCATTTCGGGCCACCGGCAGCACCAAACAGAATGGCATCACAAGCTTTTGCCATAGACAATGTCGAATCAGGAAGCGAGTGCCCCGTCTTATCATAAGCTGCACCTCCCAGGTCTGCATACTCCAAATTTACATCCAGACTGGCTGCATCGCGCAAATGCTCAATCACGCGAACAGCCTGGGAAACGATTTCAGGGCCAATCCCGTCTCCGGGGATCACCAATATATTTGTCGTCATCTGATTGACTCCTTGAGAAAGAAACGTTTGCTAAAATTTAAAGTTGACAGGAATGCTAATCGCCGAAATGAAACGAAAAAAAAACAGCGCATATCGACACGACGTCTGCCAACTTTAGAAATCTGGTGATTTCCTTGTCCGATTCAGTTGGACAGCACCAGATTTCAGTTGTTCGCGACGCCATGCATCCGAACGCGCTGATTTCATCTGAAGCCGTGCATTATGAACTGGTTAAGAAGATTTTTCGAGATATTTATCGGGCGAATCGCTGTTACCACCTCAATGCGACCGTTGACTGCCATAAAACCTTTGACGTGCTTGGTAAGATTCACGCTGAACTCGTCGATTCAGAAAAAACTGATGTGGATCAGATTGGACTGTTACAGAACATAGGTGAAGCGACTCGAAAATTTTTTGAAGCTCACAACTCCTGCCCATCCAATCAGACCTCTGAATCAAATAATTCTCCGGTCACGCCGTTAGGCACAGTTGTGAGTCTGATACGTTAATCTTCTCCTGTCGCTTCAAATTCACCACCAGCCAGTTCCGATCGCTCAGTTTCTGATGGTTCGTCCGTTTCACCCGGAATAACTGGCGCCGGCGGTATCACATCGGCATTTTGACCACGATGTCTGAGTGCATGATCCATCAACACCAAAGCAAGCATCGCTTCGGCGATTGGAGCAGCTCGCAAACCGACACACGGATCATGCCTTCCCGTCACTGAAATACTAACAGGCTCACCACTCACGTTCACCGTTCGTCCAGGCAATACAATACTCGAAGTTGGTTTGAATGCCACGTTTACGACAATTGGCTGACCAGTGGAAATGCCACCGACAATGCCGCCTGAATTATTTGATAAAAATCCCGTGGGCTCTAATTCGTCGCGATAGTCTGATCCTTTCATTGTGGCACTCTGAAATCCCGCACCAATTTCAACGCCTTTAGCTGCGTTGATGCCCATCATGGCCGAAGCGATGTCCGCATCCAGACGGGAATAAACCGGTTCGCCCCAACCCACTGGAACATTTTCTGCTACTGCTGTCACCACCGCGCCGACAGAGTCCCCAGCACGGCGCAACTCGTCAATATACTCTCCAAGCCGTTCGACCCCAGATTGATCCGGCCAGAAAAACGGATTTCTTTCTACCGATTCCCAGTTGTGGGACTCTGGTTTAATAGAACCAATCTGTGATACACAACCGCGAATCTCTACACTGTAGCGCTCGCGCAGATATTTCTTTGCAATGGCTCCTGCTGCAACCCGAAGTGCGGTCTCCCGAGCCGATGAACGCCCACCGCCTCGATAATCTCTGATGCCGTACTTTTGCAGATAGGTGTAATCTGCATGTCCAGGACGAAACCGGTCGGCAATTGCAGAATAATCCCGTGAACGCTGCTGGGTATTTCGAATCAACAGGCCAATCGGTGTGCCCGTGGTTCGATTCTCAAACACACCGGATAGAATCTCTACCTCGTCAGACTCCCGCCGCTGTGTCGTGTAACGGGAACTGCCAGGTTTGCGTCTATCGAGTTCCGGCTGAATATCAGCCACCGTCAACTCCATGCCCGGCGGACAGCCGTCCACAACACATCCAAGCGCTGCTCCGTGACTCTCGCCGAAAGTGGTTAGAACAAACAGTTTTCCAAACGAATTTCCTGACATCAGTTAAATATCCCGAACACCTTGTCGTCAGGCTGAGTCTATCACTGCGATCAGTGGGTAAATTGGAACAATGAGTCGCAACTGGTTGACTTGAGGTATGACCTGCAATCCCTCTCGGTCAGAAAACTCTCCGCTCCCTTGCAAAACCGTTAACAACATCTGCAGACTTTTGGCCATCGCTTCAAATACACCAGAATAATCATAGAGTTCGTCATCCAGGTCTTCTTGTGCACTCAAGGACAATTCCTCAATTTCAAATTTAGCCTGCTCGAGCAAATTTCTAAGCTTCGAATCCGTTCTCACAGGATGCCATCGACAGCCTTCGCTAAGTTATAGGTAGCGTAACACCAGTCTGCCCCTGATACTTACCTTTTCTATCTCGATACGAAGTTTCGCAAGGCTCAGAGGCTTCAAAAAAAATAACTTGCGCCACACCCTCATTGGCGTAAATTTTTGCAGGGAGCGGTGTTGTATTCGAAAATTCAAGTGTAGCGTACCCTTCCCACTCCGGCTCAAATGGTGTTACATTGACGATGATGCCACATCGGGCATAGGTCGACTTTCCGAGGCAGACGGTCAGCACATTACGCGGAATTCGAAAATACTCAACGGTCCTAGCCAAAACAAAAGAGTTTGGCGGTATAACGCAGACATCACCGTAAAAGTCGACGAAGCTGGATTCGGAAAATTCTTTAGGATCGACGATGGCAGTACGTATGTTTGTGAAAATCTTAAACTCGTTTGAGCAACGAATGTCATATCCATAGCTCGACGTACCATAGGAAATTACCCGGTTACCGTCATTTTGACTGACTTGCTGAGGGACAAAAGGCTCAATCATGCCGTGCTTTTCCGCCATTTCACGGATCCATTGATCTGATTTAATTGACACGACTGTGTTCCACTTCAGGTGTTTTGAATGACAATCGATGGGAAATCGCTGGTGAAATCCTTCTTCTGTTGAGAGAGTCGGGCTGCGGCTGTACGGGCAATCTTGCGGTAGATTTGTGCTATTTCGCCATCGGGTTCATTAACTACCGTTGGTCTGCCGCGATCTGCATCGCGTCTGATTCTTATATCAAGCGGTACCCCGCCAAGGTAGCTGACCCCGTATTCCTCGGCCATCCGCTGACCTCCTCCTTCACCAAAAATATGTTCCTGATGTCCACATTGGCTGCAAATGTAAGTGCTCATGTTCTCAACGACACCAAGCACTTCAATTTCAACTTTCTCGAACATTCGATACGCTTTCCGAGCATCCAGCAGTGCAATATCCTGTGGTGTAGTCACGATTACTGCGCCACTCACCGGTACACGCTGGGCAAGTGTCAGCTGCGTGTCGCCTGTGCCAGGTGGCAGGTCAATCACAAGGTAATCCAAGTCGGTCCATGCGGTTTGTTTGAGCAACTGCTCAAGTGCCTGAGTAACCATGGGACCTCGCCATATCATCGGCGTCTCCTCTTCGATCAAAAACCCAATTGACATGGTCTGGAGATGATAACTGAATACCGGCTGCATTGACTTACCATCCTTGGATTGTGGCTTGCCCCGCACCCCCATCATTCGCGGCTGACTCGGGCCGTAAATATCTGCATCCAGAATGCCGACTTGCGCACCCTCCGACGACAGTGCCAGTGCCAGGTTTGCAGAAACAGTGGACTTCCCGACACCACCCTTGCCAGAAGCCACCGCGATCATGTTTTTTACATTCGGGATTGGCGAAACACCCTTTTGTACAGAATGTGAGGATATCTTGTTGCTGACAGACACTTCAATATTCGAAACGCCATCAATACCATCAAGTCGGCCTTCTATTTCAGCACGAATATCAGGAATGCAACTCTTGGCTGGGTAACCCAATTCAAGCGTCACCTTTACCCGCTGATCATCAACCAGAATTTCCTTGATCTTTCGGTCATCCACCAGCGAGGTTTCCGAATGAGGATCTTGAATCGTCTGCAATGCTGATTCAATATCGGATTTGGTTACAGTTGTCATAAAGGTTGCTCGAATTCTAAGGGGTTAAACCGCTGCATGACGATCGAATTCGCCTGCACACTGACTGGAAAGAAATAAAATAACAGCAGAACGCTAAACTGCGTACCGGTAAACACTTTCAGTATCTGACTGGTGCGCATATTTTAGCATACCGCGAAATAACTGCTTGATGGTGACAGAGGTCAAAGGAATTGCTGAGCAATTCATTTGATCGCTGGTTCAACCAACATCCCCATGATCTAAACAAGGTTATCTGAAATGCACAGAAAAATTCTTGTCACGAGCGCTTTGCCATACGCAAATGGCCCGATTCATCTCGGGCACATGGTTGAGTACATCCAGACAGATATTTGGGTTCGATTTCAGAGAATGAATGGCAATCTGTGTTATTTTGTGTGCGCAGACGATGCACACGGCACACCGATTATGCTACGTGCCAGAAGTGAAAATCTCACACCTGAACAGTTGATTCAGCACTATCAGGAAGCCCATGAGAAAGATTTTGCTGACTTCAATATTTCTTTCGATAACTACCACTCTACTCACTCTCCCGAGAATCGGGAACTTGCTGAGTACATCTACCTGCAACTGAAAAAAGGTGGTCATATCCGTCGAAAGGTGATTAACCAGGCTTACGACCCGGGTGAACAAATTTTCTTGCCCGACAGATTTGTCAAGGGAACCTGCCCGCGCTGCGGTGCTGAAGACCAATATGGCGACAGCTGTGAGAAATGCGGTGCAACCTATGCACCTTCCGACCTGAAAAATCCGGTTTCGGTGCTTTCCGGTCTACCACCCGAACAGCGTGAATCTGAACATTTGTTTGTGTGTTTAAGCAACTTTACTGACATGCTGCAAGACTGGGTTGGCAATGAAGTTTCACAAAGTGAGGCTCGCAACAAACTGAAAGAATGGTTTGATGTGGGCTTGGCGGACTGGGATATTTCTCGTGATGCCCCTTATTTCGGATTCCAGATTCCTGAAGAAAAGGACAAATATTTTTACGTTTGGCTGGATGCTCCCATCGGCTATATGGCCAGTTTCAAGAATTTCTGCGATCGTGAAGGCATTGATTTCGATGCCTTCTGGAAAGATGAGGAGCAGACTGAACTTTACAACTTTATCGGTAAGGACATTTTGTATTTTCATACCTTGTTTTGGCCAGCCATGCTTCATGGTGCCGGGTTTCGCAGACCGACCGATGTCTACTCGCATGGCTTTCTGACCGTCAATGGCAAGAAAATGTCTAAGTCCCGCGGAACTTTCATCATGGCCCGCACTTATCTAGATCATCTGAACCCGGAATATCTGAGATATTACTACGCCGCTAAGCTGAACGAAAAAATTGAGGACCTTGACCTTAATCTTGAGGATTTCGTTCAGCGCATTAATTCGGATTTGGTTGGAAAAGTTGTCAATATCGCCAGTCGCTGCGCGAAGTTCATATCAAACCGGTTTGAAGGCAGACTCAGCACCGAACTGGATCACCCTGAACTCTATCAAGAACTTGCAGATGCGCTTTCTTCCATCTCAGAATCCTATGAGAACCGCGCTTTCAGCAAGGCGATGAGGAAGATTATGGCTCTTGCCGACAAAGCCAATCAGTATGTCAATGATGCTCAACCATGGGTTATAGCGAAAGATCCCGAACAGGTGAATCGGTTGCACAATGTGTGTACGCAAGGTATCAATATGTTTCGCGTACTTGTTTACTATCTGGCACCTGTGGTGCCGGACTTGGCTCGTCGCAGTGGTGAATTCTTGAATGATTCGATGGATCAGTTTGAAAAAGCTCAAACTCCATTGCTTGATCATCAGATTTCACCGTATGTCCACCTGATGACACGGATTCAACAAAAGGATGTCGATGCAATGATTGATCAATCCATGGAAAAGGAAGCGACCCTTGACACGAGTCATGACAACATTATTTCTATAGAAGACTTTGCCAAGATTGATCTTCGTACCGCGTTAATTATTGAAGCATCGGATGTTGAGGATTCAAACAAACTGATTCGCCTGAAGGTTGATCTCGGTACTGAAACCAGGCAGGTTTTTGCTGGAATCAAAGGATTTTATTCACCAGAGGAATTAGTCGGAAGGAAGGTTGTGGTTGTGCGTAACCTTAAACCGAGGAAAATGAAATTCGGCACTTCAGAAGGTATGATTCTGGCAGCGGGTGATGATGATGGTCTGTGGCTTATCGACCCCGGCGAGCAGGTCGGTCTTGGTGTACCAGTCAATTGAGCCCACGTATGAATCCAGATTTAACCGTCTCAGACATCGACCAGTGTTTGCCGCAGACACAGTGCACGGTTTGTGGCTATCCGAGTTGTATTGAATACGCCAATGCTTTGTTTAACAACGAAGCACAGATCAATCGTTGTCCTCCGGGTGGCGCAGTTACCTTATCCGCGCTGGCAAGTCAATTAAATCATCCAGAAATTCCACTGGCGGATGACTGTGCCCCTTACACGGGTCGCTTCATCGCCGAAATTATTGAATCGGAGTGCATTGGATGCACCCTTTGCATTGAACCTTGTCCTGTCGATGCCATCGTTGGGGCATCACGCCAGATGCACAGCGTATTGGCTGATGATTGTACTGGCTGCGAGTTGTGTCTCAAATTTTGCCCAGTCGATTGTATCGTAATGGTCAAGCATTCCGATCAGCGGAAAGGTGAAACCTGGCCTGAATTTTTGGATTCAGAAGTATCCCGCTGGAGACATCTCGCAGCACATCATCGTTTGCGGATGCAAACTCAGCAAGATTCATCCGATGTTGCCCAACATGAAGAAATAAAGCAGGAAATTCGAAAGGCAGTAAATCGCGAGCGAACAAAGCGGTGGAAGTCAAAAAAGCGCGTCACACGTCTTTCACACTCTCAAGCATCAAATAAATGAATGCCAAAAAAAGATTCGAAATCTTTACAAGGCTAAAGGCCGCCAATCCGAATCCAACCACCGAACTGAATTACCGTAGCAACTTTGAGCTGCTGATCGCGGTCGTACTTTCCGCCCAGTCAACCGACAAGGCCGTTAATCTGGCTACCAGCAAGCTGTTTTCCGCAGCACCTGATCCTCAATCAATGCTGGACCTGGGCATTGATGGACTCCGTGAAATGATTAAGTCAATTGGTCTATTCAACAGCAAGGCCAAGAATATTCTCAGCTTGTGCAAAATTTTGATCGATAAACACGATGGAAATATTCCATCCAATCGAGTCGATCTGGAAGCGCTGCCCGGGGTGGGACGAAAAACTGCAAATGTCATTTTGAATACCGCATTTGGTCAACCAACCATCGCGGTTGATACACATATCTTTCGAATTTCAAATCGAATTGGTCTGGCACCGGGCAAGAATGTCATAGAAGTGGAACAGAATTTGTTGAAATGGGTACCAAAGGAGTTTTTGGTTGATGCCCACCACTGGCTGATTCTTCACGGTCGGTACACCTGCACTGCAAAAAAGCCAAATTGCAACTCATGCGGCATTTACGACTTGTGTGAATTTTCTGAAAAGCAGGAATATGCTGACATACAACTTCAAAAGGCATAAAGGCTAGAGAATGACGACTGAAACCAATGAACGTCAGTTCCTGTTTGACGTTTGGAACAAAGTTCAGAACAAAGAAAAGCTCAATGCTACGGAAAAGATGATCAGCAAAATCATCGAAATGCACCCAGAAGTGGACAGCGTGCTATCAAATCCTGAAGTTTTTGCCGATCATCAATTTGACTTTGATGAACCGGACCCTTTTTCTCACCTTGGTCTGCATGCCATCGTAATGGAAATGGTGAGCAATGACTCACCAAGCGGACTTCGCTCCATCTATGATCATCGCGTAAACCAAAGAGGAGATAAACACGAGGCTCAACACGACCTGATGCTGGCTGTATTTGACTGGCTGGTCGTCAATGCGGAAGATGAAACGTATGAGCAACAGGAAGGACAGTTTATCGCCCAACTGCGTGAACAATTCAGTCAGCCAGTCCCTGACAACTGATCACCAAAGTAGGTGATACCAGTCTCTATTCAGCGCCTTTGTCACAAGCTGCGCTTATCATATCTATTCTTTTCAATCCTGGTGGATTGTTTGAAACAAATCTGACACATTGCAAGTCAAAGTAAGTCACCCGCTTGTAGGGGTATTATTTTTTTATTCAGCAACTTTTGGAGGACTGACTTATGAAGTCACAGAAACTTCTTCTCGCTACAGCGATTAGCGGTGCAATCGCTCTCGGCACATTGACCCTTTCAACCGTCGCCAATGCGGAGGAAGAAAAGGAGAAATGCTATGGCGTAGCCAAAGCCGGACACAATGACTGTCAAACCGCCAACAGCTCATGCGCTGGCACTTCAACCATGGATGATCAGAGCGATGCATTTGTTCTTCTTCCCAAGGGGTTGTGCGGAAAACTCGCCGGCGGCAGTTTAGAATCTTCGTAGTAGAATTCCTGCAATTTTTCGATTAATTGCTTTGAGATGGTTACGCGCCCGATTTCAGCTGATTCCGTTGGAATCGGGTTGCGTGCCGATCACTGCGAATATGTCGCAGCCAATAGGCCGTCAGTAGACTGGTTCGAAGTCCACAGTGAAAATTACTTCGGACGAGGTGGCGCTCCTCACGACTGGTTAACACAAATCCGTCAAAACTACAACCTCAGCTTTCATGGCGTTGGGCTTTCACTGGGTTCAACAGACGACCTGAATGTAAAACACCTGGAAAGGCTCAAGGAAATAATTGACATTTACGAGCCGGGTCTGGTGTCAGAACACTTGTCGTGGAGTTCAATTGATGGAATCTACCTTCACGACCTTTTACCACTGCCATTCACAAAAGAAACGATTTCACATCTCGCAGGTCGCATCGGGCGGGTTCAGGACACGTTAGGTCGCACAATCCTAGTCGAAAATGCGTCGACCTATCTTGAGTTCTCGCATTCCGAAATGAGTGAATGGGAGTTCATAAACGAAATCACCCGCCTAAGTGGATGTCAATTATTGCTTGACATCAATAACGTATATGTAAATGCCTGCAATCACCAGTTTGACCCGATTGAATTTCTTTCCGAGATATCACCGAGCATAGTCGGTGAAATTCACTTGGCAGGACACACCGTGAAGAATTTGCCGGAAGGTACGATTCGTATTGACACTCATGACCAGAGAGTCTGCGACGAAGTCTGGAATCTATACGAAACCGTTGCAAATCGCTTTAACACAGCACCCACTCTGATTGAATGGGATAAGGACCTACCGGAATTCTCCGTTCTGATGGATGAAGCAAATATTGCGAGAAGCTACCGTCAGGAGACGCAAAGTGCAGCTGCGTGAATTGCAGAGTCAATTTAGTGCTGAGATTCTTTGCGGAGAAAATTCAAGCGTACAAACACTTGTTGAACAGCGCGGTTTTCAAGCCACACAGCGAATTAATATTTACCGGAATAACATCTTTGCAACCCTGACTGATACTCTAGCCAACATATTTCCTGTGAGCTGCGCAATGGTTGGTGAAGAGTTCTTCAAATCAATGGCGCAAATCTATACTCGATCCCATACACCTGACAGCGGGAATCTGCATGATTTTGGTGAACACCTGCCGTCATTAATTGAGTCCATGCCGGAACTCAGCAACTATCCGTATTTATCTGCACTCGCCGAAATTGACTGGGCTTGCCATCGAGCGTTTCACTCGGCATCAGCGACTGCTCTTGACATCAGCAGTCTGAGTGATTTTTCACCCGACAACTACGAAGACCTTCAGTTTGAATTTCACCCTTCAATACACACAATCAAGTCCAAATTTTCGATATTTGATATTTGGGAATTCGCGACGTCGAATGGCCACGCTGACACCATACCGGACATTAAGTCTGAAGGACAACAAGTTCTGATTCATCGCTCAAAAAGTGGTGTAAAAGTCGTAAACATCGAAGACGATCTATTTCAAATGATCAATTTTCTCCGCGAACATGAAACGCTCGGAGCGACTATTACCTCAATTCTGGAATTAAATCCCGAATACAATTTGAAAGAAGGATTGAATCGCCTGTTTTCGTTTGGTGCAGTATCCACAATTACGGTTAAGCGTAGATTCGTTCATCAATAATTCTACTTCTCGGTCCAGGAAGAACTTATGGCTGCAATCATTCAACTTTATCGAAAAATACTCTGTCTGCTAAATTGTGGGGCACCGATTGCCGATCTGTTGGTACGACTTTGGATAGCAAATGTCTTTTGGAAATCTGGACTGACCAAAATAGCCAACATAGATACCACAATGTATCTCTTTGAATACGAATACGCTGTGCCGATTGTGCCATTTGAATTGGCAGCTTACATGGCGATATTTGCGGAACTGGTCTTTCCGGTGCTTTTGGTTCTTGGGCTTGCGACTCGAGCGACTGCCGGAGCACTTTTTATATTCAATGCCATGGCTGTTATTTCGTACCCGTCATTGAATCCCGCTGGGATTGTTCAGCACCAAGTGTGGGGCATCATGCTGTTGATCCCGCTGTTTCATGGAGCCGGGGCCATTTCACTTGACCACTTCATAAACAAGCGGTTTCCCAAGTAGTGACTTCAATGGACGTGCTTAACGACACCATACCTGTCGTATCTGACACATTCAGTGATCTGTCGCTAGATTCCAGCAGTTCAATCAAACGCTGGAATTTTTTCTCAACACTCCATGAAAATGGAATCAGAGGGCTAACGCGCGCCAAAATTCGTGAAGTTCAGGTCAATCTAGGCAAACTCTGTAATCAGGCGTGTAATCACTGTCACGTAGATGCAGGTCCTAATCGGACTGAAATCATGACTTGGGAAGTCATGGAAAAAATTGCCCGCTGGTGTGTCGATAACCAAGTCGAATCAGTCGATGTAACCGGTGGAGCACCGGAGCTCAACCCGAATTTCAGACGTTTCGTCAATACCTGTCTCCAGAACAACATGTTAGTTACCTCGCGATGCAACCTGACAGTGTTGCTGGTTGATGGGCAAGAAGACCTCGCCGCCTGGTATACCAAGCGTGGAGTGAAACTGATCTGCTCGCTGCCCTGTTATTCCAAGGACAATCTCGAGCAGCAACGTGGTAAAGGTACATTTGGACAGAGTATCAGTGCCCTGCAAATTTTGAACAAGCACGGCTATGGCATCAATCCAAACCTTGAACTAGACCTCGTCTATAACCCCAATGGAGCTTTTCTGCCGCCGGCTCAGGATTCGTTGGAAGCAACTTATAAAATTCGTCTTGAAGAAGATTTCGGTATTCATTTCAACCGACTTTACACGCTTACGAATTTACCGATTAGCCGCTTCCGACACTATCTGAAACGAACCGGGGAATATGAAAGCTACATGAACCTTCTGCAGGAAAAATTCAATCCACAGACAGTGCCAAATCTGATGTGTCGGCACATCATCAGTGTAGACTGGTTAGGGAGAATCTACGACTGTGACTTCAATCAGATGCTGGATATTCCAGCCGGCTGGCACAAGCCTAGATATCTGTGGGAACAAGATCTTCATCAGTTCACGAATGACCGTATTGCAGTCGATTCCCATTGCTTTGGTTGTACAGCTGGCGCGGGAAGCAGTTGCGGTGGTTCACTCGCGTGACTTTTTGAGCTATTTGGCCAATCGCTGTCGATACGCCTCAAAAGCAACCACGCCAACCGCAACTGAAACGTTCAGACTTGAAATTTTGCCTCGCATTGGTATGCAGGCGAGCTGATCACATCTCTTTCTGGTTCCAACCCGCATTCCAGTCTCTTCCGTGCCGAATACCAGTACACATTTTTCCGACAAATCTAGTTCGTAGACAGAATCGGTCGCGTCTCCTTCGAGTCCCACAACAAAGTAATCCTGCGACTTCAACTCATCCAGCGTACGAATGAGATTTGATGCACGGTAAATCGGGGTGGTTTCCACCGCACCTGCCGCAGTTCGGGAAACAGTCGCTGTAAGCGCGCAGCCGCGACTTCGGGGTAGAATCACGCCTCCCACTCCGGCAGCGTTGGCACTTCGAAAGCATGCGCCAAGATTACGCGGATCCAAAATTCCATCCAAAGCAACAAGCAGATTTGAATCCTGTAGCGTACCAAGCCATTCAGATAAACTCTTACCGTGCGAATCACCGACTCGAAAATGGCTGAGAATAATAACCCCCTGATGTTTGTTTCCTTCAGAGATCTCAGCCAGATCACTGTTTGGCAAACGTTTGATCTTGATCCCGCGACTTCTTGCAATTTGCTCAATTTCCCGCAAGCGACGATCTTGTCGCTTAGCGCTCAATAACACCGTTTCAATATCGTCTGCCCGGTTTTTCAACATCGCGATGGCGACATGTATGCCGTAGTGTTTTTGCATTTTTTGAATTACTTTAGATACGTTGTTGATTCAGTTCGGTTCGCGGTGCCGGGTGTTTACTAAGTCCTGATTATGAAAGCCATCAACACAGGAAATTATCGTCAAGCCAGTTCAAAATTAACGTGTCCCAACTCAGGATCGGCACCCGCGACTCTGACTTTCAAACTGTCACCAATGCTGAAACGCTTACCAGTACGGTCGCTGACCAAATTTCTTGACGACTCTTCATAAGTGAAATACTCATGCCCTAAATCGGATACATGAATCATACCGTCAACAAAGGGTGAATCCAATTGAACAAATACTCCAAAACGTCTGCAATCGGTAACTACCGCATCAAACCTCTCTCCTACACGTGATTTCATCAGCTCTGCCTTAAGCCAACTTTCAGCATCCCTCGCACAGCTCTCTGCGCGACGCTCTGTTCGGGAGCTCTGCTCTGCGACTGACGTGAGTACCGGTTCTTCAGGATTATCTCCGGTGTCATTCAGTACACGTTTAATCATCCGGTGAACGACCAAGTCCGGGTATCTTCGAATCGGTGAAGTGAAGTGCGTATATTCGGGGTAATTCAATGCGAAGTGAGAACTGATCCTTGAAGAGTAAATTGCCATTTCCAAGCTACGCAGAAGGTGAATCTGGAATGCAGAATACAGCGTAGGGCTCTGCTTTCTGAACTGCTCAGTTACAACCTGGTAATGTACCAATGTCGATTCTGAGGTCAATTTATTTCTCAAACCACTGTCGGACAGCATTTGATTGATGAATTGCAGATTAGACTCTTTCGGTGGACCATGAACCCGATACAATCCAGCATCCGAATAATGTGCAGCGATAAAATTTGCCGCACATGTATTTGCCGCAAGCATTGCCTCTTCTATCAAACTGTGAGACAGATACTTCTGGTCTTTGGAGACATCTGCCACCGCCCCTGAGGAATCAAAATTAATACTCAGCGCCGGTATATCCAAATTCAATGCACCTCTCGCTTTTCTCGCCTCCATAAATGTTTCGTGCAGATCAAACAATCGCTGAATGCTATTTGAAACTTCGTCGGTCCGCGTCCCGTTAATTGCCGAATTTCCTACTTCTTCGTAAGTCAACCTCGCCCGAGACCTAATCACAGCTTCGTAAAATTGATAGGAATCCACCGTTCCATTTGCACTGACAGCCATTTCACAGACCAGTGCCAGTCGATCCAAGTCGGGTTTCAGCGAGCACGCTTCACTAGAGAGCTCAGGTGGAAGCATCGGTACGGATTGACAAGGAAAATAAATCGATGCGCCTCTTTTCAAAGCTTCAGCATCGAGCAAAGTTCCAGGTTTGACGTAGTGAGCGACATCGGCAATTGCAACCCACAATCGATATCCGTCATGCTCTGTGCGTTCACAGTAAACAGCATCATCATGATCTCTGGCTTCTACTGGGTCAATGGTCACGAAGGCCAGATCCCTTAAATCTCTACGGTTGACCACCTCACTTTCCGTGCAGACCAAAGCGACATCGTCCAGATCAGTTTTCATGCGCTTTGGCCAATTCTCCCGAATTCCGAATCTGGTCAGAGCAACTGCCGCTGCCACATCACACTGATTGTCCAAAATTTGATCGATCGAACTAAGTTCCCAAACAACGCCACGGCGCGGTCGTGTAGGCCGTTGTTTCAAAGTCGCAACCACATATTGACCGTGATCTATTGCCTGCAGATTCTCAGAAGTTTCAACCCTACCAGGTACAAATAAACCGATAGGCTCCAAAGAATGTGTCAAGCGCGACATTTTGTGTCTGACACGCAGGACAACCTGACATACTCCGCGAGACTCTACACTTAATGACTCAGGACTGATTTGGATCAATTCTTTGTGTAATCCGTGTGAGCCAGACACCCGATCCCCTGGCAGTAATACAGGACAATCCATAGCGGAAAACTTCAACAACTCCCCGTCATCTTTTCTTAACCAAATTTGACGAATGCTAGCATATTCAACGGTCGCGCAAGTCCGTTTGGGCCGCATTTTGGCGCGAGATTTTCGGCCGCTCTGCTTCTTCATCTATGTTTGTAAAATTGAGATGCCCTTCGACTGTCTGCCAAAGACCGGATGTTGTATCAGAGTTTAATGGTCGGGCTCAACCGGATCAAGGCAATCGGGATTGTTGTATGCCGGATAGTTAATGCGAGTGGATATTGGATCCGCCGTCATTTGTTCTTCTGGATATGGAACAGCCAACTGCAACGCCAATTGACTATTACTGCCCATCCAGTCACCCCAGTTCTCTGGGTCAAGGATAACTGGCATTCGAAAATTTGAATTATGAATCTTTTCCATCAGCGCGTTTGCCTTCGTTGTCACAATCGTGCACGACAAAAACATTGAGCCGTCCTCTGTCCGACCGCGCTCCCAAAGACCAGCAAATGCCATAATGGGCTGTTCAGAGTGGTAGATGTGCCACGGTTGCTTACGCTTCTGACCTTCAACAATTTGCCATTCGTAAAAGCCAGTGGCAGGAATCAGACATCGTTGCGCTTTCTTCCATGCGTTTCGGTAACTAGGTTTGGAAGTCATCGATTCGCTTCTTGCGTTGGCTGTCGAGAACTTCGGCACCTCTGAACCCGCCCAAAATGGAATTAAAGGCCAAATCGCGCTTTGCAAAAGGAGTTGATTTTCAGAACCTAACCGAACAACCGGAATTTTGGTCAAACCTTCGTCATCAGCCGTCTCGACAACGGTTTGTTTCACCGATGGGCTGATGTTGTAAGACTTGGAAAACGACTCAATTTGAACGTTTTCGTTCAAAATGTCGAATGTCGTCATCAACGCATCCGCATCAGTGAGGATGTTGAAGCGTCCACACATGATGATGAATTCACTGATTGAATTTGGCGCGCCCGGAGGGATTCGAACCCCCGACTCCCAGATTCGTAGTCTGGTACTCTAATCCAGCTGAGCTACGGGCGCATTTTCAAGGCAGAGTAATTCTTTAATCCATTCATCCAAATTCTGCCTTGGCGGAGAGGGTGGGATTCGAACCCACGATGGGGGTTGCCCATACTCCCTTAGCAGGGGAGCGCCTTCAGCCGCTCGGCCACCTCTCCGGTAATGATGATGACTGATCATAGCTTCAATGAAATCAATGTCAGCCAGAGAAAAATCACCGGCATTTACTCTTCTTCTTGCGCCTTTTCACTTTGTATGCGTTCGTAAATCTCTTCACGATACACACTGACACTTTTAGGAGCATCAATACCCAAACGAACCTGATTCCCTTTAGTTCCGAGAATTGTGACAGTAATATCGCCGTCAATTTTTACGGATTCTCCAATCCTTCTTGTCAAAATTAACACAAGTTAAAAACCTCCTAGCGTTGCAGAACTGTCCGTAGAACTACTCTGCAATTTGTCCAAAAAAACCAATCCTTCGATGAACCGGAGTTAGTAATCCAGCCTAACTTCGTTGGTCGGATGTGACCAAACCTAGTAATTATATGGTGAGAAGAATGCATTATGTTGTTGCCCCACAATTCGAACTACATAAACCAATAACCATGCAGATTTCAGCTGCGGAATAGACTCTGTGGGCCTGATTCTTCAATGGATTCGTGTTCTTCACTCAGCCCAAACGCATTATGTAGTGCTCTGACACCGAGTTCTACATATTTTTCTTCTACGATAACAGAAATTTTAATTTCAGATGTTGAAATCATCTGAATGTTAATGCCTTCTTCAGCCAATACGCGAAACATTGTCGTTGCGACACCTGAATGTGAACGCATTCCAACACCGACTAGAGAGATTTTGGCGATGTCATCCGCACCAACAATATCCTGAGCACCTATTTGAGGAACAATATCTCTCAAAATACGCAAACTGTTTTGAAATTCTGTTCGATCCACCGTAAAAGTCAGATCGGTGTTGTTGTCACTTCCTACATTCTGAATAATCATGTCAACATTGATTTGTGCGTCAGCGATAGGCCCAAATACTTTGGATGCAATTCCAGGTCGATCTGGGACGTTTTTGATAGTTAATTTCGCCTCGTTTACGTTGTAGGCAACACCCGTAATTTTGGGTTGTTCCATTCGATTTTCCTCCGAAGTGATCAAAGTCCCCGACACATCGCGAAATGATGACAGGACGTGTATGGGTACACCGTACTTGTAAGCAAATTCCACTGCGCGGATCTGTAGTACCTTTGCACCCGAACTCGATAGTTCCAGCATTTCTTCAGCTGTGATTCTGGAAAGAACGCGGGCATCTGGAACAATCCTAGGGTCTGCCGTCAACACACCATCCACATCGGTGTAAATCCGGCAGACTGATGCCGACAGTGCTGCAGCTAAAGCGACTGCGGTTGTATCCGAACCGCCACGACCCAATGTGGTAATGTCGCCATTTGTATTTACACCCTGGAATCCAGCAACCACAACAATGGTCCCTGACTCCAGATTGCTCAATATCTTATCGCGATCAATATGCTCGACACGCGCCTTACCATGCATGGTGCTGGTCTGAATCGGAACCTGCAAGCCAGTATAGGATCGGGCACTATAACCCTCGCGTTCTAAGGCCATACAGAGAAGGCCTATTGTTACTTGTTCACCAGTACTCATCACAACATCCAGTTCCCTGGTCGAGGGCTCAGGTGAAACTTGATGAGCTAACTGAATCAATCGATTGGTTTCACCTTGCATGGCAGATAGCACAACAACTACGCGATAACCATCCTCAACCGTGCGAATCACCCGATTTGCAACTCGGTTGATTTTTTCAACTGTGCCGACAGATGAACCACCGAACTTTTCGATAACAATATCCATGTTTATCGTTTTGAACCTGGATTAATCAGTAATCAGAATTTTGTGTGAAGTGCGGCAGCGGGATTGCGAATTCAGGCAATGACGGTTGATACAGCTTCAAGCGCTGCATCAAGCTTGTCTCCTTCCGCACCCCCACCTTGCGCAAGATGTGCTTTCCCTCCACCTTTGCCACCGACGATCGGCGTAATTTTTCCAATGATGTCGCCAGCATGAAGACGGTCAAGCCAGTCTTCTGAAACAGAGCAAATCAATGTCGCTTTGCCCTTATTCAAAGAGCCCAATACGATCACCCCAGAATCGAGCTTCTGCTGCAGCGATGAAAGGATGTTTCGCAAATCACGTACATCAGTATCATCGTGTCGACGTACCAATAGCGGAATGTCTCCAATCTTTTCCACCGAAAGAGTACCATCATCACCACCGCGTGTCGCCAACTGCGCCTTAAGTTCGGAAATTTGCCGCTCAAACAATCGATTGTTTTTCAAAACTTGTGCGACTGAATCTCGCAATTCACCCACGCCAGTATGCATCAGACGCGCAACTTCGGAAAGCTTCCGCGATTCTGCCTGCATCAACTCAATCGCCTGAGTACCAGTCAAAGCCTCGATGCGACGAATACCAGAAGCAATGCTGGACTCGTCAACAATCTTGAACAGTCCTATATCGCCAGTACGATCAACGTGGGTACCACCACACAGTTCAAGTGAATAGTCTCCCATTGCAACAACGCGTACTCTTGCATCATACTTTTCACCAAATAGTGCTGCGGCACCTTTGGCCTTCGCCGCCTCCAAGTCCATCAGTTCTTTCGTAACGGAATAGTTCTGGCGGATCGAATCGTTCACCTCGCGTTCGATTTTCTCCAACTCCTCACCACTCAGTGCAGAATCATGTGCGAAATCAAAACGTAGCCGGTCCGGAGCAACCAGAGAACCTTTTTGCTGAACGTGCGAACCTAGATTGTTCATTAATGCTGAGTGCAAAAGATGCGTAGCTGAATGATTGTTCATCGTCGAATAGCGAAGCTCCTCATCAACCTCAGCTGAAACTGTATCGCCAACATGAAACTCACCCTTAACAACACTGCCGATGTGTCCGATTACCTTACCTGATACATATTGCGTGTCGTCCACTCGAAATTCACTGCCGTTGATCACAATGATCCCCTTGTCACCGACCTGACCACCGCTCTCGGCATAAAAAGGTGTGGATTCAAGGATCAGTGTTGCCTTGTCACCCTCAGTCACAGCAGTTTCATGGTTGCCATCGACAATGATTGCAGCAATATCACTTTCTTCCTTAATGGATTGGTAGCCGCTGAACTGGACCTCAATGTCCAGATTAGGAGATTTCGAATCAAGCACCTCAAATTTGCTTGCCTGCTTGGCTCTGTTACGCTGCTCCTGCATGCACTGCTCAAACCCTTCGTTATCCACAGTGAGATTCATTTCTCGTAGAAAATCTGCAGTCAAGTCCAAAGGAAACCCATATGTGTCATACAACCGAAAAGCCACATCACCCGGCAGTACGGTGCCACTTAGGCCAGCAAGTTCCCGATCGAGTATCTTGAGTCCCTGGTTCAGGGTTCTGGCAAAGCGTTCCTCCTCTTTCAGCAGTACGCGCTCAACCTTATCTCTTGCATTTGGCAGTTCGGGGTAAGCATCGCCCATCTGCTCAACCAGAGAGCCAGTTAATCGATGAAAAAAAGGCTCCTTGCAACCGAGTTGATATCCATGACGAATTGCCCGTCTGATTATCCGACGCAACACATAACCGCGGCCTTCATTGGATGGTGTCACGCCATCCGTGATTAGAAATGCTGCTGAACGTATGTGGTCCGCAATGACTCTCAACGATTTGCTGTCATGACTGTCGCAGCCAACCGAACTCGCCGCATCGTGAATCAACGCGCTGAAAAGATCGATGTCATAATTACTGTACACACCCTGCATAACAGTCGAGATTCTTTCAAGCCCCATCCCAGTGTCGACCGACGGTTTCGGTAGAGGTGTCAAACTTCCATCAGCAAGACGCTCATATTGCATGAAGACAAGGTTCCACAATTCGACATAGCGGTCCCCATCCTGTTCTGGCGTACCTGGAGGACCACCTTCGATGTCAGGCCCATGGTCATAGAAAATCTCAGAACACGGACCACAAGGCCCAGTGTCGCCCATCGCCCAAAAGTTGTCAGAAGTTGATATGCGTGTAAATCGCTCAGCCGGTATGCCAATTTGATTGAGCCATACATCAGCCGCTTCATCATCTTCGGTAAATACAGTAACCCATAGGCGATCTTCCGGCAGCTTAAATCCGCGAATCAGCAAATCCCAAGCGAAATGAATGGCGTCGCGCTTGAAGTAATCGCCGAAACTGAAATTACCCAGCATTTCAAAGAAAGTGTGGTGTCGTGCGGTGTAGCCAACGTTTTCCAGATCATTGTGTTTTCCACCAGCTCGTACGCAGCGCTGGGCAGTAGTCGCGCGATTATACGGACGCTTTTCTGCACCTAAAAACACATCCTTAAACTGTACCATTCCAGAGTTGGTGAATAGCAGCGTTGGATCATTGCCAGGAACCAGTGGACTGCTCGGCACAATCTCGTGTCCCGAGTCTGCAAAATACTGCAGAAAAGTCTCTCTAATCTGTGTAGTTTTCATGTTGAATGCTTATTCTGTCTGGCTTAGCTTACGGTACTTTTCCAAATTTTCATGAATCTGATCGGTAGTAAATCCCCGGTTTTTCAGAAAGTTTGCTCTTTTTGCCCACTCGTTAAAACTGTTTGCCGGACGATCTCCGTATTTACGCTCAATTACGCGCGTCAACTGCTGAGTCCAACTGTCATTCCACTCCGCCAGGCAGGTAGTTGCGAGATCATCGGCTACACCGCGCTGTGTGAGTTCATATTTGATTCGGACCGGACCGTAGCCTTGTCGCACGCGAACCTGAATTAACGCTTTAGAAAATCTTTCTTCAGAAATCAGACCACGGCTGCTTAACTGCTCAACAACCGATTCAGCATGTTCTCGCCGAGCCCCTTTGCTGATCAGTTTTTCCACCATTTCCTGCCGACAATACTCGCGTCGTGACAAAAGCGTTACCGCTTTTGAGCGAACTTCACCGAGTTCTTTCATCTGTCAGGTTAAGCGACCGTTTCTGCCTCCACTGATTTAGGCGCCACGCCAACCTCCTCGCGAATTTTCGACTCAATTTCTTCTGCGATATCCAGATTCTCACTCAGAAAAATTCGCGCATTCTCGCGACCCTGACCAATGCGAGTATCTCCAAAACTGTACCAGGCACCAGCCCGATCAACCACTTTATGTTTTATACCCAGATCAATCAACTCTCCTTCGCGCGAGATACCCTGCTTGAAAATCAAATCGAACTCACACTGCTTGAATGGTGGAGCAACTTTATTCTTGACAACCTTGACTCGAGTTTGACTGCCGATCACATCCTCTCCCTTTGATATCTTGCCAAATCTACGAATATCAAGTCGAACTGAAGCATAGAACTTAAGTGCGTTTCCTCCGGTTGTTACTTCAGGGCTACCGTACATCTGGCCAATTTTCATTCGAATCTGATTGATGAATATGACCAAAGTCTTGGATTTATTGATGCTGCCGGTTAACTTTCTGAGCGCCTGGGACATTAGCCTTGCGTGTAAACCCATGTAGGAATCACCCATTTCTCCATCGATTTCGGCTCGTGGTGTCAAAGCTGCGACCGAATCAATAACAACCACATCAATTGCTGCAGAACGAACCAGTTGATCCGCAATTTCAAGTGCCTCTTCACCATTATTGGGTTGAGATACCAAGAGGTCGTCCACATTCACACCCAATACCCCTGCATGGGCGGTATTTAGCGCGTGTTCAGCATCGATAAAAGCTGCAGTCCCGCCCATTTTTTGGGCTTGTGCAACCACCGACAGTGTTAGTGTTGTCTTACCTGATGCTTCAGGTCCGTAAACTTCAACGACGCGCCCGCGTGGCAGACCGCCAACACCCAAGATCAGGTCAAGGCCTAGCGACCCAGTTGGGATTATCGATACATCGCCATCAACATCTTCATCACCCAATCGCATGATTGAGCCTTGTCCAAACTGTCGTCGAATCTGTCCTAGTGTTGCTTCCAGAATTTTTTTCTTACTTTCATCCATTCCGTTTATCCGTTCTCAGTTTTTCTTCTCGGTTCATTTACGTGACAGTCGACAGATTCGAACCGAAATCTGTATTCGTTCAGAACTTCTTGCGTTTTTTGAACGAGTCGATCAGTATCAAGATACCCTGATTAAAAAACCAATCAGACTAAATACCGATATTCAATTGATAAAAATTCAGCTGTCTTTCAAACCAATCCGAACGAGTAGATCATTCGCCGGCAAAAATCCGCCGATAACGCTGCCATCGTCAAGCACTAGCGTAGGGGTGCCCCTGACGCCACCATCAACTCCAGCTTGGTAGTGATCCGCAACCGGATTCGTGCAAGTCAACGCTGGCAGCACTTCACCTGCCTTTGATCGAGTCATCGCTTGCTGTGGGTTGTCTGAACACCAGACCGTCACGATTTTGTCGTAACTTGACGAGCCTATTCCCGCTCTTGGATAGGCCACATAACGAACTTCCAGCCCGGCGTCATTCAACGTCGGTACTTCCTGGTGGAATCGCCTGCAGTAGGAGCAATCGATATCGGTAAATACGGTAACGTGGCGTTTTTTGTCATTGGCAGCAAAAATAATCATATTTTCAGATGACAGATCACTCACGGCAGCACTGATGCCTCGATTACTGATTTCCTCGTTCAGGCTCACGCCCCGAACCAGATCAAATGCTTCACCAATCAGCAAAACAGAGTCTTTCAGCACAGCGTGATAGATTGTTCCGCTTATGTCAATGACATAAACTCCATCTGTCGCTGATTCGACAACTGCTGCATCGGGCAACTCGCTTCCGATTAGAGACTCAATCGCTACCTTCACTTCATCACGACTGCCATCAGCGAACGCGATACTATTTGCAGTAAGAGTTATCAGAATTGCCAGTGCGATCGTTGCGTACTTCATAACTTCATCCTAAGATTTGTGTCATCCCAGCCCAATTGCAATGAACTTTCAGGTCCGGGATAGATTTCAATAATTGACCTCAATCCGAATTTTCTACCTGGCCCTCAGCCTGCTTCCATGCATCGAATCCGCCACCAATGTGACAGACATTCGACAACCCCATGTTTTGTGCCGTTTGGGTCGCCAGGGCGGAACGCCAACCTGACTTGCAATAAAAGACGTACTTGCAATCCTGTTCAAAAATTGACTTGAAATACGGGCTCTCAGGATCAATCCAAAATTCAAGCATACCTCTCGGCATATGGTAGGAGCCGGGTACTTTTCCTTCCATTTTCAGTTCCCGGATATCTCTTAAATCAACAAATTGCGCCGTTTCGCTAGAGTGCAGTTCTTTCGCTTTGTCAACAGAGATCGTCTCCACCTCTGCCATTGCCTTGTCAAGCAGTTCCTTGTATCCGACTTTCATTCCAATTTGACCGTTTCAAGTGCACAAAAGTTCAATTTTAACGCTTTCTGCGACCTTTCAGATTTGCATTTATTGATATTCACTGCGTTGGGTTGATCAGGGTGTCAATATCCCGAAATAAATCATGCTGTGAATGACGACATTGGTCAGTATACCGGCCAGTAAATCGTCCACCATAATCCCAGTTCCACCGGCAATTCGCCGTTCAAACCAGGAAATAGGCCAGGGCTTGACTATATCAGCAAGCCTGAACAAAATGAATGCCGCCACAACGGTCGTTAGAGTTGCCGGCAAAAATGCCATGGCCATACAATAACCGACAACTTCATCCCAGACGACTGCTCCTGGATCCTGCTCTCCCAGCCAATCTGCCGCAATCTGACACACCATACATCCCAGAACAAATAAAACCGCCAATATGACAACCTGAAGCACAATAGACGTCTGGCTGATCATAATAGCCAACGGAATGCCAAGCAGCGTACCTGCTGTCCCAGGTGCTTTAGGAACAAACCCCGTTCCAAATCCAAACGCGATCCAAAGCGCTGGTTTAAACCCGATTGGACGTCGATTCACGGCTGCCACTTTTTTGGGAACTGCAGGATTCAGAAATGAGAATATCCGGAAGACTGAATTTGGTAGAATTCGCCATTTGGTTGTCTGATTTCGATGCCTTCACCTTCAACAACGGTGCCGATTCGACTCATCGGGACGACCGCCTCCTCAATTGCAGATTCCGGCAAATCCTGGCTGATAGTAAAACATAACTCGTAATCATCGCCATGTGCCAAGGCAAAATCCCAACCTACATCAGTAAGGAGATGCTGATAAACAGGTGAAAGCGGAATTTTTTCAAGATCAATTGAAGCGCCTACACCACTGGCAACAAGAATATGAGAAAGATCTGCAATTAATCCGTCCGACAAATCAATGGATGATGTGGCATAACGAGCGATCACCTGTCCCGCTTTCACTCGCGGCTGGGGGAGTTCCAGTCTTCGCTGAAGAAATTCAGTATCCTTGCGATTGAGTGAGTTGCCAAGGCGAGAAGCAATCAATCCAAGCGCGGCATCACCCAAAGTTCCAGTCACATAGATTGCGTCTCCGGGACGTGCACCTGAACGCAACGGGCACTGGCCGACCGTTGCAATTCCAAAAGCTGTAATTCCGATTGACAAGGGTCCACGAACCGTATCACCACCAATCAAACCAATGTTAAATTGAGCTGCCAGGTCAAAAAAACCACGACTAAATTCAGCAAGCCAAGTCGGATCGTATCCGGGTAGAGACAGATTCAGCATTGCATATTTCGGTTTCGCTCCTTTCGAGGCCAGGTCACTTAAGGAGACAGCCAGTGATTTGTACCCAATCTGTCGGGCTTTCGTAGATGCCGGAAAATGTACATTTTCATGCAGTGTATCGGTTGTAACCAAAAGTTGCTGGTCTGCGGGAATATCAACGATTGCGCAATCGTCTCCGATTCCCGTAAGCACGCTCTCATCGTAGCTTTGTCGGTCGGCAAAGTAACGCTGAATCAGCTCGAATTCCCGACTGTTTGACTGCGACCCTCGCTTGATCAGTTTACTGAGGCGAACATGTTCACTGAATGCTAACTTGTCGAGTGTTCCATTGACGAATTTGTAACTGTCAGGATTGCCAAATTCCCGGGAGAGTTCAATACATTCATTCGTAATCACTTTCAGCGGCACATCGTATTCGCAAGTCATCTCATACACACCGAGACGCAAAATCGCGCGTACCACGGGATCTATCGTGTCAATTTTCCAGTGAACCACCTTCGAAATAATTTCATCCAATTGCGAAATCTTGGGTGGAATTGATTTAAGCAGTTTTTGAAAATAAACTAGGTCGCCCTTTAGCAATACATTCGAATCAATCAGGATCTGATCATCGGCTTGATTAACGGACTGGTGCTGGACATCCCAGGAATACAAGTATTGAACGGCACCCAGCCTTGCGTAGTGCCTTGCTGAAACAGTCATTGGATTGGGGCCTTTAGCCTTGACGAATTTCGGCTACAGCGTAGAGGGAACGCAAAGTACCGATTGCCGCCTCGCGTCCCTTATTTTTCTTCATGTCATCGATGTCTGAACGCTGCTGGGCCTGAGCATAGTTCTCAACCGTTAACACGCCAAAGCCTACAGGAATGGTGAAGTCCATACTGACGGACATCAATGCCGCGGAACACTCTTTGCACAGAAAATCGAAATGCGAGGTTTCACCGCGAATAACACAACCGAGTGCGATGAGTGCCTGATAGCGACCAGTCTGGGCCATCACTCGGCCAACCAATGGAATCTCCCAAGCTCCAGCAACTCGCGCAATTTCAGAGCGAACTTGCGGATAGTTGTTCAATACGCTCTCAACCCCCAATAGCAAATTTTGTGCGATGTCCTTATAGTAGTCACTGACAACCAAACCAACATTGATGTTGGTATCGAACGGCTTGAGATCGAAATATTGCTCTGTCTGCACCTCTAGTCCTCTGGCGGAAGATACTCTTCGACCGTCAGCCCGAATCCAGATAGACCGTGCATCTTGAGTGGGTGGCCCAGGACTTTGAGTTTGCCAAAGCCAAGATCAGCCGCAATCTGGCTGCCTATTCCAACAATCCGTACATCGTGACTGCCTACTTCGTCTCCAGACTGATCTTCCACATCACTGACAGTCTCTGGCAACCCACTGAATTCTCGCTGATAATTAAGAATAACCACAGCTCCAGATTTCTCACGCATGATTCTCTGAAGTGCTCTTCGCACTGAATAGGAATGGCCTCCCGGTGTAAACGCGTCAAGCACTTCTGACAATCCGGTAAATACGTGCACCCGCAGTATGGTCGGAACATCGGCTTCAATATCTCCTTTCACCAAAGCCAGGTGCGTACTGTTTCTCACCTCATCCCGATACGTAACCGCTCGAACCTCGCCATAATCGGTATGCAATCGTCTCTCGGTTTCTCGTTTTACCGTTGATTCCGTTGCCAGCCGATAGCGGATCAAATCAGCAATCGTGCCAATTTTCAAATTGTGAATTTTGCTGAACTCAATCAAATCCCCCAGTCTGGCCATAGTCCCGTCAGGATTTAAAATTTCGCACAGGACACTCGCCGGTTCGAATCCGCAGAGTCTCGCCAAATCACCGCCGGCTTCAGTGTGCCCGGCCCGAATCAAAACTCCACCCGGTTCCGCTATCACTGGGAATATATGTCCTGGTGTGACCAGGTCCGTTGGCAGTGCCTCGGAATGAACAGCAGCCTGAATGGTTGTCGCTCGATCAGCCGCTGAAATTCCGGTGGATACGTTTCTTGCGGCTTCAATTGAAATGGTAAACGCGGTCGAATACGGCGCGGTATTTTCTCTAACCATTAATGGCAAGCGAAGCTTCTTGCATCGCTCATCGGTCATCGACAGGCAGATCAAGCCCCGACCATGCGTTGCCATAAAGTTTATATGCTCTGGGGTGACACATTCCGCCGCCAACAGCAGATCACCTTCATTTTCCCGCGATTCATCGTCAACAAGAATGACCATCTTGCCAGCTGCGAAATCTTGCAGAATCGACTCAATCGGGCTAATACCTGACATTAAATTACCTGTCAAAGGTGTTGGATTTGGTGAAGTAGGCATTCTGTAAATCGTAACGCAAAGATCACTGTCAATTCATTCAAACTCTATATTTTAGTTTGTTCGACGGTCCGCGTATCATTGTCGTCAAGCGCCGATAGGAATGGGAACTCAAAGAACAGCAAGTGCTACGAAAAATTCATACCAAAACAGTCAATTCTTGTCTATCAACTAAAGAGGGTGATATCGAATTTGACGCCAGATAATTTACGCGCCTTCGTTATCGCAGACTACCCGCTCCAGACCGTAGTGCTCTATCAACCGGTGCACGTAGCGGGCAACATTGTCAATTTCAATGTGCGCCGAATCATTCACCTTAAGTGACCCCAGAGTTGTGACTGACAAAGTGTGCGGAATAACATTGACATCAAATTGGGTCAATGATTCCCGGTCAACAACAGTGTTGATGGTCATGCTCACCCCATCAATTGTCACCGATCCTTTTTGAACCATAAATTTACCGAGCGCTTCGCCGGAAACTTCGAATACGATTCTACGGGAGTCGCCGTCAGGCGTGATCCTAACGCATTTTGCTGTGCCATCGATATGCCCGGAAACAAGATGTCCCCCCAGCGGGCTGTTCAATGTCAATGGACGTTCAATGTTGACCTGTGTTCCGACTGAATATTGCCCAAAATTGGTTCGGGCGATCGTTTCATTTGATACTTGCACATCAACTGATTGTTCCTGAATTCCAGTCACCGTCAAACACACCCCACTGATTGAGATGCTGTCTCCCAGCTTCAGGCTTGCCGGTTCCACCGAACCCAAGATAATGCTTAATTCGATACCTGCATCCGACCGGTCTACGCGAACAATGCTGCCGACTGATTCAACAATTCCTGTAAACATAGCTATGGAAACCGTCCGATTGTTACATTGATGTGTTAACTAAGCAAAAGTTGAATACGAATATCATCGCCGACCAGTCGAACATCTTCGAATTTGCCATGATAACGGTCGGTAAGGTGCTTGATCGTCGGCGCAACAACCATAGCCATTGCTGAGTCTCCAAGAATGGCAGGTGCCAGGTAAATGACCATCTCGTCAACCAGCCCGGCATGAACAAGCTCACCGACTAGCGTAGGACCGGCTTCGACCAGCACATTATTGATTTCCAACTCTGAGAGGTAATCAAGTAATTTTCGGCAGTCGACGCGCCCATCTATAGACCCAAATGAAACGGTTCTTGGTTGGCCTTCAGAATTTTGAAACGGCTCGGATTCGACTTTTCCTCCGGTTGCAAAAAGTATGTCACCTTCAACTGTAAACAGCCTGGCTGTCTCAGGAGTTCGCAAATGACTGTCAACAATAACACGCAGCGGCTGACGCTGAATTCCATCCAGCCGACAATTCAATCGAGGGTCATCAGCTAACACGGTTCCCACACCTGTCAGAACCGCAGAAGCTTGCGCCCGCAGCAACTGAACATCAGATCGTGCCGCCTCCCCAGTAATCCACTGACTTTCTCCGTTGGCGGTCGCAACTCGGCCATCCAAAGTGGCTGCAATTTTTGCAGTGACCCAGGGTCTGCCTCGTTCGTATCTTGAGAAAAAACCACGATTAATCGCTCGGGCATCGTCAGCGAGCAATCCAACCTCGGTTTGAATCCCAAATTCACGCAGCTGTTTAATCCCTAACCCACCATTGACAGGATTGGGATCGGGACTGGCAATGACAACTCGACTGATTCCAGAGCTCAGTATTCGCGTTGAGCAAGGGGGTGTTCGACCATGCGTCGCACACGGTTCCAGCGTTACGTACATTGAGCCGCCCCTAAAGTCGCGCTCTGCTTTAAGTGCCGCGACTTCTGCATGATCGGTGCCAGCCTGCTGGTGCAATCCCTCCGCAACAACCTGGCCATCAACCACAATGACACAACCCACTCGAGGGTTTGGATGCGGTGCGGACAAAGGCTGCCTGGCGAGCTCAATAGCCTGCCTCATATATGAATCTTCAGAACGATCCGCCATTTTAAAATCACCTGTTCCAGGTGTTTTCATAATTGATTCGCCACGACCGAAGATTGATCACTGACGGCCGAACCATTAGATCACTCTTCAGCAGACTAATCTACGCCGACTGGTCCTCCAACGCCATATCTTCACGTGAAATTCTCAGTGCCAATACAACGGGACTTGCAACGAATATTGAGGAGTAGGTACCAACGAGCACACCAATCAGCAGGGCGAAGGCAAAACCCCAAATGACCTCTCCACCAAACAGCAACAATGTTAACACGACCAGTAGCGTTGTAGTTGAAGTCAGAATTGTCCGTCGAAGCGTCTGATTAAGCGACCGGTTCATGATTTCAACCGCAGTGCCACTACGGCTCTTTCTGAAATTTTCCCGGCTTCGATCAAACACCACGATTGTGTCGTTAAGCGAATATCCAATGACGGCCAATATAGCTGCCAACACAGCGAGCGAAAAATCAACCTGAAAAATCGAGAAGATTCCAACCGTAATCACTACATCATGAACGAGTGCTGTAACCGCGCCGATTGCAAAACGCCACTCAAACCGCCAGGCGACATAAACCAGAATGCCAATCAGTGCATAAAGCATTGCCAGACCGCCTTGGTCAGCTAGCTCCTGTCCAACTTTCGGTCCAACAAACTCAACCCGACGCATCTGCACAAAACAGTCACTGACAGAACCGTCACTCCTGGTACACGATTGCAAACCACCCGCCAGAGATTCAACCAGCACTTCACCATAAGGTTTTCTCAGTGTTTCGATAATCTGGGTGCTCTGCTCAGCAGCCGATCCAGACTCCGGACCCGAAGGCAGCCTAATCAAAACATCACGATTCGTGCCAAAGTACTGGACTGTTGTGTCCTCAATTCCTGTGGCCGCAAGCTCTTCGCGCACGTCGTCGACGCTGACCTGTTCCCCATAGCGAATTTCGACCAGCGTGCCACCCGTAAAATCAAGCCCGAAATTGATGCCTCGCACCAAAATGGCAGCAAGACAAACAACAACCAGCACACTGGAAACGATGGCCGCGACCCGACGGCGGCCTAGGAAATCGATTGCCAGATCTTTTTTTAGAAATTCCATTCTCGCTTTTCCTAAATGGCCAATGCCGAAATTCGGCGCCGACGACCGTAAATCAGGTTAATAACGGTTCGCGTGCCAAGTATCGCAGTAAACATTGAGGTTACAATGCCAATGCTCAGTGTCACTGCAAAGCCCTTGATTGGACCGGTGCCAAAGTTGAACAGTACAATCGCGGCGATTAGCGTTGTGATATTCGCATCAACGATCGTCGAGAACGCACGTTCGTAGCCCACACGAATACTGTTCTGTGGCGAATTCCTGTTCCGCAGTTCCTCTCGAATTCTTTCGAAAATCAATACATTGGAGTCAACAGCGATACCAACCGTCAAAACGATACCAGCCACCCCTGGCAACGTCAAAGTTGCCTGAATTGCAGACAAAACTGCAACAATCAATACCAGATTAAGTGCCAAAGCCAGATTTGCGACAAGTCCAAATATCCGGTAGTAGATGATCATGAATACCAACACCAGCAGGAATCCGACAATCACTGATTGCAAACCCTGAAGAATGTTTTGCTGCCCGAGACTTGGACCGACTGTACGTTCCTCAATAATATCGACCGGCGCCGCCAATGCACCTGCGCGAAGCAGCAACGACAGATCCCGGGCTTCAGTTACACTATCAAGCCCCTCAATCTGAAAGCGTCGACCCAATTGATCGCGAATGACCGGTGCGGTAATGACTTCTTCAACCAGTTCCTTTTCGCGTACTGGGTTTCCCTGATCGTCAAAAACAATTCGACCAGCATCATCGCGCTTTGGTTCTGAACGCGTCTCGATGTACACCACCGCCATGCGTCGGCCAATGTTTTCGCCAGTAACTTTCTGATTGATCGATGCACCGCGAGAGTCCAGTGTGATACTGACGATTGGACCACCAGTCTGCGTATCCAGGCTGGCGGCAGCATCAACGATGTTGTCGCCGGAATAGATCACTGGTTTTTTGAGCAGTATCTGGGACCCATCGCGCATCTGAAAGAGGGCCGAACCTGGCGGCACTGAACCCTGTAATGCTGCGGTCAGATCGTGCTCTTCGTCGACCAGTCGAATTTCAAGTGTCGCTGTACGGCCCAGTATGCGTTTCGCCCGTGCAGTATCCTGCACACCAGGTAGTTGAATAACGATGCGATCATCACCCTGCCTCTGTACCACAGGCTCTGCAACACCGAGCTCGTCAATTCGGTTGCGAAGCGCCACGATATTCTGTTCTATGGCAAAACCCTTCAACTCATCGACTTCGTCTTCACTCATATTGGCGGCAAGATAGAGTTCACCTTCCCGTTCAAACTCTTGCAATTCCAGTTCGGGCAACTCCTCTTCGACTATATCAATCCCGGCGCTTCTTAGCTCTTCATCCCGAAACTTGACTTCAATCCCGCTACCTCCTTCCGTACGACGAGCCGAAGAGTATCGAACGTTGTTTTCCCGAAGCGTTCGACGAATAGATTCCACGTATCGGTCCTCCGCCCGATCAATAGCGCTATCCAGATCCACTTCCATCAGGAAGTGGACACCACCTCTCAGATCCAGTCCAAGATACATTGGATGAAGCCCGAGTGAACTCATCCATTCGGGTGCCGACGACACAAGGGTTAGCGCGACAGTGTACCGATTACCCAGTGCATCCTGCAGAGCATTGCGTGCCTGAAGCTGTTGCTCTGCACTTTCAAATCGAACGCGAACACCGCTGTCGTCTGAAATCATTCCAAGTGGAGCTATTTCTTCCTGCTGCAGCGCAGTTTCAACCCGCGCGAGTAAAGTCGAGTCAAATCCTGTCGTTCTGGCCGCCCTGATCTGAATTCCAGGGTCATCGCCAAATATATTTGGCAACGCATAGAAGAATCCCGGAATCAGGACTGCCGCGATCAGCAGATAGCGCCACCAGGTGTTTTGATTCATTTAATTTTGATGGGGATAAGACTTAATCTTCGCCGTCTTGTTCAATTTTCGGTGCTGATTTCTTTTTGCGTTTGCCTTTGTTGGTTTTTCGATCTGCCCAGGCGCGAAATTCACTGATGGTGTCTGCAGGAAGTAACTGCGTTACTGCATCACGCTGCAGGAAAACCAATGCACCCGGGTGTGTTTCGATTCCGACATAGTTGACAACATGTCCGCCTGTCTCTTTCTCTTCCTCACTCTGCAAAACAGTGATTGTTCCGACTAAACCACCACTGGTCACGACCTCATCGCCAACTTTCAGTGATTGAACGAGTTGTTTATGCTTCTTTGCCCGTTTTTGCTGCGGGCGAATCAATAGAAAATAGAACAGGACAAAAATCAGAATTAGCGGAACAAGGCTCAAAAATCCGCCTCCTTCACCGCCTGATTGCGCAAGCGCGTCAGATATGAAAAAACTCATTTAGGTTCACCCAGTACAAATTCGGATACAAGCGGTGAATTTTAACATTTCAAAGCCTAGTTCACAACTCAAAATCTGAAATCATCGGCTTTTCGGGTCATAGCTTTAATTTTTGCGAGTACGACTCTCACATTATGGCAGTGGGACATCGTAGGCTCTACAAAGTTCATCAAATGTTTGATTTTCGATGGAAATGCGAATTCGCTTCATCAGATCAAGGTAGAACTCAATGTTATGCAGCGTCGCAAGGCGCGCATAAAGTGGTTCGTTAATCTGGTATAGATGGCGTAGGTAAGCACGTGAAAAGTTCTTGCAACATGGACAGTTGCAATGCTCATCCAGAGGTCGAGTATCTTTTCGATATCTCGAATTGCGAATTTTTATCGCACCAGTCGAAGTAAATAGCCAGCCGTTTCTCGCATTTCTCGTCGGCAGCACGCAGTCAAACATATCTATACCACAAGCGACACCATGGACGATATCTTGCGGGGTACCAACACCCATCAAGTAGCGAGGCGTCGCATCCGGCATTCTTGGTGCTATGAATCGAAGGATTGAATTCATCTCGTCTTTCGGCTCACCGACCGATAGCCCGCCGATGGCGTAACCATCAAATCCGATTTGTGTCAATCTGTCGAGCGACAAATTACGCAGGTCTTCATACATACCGCCTTGGATGATTCCAAACAACGCGTTTTCGGAACCTTCAAAGGCTTGCTTTGAACGTTCCGCCCAATCGATGGACCGAAGCATGGACGCCTCTGTCTCATCTCTAGTCGCAGGGTATGGTGTGCAATCATCGAAAACCATTGCGATATCAGAGTCAAGCACGCGTTGCACCTGTATTGATTCTTCTGGGCCCATAAAGATCTTAGCACCATCAACGGGAGAACGAAACGTAACTCCCCGATCTTCAATTTTTCTTAGCTTTGCAAGACTGAATACTTGAAATCCACCGGAGTCTGTCAAAATTGAACGGTTCCAGCCGATGAATTTATGTAGCCCACCGTGCTCTTCAATGACATCCAATCCCGGTCTTAGCATCAGATGAAAAGTATTACCCAGAATAATTCTTGTATCCAATCGTTCCAGATCGCGCGGTTCCATAGTCTTAACTGCACCAATCGTACCCACTGGCATAAATGCGGGGGTCTCAAGACAACTGTGACGCAGCCTGACCTGCCCCCGACGAGCATGACCTTGACTTGTCAATAGGAAAAAGTGCACCATGCGTAAAATTTAAAATTGAAGAAAGATACCAAAATATTATCTATCAGTCGATGGTGAGCCTCAATCTAGCAACGGAGAAAGAATATGTGTGGTCTGAAGACAACAAAAATTGGATTGATCGGACTCGGTCTGATGGGCAAACCGATGGCACGCAACCTTAGGAAGTCGGGAGCAAATGTAATCGTTTTCAATCGCAGTCTTCCAGCGCTGAAGGAACTGGAATCTGAAGGTTTCGCAACTGCTCACTCTCCAGACGAAGTTGCAGCAAAGGTGGACATGGTCATATGCATGGTGTCAGACACGCCAGCTGTCGAATCTGTCTTATTGGGTGATTCAGGTGTCGTTCACGGAATTCGTGAAGGTTCGGTCGTGATAGACATGGGAACCACTGAAGTTCAGGCAACCCGGGGGTTCGCCAGGATATTCAATCAAAAGTCCGTCGGATATGTCGACGCGCCTGTATCAGGTGGAGAAATTGGTGCGATTGATGGCAGCCTATCAATCATGGTTGGTGCGTCCGAATCGGACATGGAGCGGGTAAAACCGGTTCTGAATGCACTCGGAAAGCAGGTCACTCATATTGGCGAAGTCGGATGTGGCCAAATTGCAAAAGCCGCCAATCAAATCATTGTTGGCTTGACCATCGGCGCGGTATCTGAAGCTTTTGCGTTAGCACAACATGGTGGTGCGAACCTGGACCAGGTTTGGAAAGCGCTGAGCGGAGGTTTTGCCGGTTCAAGAATACTGGAGGTTCATGGTCGACGAATGATTGAAGATAATTTTCGACCCGGCGGTGCTGCAACAACTCAGAAAAAAGACTTAAATCAAGCACTCGATTTTGCATCAACAATCGGCATTGATCTGCCGTCTACCCGGCTCTGCCATGATCTCTATGACAAACTCGTTCAGCGCGGCGAGGGCGGACTCGACCACAGTGCCTTGTTCAGACTGTATTCGAAGTGATTAAGTAACTGGGTTCACAGCTGGGGAGGTGATACGAGCGCGTTTTACCCAAATCACCATTATCGCCACCAGTATGAGCGGTACAGTTGCGCCAGCATTCAAAATGTACCAGCCCCAGATATGGTGCAAGACTCCTGACAGGACTGCTGTGCATGTCACAATGGAAAAAACGCACAGATCATTGACACCCTGGACAACTGCTTTTTCACTATCCCGATACGTTTTTGTCAAAAGTGTTGTACCGCCAAGGAATGTGAAGTTCCAACCAAGTCCAAGCAGAACCAATGCGAGGCAGAAAGCTAGGAAACTGTCGCCCAGAACAAATGAAACCACAATGGAAAGAAAGAGCAAAACTACACCGGCGCCAATAACACTCAAGTCTCCGAATATCCGAACCAGGTGCCCGGTGAAAAAAGATGGTGCAAACATGGAAAAAATATGCCACTGAATGACTAGTGCTGTGAGTCCGAAACTCATGTCGCGAACATCCATCGCTAAAGGCGTCGAAGTCATCAGTAAGTTCATCACTCCGTAACCAACCGTTGCACTGACTACTGCGAGCAGAAATTCTGGCTGCTTTGCAACCTCTCGAAGCGGTCGTTTTTCTTCAATAACATTTGATTTTTTGACTTCTGGCACTTTAAGGAAAGATACCAGAATGAGTGAAATTGAATAAACCACCGCAAGCGTGTAGTAAGAGCCGGCAAAGGCTGCTTCAATAATCGAATTCTTTGTAAACGCAACCAAATTCGGACCGATAAACGCTGCAACAACACTGCCCGCTAATACATAGGAAATTGCACGACTGCGATAACTCTCTGTTGAAACATCAGCCGCTGCGAATCGGTAGAATCCACCAAACGCATTTCCGATCCCGATCAATGCGATACCGAAGCAGAAAAGCACGAAACTTTGTTGGGTAACAGCAAATCCGGATAAACATGCACCAGATATGGAAAACACCAGACCAAACTGAAAACCTTTCCGGCGACCGATATACTTCATCAAGATAGATGCAGGCAATGCAAATCCCATTCCAAACAGGAATACCGCTCCAACCGGGACGGTCGCATACATGGGGTCGGGTGCCAGTGCGAACCCAACTAATGCTGCCGATGCGATTAATACTGCGTTCGCGGTAAAGAGGCAAGCCTGACACAGGGACAGTATCAGTACATTTAATCGCATATTGGGCAGTGTCCCAGGTTTATCGCTCATGCTATTGTTCGACCTCCATCGACGTGAATTGCTTGACCTGTGATAAAGCTGCCACTTGGTGAAAGAAGTAAGATCACCGCTCCCAGAATATCTTCAGGTTCCAACAGCCGATTCATTCTAATTTTCGATATTGCATATTCTAAATTGTTGCCTTCCGCGAGAAAAGATCGGGTAAGACTGGTTTCGCACAAGGCGGGACTGATTGCATTCGCTGTAATCGAATACTGCGCCCATTCGACTGCCATCACCCGAGTCAGATGAGTGAGAGCGGACTTGCTGGCCGCATAAGCAGCGTAGCCGGGATTCGCAACCGAATCTGAAACCGATGCAATATTGATGATTCTCCCGAATCTGTTCGGAATCATATGTTTTACCGCATGCCGACACATTGATAGTGCCGCAGTCACGTTGGTTTCAAGGATATGCGAAAACACTTCTATTGGCATGTCTGCTGCCGGAATAACTGCAAAATCGCCGACGCAATTGACAAATCCATCAATTCGACCCCAGCGAGCGACACAGGAATCGAACACAGACTCACAGTCGCTTTCTTGGGTTGCATCAAATACTTGTCTGTGAGCAGACGGCAGTTCACAGGTTAGTGCTTCAAGTCCTTCCTTGTTCTTGTCAAACAGTGAAAGATGGCATCCCCTGGAATCTAGTTCAGTCGCGATAACGGACCCCAGACCACCCGCGGCACCAGCCACGGCTACAACGCGATTTTGGATGTCGAAAAGTGAACGCAACGCAATACGGTGTTTAACTCAAATCAAGAATTGTCTCTGGAGTAGTGGGTGGCTGGTTTTGCTCTTTAGAAGAACAAAATTTCGCCAGACATTACATGTTGCGACGATACTTGCCGCCAACTTCAAACATAGCCGAGGTGATCTGGCCGACTGAGCAATAACGCACCGTCGACATCAATTCAGCGAATACGTTACGTCCCTCAAGTGCCGCTGATTTCAACTCCTCAAGTGCCGCCGGCGACTGTTCGCGATGACGGGTATGAAAGTCACGCAACCTCTCCAACTGAGACATCTTTTCAGTTTCGGTCGATCTAGCAAGTTCGATCGTCGTATCCTGTGAAGCATTCGGATTTAAAAAGGTGTTTACCCCCACAATTGGCAGGGTTCCGTCATGCTTGAGACGCTCATAGTAGAGCGACTGGTCCTGGATGCGACCGCGCTGATAGCCTGTTTCCATTGCACCAAGAACACCACCTCGTCTAGAGATGGCATCAAACTCGCAAAGTACCGCCTCTTCAACAAGATCAGTTAGTTCTTCAAGAATAAAGCTTCCCTGATTCGGATTGTCGTTGCGCGCCAAGCCCCATTCCTTGTTGATGATGAGTTGAATGGCCACCGCGCGACGCACAGACTCCTCGGTCGGCGTTGTGATTGCCTCATCGTAGGCATTGGTATGCAGGCTGTTACAGTTGTCATAGACGGCAATCAAAGCCTGCAAGGTGGTACGGATGTCATTGAAATCAATTTCCTGTGCATGAAGCGAGCGTCCCGAAGTTTGAATGTGGTATTTGAGGCGTTGGCTCCTGGTGTTTGCACCATATCGTTCTCTTAGTGCAACCGCCCAGATGCGTCTCGCAACCCGTCCCATGACGGTATATTCAGCATCGAGTCCGTTGGAGAAGAAAAATGACAGATTAGGTGCGAAATCATCAATGTGCATGCCTCTTGCGAGATACATTTCCACATAGGTGAACGCATTCGCTAAAGTAAACGCCAGCTGTGAAATGGGGTTTGCGCCAGCTTCTGCAATGTGGTAACCTGAAATTGATACGGAGTAGAAATTTTTGACCTCATTCTCAATGAAATACTCCTGAATATCTCCCATCAGGCGCAGACTGAACTCGGTTGAAAAAATACAGGTGTTTTGCCCCTGGTCTTCTTTCAAAATATCAGCTTGTACCGTGCCTCTCACCTGACTCAGCGCATGTGTCCTGAGATGCTCAGTTTCTTCTGCATTCGGAGTACGGCCCTGTTCGCTTTGAAACGCTTCAATCTGCTGGTCAATCGCGGTATTGAGCAGAAACGCAAGATAGGTTGGGGCGGGACCATTAATTGTCATGGACACTGAAGTGCGTGGGCTGCATAGATCAAATCCGCTGTATAGGTCCTTCATATCATCCAGTGTTGCAATCGAGACACCTGAGTTACCGACTTTTCCAAAGATGTCGGGCCGTTCATCGGGGTCGAAACCGTACAAAGAAACGGAATCAAATGCGGTCGACAGCCGCTTGGCTTCCGAATGGCTGGACAGGAGTTTGAATCGGCGATTGGTTTTGGAGGGTCCGCCTTCACCGGCAAACATTCGAGTGGGATCTTCGTCCTCGCGCTTGAATGGAAACACACCACCTGTAAAAGGGAAAGCGCCAGGCAAGTTTTCCAGCATCAGCCAACGAAGCAGATCGCCGTGATCGGAAAAACGCGGTAAGCCGATTTTCGGTATCCGCGTACCGGAAATGGTTTCTGTATACCTGGATTCTTTCAATTCCTGCCGATACGTCGCAACTTTCGATTGCCAGTCATTGAGTGCCTGAGCAGAAAACTCTTCGACTCTGGCCTCTCTATTCCGCAAAGCTTCCCGCAATGCTGCAAGCTCTTGAGTGTCGGTCTTTCCAATCATTTTCAGCGCGGCATTCAACTGCTGAATTTCTCTTACCAATAGCGACTGTTCCTCAACCTTGCTGCGATACCCTCTGGCTGTCGCAGAAATTTCCGCTAGATATCCACCCCGTTCGCTGGGAATCACACCCGCGTGAGTCGAAGAAAACTTGGATTCTGCCGGTGGTGGGAAGCGACTGTTTTTTGCTGGAACACCCAGCAGACTAACAATTTGCTGATAAAGCGCTGTGATGCCGTCGTCGTTAAATTGTGAGGAAATTGTGCCAAAGACCGGCATTTCAGTGTAATTCTGATCAAAAGCCATTTGATTTCTCTGTACCTGTCGACACACATCCCGGTAAGCGTCCTCAGCGCCTCTGGTATCAAACTTGTTAATTGCCACGAGATCCGCAAAGTCCAGCATATCGATTTTCTCAAGCTGACTTGCCGACCCATATTCAGGCGTCATCACATAAATCGTACGATCTACATACGAAACAATTCCCGTATCCCCTTGACCGATACCAGGTGTTTCCACGATGATCAGATCGAAATTCCAATACTTGCAGGCCTTGATTACATCGTCTAAACACCCAGGTACATCTCCACTCGCCTCTCGGGTGGCTATCGAACGAAAATAGACCTGATCGGAATCTGCGGCATTCATGCGGATTCGATCACCTAGCAGCGCACCTCCTGTTTTTTTGCGGCTGGGGTCGACCGCTAAGATGGCAACCCGGGTGTTTGCTTCGCCATAAAGCCGAATTCTGCGTACCAGTTCATCAGTCAGTGACGACTTGCCTGAGCCACCGGTTCCTGTAATGCCCAGAATTGGAGGTCCGCTACCGACTTTGGCCATTTTCCGAACAAAATTGACGGCTTCAGAGGAACCACCCTCAAGCGCACTGATCAATACAGCCAGGTCAGTAAAGTCTCCACGCTGCAAACTGTCGGTCAAGTTTTCGCTTTGCGGTCGCGGTTTGGCACGGCAGATCTTTAGCATTTCATCAATCATCCCCTGCAGACCCATCTGCTGACCGTCTTCTGGGGAGAAAATACGAGCAACACCATACTGGTGCAACTCTTCAATTTCGTGGGGTACGATGACACCACCCCCACCACCGAATACCTGAATGTCTAAGCGTCCGAATTCTTCCAGCATGTCCAGGATGTACTTGAAGTATTCGATATGGCCACCTTGATAGGAACTGACAGCGATTCCATCGACATCTTCCTGAACTGCGGCGGTTACAACCTCACGAACTGATCGGTTATGCCCCAGATGAATCACTTCGGCACCAGAACTTTGCAGGATTCGGCGCATCACATTTATCGCCGCATCATGACCATCAAACAAACTGGTTGCGGTTATAAATCGCAATGGCCCTAGACTTAGTGCCTCATCATGAACAGACCTGATTTTTTCAGCTGCTACCGCCATCGTTGAATTACTTTCCTAATCATTTTTCAGTGTCAACGGATACAAATTCTGGTGTTCAATTTGAACCCATTTTTGATCCAAACTGTTATTTTAACAGACATCAATCAACCTGAAATCTCATAATAAACCGTTGCGGTTTTCTTTAAGTCAGGCACTATCTTAAAGTCTGGTTTAACCTTTCAATTTTTTGAACCACCCGATTACTCAAAGACAGATAATAGATTTGACAACGTAACTACTCACCCCTCGTTCAGGTCGAACGGATAGGTGGCGACGATACAAAATGAACTGGAACCCGCCGCGAACTAACGATTGCAGACGATACGATGGATACCTTGGACGGGAATCGATAGTAAAACCAGTTCGATCAATTTCATCAAAGCGGTCTTGGCTGGTGCGGCTGAGTCTGGTTTTTCCAGCCCCGACTGCGGCGCGGCGAATCAGGTGAATAATAGTGCTGGATTCCAACTGCCATCTTGGTGGTCGTGCTATGATGTCGCATTCAGTTTCCATCTATTTGCGCGAATCAACCGAACTCAAACACCGTAATTCAGGTCAACAGCCATGAAAAGGGAAAACCAATCCGCTTCAGATGAAAGAATCAGAAAATTGAATGAGCGATATGCTGAACTTCAAGTTGAGGTGGCTCAGCTGAAGAAGGAAAACGAAAAACAGATCAAAGAAACGGACAGACAGATCAAAGAAACGGACAGACAGATCAAGGAAACGAAAGAAATGATCGTAGAGAACGGCAAGCAGATCGGTGGGCTCGGCAACAAGTTCGGCGGCTTTACTGAAGCGATGGCGAGGCCTTCCATCAGACGAATACTGGAGAAGCATTTTGAAGCCGACTTTCTAGGATCGATCCGATTCCGGAACTCTAAGGAAATGGAGGCTTTGGAAATTGATGCTTGGGGCCTCAGGCGCAACGGCACGGGTGCGGCTTACATTGTGGAGACCAAGAGCAGGTTTCGCTACGAGCACATTGAGCAGGTATTGCAACAGGTGGAGCGGTTTCGGTACTATATGTCAGACTATGAGAAACGGGCCGTGTACCCGATGCTGGCTGTAGTGGAAATCAGTGAAGAGGACCGCAGGAAAGTCTGGAATGCGGGGATTCATTTGATCGATATCAATGACGGCGTCTTCAAGTATGCGACGCCGCCGGAGGACTTTGTAGCGAACGGCTATCACGGGGTGTACGGGGTGCAAAGGGGCGTGCCACATCTGCGGCTGGTTGTTGGCGGCGATCAGAAACAACGCGGCGCCGGGTGATCTGACGCTTTGTGCGTTGCACTGGACCGGTACGCTGGTTGAAGAATAGTTATTGCGCTGATTTGGCAGCAGCATTGTCAGGTGCGAGTGAAGACCCTGCACAATCTGATTGATTTGTCACTCAAATCCCGAAAATTGACTGAAATGAAATCTTCTTGTAACTTATGGAATCTGTATATGGAGTCCTCTCACCCTCGCATTTGGAATAGGTTTTTCGTGCGCCGTGGCGATAGAAGTCTGTGGCGGCACCCATTTTGGAGGTGCAAGGCGTTACTTGACAACAACGAATTCTAACGGTAGCAATGTCAGAATCAATGTCCTGGAGTGTCAGAACTGAACAGTTCTGTCGAAAACTGAACCTGAAAATTCCAATTCTTTTGGCCCCGATGGCCGGTGCCTGCCCCGTTTCCCTTTCAAGTGCTGTTGCTAGAGAAGGCGGACTCGGCGCGTGCGGAGTTTTACTAATGCAACCGTCTGCAATTGTCGACTGGGCAAAGCAGTTCCAATCAGAGTCGGATGGTCTATTTCAGATGAACAACTGGATTCCAGACCCTGCACCGGTGAGAGATGAAATCCACGAACAACAGATTCGTGACTTTTTGGCAAATTGGCACCCCGACTCAGGGTCCGCCAGACCGATGCTCGCAACACCTGATTTTGAAGAGCAGTGTGAGGCTATGCTGCAAGTGCAACCTGCTGCGATTTCTTCAATCATGGGAGTTTATCCTCGTCCCTTTGTAAAGCGTATGAAGAAGGCCGGAACGTACTGGCTGGCGACCGCAACAACTGTTGAAGAAGCAAAGCTTGCCGTGAGTATGGGTGCCGACGCAGTCGTGGCACAAGGATTTGAAGCGGGCGGACATCGAGGTACCTACGCGGCAGGAGACGCTCAGGGTGCGGCGGGTGGATTAATCTCAATATTACCAGCAATTGTCGACTCCGTGAATGTTCCCGTTGTCGCGACGGGTGGTATTGCCGACGGTCGTGGAATTGCGGCGGCAATCACGCTTGGTGCGTCAGCGGTTCAAATTGGCACCGGGTTCTTGCGCACTCCTGAAGCGGGCATACCATCTGCATGGTCTGATGCGATTGGCACTACAATGCCAAATCACACCATCCTGACACGCGCTTTTTCCGGTCGTTTAGGACGCTCTATTGCAACTGATTATGCGAAGTCTGCAGAATCTGTCGGTGCACCAGAGCCGGCGCCCTACCCCATTCAGCGCGGGCTCACGGGCAGTATGACGGGCGAAGCAAGGCGCGACAACGATTTGGCAAAGATGCAGGCGTGGACAGGGCAGTCCGGTTTTCTATCGTCTGCTGAACCAGCTGGGCAACTCATTAACAGACTTTGGGAAGATGCCCAAAAACTGCTTCCTTGAAGTGGCCGCGATTCATTCAGTAGATTGATCAGGAATTCGGACTACACAATGTAGTAATGACCAGTAAAACTTCTGACAAGGTCCTCTTTTAAATGAAAGATCCAAACAAGCCAACCTTCATCCCAGTCAATTCGAATTACGAACATGAAGTGAGATCAAGCTTCAATTCGCAGGGAATAATGCAATTGTTAGGTGCGACCATGCGCACGATCGAACCGGGCTATTGTGTAATTGACTTGCCTTTCAAGCATCAATTGACACAGCAGGACGGCTTTTTTCACGCTGGTTCTACCAGCACAATTGCGGATTCGGCCGGTGGTTACGCGGCGTACTCACTCATGCCAGCAGGTCATCGAGTCTTGACGGTTGAATTCAAAATTAATCTGCTGGCGCCTGCGGATGGGGAGTTACTTTCGGCGGAAGGGAGGGTCATCAAAGCGGGCCGAACCCTTACTGCAGCGACCATCAATGTCCACTGCACCAAAAACACTAAGACAAAGCTCTGCGCGATCATGCAGCAGACAACGATTTGTATTGCTCCGCTAGGAAACTGACTCATCCGCAGTTGGGAATGAGTTGTTCGATCATTTTCCGGTCTGAATAATTAAACTCAAAGATGCCTTCGATCTGCTGGGAATCGAATGAATACCCAAAAATACTGGAGTCGAGCGAATGCAATTGCCCAAGCAAACGAAGCATCCAGGCGTAATCATCCGATCCCAGACCGCGGTAGAACACCAGGAAACCAGACTGAGTGTCTGAGAGAGCCAGCCATTGGCTGGTAAACTCACCTTCCTCCGATATCAGGCGAACCTCTCGAGTAGAGGAACGCGTCGCCATAGGCTGATGCGTGAGCAAAATAAAGATTCCTGGTTTGCAGTTGATCGTCACCATCGGTGTCAGATTCGAATCAGGAGTTAGTTGGCGTCCCACACAGGTTATGGATCTTTCCGGGGTAATCATCACACATTTTTCCGATTGAATGGGGTCCGGACCAATATGATCGCTGGTGTCTGCAAGAACGGGCAAACTGAAAATGACTGACGCGATCGCACTTCCAGTTAAGTGCCAAAGATGAATTGCAGAATCTGAGAATGATCGTGACACCATGGGTAGAAATCAAGTCAAGAATAAATATCAGCACTCGTGCGCGTTGCGTTTATTTCACCCTGCTGCTTCATTTTATGAGTTTACAAGGACTCAAATCCGAAAGAGAATTCATCGACCGTAGTTGCACAATGAATACGCCTCACACTGGATTTAGATTTTCGCGAGGCCAATGGAACTCAGTCAAATTTATATAATGACCCGCTGATTGAACTAATGTTCGATTTTTCGATTCAACACGGATATTTCTTTATTTTCTTGCATACCCAGCGGCAACGGATGCTTCCTGTTTCATCTTCTGCTGGCATACCCCTTTCCAGTTATGACGGCGCATCCCGATTAATATGAGAACTTCGCATGCGACACTAAATTTCGGATTGGGCGAGACCGTTGATCTGCTTCGCTCAAGCGTACAGGAATTTGCCCAGGATCAGATAGCACCGCTTGCTGCCGAAATTGATCAGTCAAACGAATTTCCGCTTCATTTGTGGCAAGCAATGGGTGAGATGGGTCTACTGGGTATCACCGTCGACGAGCAATTTGGCGGGGCCGGAATGGGCTACCTGGAGCACGTAGTCGCCATGGAAGAAATAAGTCGTGCATCAGCCTCAGTTGGTCTTTCATATGGCGCTCATTCAAACCTGGCAGTGAACCAGATATACAGAAACGGTACCGATGAGCAACGAGAGCAGTACCTACCTAGACTCATTAGTGGTGAACATGTTGGTGCTCTCGCAATGACAGAACCCAATTCAGGGTCCGACGTCGTGAGTATGCGTCTGGAAGCCGTTGCTGAAGATGACCACTTCGTTTTGAATGGTAACAAGATGTGGATTACGAATGGCCCTGATGCTGATGTACTGGTCGTTTATGCCAAAACAGACCCACGGGCAGGAAGCCGCGGAATTACCGCTTTTCTGATCGAACGCGAGTTTGACGGATTTTCCACAGCCCAAAAACTGGACAAGCTCGGTATGCGAGGTTCCAACACCTGCGAGTTGATATTCGAAAACTGTGCAGTACCACCAGAAAACGTATTGGGTGAAGTTGGCGGTGGTGTTCGAGTCCTGATGAGTGGTCTGGATTACGAACGAGTTGTTTTGGCAGGCGGCCCGCTCGGCATCATGCAGGCCTGCCTCGACGCTGTTGTACCTTACGTGCACGAACGCAAGCAATTTGGTAAAAGTATTGGGGAGTTTCAATTTATTCAGGGCAAAATGGCTGATATGTACACTTTCTTGAATGCTTCTCGCGCTTACGCGTACGCAGTGGCCAAAGCCTGTGATCTCGGCGAAACAACCAGAAAGGATGCCGCGGCGGTGATTCTGTTTACAGCTGAAAGAGCGACTGAATGCGCATTACAAGCAATACAGGCACTGGGTGCCATGGGTTACATTAACGAAATGCCCACTGGCCGTCTACTTAGAGATGCCAAACTCTATGAAATTGGTGCAGGAACGAGCGAAATTCGCCGCATGCTTATCGGACGAGAATTATTCGAAGAAACTGCTTAATTCAATTACTTTTACTCAACAGGGACAACATAAATGGAAAATTCATCCGTCGTCGTTACAGGATTAGCTCGAACACCGATCGGTGGCTTTCAGGGTCGACTCTCCCCACTGACCGCACCACAACTCGGATCTGCCTCGATTCAAGCAGCACTTGAAGATTCTGATATCTCAGGATCTGATGTTGATGAAGTGCTAATGGGTTGCGTACTGCCAGCGGGGATTGGTCAGGCGCCTGCACGGCAAGCAGCTCTTGCCGCAGGTATCCCTAAATCCGTTGGGTGTACAACGGTCAACAAAATGTGCGGCTCGGGCATGAAAACAGTCATGCTCGGATACGATTCAATCGTTGCGGGTACTAACTCTGTTGTCGTAACAGGCGGCTTGGAGAGCATGAGCAATGCTCCCTACATCCTGCCCAAGGCGAGGGGCGGGTATCGTATGGGACATAGCCAGGTTCTCGATCATATGTTTGCTGATGGTCTTGAAGATGCGTACCAGAAGGGTGCGCTCATGGGAGAGTTCGCTGAAGACTGTGCCGAGTCTTATCAGTTCAGTCGGGAGGCGCAGGATGAATTTGCAATTGAATCTTTGACCAGGGCGCAGAAGGCAACTCAAAGTGGCACATTTGAACGGGAGATCACACCTGTTCAAGTTTCTACGAGAAAAGAAACTTATGAAGTGACAAATGATGAACAGCCTGAAATCACCAATTCTGAAAAAATCCCTTTTCTTAGACCTGCATTTCGAAAAAACGGCAGCGTTACCGCTGCCAATTCCAGCTCAATTTCAGATGGCGGCGCGACCGTAGTCTTGATGTCGGAGGCTGAAGCCCAACGCCGCGACAAGCCAATTCAAGCGCGATTGGTCGGGCACACCACTTTTGCCGCAGAACCCAATCTTTTTCCGACTGCACCAATCAGCGCGATCAGAAAATTACTCGATAAACTCAATTGGTCAGTCGATGACATCGATCTTTTTGAGGTCAACGAGGCATTTGCAGTTGTTACGATGGCGGCAATGCACAGTTTGAAGATTCCGCACGATCGGATGAATATTCATGGTGGCGCTTGTGCACTGGGTCATCCTGTTGGTGCCTCTGGTGCCCGAATTCTGGTTACTTTGATTGCAGCGATGGAACGATACGATCTAAATCGCGGCGTTGCCTCGCTTTGCATAGGCGGTGGTGAAGCAACAGCAATTGGTGTAGTACGCAGTTAGTATTGCCGAGTTCTTGTGCGAGGCTCTCAAGAGTGAACAAAACGGTTGATTTTTACTTCGATTTCTCATCACCATACGGTTTTTTTTCAAGCGAGGTGATGGACGAATTCTCGTTGCGCTGCAACTGTGAGATCATCTGGCGCCCATATGTCATGGGTGCAGTCATGAAGCTTACAGGTCGAAAACCGCTGGTTCAAATCCCGATGGTTAATGAGTACAGTGCTCGAGACTTGGATCGCGTTGCTCGCTATCACCGAATCGAATTTTCAGTTCCGAGTGTATTTCCCATTTCAAGTGTTGCACCTTCTCGCGCGTTTTACTGGATTAGAAATGAGTTCGGATCGGAAAAGGCCAAACAGTTTGCCCAAGCGATTTTCCGCGCATATTTTGTCAAAAATTTGAACATTTCAAAGCCACCGACTGTAGTCGAAGTAGCCACCGAGTTGGACTTTGATACCAAAGCAGTAAACGACGCACTTGAGAATCCTGAAATCAAACTTAAAGTTCGCGAGGAAACTGACAGGGCTATTGAACAAGGTGTGTTTGGTTCACCTTTTTTCATTGTTGACGAAGAGCCTTTCTGGGGACACGACCGCCTGAATCATGTTGAGTCGTGGCTTGTATCTGGAGGATGGTAATTAAGGAGTTGAAACCTAGTACGCGAAATCATGCCAGTTATTCCATCAAACATCAATAAAAATAGCCCTGAATTTGTCGATCGCTCCCAAGCAATGTCGACCTTGGTAGATGACCTCAATCGAACACTTGCTACCATTCAGGTTGGAGGCAGCGAGCGAGCCCGCCAAAAGCATCAATCTCGTGGAAAATTACTGGCCCGAGATCGAATTCGACTACTGTTGGATCGCGGCTCCCCTTTTCTGGAAGTTGCGCCATACGCTGCATATCAAATGTATGACGACAATGTCCCTGCAGCTGGGATCATAACTGGCATCGGATCGATTCAAGGTCGGGAGTGTATGGTTTTTGCCAATGATGCGACAGTCAAGGGTGGAACCTATTACCCCATGACCGTCAAGAAACACCTACGTGCTCAGGAAATTGCATCACAAAACAATCTACCCTGTATCTATTTGGTTGATTCAGGCGGTGCTTTTCTTCCGAGGCAGGATGATGTTTTCCCGGACAGAGAGCACTTCGGACGCATATTCTTCAATCAGGCCACTATGTCAGCGGCCGAAATACCTCAGATTGCTGCGGTCATGGGCTCTTGTACCGCTGGCGGTGCCTATGTGCCGTCAATGTGCGATGAATCCATAATCGTCCGCGGTCAGGGCACAATTTTTTTGGGCGGGCCACCGCTTGTCAAAGCTGCAACGGGTGAATCGGTTTCGGCTGAAGAACTCGGAGGGGCAGATGTCCACTCTCGTGAGTCCGGTATCACCGATCACTGTGCTGACGACGATGAACACGCTCTTTCGATGATCAGGGATATTGTGGCCACATTGAACCGTCCAAAACGCCTGAACATAGAAGTTCAGGCTCCCCAAGAGCCACTGTATGATGCAAGCGACTTGTATGGCATAGTGCCCACTGACCTCAGACAGTCATACGATGTAAGGGAGGTCATTGCCCGAATTGTAGACGGAAGTGAATTTCATGAATTCAAACGGCTTTATGGTGAGACTCTGGTGTGTGGATTCGCTCACCTGATGGGCTACCCAGTCGGAATTATTGCAAACAAGGGGATTCTATATTCTGAATCAGCGTTGAAAGCGGCTCACTTCATCGAACTTTGTTGTCAACGAAATGTGCCATTGATATTTCTACAGAATATTGCTGGATTCATGGTTGGAAAGAAATATGAAGCGGGTGGAATAGCCAAAGATGGCGCGAAGATGGTAACGGCTGTCGCCTGTGCAAAAGTGCCAAAATTCACAGTCATTATTGGTGGCAGCTTTGGAGCAGGCAACTATGCTATGTGTGGGCGCGCGTACTCGCCCCGCTTTCTATGGATGTGGCCCAATGCAAGAATATCAGTAATGGGCGGCGAACAGGCTGGCAATGTTCTAACCCAGGTACGAGCAGATAGTGTGAAAGGTGACCCGTGGCCTGAGTCAGAGCAGCAAAAGTTCAAGCAGACAATATTGGACCAGTATGAAAATGAGGGTCGCCCCTATTATTCCAGTGCGAGGCTCTGGGATGATGGAATTATTGATCCGGCAGACACTCGAACAGTATTAGGGCTGGCGCTTTCGGCAGCATATAACGCACCCGATGAATCAACCCGATTCGGAATTTTCAGAATGTAACTGCAGTCATGTCCACTCAACACTTTGAAACAATCAATATTGAGGTGACCCCGGAGGGAATCTGTACACTGCTGTTGAATCGTCCCAAGGTCCACAATGCTTTTGATGAATTCATGATTGAAGAAATCACAAATGCACTTCAGCAATTGCGGGCCGATGAAGCAGTCAGGGTTCTTTGTATTAAAGGGGCTGGCGCGAGTTTTTGTGCTGGTGCGAATTTGAACTGGATGAAACGAACAGCTGAATATGCTCAGGAGGAAAACTATCGCGATGCCATTCAAATGGCGAACATGATGTATACGCTGTACAGCTTTCCGAAGCCCACTGTGGCAATCGTCCATGGCGCAGTTTATGGAGGTGGAGTGGGACTAATCGCCTGCTGTGATATCGTGTTGGCCGAAAGCTCTACTGTCTTCAGTTTGTCTGAGGTGAAACTGGGATTGATTCCTGCGGTAATCGGTCCATACGTCGTCAATGCCATGGGAACGCGAAGCGCGAAACGCTACATTTTGACTGGCGAAAAATTCGATGCCTCAGCAGCTTGTCGTTCGGGGTTGGTTCACGAATCTACTGACGCTGAATCACTCGCGGAATCTGAAGCTGAAATAATGCGTGAACTTCTATCCTGCGGACCTAATGCCCAAAAGGTGGCGAAGAGTCTTGTCATTGAAAAATTTTCGCCATCAATGGGTGAAGAGATTCAAAAACACACTGCTGCTCTAATTTCAATAATCAGAGCCTCCGAAGAAGGAAAGGAAGGCATCGGTGCCTTTCTTGATAAGCGATCTCCTGCTTGGCGAAAGCACTGAATGGATTAAACAGTTGTTTCGAAAACTACTGATTGCCAACCGCGGAGAGATCGCCTGTCGGATTATTCGAACTGCAAAACGTCTCAATATTCCTGTAGCGACAGTCTACTCTGACGCCGACCGAGATGCCCTACACAATTCATTAGCGGAAGAATCGGTATACCTTGGTGCGTCTCGCCCTTCTGAAAGTTACCTAAATGTCGATCGAATAATCCAAGCGGCCAAACAGGTAGGTGCGGACGCGCTTCATCCGGGCTATGGCTTTCTATCAGAGAATAGCATTCTGGCTGAATCCTGTGAAAAAGAAAACATTGAATTCATTGGTCCGCCTTCGCACGTAATTGATTGCATGGCATCGAAAGCGCAAGCAGCTGCAATTGCAGTTGAAGCTGGTGTACCTGTATTGCCTGGTTTTCGAGAAACTGAATACAGCGATGACAAATTAGCCAAGCTGGCACAAACCATTGGTTTTCCAGTATTGCTCAAAGCTGCGCTGGGAGGCGGAGGGCGAGGAATGAGTATCGTTCACTCTGAGAACCAGTTGGCCGAGAGTTTAGCCTCAGTGAAAGCTCAGGCTAAAGAGTTCTTTGGCAATGATCTCATCATCATTGAAAAGTATCTCAATCCCGCCAGACACGTTGAGGTTCAAATAGCAGCCGACAAACATGGGAATGCTGTACACCTGTTTGACCGAGACTGTTCTGCCCAGCGCCGATATCAGAAAATTGTGGAGGAGGCTCCAGCACCACAAATTAACCAGAATACACGCGAGCGAATGTATGAAGCTGCAATATCCCTCACGAGAGCCCTCAATTACCACAGCGTTGGAACCGTCGAGTTATTACTGGCTGACTCTGAATTCTATTTTATGGAAATGAACACTCGACTTCAGGTCGAGCATCCGGTAACCGAACAGGTTACGGGAGTCGATCTTGTGGAGTGGCAACTTAGAATTGCTGCGGGAGAGTCCATTTCACATTTGAAAATCCCAAGCTCTCCAAATGGACACTCGATTCAGGCGCGAATTTATGCAGAAAATCCAGAGAAGGGATTTTTGCCATCACCCGGTAACATCCAGTACCTAAGTTATCCGTCTGAATCAGATAACTTGCAAATGCACACAGGTGTTCGGCAGAATGATGTGGTCGATGTGCACTACGACCCCTTAATTGCTAAAGTTGTCGTTAGTGACTCAGACCGGTCAAAAGCCATTGAACGACTTAAAAAGGCGCTGAGAGAATTGTACGTAGTCGGTGTCGATACAAACGTAACATTTTTATCGAACTTGCTGACAACTCGTGACTTCACTACCTGTACACACGATATTAAATTCGTCGAAAATAACCTGCCAGAACTAACTGCACAAAATCGAGAGTTGCCCACTGAAATATTGGTGTTAGCTTTACTCTACCTGACATCGAAATTAACTGAAATTTGGCCAGAAGGCCTTATCGAGAATGACGACAAGTATTCGCCATGGCGAAATAAAAGTGGTTGGCGACTTAATTCTCACAAAGAATTTGCCTGTAGTATTGAATGTAATGATCAAATCTACAATGTCAGCGCACTACTTGGTGAGCAACAGACTGTTGTAAAGATTAAAGAACGAGTATATGGGTGCTCTAATGTTCAAATCTTCGATCATGCAATTGAGGCGATGGTTGATGATGTTGAATGGTCACTACCAGTGGTTTCGCTGGAAGATGAAATTTATCTATTTCATCAATGTTCAAGGTATGGATTGCGACTATCAGATCGACTATCTGCGGCGTATTCCACCAATGTTAACACCGGATCACTAACTGCACCATTACCTGGGCGAATTGCACGTGTACTGGTTGAAGAAGGCGAATCTGTATCGACCGGACAAGTTTTGATTGTTGTTGAAGCGATGAAGATGGAACATCCGATTGCCAGTCCAATAGATGGAGTTGTAACTTCAATTCCAAATTCTGAAAACCAACTCGTCGATGAAGGAGCTAGTTGTATCTTTGTAGAACCATCGAAACAATCAGACAGCATTTCCAACAATGAATAAGAGTGGAATCGATCATGTACGGCTGGTTGAGGTAGGGCCTCGTGACGGACTTCAAAATGAACCTGAAAAGACCACAGTCGCATTTCGAGTAGAGCTCGTAGACCGTCTATCCGCGTGCGGGTTAAAGACCATAGAAGTTGGCAGTTTTGTGTCACCCAAATGGGTACCAAAAATGGCCAATACTGCTGAGGTACTGAATAGTGTAGGACGGTATGAAGATGTATCTCTAGTTGCGCTCGTACCAAACATCAGGGGAATGATTGACGCGATCGCTTCTAATGTGGATGAAGTTGCAATTTTCTCAGCAGCTTCTGAAACGTTTTCGCAGCGCAATACAAACTGCAGTATTGAACAATCGTTTGAGCGATTCCAACCAGTATTGGAGAAAGCTCGCGAAATTGGCGTCCCAGTTAGAGGTTACGTTTCCTGTGTATTGGGGTGTCCATATGAAGGAAAGATTTCAGCAAGTCAAGTAGTACCAATTGTGAATCGTCTGATCGAGAGTGGATGTTACGAAGTCTCGCTCGGCGACACAATCGGTGTGGGCACAGTAAACTCAACTCGAGAGTTATTGCGTGCAGTTGAGGGCGCTATTGGACTGGAATCAATCGCTGTCCACTTTCACGATACCTACGGTCAGGCTCTTCCAAATATTGTTACCGCCCTAGAGCAAGGTGTCTCCACAGTTGATAGTTCAATTGGTGGACTTGGAGGTTGTCCATATGCCCGAGGGGCGAGTGGCAATGTCGCTACTGAAGATGTAGTCTATATGTTGGACGGAATGGGTGTGGAATCAGGTGTCAATTTAAACGACTTACTCAAAGTTTCAGAATTCGTTTTTTCTCACTTGAAACGGCCCCCAACATCCCGCGTTGCAAACGCACTGCTTAACGCTTCAGTTCATTAGTCTTCCAAGATAATCGCAAATTTTGTGATATTCAGTTCTACCCTTAGATAAATTTAACCGTTGGCAAACTGAAACAAGCAGCTTTGAGTGGGTTTTGGGTACCATCCACTTGCTGTTTTGAAACAAGAGCTGATTTTCTATCGGTTCCGTTTACATTCCATGTAAACCTAACTCATATGTACTCCTTCAGTTTGTCCGCTAGTAGATATGATTCGCACCTCCAAACAAATCCAAGGCGCAAGGTTCTTGAATTCCACCCATCAATAAACTGATAGGATTGGCTCTCATTGGGTGAGGTCATAGTTAATTGCTCTGTCCTGAATCAGTATTTTCCATGAACTGATACAAATCAAATTTCAAAATTGAGGTGTTAGAATTGGAATCAGTCTAAGGGTAATATCATGCCTGAAAGTGACAAACAGTCGCAGGTGCAGTTGAAAAGAGTTAGAAAGCCTCACGACAATTTCTTTAAGTCAGCGTTTCACGATAAACAAACCGTTAGAGCCTTACTCAAATTGGTACTGACAAGACAACAGTTGGCCCACATTGATTTTCGAACAGTCAAAATTGAAAAACGAATTTGGGCAGACCTTGTGGTGTCCTGTCGGTTCAGGAACGGGTCTCCACTGACAATGTACTTCCTCTGCGAGCACAAGTCCTATCCCGACAGTCAACTAATGTTGCAGTTGCTACGGTATCAGACTGAACTTTACGTGTATGAAGGTGCCACCGCAGTAATTCCTATCACGATTTATCATGGAAGGAACAAGAACTGGACGCCTCAGTTGGAATTTCAAAAAGCACAGATGCAATCAATTCCAGAAACCTGTATAGAGAGCTTTGGTCAACAAATGCTGAATTTTAGAAATACCATGGTGAACCTACATGAAGAGCAGGTAAGAAAGGAACTCCCTGAGTTACCTTTGGATGCTCAAATTCCGTTACAGCTGATGTCAGAAATTTGGCAAGCAGAAGAACAAGTGATTGTCAATTTGATGAACCGAATTCGACCGCTAGTAAAAAAAGTCCGTGCCAAATTAGTTGGCATCTGCGCCGATTACAGTGTTTTCCAATTGCAAAATGAGTCTGAAATTAACCACGGAGCGGAAATAAACCTGTTAAAAAATCCGTAAAAAAACAGTTGCGTAGCAACAAGGATATGCGCCTCCCAAAAGCGCGCAATTCCTGGTGTTTTTTATGG
>JAJEHQ010000009.1 GCA_022823625.1 Gammaproteobacteria bacterium
GGCACGATGAACACGGCCGATCGTTCAATTCAGATTCTGGACACTGCGCTGCGCCGCAGATTCACATTTTTGGAAATGATGCCGGTTTCGTCGCACAAAAAAATTCCAACCGATATCGAAGGAATAAATTGCCAGCAAGTCCTGAAAAGCATGAATCGGCGCATATTTGCTTTACTGGATCGCGAGCGTCAGATCGGGCATACCTATTTCTTTGATGTGGAAACTGTTGATCAACTGGCTGAAGTGTTTCAGAATCGAGTCATTCCCCTGCTACAGGAGTACTTTTTTGATGACTGGTCGAAGATAAAAGCGGTTCTGGGAAACAACGCATTTGTGCAGGACAGACTAATAGTTGACCCAAATCTCGCTGAGTATCGCGACAGTGCCGACAGGTATTACGAACGCCTTTCAGCTGATGACAACAGATGGAAGGCGCCTGAGCAATACAGAAAAATCTATCGTGCGAGTGAGGCAAGGGAACCCAACTCAGAATGAACAAAGTAGTTACTGTCAAAGAATACGGGCGTATTCAGCCAGGATCAGTGTTACAACAATCTGACATTGATGAACTGAAAGATTGTGGCGGTGATATTTTTACCATTCGGGATGGTTACTTGAAAGCAACCAACTACGTCGGGATATACACAACAAGAAGCGGAGCAGTAATTGAAATCCTTCCCAAATTTGATCTTGGTGCTAGTCTAGAAGATCAGAATGAAAAAACTCGGTCAATTTTTCTGTCCATGTTGAGACATTGGCGCGGTAAGGGGTTCAGACAATTGTCCAACAGTCAGATTCGATCTCTGCGCAATTTTCCAATGATTGAAGCGTTCGTCTATCTGTTCTTGATCAATGTTCAGGAATTGGTTCGTCGCGGACTTGCCAGGCGATATGTTCAGATTGAAGAAAACTTGACCTACTTGCGTGGGCGATTGCAATTTGCTGATCACATCCGGGAGAACTTGATAGACCAGTCAAGATTTTTTGTGTCTCACGATGAATTCAGTGAAAATCGCCCGGCGAATCGACTGATTCGTAAAGTTCTTGATCTCTTGACTTCTCAAGTTTCTGATTCAACAAATTTCCAAAATCTGCAACAGGTAAAGATTGCGTTTACTGACATTCCAGCTTCAACAAACATACATGCTGATTGGCGGAATCACAACATTGACCGAAATATGCAGACTTACGAAAGTGTAATGCAGTGGGTCAAGCTATTCCTCTTCAATGACGGTCTGATCACTTATTCTGGTAGTCACGAAAATGTGTCCTTGCTCTTTCCTATGGAAGAGGTATTTGAAGATTTCGTTACGCACAGTTTCATGCAACACCAGCATAAATATCGTGTGCACCCACAAGGACCGAAGGAACCTCTGGCAACAAAAGACAACAAACCAGCGTTCCAAATGAAACCTGATATCTCACTAATGTCAGGAAAGACGGTTCGTTTCATATTGGATGCCAAATGGAAAGAAGTCGACACGGAATCCGACGGTCGAAAACACAATATTGATCAGCAAGACATGTATCAACTCTTTGCATATGGCAAGATTTATCGATGCAAGGCAGTTGCATTGGTTTTCCCGAAAACTGACCGATTCTATGAGCCATTCGAATACGAATTTGCTGACGAAGAATTGGTTCTGATGTGTTTACCCTTTGATGTAGAGAAGCCAGAATTGAGTGTCAGCAAGTGTATGACGGAGATTGAAAATTTTTGGAGTTCAGCTGCTTCCCCAACTTGATTGGTGGGCAAGTTATTAGGAGTCTTGAATAATAATGAATTTGTCCAGACGGACCTTGTTCAGAAGATGCTGATGCGGGAGCCAGCAGTACAGTAGGCTAATATTCAATCTCTCTGAATATCGTCGTTAAATTGCCTCCTGACCAGTTATTCGGGCATCGGGACAAAACAATGTCGCAGCTCACTTTGAAAAGTACCACGGCTTGGGGAACTGGCTACATCTCATTTGACGAATTTCAATGAAATCTGAAATGACTGAAAGTGTGAATTTTGGAACGTCACGTCTTAAATTTCAAGGCATTTCAATTGGAACTCAGCACCTTGACTGATTAACAATTGGCACCAATATTGACAAAATCCGCTATTTATTGATTCATCCGTTGATCAAATCCAGTCGAAAATCGCTGATTTTCGTTACACTGTCGTAAAATTTAGTCGGCAACTTTGTACTAACGCCAGACTCACCGCTCGCGTAAGCGCTAAACCAAACAGTTGGATACTCAGCGAAAAATTCGCTGCAGACTGTCCAACTCGCAATTCACTACCGATGATTTGGCCGGGTTTTGCCCATTGAAACATAATCAGCAACAACACGATACCGGTTTATATCGCCCACAGTTTGAAAAGGACGGCTGTGGCTTTGGCCTAATTGCCCATATGGACGGTATGCCTTCACACTGGCTGGTGCAGACAGCGGTCAAGGCTCTGTCCAATCTGACCCATCGCGGTGCGATTGCCGCCGATGGTAAAACTGGGGACGGTTGTGGTCTCCTGCTAAAAATTCCTGACCAATTTTTCCGTAATGTCGCAATGGTCGAGCATATCCCCCTTTCCAGGAAATTTGCGATTGGCATGATCTTTCAGAATCCGGACCCGGAAAAGGCCAATCACGCCCGCAACATAGTTGAAGAAGAACTCAAGAGAAAAGCTTTGGAACCGGTCGGTTGGCGAGTCGTTCCCACTGACCAGACAGCGCTTGGCGATGCAGCTCTCAAAGTTATGCCGCACGTTGAGCAGATATTCGTCAATGCACCAAGTAATCTCTCCACGGATCAGATTGAGCGTCGGCTTTACTCTGCCAGACGCGTTTCAGAAAATAGAATATCACCGACTGATTCTCAATTCTATATCTGCAGCCTGTCCTCAAAAGTAATCGTCTACAAGGGACTGGTCATGCCGGATTACCTCACGGTATTTTTTCCAGAACTTAAAGACCCGGATCTCGAATCATCGCTTGCAGTATTTCATCAACGGTTTTCGACCAATACAGCCCCAACATGGCACCTTGCTCAACCGTTTCGCATGCTCGCCCATAACGGCGAAATCAATACCATTCAAAGCAACCGCAACTGGGCAGTTGCAAGAAGCGGAAAATTTACAGATTCTTTGCATGAGAACATTGAAGAACTGCTGCCGCTTGTTGATTTCGACTCATCAGATTCTGCGAGTCTTGACAACATGCTGGATTTTCTCATCTCGGGCGGCATGGACATATTCCGGGCCATGCAAATTCTAGTACCGCCAGCCTGGCAGAACGTCGACGTAATTGAACCAAATCTGCGCGCGTTTCATAGTTTCAATTCTCTGCATTCTGAACCTTGGGATGGGCCCGCTGGCATCGTATTGACCGATGGTCGCTACGCAGCATGTGTCATGGACCGAAACGGCCTTCGACCAGCCAGATATGTCATATCCAAAGACCGGTACATCACTCTGTGTACAGAAATTGGTGTGTATGACTACGAGGAAAGGGACATCGTTCAAAAAGGCCGATTAAAACCAGGAGAAATGATTGCTGCAGATACCCGTACGGGTGAACTGCTGCTCCCTAATGACATCAATCAATTGATGGCAAATCGACAACCGTACAATCGCTGGCTAAAGCAGCAGCAACAACGGCTGTTAACCCGTTTGCTTGACTACTCACACCTGAGCAACAAACTAAATCCATTTGAACGGAAAATTTACAAAAAACTGTTCAACCTGTCTTATGAAGAGCAGGAACAGGTAATTCGCGTTCTAAGTGAACTCGGACAGGAAGCCGTTGGTTCGATGGGTGACGATACGCCTCTACCGGTGTTTTCTACACAAATTCGTTCGCTGTACGATTATTTTCGGCAACAGTTTGCTCAGGTCACCAATCCTCCAATTGACCCTCTTCGCGAAAAAATTGTGATGTCGCTGGAATCCACTATCGGTGCAACCATGGGACTCTTTGAGGAATCAAGCGAGCAAGCGGTCCGGCTGACAATCGGTTCACCGGTACTGTCAGGACGGAAATTCCAGACATTGATGGAACAGGAATACCCAACCTTCCGAGTCTATCGAATTGACATTGTCTATCCAGTTGAAGAGGGACTGCGAAACGCCATCGAAAGAATTTGCGATGAGGCAACAGAAGCGGTTAAATCTGGATTCCTGGTCATTACACTGTCGGATCGCAATATAGATTCGGCTACATTGCCGATTCATGCACTGTTAGCCACTGGTGCCGTTCATCACCGACTGATTCGAGAAGGTATACGCTGCGATGCCAACATTATCGTTGAAACGGCCACTGCCCGCGATCCGCATCATTTCGCAGTGCTGATTGGATACGGCGCCACTGCAATTTATCCTTATTTGGCTTACTCCACAGTGCGAGAGATGGTTGGTGAAAATGCCAGCGAATCCCGTTCACTTTCAGCGATTCGCGCTTATCGTCAGGGTATTAAAAAAGGCCTGTTCAAAATTATGTCGAAAATGGGGATATCAACAGTTGCGAGTTATCGGGGTTCACAACTGTTTGAGGCTGTAGGGCTAAATGATGAAGTCGTTGATCTTTGTTTTAATGGCACCGTTTCCAGAATTCAAGGGACTAATTTTGACGATATCGAAAAAGATCAGATTGCTCTTGCAAAAGCTGCTTGGGACCCCAGAAAACCAATCCGACACGGCGGACTTCTGAAGTTTGCAAACGACAGTGAATACCATGCCTACCACCCAGACGTTGTTCACTCACTCCACACTGCGGTTCAGAGTGGGGATACAGAAGATTACAAGAAGTTGGCAGCACTGATTAACGATCGATCGCCCGCTGTACTGAGAGATCTTCTCAAAATTCGTGCAGACATTGACAGCCCAGTTGATCTCTCAGAGGTCGAACCGGTTGAATCAATACTGACTCGATTTGACAGTGCTGCAATGTCCTTGGGAGCCCTGTCACCGGAAGCTCACGAAGTGCTCGCCGAAGCCATGAATGACATTGGAGGGCGCTCTAATTCCGGAGAAGGTGGTGAACATCCAAAACGGTACGGCACATCCCGTACTTCAAAGATCAAACAGGTTGCATCGGGTCGATTTGGTGTAACTCCGCACTACCTGGTGAACGCCGAAGTACTGCAGATTAAAATTGCGCAGGGCGCAAAGCCTGGAGAAGGCGGACAATTACCCGGACACAAAGTCAACGATATGATTGCATCACTGCGCTACTCCTCGCCGGGTGTATCGTTGATTTCACCACCGCCACACCATGACATCTATTCAATAGAAGACCTCGCTCAATTGATTTTTGACCTCAAGCAGGTCAACCGGGAAGCCCTGGTTTCCGTAAAACTGGTGTCCGAAGCTGGTGTTGGTACTATTGCCGCAGGCGTTACCAAGGCATATGCAGATTTGATCACAATCGCCGGCTACGATGGTGGGACGGGTGCCAGTCCAATCACATCAGTTAAGTACGCCGGCAGTCCATGGGAACTTGGTCTGGTTGAAACGCAGCAGACTCTCAGAATGAATGGTCTTCGGCACATGGTGCGCCTGCAAGTTGACGGCGGCTTGAAAACTGGACAGGATGTAGTCAAGGCCGCTATCCTGGGAGCAGATTCATTCGGTTTTGGTACTGCTCCAATGCTCGCTATGGGATGCAAATACCTGCGAGTCTGTCATTTGAACAATTGTGCAACAGGTGTTGCAACTCAGAATGACAACCTTAGAAAACGCCATTTTGTTGGAACCAAAGAGCGCGTTGTTCGGTATTTTCGCTTTGTCGCTAGTGAAGTTCGCGAGATACTCGCATCAATGGGCAAACGCAGTTTGGACGAAGTGATCGGCAGACCCGAATTGCTTGAAATACTGCCAGGCACCAATGCCAGACAAATGCGACTTAACCTTGCACCGCTTCTGTCGACAGCGAATGTCCCAGATGATGTTCCGCGCCGCTGTACTGAACCTCGTAATACACCCTGGGACCAGGCTCCACTTGCAGAGCGCATGGTAAAGGATGCTCTACCGCACATACTGGATGGAACAGGCGGAGAATTTCACTATCCAATAAAAAACACCAATCGCTCCATTGGTGCGCGATTGTCCGGTGAGATTGCCACAGCCAACGCGGTTCTCGCTTCACCGATTAAAGCTAGATTCACCGGTGTTGCTGGGCAGAGTTTTGGAGCTTGGAATGCCGCGGGACTCGAACTGTATCTTGAAGGCGACGCCAATGATTACGTCGGTAAGGGCATGGCAGGCGGAAAGATCGTTTTGATGCCTTCGAGAAACAGTCTTTTGGAAACCCGATTTACTCCAATTGCCGGCAATACTTGTTTATATGGCGCAACCGGGGGTAAATTTTTCGCCGCAGGGACTGCGGGGGAACGATTTGCAGTGAGAAACTCAGGCGCGATCGCAGTACTTGAGGGCTGCGGTGATCACGGATGCGAATATATGACGGGTGGCGCAGTACTGTCACTTGGGCAAACCGGTGTGAATTTTGGTGCTGGAATGACAGGCGGCATTGCGTTTGTACTTGATCTTGAGCGGCTCTTTGTTGACAGTTACAATCACGAGCTTATTGATATTCATCGCCTAACCCACGAAGACATGGAACCGCATCTGAGCTATCTTCATGAGTTGATTGATGAGTATGTGGAAGAAACCGGCAGTAGTTGGGGTCGAAGCGTGAGCGAAGAATTCCAGGAACTGGTTGGACAATTCTGGTTAATCAAACCCAAAGCATCAGACATCAAGGATTTGATGGAAACGCTGCGCGAAGCTGCCTGACGCTCTCGATACCTGTCATGAGTCAGCACTTTCAGTTCGTAAACCTGCCGCGCCAGGACCCTCCCAAAGATTCTGCCCAATATCGCGTTCAGCACTGGGATGAAATTTACCGGCAATATGATGCGGATACTGCTGGCAGTCAGTCAGCCCGATGCATCTCCTGCGGTAACCCCTATTGCCAATGGAAATGCCCGGTTCATAACTACATACCTGATTGGCTGAACTTGATCTCTGAAGGGCGTCTATTCGAAGCAGCTGAACTATCGCATCAAACCAACTCATTACCTGAAATTTGCGGCAGAATCTGCCCTCAGGACCGGCTCTGCGAAGGAGCCTGTACCATGAATGATGGTTTCGGCGCAATCACTATCGGTTCAGTTGAAAAATACATCACTGACGAGGCATTCAATCAGGGATGGATGCCGGATATCTCCACTGTCGAGTCAACTGGCAAACGGGTCGCAGTAGTCGGAGCTGGGCCCGCTGGACTGGGATGTGCGGATGTGCTCGTTCGAAATGGAGTAAAGGCAGTAGTTTTTGACCGCTATTCTGAGGTTGGAGGTCTGCTCACTTTCGGCATTCCACCCTTTAAGCTCGAAAAGCGAATTGTGCTCAAACGTAGAGAGGTCATGGAGGAGTTGGGAGTTGAGTTCATTCTCAACACCGAGGTGGGGCATGATATCCAAATGTCAGATTTACTTCATGATTTCGATGCTGTTTTCCTGGGTATGGGTACATACACCTACATGAAAGGCGGGTTTCCCGGTGAAACATTGACCGGCGTTCACGAAGCGCTGCCCTATCTGATCGCAAACAACCACAAGGTGGAAAGCTGGGAATCAGATGATTGGCCCTATATTGACCTTGCAGATCAGAATGTCGTTGTTTTGGGAGGTGGTGATACAGCGATGGACTGTGTGCGTACCGCAGTTCGTCAAGGCGCCAATCGGGTAACCTGTGTCTATCGCAGAGACGAAGAGAACATGCCAGGTTCGCGGCGGGAGGTATGGCATGCAAAAGAAGAAAGCGTGCGGTTTCTATGGAATCGTCAACCCATTGAAATTCTCGGAGACAGCAAGGTCAGAGAAGTCAGGGTTGTCGAGACACAGTTGGGTGCGCCAGATGCTCGGGGTCGCCAACAGCCACAACCGGTCCCCGGTAGCGAGCAGTTAATTCCATGCGATAGCGTCATTATCGCATTTGGTTTTCGACCGAGTCCACCCGACTGGTTTGCTGATTACAGCATTGAAGTTGATTCATTTTTACGAGTCAAGGCTCAACATGACAGTGCCTATTCATTCCAGACTTCAAATCCGAAAGTCTTTTCGGGTGGTGATATGGTTCGAGGTGCAGACCTGGTTGTTACAGCGGTTTTTGAAGGCCGAGAAGCTGCAAACGGGATCATTGATTATCTCGAAGTGTAACAGTCATCAGACGATGAACAACACCACAATCAGCGAAAGACTTATCGTCGCGCTTGATGTTCCCTCAGGCAGACAGGCACTCGAACTTGTTGCCGAGTTAGAAGGTAGCGTGAGGTTCTTCAAAGTCGGACTGGAGTTAATCGCAAGTGGCGATGGACTGAAGGTAATCGATCGACTGGCAGACATGGGGCATCATGTATTCGCAGATTTTAAGTTGTTAGACATCCCTCAGACTGTCTACCGCTCAGTCAACAATCTGAATCGACGCGGAATTAGATTTTTGACGGTCCATGCAGATCCTCAGACCATGCAGGCAGCAGTTGAAGCCGCCAATGGAATTTCGATTCTGGCAGTAACTGTACTGACGAGTTTGAATGACAAAACACTTCAAATGACTGGGATAAAAATGAGCACAACCGCACTGGTTAAGATGCGTGCAAAGCAAGCGCAGATAGCTGGATGCGCTGGAGTCATTTCCTCGCCAAGAGAGGCTCAACTAATCCGAGAAAACCTAGGCGAAAATTTTTTAATCGTTACACCGGGAATTCGAAACAGCAAGTCCTCAGATGATCAGGAGCGCACAATGGGCATTGATCAAGCACTGGAAGCTGGCTCAGATTTTGTTGTTGTTGGCCGACCAATTCGTGATGCTGAGTGTCCCAAACAGACGGCTCTCGAATATCAAGCGGCGATTTTTGATTTTGAACAATCCCATCAATCCGCCGCCAATGTCTCAACCTGATCACAGGCGACTGGCTGATAGCCGATTTATGCGTGCACTGCGCAGGCAGGATGTTAATCAAACTCCAGTGTGGATCATGAGGCAGGCTGGTCGATATCTGCCAGAATATCGTGCAACAAGATCTCGTGCCGGTGATTTTCTCACTCTTTGTCGTACGCCGGAGTTGGCCTGTGAGGTGACGCTTCAGCCTCTGCGACGCTACCCACTTGACGCTGCAATCATATTTTCCGACATTCTCGTAATTCCTGATGCCATGGGTCTGGGTTTGTCATTGGTGGAATCAGTCGGTCCAGTGTTTGACAATCCGATTACCTCTGTCAATCAGATTGGAAAACTCGGGATCCCAGACCCCGAAGATGATTTGGGTTATGTATTGGAAGCGGTACGTACGACTCGACGAAACCTTGATCAGTCCGTTCCGTTGATCGGTTTCGCTGGCAGTCCCTGGACACTGGCAGTCTACATGATTGAAGGTCGATCAAAAACTGATTTCAGCAAGGTGAAAGCGTTTGCCAGGGAAGATCCTGACGCCATTCATTCTCTACTGGATATCCTTTCTCGCTCCGTAAGCGCTTATCTCATGGCCAAGGCTCACGCGGGAGCCTCAGTGCTCATGATTTTTGATACCTGGGGCGGAATCCTGAATACAGATGATTACGAGAGATTATCGTTGCGATATATGACCGAAATTGTTCGCCACATCAAAGATCATAGACCCGATGTTCCCGTGATTCTATTCACCAAAGATGGTGGGCAATGGGTGCAAAATATCGCTAAAACTGGCTGCGATGCAATTGGGCTTGATTGGACTGTCAACATCGGTGACGTAAGACACTTGGTTGGCTCCAAGGTTGCGCTGCAAGGGAATCTCGATCCTGATACACTCAGGTTAAACGACGAGGAGATTGAACAGGGAGTGGCAAACGTTCTGCGATCGTTTGGCAAGGGGAATGGTCACATCTTTAACCTAGGACACGGCATCAAACCTGATATTGACCCGGACAAGGTTACTGTCATGGTTGATGCAGTTCACCGACTCAGTCAAGCCTATCACTGAGACCATTCACTCCCGAAGTCTAAATTCACCGAACAGATTTGGTTCTCCTTTGCATAACACCCTTCCTTCCTCCCACAATTTAATCAGGATTGCGAATAGGGAACGAGAGGCGGCAGGATAAAGAGACTGGATGATATCCTGATAGACATCCGTTACTAGTTCTTGAATTGTCGTGTTTCCGGTCTTCAGACTTCGAATCACTTCGCGCTCTCGCTCGTATCGGTGCTCGATGCATGCGCTTACATAGCGGTGTGGAGAGCTGATCGCCGGACCGTGCGTAGGGTAGTAAATGTCATCGTCGGCAAGAAGCAGCTTATTGAGGCTTTCCAGGTAGGCTTTCATGGAACCGTCGGGTGGAATGATGACTGTAGTCGACCAGCCCATCACGTGGTCTCCACTGAAAAGTGCACGCTCTTCAGTGAGTCTGTAGCAGATATGATTTGACATATGTCCGGGTGTGTGCACGCACTCTAGGGTCCATCCGTCGCCCTCAACTACATCTCCATCTGAAACTTCCACGGTTGGAGTAAATCCGCGGTCAAACTCTTCCTCAAATTGCTGATCATCGCAATCATCGATGATTTTCAATGACCGGCCATATATTGGAGCTCCGCAAATTTGCTGCAGGGGATTAGCCGCAGATGAATGGTCGCTATGAGTATGCGTGACGACAATATGTGAAATGACTTCATCACGCAAAGCATCAACAATGGCGGAAATATGCTGACCCAAGTTTGGGCCCGGGTCGATGACTGCGACGTTTCCGCGGCCTACGATATACGTGCCGGTGCCCTTGTAAGTAAACAGACTTGGATTAGGCGCAACAATTCGTCGAATAAGTGGAGATACATATCCCAGTTCCCCATAAACGACCTTGTCCTCGAACTGAAATGGAATTCGAACTTCCAAGGGAGTGCAATATTATGGAATTTTTCAGGCAGCTGACTCTGTCAACTCGACGCTAGCCTGAATAAATTCAAACTCGCCGTCATCCCAGATCACCTTAATCGTTTCACCAGGGGTGAATAGGCCATCAAGAATTTTTCTCGCTAACGGATTTTCGATTTCACTTTGTATGGCTCTTCGCAGTGGTCGTGCACCGTAGACCGGATCAAATCCGATCCTGGCAATCTGATCCAATGCATCTTCACTAATCTCAAGTGTCAAACCTCGGTTTGCGAGTCGCTCATGCAGATACTTGATCTGATTTCGCGCGATTTCTCGGACATGTTCACGAGACAGGCTATGAAACACGATGATGTCATCAATCCGATTGATGAACTCTGGCCGGAAATTCCTCTCAACGACAGCCAGCACCGCCGATTCCATTTTCTTGTAATCATCCTTACCGTTTTGAACCTGTTCGTCGTTTCCTGTCACGCGTGTACTCATTTCCTGAATCAAATCCGATCCAAGATTTGAAGTCATTACAACAACTGAATTGCGAAAATCCACCGTTCTTCCATGACCGTCGGTTAATCGGCCGTCATCCATGACCTGCAGCAGTACATTGAAGACATCCGGATGCGCTTTTTCAATTTCATCCAGAAGTATCACGCAATACGGCCGTCTTCTAACCAACTCAGTCAGGTGCCCACCCTCTTCGTAGCCGACATACCCGGGCGGTGCTCCGATTAATCGCGCGACAGAGTGCTTTTCCATGAACTCTGACATGTCAATTCGAATCAAGGCATTTTCGTCATCAAACAAAAATTCAGCGAGAGCCTTCGACAATTCGGTTTTACCGACACCTGTGGGTCCAAGAAACAGGAAAGTTCCCGTCGGCTGGTTCGGATCCGACAGTCCGGTTCTTGAGCGTCGAATGGCGTTCGCCACTGCTGATATAGCCTTCTCCTGCCCAATCACTCTCTCACCAATCTTACCTTCCATTTTGAGAAGCTTGGACCGCTCACCTTCCAGCATCTTACTGACCGGAATTCCTGTGGCACTGGAAATGACTTCCGCAATTTCATCTTCGGTAACGCTGCTTTTCATGAGCTCAAACTCACGCTTTTCATCCGATCTTGAGAACTCAAGCTGACGCTCCAGATCTGGAATGGTCTGGTTGTGCAGCATAGCAAGACGCTCCAGGTCTCCATTTCTATTGGCATTGACTGCTTCAATGCGTGCCGCTTCCAGCTGCTCCATGATGTGCTGAGAGCTCATCACGGAGGCTTTTTCGCGATTCCAGACCTGTTCAAGTTCGGAGTACTCGCGCTGTAAATTCGAAAGTTCAGTTTCAAGCTTGCTTAATCGCTTTTTAGATTCCTGATCAGTCTCATTTTTGAGAGCTTCGCGCTCAATTTTCAACTGAATAATCTTTCGATCAAGCTTATCAAGCGCTTCTGGTTTGGAATCAATTTCGATACGAATCCGGCTTGCCGCCTCATCAATCAAGTCAATTGCTTTGTCGGGAAGATTGCGATCAGTAATGTAGCGTTGAGATAGATTCGCTGCCGCGATGATTGCTGGATCGGTAATATCAACACCGTGGTGAATTTCGTATTTCTCCTTGATGCCTCGAAGCATTGCAACAGTGCTCTCTATGCTGGGTTCCTGAACAATAATCTGCTGAAACCGCCGCTCCAAAGCGGCATCCTTTTCGATATTTTTCCGATACTCATCCAAGGTCGTGGCGCCAACACAGTGAAGTTCGCCGCGCGCAAGCGCCGGTTTGAGCATATTGCCGATATCCATTGAACCTTCGGCTTTGCCCGCACCAACCATCGTGTGTAGTTCATCAATGAACAGAATAATCTGACCTTCCTGACCCGACAGATCTTTCAGCAAACCCTTGACCCGTTCTTCAAATTCACCCCGGAATTTAGTTCCTGCAATCAGCAAACCCAAATCAAGCGCCAACAATCGTTTGCCTTTCAGTCCTTGTGGAACCTCGCCATTCACAATTCGCTGTGCCAGGCCCTCAACAATTGCCGTTTTACCAACCCCAGGCTCACCGATCAGTACCGGGTTGTTTTTCGTGCGTCGCTGCAAAACCTGAATGGTTCTGCGTATTTCATCGTCTCGCCCGATAACAGGATCGAGCTTGCCTTCCTCAGCTCGTTCGGTGAGATCAATCGTATACTTTTCCAGCGCTTGGCGCTGATCTTCGTCGGAGGCATCTTTGACCTGCTCACCTCCACGCATCTGATCAATCTTTTGGGACAGAATGCTGGAGGTTGTACCGGAATTTCGAAGAATGGCACCGCAGCGTTTTTTGTCATCAAACGCGGCGAGAATAACCAGCTCACTGGAGATAAATCGATCTCCACGCTCCTGAGCCAAACGATCAGCTCGATTTAACAACTTTGCCAGATCGTTGGAGATATGCATCGCTCCATCTGAGCCCTCCACCTGAGGAAGACTGTCAAGATGTTTGCTCATCTCAGACTGAAGTTTCAGCAGGTTAACCCCTGACTGTGTCAAAAGATGTGAGACGGTGCCACCCTTTTGATTGACGAGTGCAACCACAAGGTGAGCCGGTTCTATGAACTGATGGCCTCGACCTACTGCAATGCTCTGTGCTTCAGCTAGCGCGTTTTGTAGATGTGCTGTAAATTTTTCTGGATTCATCAATACCCTTACTGAATTTGATGGTAATCTTGCTAAATTCAGATATGGGGTGGATTAAAAATATTTCAATGAATCCCTAGGTTTGAAGGGGTTTCAGCAAGGACTGATTGCAGCGCGATACCGTGCTGCAATCAATGCAGGAATCTATGCAATTTCGTGTGCATCAAACTCATCGCGGAGCTTGGTCAACGCGGTTTTCCCAAGTGCCGTTCTCGGCAAATCCTCAATCACTGCACAACGTACTACATGATTGTGCGATGATGTATGGGTATTGAAATCTTTCAGGATTTCTTTAGCCCGCGGCCCACCTTGTTCGGGATTGTCCATCGCAAATACAACCGCTGGTCGTTGATTGACTTCGATGATACCGGCCTCTTTGACTCCGTCATATCGCTCAAGCAGCGTTTCGAGTTCTTCTGGATACACGTTTTTTCCGGCCTCGGTCACGATGACGCGTTTCAACCTGCCGGTCAGGCACAGATTACCGGATGCATCGATACGACCAATGTCACCCGTGCGAAACCATTCACCTTTCATCACTTCATTTGTGAGCGCTTCATCCGAGTATCCCAGCATTACATTGTGCCCTCGAACCAGAACCTCTCCACTGCCCAAATCGTCTGGCTCATCAATGGAAACTTCAACACCTTCAAGTGCATAACCAACACTGTCAAAATTCGCAGGAAAAGCTTCCTGTACACAAGTCACTGGTGAAGTTTCAGTTAGTCCGTATCCCTGTCGCAGACTGATTCCCAGTTTGCGGAAAAACTTGGCGATGCTGGGATCGAGGCGACTTCCGCCGCTCACCCAATACCTTAAATTCGGACTCAGCTGCTTACGCAGTGGCGCATTCAGTACGCGCCTGAGACCTAGCGGCAGCGCTCCGAGCAACGCAATATACCCGCGTAGCAGAAAACTGCCTTCGCGGAACTTTTTCTCCATGCCATTTTTGATGTTTCGATAAAGCCTCGGTACTGCCAGTACAACTGACACCCGTTCTTCTTTCATCGCATCAAAAACTTCCTGAGCAGTCAGTACTTTGGGCAGAACGATAGAGGCACCACAATACAGGGGTAGAAGCATGCCGCCCACCAGTTCAAAAGTATGAGAGAGCGGCAGCAAACTTAAGAATTTATCTTTTTCATTGATGGTGACAATTTTGCTGCAGGCTGTAAAGTTTGAAGAAATGTTCGAGTGAGAGAGTCGTACGATCTTTGGTGTACCTGTGGAACCAGACGTATAAATCCTCAAGCATTCTTCTGAACTTAAATCGTTCAAAGGTTCACTTGACTCCTGCCCTGCAAGTTCCGAGCTGATTTCAATGTCTACAATCTGAAAATCGACTCCGTCCAATTTCGAACCGGGTTGATGCGCGAGAATCAACTTTGGCTGCACAACCTCCAACTGGGTACGAATGTCAGCTTCGCTGTTACCAATATGAACAGGGGACAATACAGCGCCGATTTTCCACACCGCAAACGAAGCAACGCCCCACTCCGGGCCGTTTGGGCCAATCAGGGCAACTGTATCTCCCTTGGATACACCGAGCTGACGAAGCCTGGCAGCCAAATTTAATGCACCATCATGAATTTGACCGAAGCTGTAATTGGTTGAGGGGCCATTTTTAACTCGTCGCGTCCAAGCGACATTTGACTTATTCGACAGAAGTCGAGGAGCCATCACTTTCCATAAATCTTGCGACATCTCTAATCTCCTCCAGATTATCGCTGTCTAGAAGCGATAATCGTGGTCAACACTTCGTGTACATTTATTTTCAACACTTCTCAAATTCTACACGAATAGAATAAGATTTGATAATGTTCGTCGAATTCGATTGATGTACCAATTTGAATCGTACGCGTTCCAGAATTGATATAGTAGTTTACACCGATTGATATATGCAGAATTTGAGACTGCCAGACGATCTTTCCAAAGTGGTTGAGTCTGCCCTTCTAGAGGATATTGGGCCGGGTGACATAACCGCTTCACTAATTGAACCAGGTATTCAGGCATTCGCTCGTGTCCTGGTCCGGGAATCAGCGATTCTGTGTGGTTCACCTTGGTTTAACGAGGTGTTCAATCAACTCGACAACTCGGTTAAGCTGGAGTGGCTCGCTAAGGAAAGCGATGAAATTTCACCTGGTCAAACGGTCTGCAAATTAAGCGGTGCTGCAACTTCCCTGCTGAGTGGTGAACGCACAGCATTGAATTTTCTTCAAACCCTTTCCGGCACCGCAACTGCAACCCGAAAGTTTGCGGATGCAGTTGCGGAATTTGGAGTTCGGATCCTAGATACCAGAAAAACGATCCCAGGACTAAGAACTGCCCAAAAATACGCGGTCCGCATAGGTGGTGGTACCAACCACCGGCTGGGACTTTATGACGGTGTGCTGGTAAAAGAAAATCATCAATACATTTCGCAATCAACGAAATCAATCGTTGACCAGATGGGTCGACGTCACATTAAGGTGAATTTGATCGAAGTAGAAATTGAAAATCTTGATGAACTTGAAAGCGCAATCGCAAGTGGTGCCAACCGAGTGATGCTAGACAACTTCAGTGTTTCTGACATTGAAGCGGCTGTGCGTCAAAACAATCGCAGAGTTGAACTTGAAGCATCCGGAAATGTTGATCTGAATTCCATCCAGGCAATCGCTGCGACCGGCGTTGATTTCATTTCAACAGGTGCGATCACCAAACATCTAAAAGCCGTCGATTACACGATGTTATTTGATTCGGAAGACTAGCGCCTGTTGCTCAACTACGAGCGATTGGAGTACACTTCAAGCTGATTCTTCAGTTCCGAGATCAACAGATCTTTGGTTGTAGCGCCAACCTTTGTGTAGACGATCTCACCGCCAGGCGAAACAATGAATGTGGTTGGTAAACCTTTGAGTGGTTCAAATGGAATGAGAGGGCTTTCCCCAATCCGTAGAATCAGGTAGTTGATTTTCAAACCCTCGATAAACTTTTTGAGCCTCGCAGTCTCAATCTCTTCAAAATCGATTCCGATCACAACCACCGGAACGGGATCGCTCAGCTTTGAAATTTCGATTAGGTCCGGAATTTCTTTAAGACAGGGACTGCACCAGGTTGCCCAAAAATTTACGACCACCCACTCTCCACGAAAATCCGACAAACTGTGCATTTGCCCATCGGGGTCCGGCAAGGTAAAGTCAACTGCTTGATTAGACCCTACACTGCCGGAGTACAACATCAAGGTAACACAAAGAAAAATGCCAGTAAAGGCACTTCGTGAGTCTTTCAGCGTTTTTCTAATTCCGTATTCCATCAAATCAGCCAATTCATATCAGTACGTCATTAGATGGATTTGAATTCGAATTTGTGTCATTCCCAATAGCAATAATCCCCGACTTCTCGGCGATATTAGTGTTTTCCAATTGCAAAATGAGTCTGAAATTAACCACGGAGCGGAAATAAACCTGTTAAAAAATCCGTAAAAAAACAGTTGCGTAGCAACAAGGATATGCGCCTCCCAAAAGCGCGCAATTCCTGGTGTTTTTTATGGA
>JAJEHQ010000040.1 GCA_022823625.1 Gammaproteobacteria bacterium
CCAGCGGGAGCCACCATCGAAAACGCTAACATTGCTGTCCGATGACATGACACCGGCGCGCAGTGAGCCGTACCAGCTGGCTTCGGCGAATACGGCTGAGGGAACGCTCAGCACTCCCGCGAAAACCAGAATGGCCATCAAGTTAATTGAAACGCATTAATCAAAGCTTTTCTGCAAGTTCAGCAGTGATTTTGGCCTCAAAATTTCGTTAATTGACGAATTGAAGCCAGGAAACTCACTCTTTTCATGGGATTCAATAATAAATCGCTGTTTTTCTGACTTGCGGTCGGATTTGACAAAGGTTCAAGATCCCTTAGTTCAATGGAAATTCACACGACTGTAAAATTTTTCGTTAGAATGTTTAAAATTGAAGCAAAAGAAGTCAAAGCTTCTGAATAATTACAATCTAAATACCGTCAAAAGTGATTTTGCGGGAGGAGTCTAATGAGTAGTGCTGTGAACCTGGGTTCGCGTCTGGCCGAAATTAAGGGTGCCAAGGTAATCAAGAGTTTCTGCTATACCTGTCCTTGGCAATGCCCCACCGAAGTTTTTGTTCGAGACGATAAGATTGTCTATCACAAAGGCAATCCTGAATCTCCAAACAACATTGGCTCGCGCTGTGCCAAAGGAATGGCGAGTTGGCATGTAACTCGTGATCCAGATCGCTTAAAGTATCCCATGATGCGTACCAATGCGAAGGGAGAACCTGGTCAGTTTAAACGAGTATCTTGGGATGAAGCGTTTGCATTCATCGCTGAAAAGCTAAAGTCAATCGCTGACGAATTCGGCCCGGAAGCAGTTGCTTTAACCTGTCACCACGACCCGAACACGCAGTTCTACCGCCATCTTCTTGGTGAGTTGTACGGATCACCAAACTTGTATGCCCATACCTCCGGCTGTGAACAGGACCGGCGATCAGCTTGTCTGACGTTGTTCGGACATGTATTCCCAATGCATGATTTTGCCAATTCAAAATATGTAATGTTATGGGGTATGAACAATCTCGGCGCTAATCAAGGCTTGTGGGAAAGCAGAGCACTGATTGAAGCACAGAAAAAGGGTTGTAAATTGGTGGTTGTCGATCCCAATTTCACAGAGACTGCGCAAAAGGCTGATGAATGGATACCGATTCAACCCGGTACAGATGGCGCATTAGCACTGGCAATGTGCCATAGCATCATTAGTGAACGACTCTATGATGCAGATTTTGCAAACAGTTATTGCAACGGCTTCGATGGATTTCGCTCACACCTGCATGACAACGGCTATACCCCTGAATGGGCAGCGCCTATTTGTGGAATTGATGCAGACACAATCAAGCGCCTCGCCCGCGAATTTGCGACGACAAAACCTGCAATGTCTGCGATATTCAAAGGCTCCGGATATTACACCAATGGTGCGGATGCTGGTCGTGCCTGCTATGCGCTCAATGCTATCTGTGGCGAGGTCGATAAACCTGGTAATCTGCACCTGAAAGATTGGGCTCCTTTAGGGTTGCCTGTGGTAATTCCAGATGAAGCAAAACGGGCGCCAGCTAAAGATGCCCTGCACGCCGCGATGGGTTACCCTCTAGCGCCTGACCTTCCAAACTCAAAACTTCCTGATGCAGTTATCGACGGCAATCCGTATCCAGTCAAGGGTCTACTGGTACATGCGACCAATCCTGTCATGAGCGACCCCAATCGAGATCGAGTGCTGGAAATGTTCAAGCATCTTGACCTTGCAATTGCTTGTGAACTCTACATGAGTGAAACCGCACTTGAATGTGACATCGTCTTACCTGAGACATCATTCTACGAACAGGCTGAAATCCGTCAGGGTATGTGGCTGGGACCAGAAGTGGTTCTGTGTCAACCTGTTGTTTCGCCAGTGGGAGAATCCAAGGCTCCATACGATATTGCCAAGGGCATCGCGGAAAAAATGGGTTGGGGAGAATATTTTCCATACGAGAAATGGGAAGATTGGGGTGAAATCATGATGGAGAATGTCCCCATGTCGCTGGATGAACTGAAGAGTAAGGGATTTTGGGCGGGAGAAATTCGCTATAACCGGGTACCAGACGGTCTGCCCACTCCATCGGGAAAAATTGAGTTGCACTCAAGTAGTTATGAAGACGCAGGATTCAACGGTTATCCCGAGTACACTGAGCGATCAGTCGTACCGGATGAGGAGTTCCCCTTGCAGCTCACTCACTCAAAACTGAGTATGCACTGCAACATTGTCACGCAGAATAACCCGTACCTTATGGAAGTTTGCGGGGAAAACTGGGTGGAGATTAACAGTCGGGATGCAGCCCTATATGGAATCGTGGACGACTCAACGGTAATTTTGGAGTCACCCAAAGATCAAATTGAAATCAAAGCCAAAGTCGTTGAAGGTTTGGTGCCAGGATGCGTCAGCGTTAGGCACGGACACGGTTTTGGACACTGGGCAATGGGTTCAACCGCAAAGGGACGAGGTGCACATTCCAATAATCTAATGGATACGCACACCAATCCTATAACTGGTGCCAATTGTTACAACGAATGCAAAGTCCGGATTCGGGCAGCATAGCAATTTAATTTGCGGGAGCAATAGATATGCAATATGGATTCTACTTTGACCATAAAAGATGCGTGAAGTGCCACGCTTGCGAAATTGCGTGTAAGTCCTGGAATGAAGTTGATGTTGGACCGCGTTGGCGGGAAGTCGTCAAAATCGAATCCGGTAGTTTTCCCAATGTCACTGCAATGAATGTTTCTATGGCCTGTATGCACTGTGGAGACGCACCGTGCCAAAATGCCTGTCCAGTTGGTGCAATCAGTAAACGGGTTGCTGACGGAATTGTCGAAGTCGATCAGAATGTTTGTATTGGTTGTGGATTCTGCACATGGGCCTGTCCATTCAACGCTCCACAACTCAGTTCGACTGTTGGCAAGATGGAAAAATGCAATTTTTGTCAAACGCCGGGTAAGGAGCGTCCGCTGGACATGCCACGTGCTTGTGAAGAAATCTGTCCAACAGGTGCGATAATTTCAGGACCCATGTCAGAGTTAGCGAATGTGAATCGCGAAACAGCAGCACGTCGGCTGAGTTCTCAGGGGTTGCCTGGCATCGTGATGGATGCTGCCACTCGATACGGTGCACCAGCCTAAAGCTGGAGTTTGTGACCTGAACGACCGAGTTTACGGGAGAAAATCATGGCTGAAATAATTGGAAACGCAATACCTCCGGAACGGAAACGTACGATTGATGCACTTCATCTTCGGGAACCCGATTTGGTTCCAGTGGGCCTTTGGGGCACCATTGAAGGCTACCAGAACCTGCGTAAAGGAATTGGAATGGACTTCAAAGCTGATCCAAAGGACTATCGAACCGGTTCTACTACTTGGACTACCGATGTTAGTTTTGAGTTGGATATTGCAGAAAAACTAGGTGTTGACTTCATGCGTATCGCGATTGGCACACCCGGTGGCTCACCCGGTTTTCGAGCCATTGACTTTGATGAAATCCCCTTTGATATGGGCATTCCACCGCCGGATGTCGATATTAATGTGGATGAGTGGGGTGTCATTCGAAAGTGGACACCACACGAGCAAGGTGGTTATTATGAAATGATCGGTTATCCTCTGTTTCATGCAACCAGCGCGCCGCTTGAAGAAGGACTCAGAATTCTGGATGAATTTCCTTGGCCTGATCCTTGGGATGACTCCTGTTTAGAAGACTCACCCATTCCAGGAATGACTTTGCGCGAGTATTGCAAGTTTATTCACGAGGATACGCCGTTTGCACTGTTGGGACAAGGTGGACGCGGAGGCATATTCGAGCAGGCTAAGTATATGGTTGGATATGCCAAAATATTTTCTGATTTTATAGAATCACCTGATTTTCTTGAAGCGATGCTGACGCGGCTGACCGATATTGAAATTGATTTCAATAAAGCGATTATTGATGAGTGCGGAGAATACTTGGATTGGATGCGAATGAGCCCGGAAGACCTTGCCAGTGAAAAGACTGCGTTTCTGTCATTGAAAATGTTTGACCGACAGGTAAAACCACACTATATACGAGCTTTTCGAGAAATTAAGGAATACTACCTTAAGAAAAACCCGTTGGGTAAAATTCAGTTCCACAGTTGTGGAGCAATTCCAGAACCATTTATGCGAGGCCTGATTGAATCCGGTGTCGACGGCTACGACAGCTTGCCGCCCAAGGTTGCGCGCCATTCAAACCCTGCCGCCAAGAAGCGGCAATTGGGTAAAGAAATGTTTTTTTACGGAGGGATTGATGTGCAGGAAACTTTACCTTGGGGCAGTGTCGAAGATGTTCGAAGCGAAGTTCGACAGCGTATTTGGGAAATGGGACACGGCGGAGGATTTTTGCTGAGTTCATCACATCGCCTTGAGCATGATGTTCCAACCCAAAATGTGCTCGCAATGATTGATGAAGCGAGAAGTTACGGAGTTTATCCTCTGCCGACAGAACCACCACCAGGTGCCGATACCGGCGAAGATTACGAACCATGGACTGGAGACCGTAAGCGTCGCAGACGACCAGACCGAAAACGAACTGCCCGCGCGGCTTGATCACTACCCACTAATAAATGCAGAGTTATGCCACTATTCATTGAAACCGAGAAAGAATGGGATCTGGAAGATCTTCAGTATGATTTTGAAGACTCTCTTGAAACGGACCGATGGCTTGATGCGCCACCGGATATTAAGGAGTTGTTTCACGAAATTGAGTGGAACATCATTGATGGTGAACACGAAGAGACATCGGATCTGATTCATCCAGCACTGGATGCGGATGTTTCTCCTCGAACGCTGGTTGCCGGGCCTATGGCAACTGGTATTGCCGAAGTTGGAAGACGCTTCAAAATGGATGAATACTTCCTTCCGGAAGTCATGATGTCAGCAAAGTGTATGCATTCCGCACTTGGCATTCTAAAGCCATTGATTGTTGCTGAAAAATCAGAAGACATTGGAACGGTTGTAGTGGGCACCGTTCAGGGGGACTTGCACGATATTGGCAAGAAAATTGTCGCAATGATGCTGGAAGCAGCTGGTTTCACTGTCATTGATCTCGGTGTAACCGTTCCACCCGAGGACTTTATCGCAGCAATACGAGAACATGATCCACAAATTGTTGGTTTTTCCGCGTTGCTGACTACGACAATGAATATGCAGTGGGAAACAATTAAGCAACTCAAGGCAGAAGGCATGCGAGGTGATGTCAAGGTGTTTGTCGGCGGAGCACCGATCAGCCAAGGTTGGTGCGACAAAATTGGAGCTGACGCATATGGTGTTGATGCTCTGGTCGCTGTGGAAAAAGCAAAAGCCTGCGTGCAGGAATACCGCGACATAAAAGGTGGAGACCCTGCATTGCACGGTGCGATGCTTGCACTCGATGCAGAACGCGTTGCGCAACAGGCGGCTAAGCTTGAGGCAGTAGCAAGCGGCTAAGCATCGTTATTCGGAGAAATTCATCCAGTGAGATGATTTCAACAAATTTCAGATGAACGAAGCTATCACGATTGTGCGTCGTCGCCGAAGGCGAATCATATTACCGATAATCGTCGGTATCGCTCTGTTTATTTTTCAGTTGTCTGGACAGTACAGTGCCGGTTTGGCTTACGGATTGCTGTTCGTTTCGGTTGTATTGCTGATCGCTGGGATGGCTGCCCTGATACTGTTGGTCTTCACCCATGTTGGTGACGCGAAGTCCCTCAGTGCAACAATGCGTTGGCTATTCACCGTTGCTGGATGGGCGTATGTGATTGGTGTTTTTGATCTTTCCGGACACTTTATCGCACAGGCACTAATCGGACAGGTTGAACTGCAATGGATATTCTTTGGACCTGCTGCACTTGTCAGTATTGTCCTGTTTGATATTGGGATGTATCAAGTGATTTATTCGAAGAATCAACCGACCTGGGAACGATATCGGCAGCACATTCGACGTGAAGATGCTGAGCCTGCGGCAATGCGAGACGCCTTTATTACTGACGTGGCTTTTCACACCAACCTGATGTCAGTCAGTGGATTGCGCTGGCTTCGTCACACACTGATGTTTTGGGGATTTGTACTGTTGTTTGCAGTAGAAGTCGCTGCGGTTTTTGTGCGAGAAGGAATTCCCGCATTTGGCTGGACAGACATTTGGGAGATCCTTGATCACCCCGTTCGACTTGCATTTGATTTTGCGTTTGAATTTTTTGGATTTATGGTTTTGACAGGCTGTCTGCTTGCATTTATCTGGCGCATAAAGGCCAGCAATACTGATGAGTCAAAGTATGCCGATACTCCGTCTGCTGTATTCCTTTTTCTGGTTGTGCTGAGTGGTTTTTTACTGGAGGGAGGTCGATTGGCGATGGACGGGCTGCCTGCCGGATCGGGTTTGTCATTCGTTGGCTGGATCTTTGCATCCATGGCACCTGGCGAGTCTGGGTTTTTGGCATCCGCGTATACGCCGCTTTGGTACCTTCATGTCTTCGGTTCGTTGGGGTTTATTGTCTATGTTCCAGCACACAGACTGGCGCATTCATGTGCGACTCCAGTCGGTCGAATGATGAATTCACAGAAGAAAATATTGGCTAGAAAACGGGAACACTCTCTGCGTGGACTGATGTCAGGCACGCGCGGTCCCATGAAATAATTGGTAAGAGATAGAAAATGAGTCGAATAATTGCAATTTATGGAAAGACTTGCACGCTGAAATCTGATGTAGCTCGAGCGATTTCTCGTCTGACTGGTTACAAAATGGCGAGCCGGGGCGAGGCGGTAACGACACAAGCGTTGTTGGCTAAGCAGCATAGTGGAAATGAAGTCGATCTTGAGTTTCACCAGAAGCTGGATGCCTACACTAGATCAATGCTCAATTGGCCAGACCCTGTGCTGATTTTGGAAAGCCGATTCATGGATGCGGTCCTAAATGACATCAACGATGTCTTTTTTGTACGCATGTACAGTGAAGACTCAGCTCGGAAATCTCGCTGGGACCACCGCAAAGAAGAGGGTGGTGGACGCACACGGCAAATTGGTGAAAGTGTTGCTCAGCGTGATAGGTACGACGATGAACTTCGTAAAGAACTTTATCCTGATGCGGTAGAAGTGAGTCCTGATATGGAAATCGACACAACTGACGGAAAAGCCTATGACTATGCAATAAAGATCTGGTCGAAATTCACCTCAGAAGATCTGTCGCATCTAGTTGTTTCTGGCGTTAGTGAAATGGACAAGAAGCAAACCAAGGGGCTGAAACCAGGTGCATCTGCTGGCCAAGTTGTTGTTTACAATGCTCTTCGCAATCCTTTTGGTGGTTATATCAATGATGATGAAAGTGGCCGAAATGTGTTTATTCACAAAAGTGCGGTTGAATCAAGCGGTATGGGTGAGTTAATAAAAGGTCAAAGAGTTCGTTTCCAGATTGTTGAGGATGGATTTGGCGGCTTTCGGGCAATTGATATTCAAGCGGAGTGAATAATTGGCATCATGCCAGAGTTAAAGGACGTTTTACCTCTTCTGATGAATGATGCTCGTTTTCGGAATAGCGAAGCATACACTTTGCGCAACCAGCAGGTAACGGCTATTCAGCTGACAACCGGTTCCCCTTGCTCTTCACATAGTGAACTATTCTCACCGTGGCCGGGCCAGGAAACAGGAGTTACAGAATGGTATGCGCTTGATAACGGTTTTGCTGTTGGCAAAGCAACTGACCAAGACGGCTGTGAGTATTATCCAGTTACCTGCTTGATGCAAAGATAGCATGACCCTTCCTGCCTGTCCCCAGAAGTCCCCTTATGTTGTCATGGTAGAGGAAGGTAAACAGTATGCTTGGTGTAGTTGCGGATTAAGTGAAAATCAACCATGGTGTGATGGAATGCATCGTGGTTCTGGTTTCAAACCCATCAAGTTTGTTGCCCCTATTTCAGGAGAGTTTTATATGTGCGGTTGCAAACGTTCGGACAATGCTCCCTATTGCTTTGGTAACTGTATGGGTCATGCCCCGGTCCATAGTACAGGCTAAACTGGATACAAATAAATTATGTACATTTGTGTCATCGTCAGACACAACCTGGTGAAACAAATTCAACATCAGAATGATCTGAATAAGGATCAGTTTGTGTTGAAAACCAATCTGGAAGCAGGAACGCTGCTATCAGAGAATTTCCAAGCCAATGATTGTATTGACGGGGACTATTTTTTCGATGATGACGAACGCGCTAAAACCTTCGCATCTGTTTGTATGGACTTCACACAAAAGTTGCTGCAAAGTAGACTGGATCGAATTGAAAGCCTCAACTCCGGGGAAGAGTTCACTGCATAAGACAGCGACACTGCATTGTACCGAGGAGGAAATCCAATCGCCATGATTGTGTCAAGGCAATCTAGCACTGTTAAGTCAGTATTCCTGAGCGTTTTAGCCATAGCCGGGTTAAGTGTAACTCTCTTCGTTGAGGCCGCTGACAATTCACCAGATTATGAAAGGGAGCAGCGATTAATTGATGAAGCAGAGGCTGGTCTGTTTGATGGTGAAATCGTATATTTTCCAGCTGGCAACAGAGATGTTTTCGCATTATTATCAGAACCTGAGGAACCGACTATTGAAGGTATCGTCATGTTGTTGCACGGGCGGGGGTTTCATCCTGACTGGCCACAAGTCGTTGGACCACTGCGAGAAGGATTGACTGACAACGGAATTCCAACATTCTCCGTACAGATGCCAGTGCTTGCCAAAGATGCAAAATACTACGACTATCTTGAAATCATACCCGAATCATTTCCACGAATTCAGGGTGCAATCGAATATTTGAATGATATAGGCTACGAGTGGATAGCAATTGTTGCCCACAGTTGCTCAGTTCACATGACAATGTCATGGATTCAACAGTTTGGCGATTCAGGATTTCATGCCTATGCGGGTATAGGCATGGGTGCAACAGATTATCGACAGCCCATGTTACAGCCCTTTCCTTTCGATCAAATCAGCTTGCCTGTATTGGATTTATTTGGCAGCCAAGACTATCCCGCAGTAGTCAAGGGTGCTTCTGAACGAATAGAAGTCATACAAGCCGTCGGCAACACTCAATCGGCACAGATCATCATTGATGGTGCTGATCACTTTTTTGAAGATTACGAGGACGAGTTGGTCAGCGCGATTACTGAGTGGATTACTTCGCTACATAATTAGCAAAATGCACTTCAGAGGTTGATGATTAATCTCCAATACCGACCTTATCGATGTCGAGGTGTCGGATGTCTTCACCTCTCACAAAATATACGATGTGCTCACAAATGTTGCAGCTTCTGTCTGCCACTCGTTCCAGTGAACGAATTGTCCACAGGATATCTATGGCTTCTGGAATAGATTCCGAGTCAGCCATCATCCAATTGATCAATTTCTTCAGCGAATTGCGAAATTTTTTGTCAACTTTCTTTTCTTGTCGGATAAGCTCTAAGGAAGAAGAGTCGTCAGTCGATTCAAATGCTTCCAGAGTGAGATTGAGATGGGTTAGAACGCGATTGCAGAGTTTCTCCAAGTCTTCGTAAACTGGAATATTGTCTGACACGTAAGTGGCTCGACTGCCCATGAGTGCGATCCGGGTTATTTCATCGCCCATACGCTCAAGATCGTTGACAGTCTTTAAAATCATCACAACAAACCTTAAGTCTCCCGCCGCCGGCTGACGACGTGCCAGAAGTTCTGTGCTTTTTCTATCGATTTCAACTTCCAGGCGATTTACAAGCACTTCGTTGTCTGCTACCAGTTGAGCTAGCATTCTGTCACCCCTTGCCAGGGCATTGGTCGCATGTTTCAGTTGACTTTCGATGAGCCTTCCCATCTCAATTGTCTGCTCACCCAGTTCTGCCAACTCAACATCGAACATGGTGGAATAGTGGCCTTCAATCATTGATCATCGGTACTCCAAATAACTGATTAAACAACGTTAACTTCCAACTAATAGGTGATTTTATTTAGTCAGTCGAACAAATTCGCCAAATTTGGCAACCGTACTAAATCAAACACTTCATTGATCATTCTGATTAAAAAATTAACTTACAACCTTATTTCTTTGATTGAAAGAATCTAAAAATCTCCTAGAAAAAAACACAATTATTTTTTCAAATTTTGTGTTGACAAACCGAAATTATCCACTATATTTGCTCTTGAAGTGATCACTTCAAACCCGACTTCGACGACCTTATTCAGGTCGATTTATTTATCAACTGGAGATGTGATATGTTTAATCAGTCGTCAAGTCTCAGGGTTTTCCTGACTGTTCTAGCAGTTATGCTAGCGTCTTTTTCAGCCTCCACTCAGGCTGCCGAAAGAGACTACATCAGCATCGTAGGTTCTTCTACTGTATATCCATTCGCAACGGTTGTTGCTGAGCGATTTGGAACTAGCACACAGTACAAAGCCCCAATAATTGAATCAACTGGTTCTGGCGGTGGCCTGAAACTGTTTTGCGCTGGTATTGGCGTTTCCCATCCTGACGTTACGAACGCATCGCGTCGTATCAAGCAGTCGGAAATCGACAAATGCGCTGAAAACGGTATCAATGACATCGTCGAAATCAAGATCGGCTACGACGGAATTGTTCTTGCAAATTCCACTAGTGCCAAACGAATGAGCCTTTCTCGCAGGGATGTTTTTCTCGCCCTTGCGAAAAACATCCCGAATCCAGATGGATCTGAATCACTCATTCAAAATCCTCACATGACGTGGAAGGATGTAAATTCTGAACTTCCAGAGATTGCGATTCGAGTGCTCGGCCCACCGCCGACATCTGGAACTCGCGACGCTTTTGCCGAACTGGCGCTTGAAGCAGGCTGCAAGACTTTTGACTGGCTCAAAGCAATGCGAAAGACTGACAAAAGCCAGTACAAGTCCATTTGCCACGGTGTCCGTGAAGATGGTGGTTGGGTAGAAGCAGGTGAGAACGACAATCTAATCGTTCAGAAGTTGAATGCAGATCCTGAATCTTTAGGCGTTTTTGGTTTCAGTTTTCTTGATCAGAACTCAGACTTGGTTCAGGGTTCGGTTATAGATGGTGTTGAGCCGGAATTTGAAAACATCGCCAACGGTTCCTACAAAATTTCTAGACCTTTATATTTCTACGTGAAGACCGCTCACGTTAACCTGATTCCTGGAATCAAGGAATACATTACGGAATTCACAAGCGACCGAGCTTGGGGTGAAGATGGCTACTTGGTTGACAAAGGAATGATTCCAATGTCAGACGAGGAGAGAAATCAGTTCAAGACGGCCGGCATGGAGTTGACAACCGTCAGACTCGCTTCTGAATAAACTATTTAATCAATAGTTTAAATTTCAATGTTGTCATTGTTTTTCAATGGCAATAGAGAGTAAATCTTGGTACGTCTTACCGATGGGTCGATTGTCTCCTGTCGGTAAGACGTCTAAGATTGACTTTATTTCACTCGCAATTTAATCTGTTTTTTTTTAACGGAAGTAAAATCAGGTGACCGGCTGGACTTTAGTTTTATTAGTATTGGCGCTGTCGTCACTGTTTTATTTTTTGGCGAAACGGCGCTCACTTCGAGTAGCGACGACGGTAGGTGGCATTCATAAGCTACATTCAGCACCACGCTACTACGGTGTTGTGGCAGCTTTGCTGTTCGCTGTACCAGCAATGTTGGTGCTGGGTGTATGGTTGAGCATCAACCAGAACATCGTTCTAAAAATTGTCTTAACTGAATACTTCCCTGAACTCAATTGGGAGTCGCAAGTTGATGTAGATTGGCTGACCAGTCAGATACAGATTCTTGCCCAAACTGGAAGGTTGGAAAATGTCGAAAATGCTGAGGTATTGAATGCAGCAGCAGATCGATATCAATATTTGACCAGTCTGAGCGACACACTTCGAAATGCATCAGTCTTAGCACTTGGCGCGATAGTAAGTTTTATCTTTATATTGTTCATTTCCGCGCGACTAAAGGCACGGCCGATCGCAGAAACATTAATTCAAGGCCTTCTCATATTTAGTTCTCTGATTGCAATATTTACGACAATCGGGATTGTGCTCTCTGTCTTGTTTGAAGCAATTAGTTTTTTCAGAATCATTCCTTTCACCGAGTTTATGTTTGGGCTTGAATGGAGCCCACAAATTGCCATTCGAGAGGACCAGGTTGGATCATCTGGTCTGTTTGGTAGCATTCCCTTATTTACCGGTACTTTGTTAATCGCCGCTGTCGCCATGACTGTAGCGGTACCTGTGGGTCTATTGTCTGCAATCTATCTTGCTGAATACGCGTCCCCTAATGTACGATCATTCGCCAAACCAGCACTGGAAATACTCGCAGGTGTTCCTACCGTAGTGTACGGATTCTTTGCAGCGCTGGTGGTAGCGCCTTACCTGTCTGATCTCGGTGCATACTTAGGGTTGGATATTGCCCACGAGAGCGCATTGGCGGCAGGGGTTGTGATGGGAATCATGATTATTCCTTTCGTATCTTCGCTATCAGATGACGTGATAACAGCATTACCTCAGTCGATTCGAGAGGCTTCTCTGGCTTGTGGTGCTACGAAATCAGAAACGATCAAGAAAGTAGTTTTTCCTGCTGCATTGCCTGGCATTGTGGGGGCGTTGCTGTTAGCCATTTCTCGTGCAATTGGTGAAACGATGATTGTGCTTATGGCAGCAGGTTTGGCAGCAAAGCTTACCGCCAATCCATTGGAATCCGTAACAACCGTTACTGTACAAATCGTAACGCTTTTGGTAGGTGATCAGGAATTTGACAATCCGAAAACCCTTGCGGCATTTGCGTTGGGATTGACGTTGTTTGTTGCAACTCTAGTGCTTAACATGACCGCTTTGTATATCGTTCGAAAATACAGTGAGCAGTATGACTAGCAGATTGGAAGCTGCGAGTTCAGGCAGTCACTGGGATACCGCTGCGTTCAAACGTCGCTTGCGACGACGGCGCAGCGCAGAAAAACGATTTAAGTGGTACGGCATCGGGGCAGTGCTTCTTGGCATTTTCTTTGTCTTTATGTTGTTTTCCAGCATTGCCATCAATGGCGTTGGTGCATTTTGGCAAACTCAAATTCAATTGGATATTTATTTCGATCCAGCTGAAATCAGTGAAGCGAACTTGTACAGTGCGAATTATGGTAAGCTTGTGAAACAGGCTATGTATAGCCAATTTCCAGAAGTCGCTAAGCGTAAGGAAAAGCGCCAGCTCAGTCGGATGGTAAGTGTAGGCGCAGATGTTATGCTGCAGGATTTGGTGACATCTGATCCTTCAATTATCGGGACGACACAGTCTCTTTGGTTTCCAATTGACGATTCGTTCGACATGCTCTACAAGAATGATTTTGGTCGCGATCCTGACAAGGGAGGTGCTGGACTGATTTCCAAGAATCAACTAGGATGGTTCGACACGCTGGTTGAAAAGGGAAAGATCGAAAGTCGGTTCAATAAGCGCTACTTTACTGCGGGAGATTCAAGGGAACCTGAACTTGCCGGACTTAGAGGCGCGCTGATGGGTTCGTTTTTTACAATCCTCGTTACCTTGGCAATTTCATTTCCCGTCGGTGTAGCCGCAGCCTGCTATCTCGAAGAGTTTGCACCGCGCAACAAGTTTACCGATTTCATCGAAATCAACATCAATAATCTTGCCGCCGTACCATCTGTGGTATTTGGAATATTGGGGCTGGCTGTTTTCATTAATTTCTTTGGATTGCCAAGATCCGTTCCACTGGTTGGCGGATTAGTTTTGAGTCTAATGACAATTCCAACAATCATCATTGCTGGGAGGGCTGCACTCCGAGCGGTTCCTCCATCGATTCGGGAAGGTGCGTTAGCTCTAGGTGCATCCAAAACCCAGGCTGTCATTCAAGAAGTAGTACCATTGGCGATGCCAGGAATGTTAACTGGTACAATCATAGGTATTGCACAGGCGTTAGGAGAAACGGCTCCACTTTTGATGATTGGTATGGTCGCATTTATTGTAGATGTACCTGGCGGGCCACTGGACCCGTCTACAGTTTTGCCTGTACAGATATTTCTTTGGGCTGACAGCCCTGAGCGAGCGTTTCTGGAAAAAACATCAGGCGCAATCCTAATTTTGCTAGCGTTTTTAATTGCAATGAATATTGTTGCAGTGATTATGCGGCGCAGATTCGAGCGCCGTTGGTAACAGACGACAAATCAATAAGATTGTGAGAATTTGAGCAATGGAAAACTCAACAGAAACAACTAATAAAGAACGAATTGTTACTCGGCTAGACGACACTATTTTCCAAGGAAGAGTTTCTGAATCAGACGGTGCTGATTCGAACCTGTCTCAAAAGTACCGTATGACAGCTAAGAATGTCAATGTTTATTACTCGGAAACCCATGCTATTAAAAACGTGAGTTTATCGATTCGTGAAAATGAAGTGCTATCCATTATTGGACCATCGGGTTGTGGCAAATCCACCTTTTTACGTTGCCTTAATCGAATCAATGACATTGTCGTAGGATGTCGGATTACTGGCGAAATAATGTTGGACGGAATCGATATCAATGGTGGAGAATTGGATGTAGTTGAACTGCGAGCTCGAGTTGGAATGGTATTTCAGAAACCAAATCCGTTTCCAAAGTCGATTTACGACAACATTGCTTATGGACCACGCTTGCATTCGATGGTAAATTCCCGTGAAGAAACCGATGAAGTTGTCTATTCTTGTCTCAGAGAGGTTGGTCTATTATCGGAAGTTGAAGATCGAATCAACAAGTCGGGAACCGAATTGTCGGGAGGCCAGCAACAGAGACTTTGTATTGCTCGAGCGTTAGCAGTCAAACCAGATGTTATTCTTATGGATGAACCTTGTTCCGCGTTGGATCCAATCGCGACAGCGAAAATTGAAGATCTGATTGATGAACTTAGAACACAGTATTCTATCGTCATCGTTACACACTCGATGCAACAAGCTGCACGCGTCTCTCAGAGAACAGCTTATTTCAATCTCGGAGATCTGATTGAAGTGGGTGACACGGGCGAAGTATTCACTAATCCAAAACATAAACTTACAGAAGACTACATCACTGGAAGATTTGGTTAATCTTTCTGATTTATGTGCAGTTACACATATATTTGTGATTAACCGCATTCAGTGAAATTGTGGATGCACCTCTTCTGTATTTCACTTGTGTAAAGGAATTCCTTCAAATTGGATAAACCGGGAATGTAGCAAAGTAATTTCATAGGATTCCAGGTATTACTAGCCAGCCTCAAACCGACTTGGATTAATCCGAACCCCATCTTTCAACTTCTAAAGTTCTCCTTAACTGTCAGCCAGAATTTGAAGGAGACAAATTTCTCATGCTCTCTCAAATCCTGCAGAATTGTTGCAGTCAATCATTCCAGAATTTAAAAAAATTCAAGACTCCAAAAAGATTGTTTATTCAATGTACGATTTCAGATTTGATGTATAAACAAAGAAGCCAAATGCATTAATCTGAAGAATTAATAATCGGAGTCAACAAAATGTCCGATCACTCAACCGCTAAGCAAGAGGTTCCTGCGCTTCAGGTCGAAGAAATTCATAAAAGTTTCGGTGCAATTGAAGTTCTAAAGGGAGTCTCCCTTACCGCAAATGATCACGATGTAATTTCAATTTTGGGAAGCAGTGGTTCAGGGAAGAGTACGTTTCTTCGCTGTATCAACATGCTGGAATATCCAACTTCAGGCAGCGTACGTGTCAAGGGCGAACTGATTGAAATGAGAAATCATAAAGACGGTTCCATAGCACCTGCAGACCGGAAACAGGTTGACAGAATTCGTTCCAAGTTGGCCATGGTGTTTCAACAATTTAATCTGTGGTCGCACATGACAGTGATTCAAAATGTTTATGAGGCACCAATGCACGTTCTAAAAATTCCGAAGAAGGAAGCAAAAGAGCATGCTGAAGCGGTATTGGAGCGTGTCGGATTAATTGATCGTAAGGATTACTACCCTGCACATCTATCCGGCGGACAGCAGCAGCGAGCGGCAATCGCGCGGGCACTTGCTATGAAGCCAGATTTGATGCTGTTTGATGAACCAACCTCGGCTTTGGATCCTGAGTTGGTGGGAGAAGTTCTCAAGGTCATGCGATCACTGGCTGAGGACGGATCGACTATGCTGGTCGTAACTCACGAAATGGGATTCGCCAGGGAAGTGTCGAAGCGAGTAATGTTCTTGCATCAAGGAAGAGTTGAGGAAGACGGGACTCCGGGAGAGGTTTTTGATAACCCCAAGTCTGATCGGTTTCGGGAGTTTCTGTCAGGAAGTTTGAAATAATTTTGTTTACATTACTTTACGGAGTATCTTATCAATGAAAAAAGTAATCTCTATACTAACGCTGCTAACTGCACTGACGTTCGGACCATTCGTTTCTGCGGACGATTGGGACAAAGTGCGAATTGGCGTGGAAGGCGCCTATCCACCTTTCAGTTCTGTAACCGCGAGCGGTGAGCTTCAGGGCTTCGATATCGAAATTGCAAGAGCACTGTGCGATGAAATTGGTGCTGAGTGCACTTTGGTTCAGCAGGATTGGGATGGAATAATTCCCGCGCTGCTGGCACGTAAATATGATGCGATTATCGCTTCCATGTCAATTACAGAAGAGCGCAAAAAGAAAGTGGCGTTTACCAACAAATACTACAGCACACCCGCCAAATTTGCACAAGCAAAGGGTGCTGGAATTGAAATTTCAGCAGAGGGTTTGAAGGGCAAGACTGTAGGAGTACAGCGAGCAACCACTCATGACAATTTCGTTACTAACACGTTTGGAGATTCGGTAGATATAAGGCGATACGGTTCGCAAGATGAGGCATATCTTGATGCTGTTGCAGGTCGCCTTGACTTACTACTGGCAGATTCAGTAGCAATGGCAGATGGATTTCTAAATACTCCGGATGGTGCTGGCTGGGAATTTGTCGGCCCCGGATACTCAGATCCTGAATTTTTCGGCGAGGGTGCCGGAATTGCAATTCGCAAAAAGAATCAAGATTTAGTCGATAAATTCAATGCGGCAATAGATGCAATTCGAGCAAACGGGAAGTATCAAGAAATTAACGATAAATATTTCGATTTTGATGTTTACGGAGAATAATTCCCTGTTAACCTGATAGGAGATACGACTGCTGGAAAATTATTCGGCAGTCGTATCATCATTTTCTACATTAGTATGCTATGCACGAGTTTTTGGTTGAGAGTCTAAGCGGCGTCTTGGGTGGGTACCTTTACCCATTCATACTGGAAGGGATGCTGCTAACCATTGAACTCGCGATACTTTCGTTATTTTTCGCACTCGTTCTGGGCCTTTTGGGTGCCGTAGCAAAGTTGTCCAACAATCGCAGTGCAAAATTTGTCGCTGGCCTCTATACCACGCTGATACGAGGAGTACCCGACATCGTACTAATGTTCATTATTTTTTTCGGTGGACAGTTAGCGGTCAACATCATTGGAGACAGTCTTGGGCTTGATTACATTGAAATCAGTGAGTTTACTGCGGGTGTGGTCACGATCGGTTTCATTTTCGGAGCATATATGGCGGAAACCTTTCGCGGTGCGATTCTGGCAGTGCCGCGTGGCGAAATTGAAGCTGGGTATGCATATGGAATGACACCCATTCAAGTATTTATTCGCATCACATTTCCAGCTTGTGTAAGACATGCATTACCGGGTTTTGGCAACAATTGGCTGGTCCTTGCAAAAACCACAGCACTGGTTTCTGTTATCGGCTTGGAAGATATGGTGTTTCGGGCCACACAGGCAGGCGGCTCTTTGAGGCAGCCTTTTACTTTCTATCTTGTCGTAGCTGGACTTTACCTAGTCATTACTGCTGTATCGGATGTAGGGTTGAGATGGCTGGACAAACGATACAGTGTTGGTGTACGGAGAGCGTAGCCCGAAATGGATTTTGAAGCGATTACAAGTAATCTTCCTCTTTACCTAGAAGGTCTAGCGACGACTGTCGAGCTCGTCGTTCTCGCTCTGATTTTGGGTATGGCACTTGCAATTCCTATTGGGTTGTTGGCGAGCCGTAAAAGTGTTTGGGTGACTTTTCTACCTAAGTCATTCATCTATTTTTTCCGAGGTACACCACTGATCGTCCAGATGTATATGATTTACTTCGGAGCAGGACAGTTTGAATGGTTAAGAGAAAGTTTTTTGTGGTTTTTGTTCAAGGAAGCTTATGCTTGTGCGCTAATCGCATTTTCACTCAATACTGCTGCCTATACGGCTGAAATACTTCGCGGCGCAATCATCGCGACACCTTACGGCGAAATTGAAGCGGGCCGAGCTAGTGGAATGTCTGGGTGGTTGATTCTTCGGCGAATTATTCTTCCAAGTTCGTTCCGTAGAGCATTACCAGCCTACGGTAACGAGGTCATCTTCATGCTTCACGGCAGCGCACTTGCCGGAGTAATTACAATCATTGATTTATTTGGTGCCGCGAGAATTGTCAACTCCCGCCATTTCGTACCGTTTGAATCCTTTATTACAGCTGGGGTTTTCTATCTGATTCTGACCTTTGCGATCATTTGGATCTTTAAACGAATCGAGTTTCGCTGGCACGCACACCTCCGACCCAGAAATTCCTAAATTATTGGATTGCGTAGAGCGCTTTTACTCCCTTACGTTAGGGTCGAAGCAATCTCGGTTTCGTCAACCGCAAAAAATTAGTACCACGTGCGCCGTGGGAAGGTGCTTTTCTTTAGTGGGTGCGAATCTCACCCAACAACTGGCGTTTCCGGTTGGTAGCGGCCAAGGCGAACTATGGAAGTAAGCGACATAGTTTGAAGCACTTTGGTAGAAGGGTCGTGTTAGACGATTCAGCGAACACGCTCTATTTGATCAGAACCGACTGCTACACCAGTTAATGGTTCATGTTGGTCTGGCTGTCAAGCCGGTTGCGGAACAGTTCGCTCTGGTCTGATAGTCGAGATTCCAAGTTGGTAGGCAGATTTGGGCGAGGGCAGCTAAGAAGTAACTTGAGTAAATAACGTAATTTGAGTTGGTGTAGTCATTGGGAAATGTGCAGCGCACGTTTCCGGAAATCCGCACGTCTGGTTTGATGGGTGGCTACTGGTAACGGGCAATATGGCGTGGAGTGAAGCACTGGCGCATGGTAAAAACTGCCAGCAACAGATTCCCCCATCGCTTTAGTTGCACTGAGCCAGTAGTCGACTCCACTCCATTGACGTTGGACTCCGGATAGCTCACTCTCTGAGTAGTTACCCCATAACATAAAAATCAAAGACTTCATCGAAATCAGTTGTGATGGAGTTGATTGAGTAGCAGAAAACGCTAGGATAACGAGAATTCGATAACAGACGATATTGACGACTAAGTCACTTGACTTATACCTAATTTAATCTGAACTCAGTTGAGGTACTATTTTTTCGAGTACGAAAATTAATTCCGGAATGTTTTGTTTTACGATTTCAAAGACAACTGTCAAATCAATATCAAAATACCCATGCACAATCCGGTTTCTAAGACCAACAACTTCAGTCCAAGGAATATCCGAATAGGTGTGTTTCGTCTCATCACTCAATTTAGCCGCTGCTTCACCTATTATTCCTAGAGAGTACAGTACTGCGTTGTGATGCAGTTCGCTTTCAACAAACTCATCAAATGAAAGGTCCTCCACAAAAGTTGCCGCTTGCTGCGCAGCCGTAAGAATATCTACTAACTTTTGGCGGTCATCTCGCATGTATAACCTTGGCTGTTTCAAGTATTTCTTTGCGACGATACGCATTTTTGCTGCGTTCAACAGCAGATCGTGTTACTACATCTACTGGTCGGCCAAACATTTTCTCGATTTCGTTCGCCATGCTCACATACGCTAACCCAGGCACTTTGCCAACTTCAAACTCAATCATCACATCAACATCACTATCTGAACGAAAGTCAGGACGTAATACTGAACCAAATACTGACATTTCAGCAATGTACCAGCGGTCACAAAAGTGAGATATATCTTCGACTGAAACTGCGAGCCGAGACTTTAACTCCTGACCAATCGGGACAACATCTTTTCTATTTCCCACGTTACCGTCCTGTTCACATATCTGTTAGACGTTGCAATTAACAAAATATGCTTTCATTTGATTCGTTAAATAAACTCATCTATTAAAATATTGCCAAGAAATCCCTGCAATTATAAGGTCTTGTCTTCCGCAACAAAAAATTGCGAAGCTCATGTACTGGGTTGAAAGAGCGACGGACTAATTTCAATTTCAGTCCGCAAACTGGCTCGTTTTTCTGAATACCTTATTCGAAATCAAGTCGTACTGTGTCAATGAGTAATTTTTTTACGTGAATCATTCACTCAGTGGAGTCGACTACATTCTGAGTACCTCTCAGCCGTCGACTTTCATTCGATTTATGCCTTTTTCAACAGAAATATAAAGACGCCACCTTCTTTCTTTGATTCCAGCAATTCATGACCAGTTTGACGGCACAGCGCTTCAAAATCCAGTACGGAACCCGGATCTGTAGAAAGAACTTCCAAGGTTTGTCCAGATTCCATCTGCGAAATTGATTTTTTCGCTTTCAGAATGGGAAGTGGACAATTTAGTCCTTTTGTGTCAAGTGTTTGGTCCGGCATGTTTCGTTTCTCCTAATCAAATCAAGACTGTGAGCGAATTGATGAGTATGAATTTGCAACTTTCCTATGTAAATTCGGTGGTGTTTTTACGGGTTGCAGCCTTCAAATCCATCGGCATCCATTTTGGATTCATAAGGTGCTGCAACATCCGTTCCTGCAGTTAGCTGAGACTTAATTGAACTCCAGTCGTCCACTTTAACTTTAAGCAACCAGCCATTGCCGTAGGGTTCAGAGTTTGCAAGTCCTGGCGATGAAACAATGTCCTTGTTAACCTCGACTACTTCGCCACCACTGAGCAGTTTGGCAGGCCCCACCCACTTTCCGGATTCGACTGTCGCACAGCTTCTACCTGGTACGACTTTCCTTCCAGCTCTTTTCGGTGTAATAGCGACAATCTGGCCCGCCATAGCACCAGCGATTGTTGTCATACCAACTGTGACAGTACCATCGTCGTTCTCTCGGTACCAGATGTTATTTTGAACATCATAAAGAAGGTCATCCGGTAGTTCACATCCTCGTACTTGCGCCATTGTTCGTTTCTCCTTCTAAGTTGAAACTGCTTTGGAATTACAGCAAAATTCACCAAGTTCCTGGATTTCCATTTTCCCTCGAATAAACAGAAGCAGATGCATTGCAACCAAAGATGCCAATGTAATCTGCTCCAAGTCTTTCTTCATATGATACAAATTAATCTGATAGATCAGCTCCCTGCAAGTTTCGCGGCATGCATGAAATGATGGTTCCAACTTTGCACCCTGTCGATGTAGTCCTAGCAATCGAAATCCCTCATACTTTTCCTGTGTGGGTATTTGCTTGTGAGCAATCAACCAATTCTCTAGAATAGCTTCTCCCATTTGTAGCAAATGTTCGGCCGGATTGATTACTTCCTGTGGACGATCCCTGACAGACAAGATTGCGCGTTCAATTTCACTAAAACTGGTCATACAAGGCCTTTTTGTCTTAGCAATCCTAAAGACTGTGAAATGTTTTCGTGAATACCAAGTTGCCTCGGTGATATACCAAGTGCCAGTCCCAAGAGCTGTGTGAAATACAACATTACAGGTTGAGTTTTTACGCCAAGCGTTTCTTCAGCTCGGATCTGATGCATCTCCAGTCCGCTGTGACAAGTGGGGCATTCTGTTGCAATAACATCAGCGCTACACGCTTCCGCTGCCTGTAAGATGTTGAGTACCAGTCTTGTGGAAGTGTCGCAGTCGGATAAGGTATGTGCTCCGCCACAGCAAGCGGTTTTCAGCGGAAACTCTACGACCTCTGCACCCGCTGCACGTAATAGATCATCCATAAAATGCGGTTTCGAAGTCGACTCGCTACCTTCCCCCTGATCTTTTTCTGGAAAAATATGGCGAGGTCGGGTGTACATACATCCGTAGTAATTCGCAATCTTGAGACCAGATAGGGAGTGTTTGACTCGACGTGCTAGATTCTCCTCTCCAATCGCGTATTTGATCCAATCTAATGCATGGATTGTCTCAACATCCCCTGGCTTATATTCTGGTTGCCCAGTTTTATCAGCCATTTTCTTGAGTGTTTTCCGGGTTTCCTCTTTATGAGTGACATCATGCTCAGCTTTCTTCAAATTGTGATAGCAACCATTGCACGGTGCCATTACCACATCCATTCCCATTTTGTGCTTCGCGATTGCCATATTTCGAACTGAAAGATAGTTCTGAACTTCAGGATCGATATTCTTGACCTCCATCGCACCGCAACAGTTCCAGTTATCAATTTCAACTAAATTCAGTCCAAGTTTCTTTGCTATTCTTTTGGTTGATCGATTGTAGGCATGACCGGTCCCTTCCAGTGCACAGCCAGGATAGTATGCAACTGTTTGCAAATCATCTCGCATTGTTCTGTCGTTCATGATGCTTCGTTTCCTTCAAGGATCTTCTTTCTTTCTAATTCTCTCATTTCAATCAATTCCTCGATTGAGTGTTTGGATTTGCTCCAGTCCTTGGTTTTCGGTCTGAACAAAGTCGAGAGTCCCATTTTGAACATCAGCATAATTGGCAATCCTCGAATAAGGTTCTTGACCATCCGGATTAACCACGGCTGCTTCAAGGGTTGACCGGTTCGGTTGAAAAAATTCCGCACAATGCGACCCTCTTCTATTTTCCCGGTTTCCAGAATTTGCTGATAAAACTCCTCATCAAAGTGCTGGGATTGAGACTTGGGCGTGTGTCCTTTTGCTTCCAGCCAATGTGACAGTGCTTTCATCACCCCCTCAGGTTCGACATCTCTCGGACAAACATGTGTACAGCGATGGCAGGATACACACTGCCAAATTATTTCTTTGTCACGCAACAATTCCTGCTCCATACCCAGGCGGGCGAGATAAATCCAGTAACGTGGATTGAAATCAGGATTGATAGCGTTAACCGTACACGAGTTTGTGCAGGCACCGCATTGCCAGCAACGGTGTATGTACGCGCCACCCGGAAATGCAGAAATTTCCCTCTCTAAATTTTCGTTGTAATCCGCAACTGAACGCGTTTCAATGAATGTACTCCAGTGCCCTGAGACATCAACATTGTCAATGTTGAGTTCTTCGTGTTTCCTTAAGTTTTCAGGTCGGATTAAGGATTCTTCGTGAATTGGCATAACAGATTAACTCGGTCTAATTCAGTGAGCAACTGCGTCAATTGTGCCTGACAAGCAGTATCTTTTGCCATTTGCCAGAATCAATCTTGATTTTCCACTTGACGACAGTGCGGCATCAAGCCCCAACATTCGGAACACATAGCCGAAAGGTGTACCAGTGAAACTAAAGTCCGTTTTTAGAAAACTACCACCTTGGTTACCAATATATTGACTGTAAATCCAAGCAAAGAGAACGTCAATCATGTAGTTAATATTCTTGTAGACGCCAAGACTATCGAGAAATTCACTCAACTCCCGGCGTAACTCAAGATGGGTTCGAATTCCATTTGGAATATTTAGATAATCGGTTTCGGAATCTGAAAACCAGATCTCTCGAAGTACACCAGAATTCGAGCCATAGTCCCAAATCCAACGAGTCATGAGTGGGAAGGTGTCAGGTTCACGGAAATGCAAAATTTCTGCAGCAAGGTCATGAATCCAGCGATCTCTGGAAGTGCTCTGAAGGTTTGATTCGAATGCTTCAATGTGCTCATCAATGTTTTCAACAGATACATTCGTCAATAGCATATGAATTATCTGATTCAGTTCGCTGAAACTTAGCCGTTCAAGTACAGACTTTATACGCCGTCGAACGGTGGGCATAAATGCACATGTATCAAGAAATTCAGATTCCAGCAAATTTTCTGCTGAATCGCAGAATGTTCTTTGAAACAAAATTGACTTCCCAGATAGTCCCTCCACAATCACTTCAATTCCGCCCAACTTTTCTGCACAGTCGACCATTGAATTAAACGCTGTCCGCAATCGTCGTCCATCTAGATGCAATACGGGGTTGCTGAAAGATTGAATAGAACGATGCGCCATCGCAGCCATGTTCACTCCACCAATATGCCCTTAGAAGGGCTCTACGCAGCGTTTGTAGCCATACCCAGTGCGGCCATAGCTGCGGCTTGGCCCTGAGCGATTGAGTCATCAATGGTTTCGGGTCCAACAGCTGCACCAGCAACATAAACTCCGGCGCGCGAAGTACCTGCAATACTGTCGTATGCAGGCGCCCTTTGAATAAAACCATGTGGCTCTAATTCAACTCCAAAGACTCGTGAAATATCCTGATTTTCGATATTGGGGTCCATACCGATTGCATGGACAACCAAGTCGAATGGAATTGAGATAGGTCGTTTGACGAGTGTGTCTTCTCCCTTAAGGAGTACCCGTTTACCATCGAAAGTAACTTCAGCAATGCGAGCTTTGATGTACTTGACCTTAAATTCTTCCTGACTTCGCCAATAATACTGTCCTTCGTACAATCCAAATGTTCGAATGTCCATGTAATAGATGTATACGCTGCATTTAGGCAGTTCCTCACGAATTTCCATAGCCAGATTAGCGGAAACAGTGCAGCATATCTTTGAACACCATTCGCGGCCAATTTGGCGGTCTCGGGAACCGACGCACAGCAGAATGGCGACTCGGTCCGGTTTGCGGCCATCGGAGGGACAGTGAACACCTTTACCGGAAGAAATCATTTGTTCCACCTGAGTGGTGGTTACAACATCCGGGTGTGAACCAAACCCCCACTCGGGTTTGTTTACTGAGTCAAAATGGGTAAATCCGGTAGCTAGGATGACCGATGATACGGAAACCTCAGTGCCATTTGACAATTTAGTGCTAAAGTTGCCGGGTTCGCCAGTGAGTTCAGTGACTTTAGTTGAGGTGTGGACTTTTATCGACTTGCTGTTTTCAGCCGATCTGACCATTCGGCCAATGGCTTCACTAGCCCATTCTCCCGATGGGACTAATTTTGCATAACCTGATAGTATCGGGGCTCCACCTAAAATTTCCTCTTTTTCAACAAGAGTGACATTCTGACCAATTGAAGCAAGAGATTTAGCAGCTGAAAGACCGGCTGGACCACCTCCAACAACTAATACGCTCTGACTCACACTCGCACCTCGAACCCCGGTCCAGACGTGATCGCTCGCCGTGGGTCATATAAGGTTTCGTGGTGCCCGGCTTCAACGTCTGCCAAGTAAGCTTCAAACTCAAACTTTGCCTCTCTCCAGTCTATACCGAGTTTTTCGAGCAGTGGTTCAAATGCTGAAGCATGCCAATGCAGCTGGGCTATTTTGTAGGGATGGGCACCGCATAGAACTGCTGCCAACTGACAGTCGGCGAGAATCGGCATCTCATAATGCTTGTCTACGGCCTTTCCTATCCACTGATTCTTATCCAACGTAGTAATGCAACCAGTGTCATGTCCAACCATGACATCAGCTCGTGCTTCTTCCACTGCTACTTTTATTTTTCGATCAATAGCGAATGAACGTGTAAACTCTCGCTCGGATATGATGTGTCTAAAACCAAAACCGCAACAATCATACCAGGTGGAGTAGTCGATAACATTAGCACCAAGTGCCTGAACAAGGCCGGTGGACACTGCAACACGATTCCCTTCCAAAACTTCGTCATCATAAATGACATCTTCCGGCACCATTTTGTAGACATGGCATGCCGGATGAATGACTGCTCGAATATTCGATGCATCGATCGTCTGTCGCTCGCTGATCTCATGACGCATAACATGCAGCCATTCAGAATAGTGAACAATTTCTTCAGGAATCAGGATTTTGCCATCGACCAGACGGCCAATTTTGGCGAGTATTTTCTTGACTTGCTCTCTGAGTTCTGCTGAATGAAGAAGGAATTGCCGCATTTCTTTGTAGTTGCCAAAAGAAGTGCCACAGTGAACGAGTGGATAGTAATAAGCAGAATCCAAGCCCTCCGCTTGAGATGCAACGTATGCCTGGTGGAAATTTCTGAGAAAAACAGCGGCTAAACTGACAACATTTCCAATACCGGAACCGTGATAGTTCCACGCGGTGCAGGAAGTCTGATCTGTTTCATCGAGGTAGGTGGTACCTAACTCATTCATCAGCCAGAGCAAAGATGTTGGGTAGCCTGGAATATTTCCACATTGACCACAAGATTTGTGATGCCAAAGGCGGTCAGTCGGAATTTTTTTATCCCATCCGTAGAGTGTCTTTGTCATAAAGGGTTTGTGTCCATCGTTGACTCGATGAACGATGATCTCCCCATCCTTTTCAAGCTGCCACATGATGTCTCGAACATCTTCTACTCGTTCTCGATTCGTCAGCATTGAGCGTTTATCGATCTTTGCTTCAACCCACTGAGTAGCAACTTGGGCATCCTGCGGATTCAGTTGAGAATCACGCCATTCATTACCGTGCCCGGTGAAACGCTGATCTGCAAATTGATTTCCAAATGGGACTTGTATACTCATTTCAAATTCCTCAGAATAGTAATTTGTGATGAACTAGTCGTCTTCCTGTTCATCCAGCCAGTCTTCATACTCTTCGCGTTTTTCATCCATAATATCGACAATAACATCGAATAAATTTTCGTCGATAGTTTCCAGTTGATCCAAGACGCCTGAATCCTCCCAAATGGTGTAGAGTTCAACCGAAGTCTTGAGATTTACCTCCCATGCTGTATCCGTAGTATGCATGGTTGGCATTGGAATCGCCTTTCTTAGCGTATCTAACGGTGCATCCACCTTACTGATATTCGGACCCCAGTCTGCGAAGTGGTCTGGGGTGATCATGTTGGGTGCAAGCTGATTACCGGTGGATATTAGTTTAAGCATGACCCTGGAAAACGGCCTAAGCACATCTTTGGCAGATTGCAAACCGTGCTTGATTGATGTTTCTCGCATAATGCTGACGAGTCCACCAGGGGAATTTCCGAAAGGACATCTTGCAGCACATGTATAGCATTGAGCACATGCCCAGATCTTTTCCTGCATGGCGTCATAAATGCCTTCTAGATTTTCCGTCCAAAGCAACTGGACTATTTCACGCGGAGAATAATCGAAATAATGTGCAGAGGGACAAGTCGCAGTGCAAATTCCGCAATTCAAGCAGCCATGCAATTCGTGATCATAAAGAGGGTGTTCGCAAATGTCTGCAAAAATTTCTTCAAGCTTTTCCCGGTCTATCTCAGTTTCGTTCGATAGCGGGTCTCCGATTGTATGTTGAGCAGAGGCCATAGAACTTAATATGTCAGCATCCTAGTGTCATCATCTTCCATTACACGTTCGATAACGTAGGCACCACCGACGATTCCCTCACATTCCGGAATCAAATCATCTTCCGTCATATCGAAAAGGTCCAAGTTGGGTGAACAACAAAAAAACTTAACACCAGCATCATGTGCGTCTTTGATGAAGTCGTAAACTGATTTACCTGAGCCCGGTTTCACATAAAGATTCTCTGCCACACCTTTCTTTAGCAGCTTTCCGGATGTAGCTGTACAAATGACTTCTACCTCGTATTCCATAGCAGCTGCTACGGTTGCCTGAAAAATGGGGGCTCCCATTTCCTCACCGTTTGCAGGGTCAGTATTGACCATCATAATTACCAGTTTTTCTGCCATACCTGTGAGCCTCTTTGCTGTTCAGAAACGGTTGCAATCGGTATTGCATTTTAGCAGATTATATATATTAGCATTTTCTAATATAAATTGAGTAAGTCCGCTCTTTGAGGGATGGGTGAATGTTGAACTTAAGGCCTATAGTATTGATATTGATAAAATATCCTGGTAGTTATGATGTATACGGTGGTTTATTTTGATTTGATCAGAAGCTTGAATGAATCAGGGCTCCTTATTGTTTTATTCTACAGAAATAGATCTCAGTTTGGCACTTATCGTTTGTCCAAACAACCAGTAATTCGAAACAATAAATTACTTTGTATTTTGCAGTTTAATCTCAACACCCTGTCACAGTGAATAGTGCTAACTCACACCTATATTGATTAGAACGTACTGCTCAACGTACATATTTGTCTAGTAGTTCAGCTTTATTTCGAGGTATCAAAGCAATGAACATACGAAAACCGAGAATCTCCGAGATGATCGAAATTACTGAGGACTTAGGACTGAATCTGTCCGAAGCTAAGGTTCGTGACTTCATGGACGTAATGGAACCCATTTTTAAAGACTACGAAACTGTCAATTCCATGAGCGACTATGTCCCGAAGATAAGTCGTCCAACTGCAACTTGGTGTTTTCCAGAACCGAAAGAGAACCCGTTCAACTCTTGGTATGTGAGAACTGAAATTAGTTTAAATTCAAGTGGTTCTTTACACGGTCAAACAGTTGCCCTAAAGGACAGTATATGCCTCGCGGGTGTACCGATGACTTATGGCACGCGCACTTTGGATGGATATGTTCCAGATATCGATGCAACAGTGGTGACACGCCTATTAGAAGCAGGCGCAGTCATTTTAGGCAAAGCAAGATGTGAAGCTTACTGTGCTTCAGGCAGTAGCCATTCCAGTGATGGTGGTTGGGTTGAGAATCCAAATCGGGCAAATTACTCCGCTGGAGGCTCCTCCTCTGGGTGTGGAGCCTTGGTTGCTGCCAAACTTGTTGACGTTGCGATTGGCGGAGATCAAGGCGGTTCAATTCGTATTCCCGCTTCATACTCAGGTTGCTACGGCCTAAAACCTACACATGGTCTAGTACCCTATACCGGCGTCTTTCCAATTGATGCATCCATTGACCACATCGGGCCAATGACACAGACTGTTTACGACAACGCCAAAACTCTACAAGTGATTGCAGGTGAAGACGGGCTTGATCCACGTCAGATCAATCTGCAGGTGGACGATTACGTTGCCGCCATCAGTCGAAGTCCAAGAAACTTAAGAGTGGGTGTACTAAAAGAAGGATTCGGATGGCCAAATTCAGAGCAAGGTGTAGACACGAAAGTACGGGAAGCGGCAGAACGTCTGGAAAAACTTGGGATGATAGTACAGTCCGTTTCTATCCCATTGCATCGCCATGGTGAGGCAATTTGGGGTCCGATTGCACACGAAGGATTTGCTAACCAGATGAGTCGCAACAATCCGATGGGATTTGGCTGGAAAGGTCTTTATACGACCTCACTGATTGAGTGGCACGCCAGATGGCGGGACAAGGGGGAAGACGTCGACGATACTGCAATTTTATCTATGTTGGTGGGTGAGTACTTTCAACGAAACTATGCAGGACACTTCTATGCTAAAGCCCAAAATTTATCTCGTATGCTTTCTAGTGAATACGATAAGGCGCTGGAAGAATTTGATCTTCTGTTGATGCCAACAACACCAATGACGGCAAAACCGATTCCGCCGAGAGATGCCTCACTTTCTCTATACTGTCAACGTGCTTATGAAATGGGATCCAATGTTTCGCCAACAAATTTGACTGGACACCCTGCAATATCGCTTCCCTGTGGGCTCAGCGAAGACATGCCAGTGGGTATGATGCTGATTGGAGGAAGGTGGCAGGAATCGACAATCTATACAGCGGCATCGGCTTTTGAGGAGAACTACAACTGGCAAAATTTGTAAGTTACTTGTTTGAGCGTTCTAGCGTTGTAATTTCGCTGTTCTCGTTATCAGAATTCAGGCACCTGTTTCACGCATCCAACCTGTGATCTGGATAATTCCAGTCATCATTGATACGAGTGCATTTTCTAGTTCTACTTGAGCACAACGAATTTCACTCAGCACATCTGAATTACCGAAGTCGTATGCTGGAGCCTGAACGATTGCATCTTCAATCATTGCACTTTTGATGCCTGGATGTCCAAAAAAGCCAAGACAATTATCCTGCGCTTGAAAAAGCATCGGATTTCGGTCTCTCGATTCCGCAAGGATCGCCGATCCGGGAGGCGCCAGCGGTGCATCCCGCATAAAGGTGATTACTGGAAATTCAACTGGCAAGAAACTATTGAGCGCATTGTCATCAGTACGATAAGCGCGATCAACGCTGACTGTCAAATTCATTGGTGCGACAGTTCCGTTAAGGGCTAAGCTCAATAATTGCGCACCTGTTCCGAATGCAAGAATTGGCAAGTTCTTTCGTAAGCCGGTTTCAATGATTCTGAGCTTGTGATTAAGTGCTGGAATAATCGGGTCTGAGACTGTACCATAAGGTGCGGCACCCAGTAAAATCAGACCATCTTTTGGCAATTCAGCTTTTCGAATCCAATCACTATCATGCGCTGGACGAATATATCGAAACCGTATGTTTCTTCCCTCCAAATGGTCTTCTACCAAACCTAGATGTTCGGCATCGGAATTTTGTAATACAGCTATCGTTTGCACAATTTGAGAAATGTTAATTTTGGTCAGACTTAAACGATTATTGCTTCCTGATTCTCGGAATAAAACTGAAAGCCACTCGAGAGTCGAGAAAAGAGATCGCTCAGTGCCTGATTTGATTTCAGTGCAGTTTCTGCATCTGATATGATTGATCTGACAGTAAATCTTGAAATTTTGACTTCTGAGCCACTACTGAAAGTGGGATTCTCATAAATTCGCCTCAGAGTTAATATTGCCATTCCTAGAGCCCAAGTGCAGTGTCGGCGTATTCCAGGCTGATGCACGGGGACGAGTTGAATATACCGTAGTGCGTTAATCTGGTGACCGTGAGTAATTTTGACCAATTGGTGCATTCCTGCGATATATCCTTTTGCCCGATGATCTTCAGATAAGTTATTTAACTCATACCCAAACTCATTGAATACATCTCTGGGAAACCAACAAACTCCTCGTCTTTGATCATCCCAGACATCTTTCAAGATGTTGGTCATCTGGAGAGCTTGACCGAAAGAAACTGCCAGTTTAATGAGTTGATCATATTTTTCAGCAGTATCTGGACAATGATCACAAAATAGTTCGGTCAGCATCTCACCAACCACGCCCGCGACATAGTAGCAATATTGATCGAGTTCCGAAATATCAGCCAAACCTGCTAAAGATGCGCGTTCCTGAAAATCAGCCATTCCGCGGGACATAATTCGTACACATCTTTCCAGTGCCTGTTGTTGGGTGGGTGTACAGGTGTGGGTGATTCTAATCACCCTCTCTGTGTTTCGAATTAGATTGCGTTCATTTGATGTTGTGGATGTTGAAAGTTGAGCGTGCAAATTTTTGGCAAACTGTTCTGCGCTTTCTTTTCCAGCGACAACATTGATGAATTGCTCTGAAAATTCTCTTTTTTGCTCGTGTGTCAGTGCAGGTTCATCTTCAATAGTATCCGCGATTCTGCACAGCAAGTAGGCGTTGCCAACAACTTCTCGTAGACCCTGGGGTAGTTGCGGAATTGTCAGGGCAAACGTACGAGATACTCCCTCTAGAGCACGATTCTGATATTTGATGTCAGTTGAATTAAACATTCCTTTGTTAGATCTCGTCCTGACTATACTGAACCATTCTATCAAATATTTTACTTAGTCAATCATTTACGTGTACGATGCGATTCTCTTGAAATCTCGTGCTAGGAAATGAAAGTTGCACGAAAAGAGAGATTTCATTGAAACGACGTTATTTTCACTTTATGACAGTTGCGGTAATTGATTACAACCTGATTAACCGATTCAATTTGCTGCATAGGCTTCCAATATTTGACTCAGCCAAGCAAAAAATACAATACAGGCTGCAGGCTAAATTTTTAGGAGTAGACTGCCTGTCTTTTTTCATTCCATGCCTGTGTAAAACGGTCTGCGATCATTGCAATGAATGCCATACCGAGGCCAGCGACAATTCCCACACCAAAGTCTCCATCCGATAGTCCGATATACACCTGTTGTCCAAGTCCGTTTGTACCCACCAAGGCAGCGATCACCAACATCGCGATGGCATACATAATTGTCTGGTTAAGTCCCAACATAATGACTGGTAGGGCCAACGGTAACTTTACCTGTGTTAGAAGCTGCCAACGAGTACAACCCATACTGGTACCCGCTTCAATGACATCCGAAGGTACGCTTCTGAGTCCGTGTTCTGTGTATCGAATTGATGGGACAATAGCATAAGCAATGATTGCTAACAGCGCGCTAAACTCCCCAATTTTGAAAATCATGACAAAAGGAATCAAAATCACAAATAGAGGCATGGTCTGCAGCGTGTCATTAATGGGACGAACAATTTTGGAAACCACCGCCACCTCGGAAGCAATGACACCAATCAAACCTCCCACCAAGAAGGAAATCATAACCGCAATGCTGCAAAGATAGATCGACAGCATTGCTTCCGTCCAAACGCCAGCGGTGGCCAAAGTGAGCAGTGCTAGTAGTGTACCAATACCAAGTTTTATTCCTCCCAATTGATAGCCGAGAAGCGAAGCCATAAGTAACAGAATTAACCAGGACAGCTTTGTCAACCCGAAGAAGAGCAAAACTCCCATGAACAAAATTGTCAGTGCAAGATTGATTCGCCGCTTGTACGCAAACCAACCTGCTAGCAAAATTACCGCGACTCCATATCCGATGCGCAATGGCGAGGTAAACTCAAAGCCCCAAGAATATGGGCTTATTGTATTGATCAAACCCTCCCGTACCGGCAGCATGATGTAGAAGAATGATATCGATTTGAATGTACCAATAATTCCGCTCCAACTCAGAACGAAACTTTCTAGCCACTCGTTCATGGTGTCTGCGGGGTAAACTTCCAAACTCTGTGGCCACTCACGAAGTGCAGGAATGAAGTTAGCCAGGAGAAACACAATCAATGCTGTTGCACTTCCAAGAATAAGATAACGGTACCTATGAAAATAGCCTACTTCCTCATCGGGCAATTGACTTTCCTTTCCTACAAACCCGTAAGTGATGCGGTCAATTACCATCGCCAAAAACGCAATCACAATACCTGCAAGAATACTTTCTCCAAACCCGGCTCTTCGTACATGCAATAGGACTTCCCATCCGATATCTGCAGTTCCACCAATTACTGCGGCGATGATAACCATAGAAACCGCTGCCATGGTGGTTTGGTTTGCGCCTAACAACATCTGCCGAGAGGCTGATGGTATTCGAACCTGCCAGAATAATTGCCTAGGTGTGGCTCCTGACATAAGACCGGATTCGACGATTTCTATTGGAACTCTACGGAGCCCTAACATCGTGTTACGCACCATTGGTGGAAACGCGAACAGAACACTTGCGATCAACCCAACTACCGGGCCGAATCCAAACAGAAGCAGGATAGGTAAAAGATAAGCAAATGCCGGAATTGTTTGAAGCATGTCCAGCATCGGTACAATTACTTTTTCTGCTTGCTCCGACCTAAATCCCCATACCCCGAATACAAACCCCGTAGTTATGGCAAGAGGAACGGAAATGATCACTAGTGATAGTGAATTCATACTCTCTGACCAATACCCTACAACTACCATGTAGAAGAGGGCAAGGGTAGAAAACAATGCTAATCGCCAACCTGAAGCCGCCCAGGAAATTACTGCAGTTACTGCTATGACAACTGGCCACGGCAACCATTGAAGGAATTGCTGTACCCAGGAAACTGGAATCGAAAAAATATCAGCCAGGCCTCGGAAGAACCAGCCAAACCATTCGACCACCCAGTTCATGGCGTGGTTAAGTACAGTAGAAAAAGGCACTTCCCAACCCTTAGGGTAGGCAAGAAACCAGTTATTTTTGGTACCTAGAAGCTGAAACAGCAGCAACAGGGCGATCAGGATAATCCAGAGCAACCAACGCCTTGTTTCAGAGTTCATTCGAAGCGGTCTCTCGCGCCAATGCACGAATTACATTGTCTGCTGTGACAATACCAAGCACTGTGCCATCTGCCTCACATACTCTCGCACCAGAGGATTCGGCAAGTACTGGCAATAAATCCTCAAGACAGCACTGTTCTTCAACTTTTGGTAGATCTGTTCCTTGATTCGGGTCTTCCAAAGTGCTAACAATTGATCGGGCTGTAAGCACCCTGGTAACGGGCACATCATTGGTGAAATCTGCAACGTAATCATCTGCTGGATTGACAATGAGATCAGCCGGAGTTCCAATCTGCACAATCTGACCATCCCTCATAATCATCATTCGATCTGCGATTCGAAGGGCTTCTAGAAAATCATGTGTAATAAACACGATCGATTTTTGCAGTTGATTTTGGATGCTGAGAAACTCGTTCTGCATCTCCCTTCGAATCAATGGATCGAGTGCAGAAAAAGGTTCATCCAAAAACCAGATATCAGGTTCAACCGCTAATGATCGTGCAATGCCTACTCGTTGCTGTTGACCACCGGAAAGCTGGCGAGGGTAGCTCTTTTCCCGGCCAGTCAATCCAACGAGGTCAATAACTCGTTGTGCACGGTCTCGACGGTCGGGGACACTCATTCCCTGTAGCTTGAGCGGAAATGCTATGTTGTCCATCACGCTCAGATGTGGCATCAGACCAAAACTCTGGAACACCATCCCCATTTTGTGTCTGCGAATATCAATTAACTCGGAAGCACTCTTCTTTAGTAAATCTTCTCCGTCTAGCAACACTTCTCCCGCAGTGGGTTCTACCAACCGTGACAAGCAACGTACCACTGTAGACTTGCCTGACCCAGAAAGACCCATGATGACAAAAATTTCACCCACGTGAACGTCGAAGCTAACGTCTCCGCAGGCTACGATATGACCAGTGTCGCGGATTTTTACTGCATGTCCAGCGGAGTCCTGAACCTTTCCATTTGCCTGGCTAAAGAAACTGTCAGGTTCAACACCGTAGATTTTCCACAGGTTTTGGCAGGAAAGTTTGACTGGACTATTCATGTGAAGATGCTACACTGTCATGTCTACATCAAGCCAAAAGTAGGCAGGTGTGACACGCGAGTAGAAAACAAAATCAATGCCGGGCCGAATACCAACTGGCATGACCCGGCTTGATTAGTCGAATAATATAGAAAACTACTGAGCAGCAGCTACCCAGTCGGCCCAAACAGATTCGTTGGCACCGATCCATTCGGTAACTACCTCTTCAAGGGCTCTACCTTTATTGTCCACTTCCAGCATCAAAGTGTTCTGAGTGGCATTGTCAATATTCAAAGCTTCAACCAATTTTAGAGCTCCAGGCCATTTTTCGCCGAATCCGTGCCAGACAATTTTGAGAACATTTGCCTGCTCAAATCCACAGTCATTGACATGATCAGCAGAAAAACCATGCTCTGGTTCACTACCGCAATTTGGATGTGCGGGTGGCATATCAACCCATTTCATATCCAATTCTGCGTGAATCCAGTGAGGAGCCCAAAACATCATCAGTGAGGGCTCGTTAGCTGCGTAAGCAGCTTTCAATTCAGCAATCATTGCACCGTCACTTCCGCCGGCAACGGGTTGAAGGGGCAATTCTGCAGCTTCAATCAAATCCTTTGATTTTGTACCCCAACTCGCGGGATATGTAATCACTCGTCCCTTAGGGAAGGTGTCCGGTCCAGCGAATGCTTGAGCACATTCAATCAACGCCGTGTGAGAAGGAAGCCCTGGGCATTTTTCCTCCATATAACCGGGATACATCCATCCTTCACGGGGTTGCAGTCCCAAGGAGCCAATTACTATGATCTCACCTGCTTCTACGGCTTTGGGATAAATCTCACCGACATTGTTATCCCAAAGTTCGGTTTGAAGGTGAATGTTTCCCTGTGCAATCGCCGCCAGCTGTGGAACTGTCCCAGCAGTAACGAACTCAATATTAAACCCTGCTTTTTGCAAAAGCTGACCTGTGATATGAGCAGTAAGGTGCTGCCCAGTCCAATCATTAATTGCGATCTTGATTGGGTCTGAAGAGCCGTCAGCTGCAAACACATTGGCACTAAACAGAGCACACACAACAAGACTAAGCAATTTGTATCGTAATTTCATTTCTTAAACCTCATAGAAATGGTAGTTTATTTGCTAATAATACAACAATGAAAGCCACACATAGAAGTGGCTTTCTCAGTAGGCAATAGATCAAAGCATCACGGTTGAAGACTTCGTTTGAGTAATATCAAGGGAAAGTTTGAAAATAAAATTTGATAGCCTAGAAACCTTTAATTTGGGTCAGACGCAAACGTAGGGGATCAAAGAACTACGCTTTAGTCTCCTACTACTAATTGGCTTTTATTGACCAAGAAAATGTTATCTTTATAAAGTCTTGACTGCTTTTGCTTCAATTTAGGTCATTCTCTTTAAATTTTTGCTTCGTCGTGTGAATTTCCACTGAATTAATGGATCTTGAACCTTTGTCAAGTCCGACAGCAAGTCAGAAAAACAGTGATTTTTAATTGAATTCAATAAAAGAGTGAGTTCCCTGGCTTCAATTAGTCAATTAACGAAAATATGAGGCGAAATTCACTGCTGAACTTGCAGAAAATCTCTGATTGAAGCGTTTCAGTCAATTTGATGGCCATTCTGGTTTTCGCGGGTGTGCTGAGCGTTCCCTCAGCCGTATTCGCCGAAGCCAGCTGGTACGGTTCGCTACGCGCTGGTGTTGATTCAACAGGTGGCAATATTAGCGTTATGGACGTTGGATCCCGCTTGGGCATCAAAGGTTCGGCCGAAGCCGGTGAAGGACTCACTGCCGTTTATAAATTCGAGCACGGAGTCAACACGGCAGATACGGCTTGGGGCGGCGGTCGCTTGGGTTATGTGGGACTTTCAGGAGGTTTCGGTTCGGTGACCATAGGTCAGATCTGGAGTGCGTCCTACAACTCGTTCGGCGCCGTTGTGGACAATTCAACGTGGCATGGTGGCTCGGGAACTAGTGGTCGCCATGGCCAATTGGTTTCGTATGCGTTTTCGAACGATCTGATGGCTCTGCAGGTTGATGTTGTTTATGGCGAAGATGATCCTGCACAGGCTAACCCGAATGATGATCTGCAAAGAACTGAATTCGGTCTGAGCGTCAATGTTGGCGAGATCGGCAAGGTTGCGCTTTCACATGTGGACGACAAGCACTTTATAGTTGCTGGCACAAGAACGTCACCAATTACGTTAGTCGACGATGAAGCCTCATATAGAGCTAAAACGACCTCGCTTGCAGCAGAGGTTTCCGTGAGCAACTTGACGGCTTACATTGGCAGCCAAGCTACGGCGTTTGACTGTACTGGGGTATATGCAAATGCTGGTAACGCTAATGCTGGTTTCACCGGAGATTGTCAAGACGCAAATGCCAGAGCCAAGGCTAAAACCACATATTTTGGAATGCGTGGCGGCTTGGGTGATACCGGTGTCAACTATCTGTTTCAGTGGAGAGATATGAAGACCGCTAACAACAAACCGTGGTTGCTGGGTTTGTACAAAGGTCTGGGCGATGGCGCCAGTTTGAATGTTGAACATTCGAACGTTGACGGTGGCGACAATAGTACGACAGCGTGGTTGCAAGTCAACTTCTAGCTGAATCCTAATTAACCCTACGGAGAAATTCGTAGAAGTAAAACGGGGTGCGAAAGCACCCCGTTTCATTCAATTCAAACTGAATGAATCTGTTAGAAGTGAACTGCCAGAGCCACTCCAGTTTGGTTGGCACTATCGTCATTGTCGGCATGTTCAAAAACCAACGCTGCGCTGTCACCGAGTCCCTTGGTCAAAGAAAGCAGCCAGGGTTTCTGGTCGGTAGACTTCACATCTCTCCACTGAAAGACATAGCTGAGGCCGGTATCACCCAAACCGCCACGGAGTCCAAAGAACGTGGTTTTGTTCTTGGCGTTGACCTGTCCATCAGAACTTTGGTCACAAGCAGTTAAAGCAGTACCTGCCACTACTCCTTTACAAGTACGTTTATCAGTTGCGGTACCAACGTATGCCGTCAGAGCGCTCACGGAAATCTCTGCTGCTACTGAAGTCTCTTTGTTACTCCATTCAACATCACCGTCGTTTCTTGCATCACTTTCATCTGTGTCCACCAAGGTGTACTTGTCATCGGTGTGTGCAAATGCAACTTTTCCCATCTCACCAATATTGACACTCAGGCCGAATTCGGTTTTCTGCAAATCATCAGGTTCTGCATCACCACCATAAATTGCGTCAATCTGCACGGCCATCAGATCGTTCGAAAACGCATAAGAAACCGCCTGTCCATGGCGATAGCTGGTTTGCGAATCACCCCAGAACCATGAATTGTCCGTCACGGCCCCGAACGAGTTGTAGGTCGCACTCCAGATCTGACCCGCGGTCACGGTTCCAAATCCACCGGAAAGTCCGACATAGGCAAGACGACCACCGCCGCCCAGACCCGCATTTTCCGTGCTCATCTTATGCTCGAACCGATACACGGCGGTGAGTCCTTCACCGGCCTCGTGCGAGCCCTTGACGCCCCAACGGGAGCCGCCATCGAATACTTTTACATTGCTGTCCGATGACATAACACCGGCGCGCAGTGAACCGTACCAGCTGGCTTCGGCGAATACGGCTGAGGGAACGCTCAGCACACCCGCGAAAACCAGAATGGCCATCAAATTGACTGAAACGCTTC
>JAJEHQ010000027.1 GCA_022823625.1 Gammaproteobacteria bacterium
GCGGACGAAATTATTCAGTGAGGTTGCCCGGCAGCAACGCCTGCAGGGTTGAGATGGGATGGCAGAGAAAAACTCAATTTTGGCAAGATTTATTTCCGCTCCGTGGTTAATTTCAGACTCATTTTGCAATTGGAAAACACTGAGGATACACCTCTCGCTAGTACCTGATCACCCATGGTTGGCACAGATGCATGGTTGTATCCTTTCTCACAGTTGAAATGTAATTTGGGACCGTCTATTGAGTTTGCGAAACGTATCTGCCACAAATGACACTGTGGAAGTGTTGCAGGCAATTTCTGCAACGGTTCAAAGTGGTCTAATTCTGCTGATTGGTGAATCGGCGGAAAAGTACCATAAGGAAGTAATTTCTGCTATGGAACTCACGACTCGCCTTGTGGTCAATTTGCGCCCAGAAAGTATTCAGCAAAATTCACTTGAGCACAATGAGTCAGACTTAAGAGTTGCAGTTCATCGTCAGATTCCAGAGGAATTTTTGTCTGATGTAAGCCACCATTTTCTGAATCTGGTTGTAACTGGCAGTGATTTCAGCGAACAACTGTCTGAACAAATCCAATCAATGCTAGTCGGGGGAGGCTGTTGGGTTATTCTGGATGCCAAAATGGTCCCTGAATCCTGTATTGAGGATTTCCACAAGCTGGAAATCGGAACTTGCCTGATTCTGGTGAAAAAAAATATGCAACATGCAAAGGTTCGACGCGGCGGTCGCAAAGCTAGATTGACTGGAGAGACTTGAGCACCAGCTTACCGAATTTAATCGACTATCCTTTGCTCCACGAAAATCTGAGGCTCGCTGGTTTTCAAAAGGGTCAACTCAAGGATGCCAATTTATGGTTTCGTAAGGAGTTTCTACCAGACAGGGAGGCCTCGGAGATTCTTGATACCCTGATTGAAAGCACAGAGTGGACTCAGCCGGTTATTCAATTGGGAGCCAAATCAATACCTACACCAAGACTAGCCGCCTGGTTTGGGGACGAGAAGGCATTCTATACGTACTCTGGAGTCAGAAATGTGCCGGCACCATGGACTCCAGAACTGCAAAAAGTACGTTTTCAACTTGAAAAAGTTACCGGAAGTCGATTCAATAGTGTTCTTTTGAATTTCTATCGGTCAGGGCAGGATAGTATGGGATGGCATCGCGACAACGAGCGTGAACTTGGGCCTGAACCATTAATCGCATCCGTCAGCCTGGGAGAAAGGAGACGGTTCCTGATGCAACACGTGAAAGACAAGAATTTACGCTGGAAAATTGAACTGTGCCATGGATCAGCACTCATCATGATGGGACAAACGCAAAAATTGTGGCGACACTGTCTACCAAAAACAAAAACCCGCAACAATCCACGAGTGAACCTGACTTTTCGCCAAATTTTCTAGCCGATTGACAAGTTATTTTTTCCCACTAACTGGAGAAAGTGGACAATTACCAGCTGTTTCTGAGCTCTCTTAACTTGAGGAATACGGTTTTACGGTCGGGATTGTCCGGCAAATCAGGGAAAGAGTCCCGCAATTTGGCGATCACAGTTGGACTGCTCAGTCTGAAGAAAGTATTAAATTCCCGTTCCTCAGCTAATGTGGTGATCATTGCATTTCCTGGGTCTTGGTCTTTGACTATTTTGAGTAGATTTGCAGCTGCTTCATTGTCGGGTTCACGATCCAATGTAAAACCCAGGTTGTTGGCAATATAGTCGTGTCCAGGGTAGATTCGGGTGTTTTCGGACAACTGATCAAGTTGATTGACAAATGTTTCATATAGCTCATGAGGGTGTCCGCCATTGTGACAGTTACCGGCACCCGCGTTAAACAGGGTATCGCCACAAAACAAAGCGGGATTGTCACCGTGTGCCAATAAGCATATATGGCTCATGGTATGTCCTGGGGTGTCCAAAGCCTGCAAATCCACCTTCCCAACTCGAACGACATCACCAGCACCGATACCACGGTCCATCCCCGGAATCTTGTCAGAAGCATTCTGATGAGCAATAAGTTTGGCCCCTGTAGCACGGATCATTGCTTTGTTGCCACCTGTGTGATCTCCATGTTCATGAGTATTCAATATCGTGGTGATTTCCCACCCTTGCTCCTTGGCTTTGGCTAAACACTTCTTGTGATCGAGAGGATCTATCGCAAGTGCTTCGCCTGTTGTTGGACAAGCGATCAGATAATTGAAATTTCGGTAGGCGTTGTTTGTCCAAATCTGTTCAACAATCATGGTTTCCATCCACTCAATTCTCGGGGTCGGTTTGTCTCGCGGGATTGGTAATGTGCTTCACTTTGTTCATCAGATCTCCGCTGATTTGGTATGCTTGGCCAAACCCCTTAACAAATACACCTTGGTCCGGCGTCAGAACATACAAATTAAAGTCCGCTAACTGTACAAGTGTATCAACTATTGCTCCAAATCTCTCTTTATACAATCCGATCCATTGATCAAATTCTTCTGTACCGCGGTTGATTTTTTCCGCCTTGCACTCTAAAACCAGGCGATTTCGTGCGAAAAGATTAGGCGAATTGGATTCATCTTCGATGATCATTGCTGAAACATGTGGATTGATGCGAATATTAGCCGTGTGCTTTGCGAGGTCGCTCAAGAATACATAAAGCCGCAGATTTTCACCGCAGACATAAGGCGCATAGCTGGCACAGGGAATGTTAGTCTCCGAAGCTGTTGCTAGTTCAAGAGACAGGCGTTTTTCGACCAGTGCCGAAAGTTCATGTCTAATTTCCTGATCAGAGTCAGTCATGATAATATCAACTGACATTCATTGCTTCAAATCCAATTTGAAGATCGGAGATGAGTTCATCGGGATCTTCCAGGCCGATATGAACTCGAAAAGCTGGGCCTTCTGCATTCCATTCCGTTGCCGTTCGATAGGATCGAGGGTCGAAGGGTATCAGCAGACTCTCGAATCCTCCCCAGCTATAACCCATGCCAAAGAGTTGGGTATTTTCGAGCAGTCTGCCGACTGCTTCATCAGAAACTTCATGAAGAATAAATGCAAAGAGTCCACTGGCACCTGTAAAGTCCCGTTTCCACAAATCGTGACCGGGGTGAGATGGCAGGGCAGGATGAATCAGTTTCGCAACTTCCGGCCTGCCGGCAAGCCACTCAGCAACTTTGATACCTGACTTCCAGTGCTGTTTCAGTCGGGTAGGCATTGTTCTTAAGCCCCGCAATCCAAGAAAAATTGGGTCGGGCCCGGCACACTGTCCACTCAACCGTACTGAGTTTCTGATTCGATCGTAACATGCTTCATTGGTAGAGATGATTCCTAGCATGGTGTCTGAATGCCCAGTAATGTATTTTGTTGCTGCATGAACTGAGACATCGATTCCGAGATCAAATGGCTTCAGATAAAGTGGAGTGGCCCAGGTGTTGTCCAAGATAGTAGCAATTCCATTTTCCTTGGCTACTTCAGCAATTGCAGGCAGGTCCTGAATTTCAAAGGTTTGAGACCCAGGTGACTCAACAAAAATAATACTTGTGTTTTGTTTGATCAGATCTTTGATATCACCACCAATCAACGGATCATAGTATGACACCTCAACTCCAAATCGTGTCAGTACCTCATTACAGTACTTTCGAGTTGGCTGGTAAACGCTATCCGTTAAAAGGATGTGATCGCCCTGGCTCACAAATGCCTTTAGCGATTCGGTAATTGCTGCCAAACCAGAGGAAACGGTAATGGCACCATTCGCACCTTCAAGTTCAGCAATAGCACTTTCCAGGGCAAAACTAAGAGGCGTGCCGTAACGTCCGTATAGTACCTGATCTCTTTGCTGACGCCTTGCTTCTGAATTACAAAATTCATCGTAAGTCTCGTACAAGACAGTGGAGCCATGATAAATTGGAAGATTGACAAATCCATGGCTATCCTTATGGTCTCTGCCCAAGTGTGCTACTTTGGTTTCGGGAGAGAAATTTGACGCCTTCATCGGGTAGTCCTTACTAATTGTTGAAAATTATCATTAAATTATTTGTCGTCATAGGTCCTTCAGTCGGACAGCACGCCAAAATTTGACTCACTCATCACAAAATGAAGCGTGTTCTTTGAATGAACACAAGAGAATCATTTCAAGTCTAAACTTCAGAAAATTTGAAAGTGTGCGTCAGTTATCTTACCGTCAACACCGTTAATCGGCAAAATATCCTGAGGGCAGGCTGAAAACGCAAAAATACAGTCCATCATTGCGCGAAATTGAATGTAATCGCCAGATTTTGTTTCGGGTGGTTCGAATGACAGGCCACCTTCCGCGGTCCATGGAATATGCATGAAAACATTGATTGGACATGGAGTTTCAGAAACTTCATAGCCGATTTCCTTCATACCATTTGCAAGATTATCGGTACAGTTGTCATGGTATTCAGTACAGCCCAAAAGTTGATAGCGATAGTGGTCACACGCTGCCATCAGCATGTCATGAACACCAGGTGAAGTATCTTCCTCGACTAGTGCTATTGGTCGACGAAAATTCGTGTAAATAAAGTCGCCAGGTTCAAATTGCATTTTCAAGAGTGTCGCACGGGTATGTTCATTAGATTGAAATTCACTGAGGTCATAAAGGTTAAATATCCAGGTGTCGACAACCTGACTGCCATAGGTATTTATGATTCGAATTGATTGTCCTTTATCGACAACAACTGCCTTGCCTCTTCGCGCAGGGATGATTACCTTATCTGCCAATTTGTTTTTATCCTCAATTAAATTGTTAGGTGCTCGACGTTTAACCAGAAATTGAAATGTATAATTTGTGTTGATCTGCAATACTTGGGCGAATGGTCTGATTCAAACAGCCATACAAGTGACTAATTTATGTTTCTTGTAAAGAAAAGTATATATTATCAAAGTTATATAACTTTTATCTCAACATCTTCATGAATCTTACTTTCGAGATTTCCAAGTTGCTGCCTGAGATCATCGTGAGCCTTATGGCCTGTACGATTTTGGTAGTGGACCAAACCGCGCTGAAGAAGTACAAGAACCTCCCCTTTGCCCTCACACTAGTTACACTCGTTGTTGTCAGCATTATATTTGCTAGCAATCTTTATCAAGAATCTGCTGTGGTGATGGAGGGAATGTTTATCGATGATTCCTTCTCAAATCTAATCAAGCTTGCAATATGTCTGATAAGTCTACTCGTTTTTGGTCATGCTCGAGCCTATTCAGAAGCTCGAAACATTGCTGGCAGTGAGTTCTACGTATTGGGCCTTTTCGGAGTTTTGGGTATGATGGTTATGGCTTCCGCGGATCATCTGCTCGTCGTTTATCTTGGGCTTGAACTGATGTCGCTGTGTTTATATTCGATGGTTGCATTTCAGCGCGACTCGAGCAATGCGACTGAAGCAGCGATGAAGTATTTTGTGTTAGGTGCCCTAGGGTCCGGTTCGTTGCTCTATGGCCTGTCTATCATCTATGGTTTGACCGGTTCGCTTGATATTGCAGTTATTCAAAACGAATTTGCAGACGCTTCAGCTGATAACCTTCCGTTGATACTTGCGGTTGTTTTTGTGGTTGTCGCCTTGGCGTTTAAACTGGGTGCAGCACCATTTCACATGTGGGTGCCCGATGTTTATCATGGCGCACCGACTTCAACAACAATTTATCTTGGTACGATTCCGAAGATCGCGGCATTTGCGATGCTCATTCGATTGCTGATTGGTGGCTTGATGGAGTTGCAGCACTTGTGGCAGGACATGTTGATCATTATCGCCCTGCTTTCGATTATTGTCGGAAATGTGATCGCAATTGCGCAAACCAACCTTAAACGCATGCTTGCATATTCTACGATTGCTCACATGGGATTTATGCTGCTTGGTGTACTCAGCGGAACCAATGAGGGACTCACTGCGTCGCTTTTTTATGTGATCGTTTACGCGGTTATGAGTCTGGGTGCATTTGGCATTATCGTAATTAGTGCAAAAAAAGATGAAGAGCTCGACCGAATCAGCGATTACAGTGGTTTGAACAGCCGCGATCCCTGGATGGCGTTTTGGATGTTGTTATTGATGTTTTCCCTGGCAGGTGTGCCACCAACAGTTGGATTCTATGCAAAACTGGCGGTTATTCAGGCAATCGTCGATGTCAATCTAGTGTGGGTAGCGGTTATTGCAGTCGTGTTTGCAGTCGTTGGTGCGTTTTACTATTTGCGCGTGATAAAGGTGGTTTATTTTGATCAATTGGAGGAGGTTCTTGTGCCTTACCAGCAACTACCAGCATCAAGAGCTTTACTTGGCCTGAATGCCATGGTGCTCGTTGCAATTCTTCCATGGGTCGGAAATGTGTTGTCGATTTGTGAGACAGCGATCGCCAGTTTGCGTTAGCATCACATCGAACCGCCGTCTTTTGCCATAACGAAATGGCCAACTGATTGCAGAAAATCGTTGGTTATTTACCGAAAGAATTCGTTAGAATCACCACGTCCATCGAATACAAATTTGCTTCGGGTTCTTCGAAAAATTTGTAAAATAAAGCGTTTAGATCAATCGTGATGCGGGGTGGAGCAGTTCGGTAGCTCGTCGGGCTCATAACCCGAAGGACGTAGGTTCAAATCCTACCCCCGCTACCAAATTAGCCGACATTTCTTGGACAGGGATGTCGGCTTTAGTTTTGGATGGAGCGCAATGAAGCTGCCAATTGTAAAATCCGCAAAAAGTGTCTATAGATTGCGGAATAGTCCGGTTGCATCGCGAGTATTATGAAATTTTTAAAATGTCATTTTCATTGTCAAGGATTGACAATTTTCCGATGGCACTTGATTCGTCGTTGTCTCAGTTGCAAGAATCAAGTGCAGAAGTGGAATCAAATAACAATTAATTATCAATCTGGACCTATGCGGGGCACACTGATTTGGCAGAGAATTGATCCAAGTGATATTGAGTAAGTTTTATGCAACAAGTAAATTCGCAAAACTCTGAAAACATACGATATCAGGTAGATGAACATCCACCGACGCCCCTGACCATCGGGCTTGGCATTCAACTTGCAACACTATGCATTGCGGGGGTTGTGCTGGGACCAGCCATCGTGGTGAACGCAGCTGGTGGAGATCAATCCTATCTTCTGTGGGCGGTGTTTGGGGCGATATTTGTCAGCGGTATTTCCTCCGTGATTCAGGCTGTTCGGTTTGGCCGTATTGGTGCTGGATATGTACTGGTCATGGGTACGTCTGGTGCATTTATTGCAGTGTCTGTTGCCGCAATCGCTCAAGGTGGGCCAGCGATGATGGCAACTTTGGTCATTGTTTCGTCATTATTTCAATTTCTACTTGGCTGGCACCTTTCACTATTTCGTAGAATTTTGACACCGACTGTGGCTGGTACGGTGATTATGCTGATTCCAGTCACCGTGATGCCCATCATTTTTGACATGCTGTCTCAGGTCCCGGAAGGCGCATCAGCAAATTCAGCTCCTATCTCAGCGCTTGTTACTGCCCTGGCTATAGGTGCTATCGCATTAAAAGCCAAAGGTATGCTACGACTTTGGGCTCCGGTAATTGGAATTGTGATCGGATCTTTGGTTGCCATCTACTACGGCATCTACGATTTTTCAACTTTCAAATCAGCTGCCTGGTTTGGATTGCCGGAAGGTGGTTGGCCTGGTTTTGATTTGAGTTTTGGCCCGGTGTTTTGGAGTCTGTTACCCGCATTTATTTTCGTCACGCTTGTCGGCGCAATTGAAACGGTTGGTGATGGTGTCGCTATTCAACGAGTCTCGTGGCGACGAGAGCATGCCACTGATTTTCGCGCAGTGCAGGGAGCGGTAAATGCTGATGGTTTGGGCAACTTTCTTTCTGGATTGATAGGAACAGTTCCGAACACGACCTATTCAACGAGCGTGTCCGTTACTGCGCTGACTGGTGTTGCTGCACGTGGTATTGGTGTTGCGCTTGGTGCTGTCTTTATCATCCTAGCTTTTTTCCCAAAAATTCTCGCAGTTATCATCGCCATTCCAGGACCGGTCGCTGCAGCCTATATGACTGTCTTACTCGGCCTTTTATTCGTCGTGGGCATGCGAGTCGTAATTCAGGATGGTGCTGACTATCGAAAAAGTTTAATTGTTGGAATTGCATTTTGGGTTGGTGTCGGATTTCAAAATGGATTAATTTTTCCGGAGATTGCGCGTGATTTTGCAGGAGGAATTCTGGAAAATGGGATGACTGCTGGCGGATTGACAGCCATTATTCTTTCACTGTTTGTGGAATTCACGAATCCGCGTCGACATCGATTGTCGGTACCGTTTGATACGAATTCACTGCCAGAAATTCGGAACTTCCTGGATAAATTTGCTACTAGATTTCGCTGGGACGAAGCAGTAAAAGACAGGCTTACCGCAGTTGCTGAAGAAGCGTTGTTGACGCTGGAGCATCAGACGGAAGATGAGGACGCCAAATTGAGCGAAAGACACTTGTTGTTGACAATTCAAAGGGAAGGAGATAAAGCAGTCATGGAAGTGATATCTGCACCTTCAAAGGAAAATATTGAAGACCGGATTGCATTGGTAGGTGGCTATACAGATGAGGCAACCGATTCAAGAGAGGTCTCGTTGCGAATACTGCGTCACTACGCGTCATCTGTTCATCATCAGCAGTATCACGACACCGATGTCATTACAATGTCAGTCGATGTTGCTTCAATCTCAAAGTAGTCATCGTTCACTCACGCACTCAATTGGTACACTGAAAAGAAACTCTGTCTTTCAACAATACTCGAATTATTTTTCGCTGTGGCAAACTGTGATGTCCGGACTTAGAACAGCTTGGTGCGAGCAGAATTGTAATCCCAGTGTGCTGCAAACTACTTGGTGGAGATTCGTCTGGAAAGTACGTTATTAATTTCGGATGACGAAAAGCACGCCCGCGCACAGTCTTTGTCTTGAGGAACACCTTGGCCATTCGCATGCATCCAATCGGGATTGGTCTCAGCCACGACATTTCCCTGCTCAGCGGCTGCTTTCAAAGCATCTAGTTCAGATGCCTCTGTCGTATAAGCTACAAGTGGCGTTAAAGCGACGAACGGCGAGAGTAGTTTGAGAGTTTTGATATGAGGTTAGGTTTTCGCGTACCTTTTTCACACCTCAAACGATGCCGTACATTCTCTTTCTGTTTTCTGCCCACTCAACCAAGAGCCGGTCGGCAGTAAGACCGATAAATGCGACGCACAATCCTATGACTAGGCCTTTGCCGCCATCGTTGAACGAAAGTGCGCGGAATATCTCCTGTGACAGGTCGACAGTGCCAATAAATCCAGCGATCATGACCATGAACAAACCAAACATGAGTGTCTGGTTGAGTCCCAGCACAATCTCCGGAAATGCAATCGGCATTCGAACTTTCCATAGAATTTGATTTTCAGTACAACCAGACGTTGCAGCGGCTTCGATAATGTGTTGCGGCACATTGTTCAAACCAAAAATCGTATAGCGCGTGATTGGTATCAAAGCGTAAATGATGATGGCGAAAATAGCCGATACATCGTTGATCTGAAACAGCATTACAACCGGTAAGAGATAGATGAACGACGGAAACGTTTGAAAAGTATCACACAAATTTTGAACCAGTCTCGTCGACCATGTGCGACGCGATGCCCAAATCCCGAGCGGTATGCCGATCAACGCACACATGATCAACGACACAAACACCATATATACGGTAATCATCGCTCTCACCCAATAACCGGAAGTCGCGATGAACAGCACAAAAGAAACGACAATTAGTGCCGATTTCCATCCGCCCATTCGCCATCCAAGATACGTAACGAGCGCAATGACAGCGAGCCACGGGATTGAAGTAATAAATGTTCGAATTGGAATCAGAAAATACACGAGAAATGCATCGCGGAACAGCCCTAGTGGGCCGTAGAAATGAAACGTGATGTAGTCGACGATAGCGTCCCATATTGTCGATGTTGATATTGTCAGATGCTGCGGAAATCGGACAACGTAAGGAGTAACAAAAGAAAGAACCACGGTTACAGCAATTAAACCAATTGCAGCACTCATGTATGGGTGTCGTATCCAGAATGCACCGTGTCGGAGGTGTACTGGTTCCTTAGCAGCCATCGCTTGACTGAATCGGTCGAGCGCGATCGCAATGAAGACTACGGCGATTCCGACTTCCAAAGCTTGACCAATTGCCAGTCTCTGTAATCGAGTTAACAAGTCATGCCCAAGTCCTGATTGCCCAATAAATGAAGCGATCACGACCATAGCGAGGCACTGCATGATTACTTGGTTGACACCGAGCATCAGTTCCGGCCGAGCTGCAGGAAGTTCAACTTTGAATAACATCTGCCGAGGGGTACAGCCAGCCATGGTGCCTGCTTCTCTGATTTCTGACGATATACCTTTGATGCCAAGTAAAGTTAGCCGCGTCATTGGCGGGAAAGCAAAGACTATGGTCGCAATAACACCGGCTTTGGAGCCAACACCGAAGAATATAGCAACCAGAACCAAATAAGAGAAGTGAGGCAACGACTGTAAAACATTCAAAATTGGCCAAAGCGCTTGTTCGACTCGTTTGTTTTTTGCAGCCCAGATGCCCAACGAAAGACCGATGATTCCAGCAAGTGGTGCGGAGACGGAAATTGCAGACAGTGTCTGCATGGAAAGATCCCAAATCCCACGTTTCGAAAATAGTGCCAGATAGAAAAAACAGCCACCACCGAGCAACGCCAACCGCCAACCTTTCAGATACCAACCAAAAATTGCTGCCAAACCAACTAATATCACCCATGCGATCGGCTCAATTCCAACATCAGAAAATCCGTTATGTAATAGACTTTCTGTAAACTCGAGCGGCACTTCGATTGCATTGGAAATTCCACGGGTTACGTCCCTAAACGTAAATACTCCAAAAATTTCATATTTACGAAGGAAATTTATGACAATATTTACCCAATCAACGAAAGGGATCATCCCTTCAATATTCGCACAACCCGCGAGGCAACTTTTTGGTGGCGTAATGGCCCAATCAGGTAGAACTGGGCGAAGCGTGTATAGTGCCAAAAACGGCCCAATTAGAAGAGCCCAGTGTTTGTAGTTAAGTTGCCGTGTCAATGTGGTAGCCTACCTGGATTCAATCAACTCAAAAAATACTACTTTGGTTACCGAAATTTTTTTTTTGGAATAAGTTTTTCATTACTGCTTATTTGAATAATTGAACTTGTACAAATTTCATTCAGTAGTTGACTTGTACAATACAAACAGTTAATATTTAAGGTAATCATAAACTAAATAGGATTTCTTCTATGAATAAACTCATTAAATTATTGTTAGCTATCGTAGTTTCTGGGAGCTTTTTGACAGCAAGTATAGCCAGTGCTGATACAGTTAAAATTCCCACTCACAATTGGTCTAGCCAGTTGGTTGGAGCACAAATTGTCGGTAAATTGTTTGAGATGGTCGGTGAAGAAGTCGAGTATGTCCCGATGGATAGCCAGACTGTCTACCAGTCAATGTGCGAAGACGATATCGATATCGTGCACGAGGTATGGCAAGGTGCATTCGGCGCTGCCTTTGAAAAAGTAGTCGGTGAAGGATGTGTGATTGATTTGGCTACTCATGATGCGAAAACTCGAGAAGAGTGGTGGTATCCAGCACACGTTAAGGAAATGTGCCCGGGACTTCCGGATTGGAAGGCACTGGACGCTTGTTCAGAAAAATTTGCGCGAGCGGATTCAGGTGGAAAAGGCGTATTTATTGGCGGGCCGGTTGACTGGTTAAAAAATGATGCCGAAAGAGTAGAAGCGCTTGGAATGAATTTTGTCGTAAAAAACGCGGGTTCTGCAGCCGCTATTTGGGCTGAACTAGAAGCGGGTATCAAGCAGGACAAACCAGTGGTGATATTTAATTGGACACCAAATTTTATCGAAGCACTGTATGAAGGGGAATTTGTTGAATTTCCAGAGTACGACCCTGCTTGTACGGGTGATGCTTCCTGGGGAATGAACCCTGATGCCAAGTACGATTGTGGCAATCCAAAAGGCGGATACCTAAAAATCGGCGTTTCCCATTCATTTAAAGAAGGTCATCCAAAAGCTTATGCGGTCGCCAGCAAGATTAATTTCTCCAACCTTGATGTTGCAAAACAATCAAACTATGTCGATACGGATGGTATGGAAGTTGAACCAGCTGCCGAACGTTGGCTGGAAGAACATCAAGATAAATGGCAGGCTTGGATTCAGTAATTCTATTAGCATACCCAGGTTTTAAATTTATTCTCTTGAAATCTGGCAATACAAAAACTGGCTGTCTTTAGGCGGCCAGTTTTTTTTCGTCAAACTATCAAAAGCTTTGTTGATTTGATATAGTTTGACAAGTGCTAATTTGCCGAGTAAAGCAAGCTTTGCATTATGGAAAATATTAAGATTTCATGTGAACAGGTCACCAAGTTGTACGGGAAACATCCCGAACAATTTATGCGTGAGCATGACTTTAATCCTTCTGTAGAAGCAATAAAGCAGAACGGTTACATTCCAGCAGTGAGGGATGCAACTTTCGATGTATCCGAGGGTGAAATTCTTGTTGTTATGGGGCTCAGCGGTTCGGGCAAATCCACACTAGTGCGTTGTCTGTCACGATTAATTCAACCGACGTATGGCAAGGTTATTTTTGACGGAGTTGACCTGTTGCAGGCGAGCAAAAAAGACTTAATTGAGATTCGTCGTCACAAAATGGGAATGGTGTTTCAGCATTTCGCGTTGTTGCCACATCGGAACGTACTACAGAACATTGCCTTTCCGCTGGAAGTGCAGGGCATTGATAAGGAATCCCGTGAAATACGCGCCCGAGAGATTATTCAAATTGTTGGTTTGGATGGACGTGAGGGGTATTATCCGCGTGAGTTATCCGGTGGTCAACAGCAACGCGTTGGCATCGGCAGGTCTCTCGCGGTGGAACCGGACATCTGGTTTCTGGATGAACCTTTTTCAGCACTTGATCCGTTGATCCGTACCGAGATGCAGGATGAGTTCATTCGTCTTCAGTCAGTATTGAACAAGACGATTGTCTTTATTACCCATGATTTCGATGAAGCGATAAAGCTTGCTGACCGAATCATTATCATGTACGAAGGTTCGATTGTGCAGATTGGTACTGCCGTAGAATTGGTTACAAATCCAGCAAACGACTATGTGGAGGAGTTCACCAAGAACGTTTCGCGCGGAAAACTGCTTCCTGTACGCATAGTTATGGATGCCCTTGACGGTGAAACCCATCCAGACATTACAGTGAATGTAAATGACCGTCTCTCTCGAATCGCTGGAGTTGTATTATCAATAGATGAAGATGTACGAGTTGTTGACGACGATAAACAAGTAGTCGGCATGCTTCAGCAAAAAAAGTTGATACAGGCACTGTTTAAAGATGGCTACATTCCCGATTGATCAGAGAATGAGTCTGTACCGTGTTTTAAATTTAATTTGAACGCCGAATCAGATCAGGTCCTAATTTTGTTTGAAGACGATTGATCGTATTGACACCACCGAAATCCACCCGATTCACTACCGTTTTCAAGGGTTGTCTGACACACCTGGTGCTAGTACATTTTTCATTCCAGAATTAAACCCTGTCGCGCCACCTTAAGGTGCATACAGATTTTCCTTAAGCTCCTGTGCTAGTTCTTCAAACCGGTTGTCTGCGCTGTACTCAAAGATGGTGCCGGCGGTCGGCGACACTTGATGCTGACAACTGGTACACTGTCGCAAATGCTGGTATTTCAGTCGGTAGGTGCGATCGTGGCCGCACTTCGCGCAGTTGAATCTGTTGTGCCAGCGCTGATAGGCAAAGGCTTCCTTGCAAAAGTTCTCAGTAGTGTGTTTTGTGCACCAATCCAGAAAATTCGTGGGTAGTTGTTTTATTGACAGTTTTCCTACGCATTTTCAATAAGATACGTGTAATATTCATACTACAATACTTAATCATATGCAGAGACAAATAAATTTTTTTATTTCTGTATCTGTAGTATCGTATTTCGTTCAATTCTGCTTCGTTATTAACCAGCATTGATTGCGAACAGTATTAGACGGTGAGATTTTCAAGTGAATTCATCAGAACCCCATGAATTTTTTGATGTTGTCGATTCAGAAGATCGTGTTATCGGTTGTGAATCGCGGGTTGAAGTTCATCGGAAAAATCTGTTGCATCGTTCAGTTCATGCAATTGTTGAGAATGATGCGGGGGAGGTGTATTTGCAGTTACGCGCCAAGTGGCGGGATAATAACCCGAACTTGTGGGACTCATCAGTCGCAGGGCACCTGCAGACTGGTGAGAGTTATGATCAGGCTATGGTTCGTGAAACTGAGGAAGAAATCGGAATCAGACTTGATTCACCTCCAGAACGGCTGTTTAAACTGAAAGCCAGTGAAATTACTGACTACGAATTCTGCTGGATATACAGAATTAATCACAATGGCCCTTTTACAATCGATATGCACGAAGCCCAGGAGGGTCGATGGTTTTCACCCGAAGAGTTGGATAGTTGGATTGAAACATCGCCACTTGAACTAACTAGTGCATTCAGACTGATCTGGCAAAATTACAAGGAACATGAGGAAAAAATTCAATAAACCACTCATTGGCGTAACCAGTTATCACAGAAACGATGAAGATCGTTTCACTTTACCAGTGAACTATTTGGATGCTGTAGAGCGTGCCGACGGCATTCCAGTGATCATTGCCCCCACCACCGAAAATATTCAAGAACAGTTGGACCGTCTAGACGGTGTTGTACTGACTGGCGGAGCGGATATCGACCCAAGCCACTACGATGGTGAGCACAATGAGTCGGTCTATGGTGTTAACAAGGAACGGGATTACTACGAATTGGAGTTAACTCGAAAGGCGATGCAGAAAAAAATCCCTACGTTAGCAATTTGCCGAGGTTTGCAGGTACTGAATGTTGCAATGGGTGGCACGCTAGTTGAGCATATTCCGGATGAATATGACGATTCAATTGTTCATCGTGGTGAGAATTACAACAAAGTTGAACATCTCGTCTCGCTCAACGTGAATTCACAGTTGGCTGAACTGCTCGGACACACTGAATTTGTTTGCGCTTCATATCATCACCAGTCAGTGCGCAGAGTTGCGCCGGGGTTTAGAGTCGTTGGAATCTCGGATGATGGGGTGATTGAAGCGATTGAATCCGTTGACTACCCCTACGTAATCGCAGTGCAATGGCACCCCGAGCAATCGGCAAGTACAGACCCCATTCAGCAGCAGCTATTTGATGTATTTGTTGATTGGGCGCGAGGAGAGACAGACGCTCCTCGAAAGTTAGAAGCTGCCAAATTAGTGGGCTAGCAGTCAGATTCTCAGTTTTCTATCCCAGTGAAACTGGGAACACCATATTGTTTTCTGTCTGCCTCAGAAAAGGCTCTTTCCACTTCCTGAGCAATAATGCTGATTCCATCTCGCACCATCTCCTTGCTCCCGGCATAACTGATTCGAATGCATTCATACCGGTGCTGCCAATGTCCACTTAATCCAGGGAAGAAATGTCTGCCTGGTACTACGTAGACGTTCCTCTGCTTAAGTCTGGCATACAACTCTTCGTCAGAAATCGGTAATCCCGGAAACCACAACCAGACGAAAAAAGCCCCTTCCGGATTGTGGAGCATGTAGGGGATGCCTTTCATATGCTGATGAATCGCTTCGGTGACATTCTCCATGCGATCTTTGTAATACGGGCGAATGATTTTGTTGCTCAACTGAAGTATTTCACCGTTTCTGACTGACTCTAAAGTCAAAACGGACCCAAAGTTTCCACTGGCCAGTGTCATTGTTGCATTGGCACAGGTGAAGAGCTCAATCACTTCTTCCCGCGCGATAATTATGCCGGTGCGCGTCCCAGGTAAACCGAGTTTGGAAAGACTCAAACACAAAATAATGTTCGGGTTCCACTCGACTGTTGCTTCCGTATAAACAATACTGGGGAATGGTAATCCATAGGCACTATCAATAATCAGTGGAATATCGTGTGTCCTTGCTAACGACAGCAGTTGTTGTACTTCGTTGTCGGAAATCATATTCCCAGTTGGATTGGATGGGCGCGAGATACAGATGGCACCGATATTGTCTGTGACTTCAATCTGATTAAAATCAATTTCATATTTGAATGTCACTGATGAAGTTTCGACAATTTTTGGCCTCATCGATCGAAAGCGAGGTGCTTTTTCATCGGCTTCGTTGTAGCCAATGTACTCAGGTGCTATAGGCAGTAGAACTTGTTTGGTCTGATTATCACGGTAGTCGCCGGACAGTAAACGAAACAGAATAGTAAATGCCATCTGGCTTCCATTGGCAACGGCAATGTTTTCTGGTCCAATATCCCAGCCATAGGTTCTTTGCAACAATTCCGCAAGCGCTTCCGAGAATTGGTACAGACCCTGTGGTCCTGCATAATTTCCAACCAGTTTTTCAAATTTATTCGAAGTCTGAAGAATATCTGCCATACACGCACGAAAATAAGCCTCGACTTCCGGGATGTGTCCAGGATTACCACCACCTAGCATATAAAGTGGACGGCCTTCTTCTGCAGAGGCATTGCCAAGATCTTTCATTAGACTGATAATGCCGTCTTCGCGATATATGCGATCGGCCCAAGTAGAAAATTCCATGTTTTACTGAAAAGGAGTTAAGGGGTTGAATCAGGAACGATTATCAGCGTTCTGTAGTGAAACCAGATCTGCCAGGATATTGATTGCTTCATCAAGAAAAATGTCACCAATTCGATCGGATGGATAGGCATCGTCAGTAACGGTGTCGACAGGATCAAGACCGAAAAGTGAGCGTACTTCATTCAAAAGTCCGAGTTGTTCGTCCTGATCACTCTCGAGAGTTTGCTTACGTAAATTTTCATTCAGGCTGACAATCGTTGGTGTTTCGCGGTGAAATGCCATTCGGTCCTGTTCCACGATGATATTCATCAACGGATTAAGTTCCATGCGAATTCGGTTCAATTCCCGAATCTCTGGAATCTTGTTTTGAATCTCGATTTTTTTGTGCCAGTGCTTGGTGTGTCTTGTTGGCTTAATGGCAGATTCTGGTAATGCGTTTTCGAATGAACGTTCACCTGAATTTGCTATTAATTCATTGGTCGGGAACAGAACGTCTGGGATGACACCGAGATGCTGAGTACTGATTCCATTTACCCGAAAGAACTGTGCAGTTGATAATTTGAGTGCTCCCAAGTCAACATTTTTTTCTTTCGCCAACTGGCCGAGTGGCCAGATGTTTTGCAGTGAGCCTTTTCCGAATGTAGTTTCACCAACAACGATTGCACGGCCATAATCCTGCATTGCTGCTGAAAATATTTCAGAGGCTGAGGCACTATGACGATCGACTAGTACCACTAACGGGCCATCGTATACGGTTTGTCCGTCGCTATCCGCATGAATTCGAAGTTCTTTCTGTGAGTTTTCAACTTGTACCACCGGTCCTGATGGAATAAACATACTGGTTAGTTCAACTGCTTCATTCAGCGCGCCACCACCGTTGCCGCGCAGATCCACCACCAAACCATCAATCTGTTGCTCTTCGAAGTCAATCAAGAATTCTTTGACATCATCTGCCGAAGATGTGGTGACCAAGTCACTGTCATCCGTCTCCAGGAAACTGGAATAGAACGACGGCAGTTGAATAACGCCCAGTTGGAAAATTTCTCCATCAGAATCAATTTCAACAGTCGATTTCTTCGCCATCTGTTCTTCAAGTTTTACTGTCTGTCGAACCAATACAACATGATCCGCGGGTGTACCTCTAGGCGCATCTTTGCGTAACACTTTGAGGTTAACCGTCGTACCCTTGGGTCCTCGAATCAGGTCAACAACATCCTCGATTCGCCAGCCGACGATATCTTGGAATTCCTCGTCGCCCCCATTTGAAACTCCAACGATTCGATCACCGATATGCAGACGTTTACTCAAGTGAGCAGGTCCACCCGTAATGACACCCTGAACGACTGTGTATTCATTCTCCGTCCGCAGCATTGCTCCAATCCCTTCGATTTGTTGAGAGATGCTAATGCGAAGATTACTGGAACTATGGGGTGAGAAGAACTGAGAATGCGGGTCCAGTTCTTTAAGGTATGAATTGAGAAAAATTTCAATCACATCAAAAGCATTGGACATAACGACAGAATTTCGAATACGGTCGTATCGCGAAGCCATCGTTTCTTTGATTCGGGTTTCATCTTCACCGTTAAGTCTGAGGGTCAGTATGCTTTCCTTGATCAGACTGTCCCAGAGTGCGTTCTGCTCCGCCTCGCTGATCGGCCAATCTTCGTCAGATCGGTTAATCTGAATATCCTCATTGAGTTCAAAATCAAATGGATAATCAATTCTTGAAATCGCATAGTCGGCTCTTTCATTAACGCGTTGTTGGTAGACTCTAAAGATTGAAAAAATTTCGTCTAGTTTGCCTCTTTTCAAAAAATTGTCAAAATAGAATCGGTTGGATTCAAAATCTCTGACATCTGATGACAAAAAGTACACTTTTTGAGGATCCAAAGATTCCAGATACTCAAAAAGTATCTGTTCAGAAAAATCGTTGGTAAGCTCTTTTTTTCGATAGTGATACTTGTTCGCCAACCTGGCAGTTGCAGCGACTACGGCCTCGTGATATTCACCAAAATCGAGCAGGTTTTCGCGTTTGACATCAGCGATCGACTGTGTTTCGTTTTGCTGGAAAAGGACTGTGTAGGATAAATATCCTACAAGCAGACCTGCGAGCAGCAATCTGCCTACCCATTTGTTTGGTCGAAAAAACTTGAATTTACTATTTTCAATCATCAATGACACTGCGAAAACTATCAATGCGGTCCGCGGCCATTTTACTGACGCGATATAGCTCCTGATCGCGTATTCCGATCGACTCCAGTATGTCTAGAGTGGACAGTACGTACTCAATATTGGGACCGCGTTGTCCTCTGGCGTGAGCAACAATAGTCGCCTTTTTTTGTGGGCTCAGATTATTGACGTAAGCATTGTGATGACGTTTAACCACAAATGTCAATGCAGGCACACGACGACCGTCATCTAAAGAAATATTTCGAATTGATGGATTGTAGATGTCATTCAACAGCTCCCGGTCCTGCAGGTAATCGGCGACCTCGCGTTGATTTTCAGGTGCGATTAAATAGCCCATTCCCGCGCAGGACCCACCGCGATCAAGTCCAAATACCAATCCAGGTTGTTCGCGGGTACCGCGGTAACGAATTGACCTGATGCAAAGGGAGCGATGAAGTCCAAAAATTCTGGCTCGTGTACTCTCAAGGTATGGAAAACCGGGATTCCACATCAGCGATCCGTACCCGAAAACCCATAGATTTTCGCGCGGCAGGTTGAACCTATCATAAATTGACTGTTCAGTTGACACCAATCGTACCTGAGATACTTCGCTCGTACAGGTCTTCAAATCCCTCCTGAGTCATCTGCACTGGATTGGTTGCGGTGGAAGGATCAATCATGGCCATTCCAGAAAATTTATTGATGTGCGAGTTATCTACACCCAAGTCACTCAATGTATGTGGAATACCGATTCGCTTGCGTAATTCAAGAACCCAGTGAATGACTGCATCAGGAGACGGATTCGGTAAATCGAGATATCTCGCTAGTGCTGCCAGACGGTCTTCAATGGATTGGCAATTGAATTCGAGCACGTAGGGCATGACGACAGCATTGGTTGTACCATGATGGGTTCCTAAAACTGAACCGCAGGGATGACTGAGACTGTGCATCGCACCCAGACCTTTTTGAAATGCTGTTGCCCCCATTGAAGATGCCACCTGCATTTGTGCCCTCGCTTCAAGGTTGCTTCCGTCCTGGCACGCCGGTTCAAGCCAGTCGCGAATTAACCGCATTCCTTCAAGCGCAATACCCTGTGCCAGTGGGTGAAATACAGGACTGCAATAGGCTTCCAGATTGTGAGACAAAGCATCCATACCAACCCCTGCGGTTAATGTTGCTGGCAGACCTACTGTTACCTCCGGGTCAAGAATGACACAGACAGGAAGCATTTTCGGGTGAAAGATTATTTTCTTGGTTTGGTCCGTTTCATCAGTGATCACTGAGGCGCGCCCGACTTCGGAACCGGTTCCTGAGGTTGTGGGTATGGCAATTACCGGTGCAATTGCATCGGCATTTGCACGTGTGTACCAATCTTCTCGATCTTCAAAGTCCCAAATGGGTCTATTTTGTCCAACCATCAGTGCAATGGCCTTCGCGACATCCAATGCGCTTCCACCACCCAATGCAATCACACCATCGTGAGAAGCGGCCCGGTAGGCTGCGACACCTTCGTTAACATTCGCTTCTATCGGGTTAGCTTGTAAATTTGAAAATAGTGTGCAGTTTTCGAGCTGTTCCCGACAGTGAGTCAGGATTTGATCAACCATCGGTAGCGATACCAAACCGGGGTCGGTTACCAGAAGCGGATTGTTGATGCCAAACTCCTGACAGATGGTGGCAATTTCAGATACTCGGCCAGTTCCGAAACGCATTGCAGTCGGATAGTGCCAGTTGTTCGAAGAGGAATCAGTTCGATAGGTCATCACTTAAAAAATACCAAAGTTAGGGACTGATTGTTAAGAAAAGGAAATAAATTCAAATAAGCGGTTTGTCAGAAAAGGTGAATACAATTCATTCGGTATCTAGGTCATTTTGTTCAGAACAATACTTGCTCCTAAGTGTTTACGCAATTGACATTTCTCCGTCTACTGCATCAGGTGACGACTCCTCGTAATATTCTCGATTGTCCTCTATACAAGGAACGATGGATGCAGCTTGGTCAATTAGAAATCAAAGTCCCCAAAATACATTCCAATCTATTGATTTTTGGCAATAATCAATCAATTCAGTGTGTCAGGTTTAGCCTGATATTATTTTACAGGGGTCAGAGTAATTAATATATACAGCAAACCCCTACCTTTCTTGACTCATTTCAGATAAAGGTAGAGACTCTGGGCTGGGGCATGAGAAGGATTTTGTTTGGGTCATTTCTGTAAAATTGCAATAACGATTCTTTGGCTCAACTCGAAAATTTGATGTCATCCGTACACATTCACATAGACCCTGTTGGTGGTATAGCCGGAGATATGTTTGTCTCAGCAATGCTGGATCTTTATCCGGAGCACAAAGAAGGCATGCTTGAAAATCTGTGCTGTATTCCAGTTCTGGATGAAATCGAGGTTGAGATTACACCCCACAGTGATTCTGTATTAACTGGCAAACGTTTCAGCGTTTGTGGTTCGGATTTGGGGCATCATCATGCTCATTATCCGAGTTTGCGCAATGTAATTTCTGATTCTTCGATGACTCAGAAAACCAAAGATTTCGCCGGTCGCATTCTTCTTTATCTTGCAGAAGCGGAAGCGGCAGTTCACGGTGTGGAGTTGGACCAGGTTACCTTGCATGAAGTGGGTTCACCTGATTCGTTGACTGATATTGTCTGCGCCGCATACTTGATCAACGCCGTAGAAGTTTCAGCCTGGTCCTGTGCTTCACTTCCAGCTGGTAATGGTAGGGTGAGTTCTGCACATGGTGAACTGCCTTTGCCCGCTCCCGCAGTGGTTGAACTGCTCAAAGGTTATCCGGTTCACAATGATGGTCGAGATGGTGAACGAGTTACGCCAACTGGAGCTGCCATTCTTCGAAGTCTGAATCCCCAATTTAGCACCAGGCGAAGTCCAATGAAATTGATCGGCAGTGGTCATGGATTCGGAAGTTCAACCTTTCAAGGAATGAGTAATGTCTTGCGACTGACTGCGTTTGAAGCTAAAAAAAAATCTGTGCAATATGAAAAAATAGCGATTTTGGAGTTTGAAGTCGATGATCAATCCCCAGAGGATTTAAGCATTGGACTTGATCGGATACAAAACTTTAAGGGAGTCGTTGATGTCATTCAATTCCCAGCTATGGGTAAGAAAAATCGCATGACGGTGCATGTTCAGATCCTGGCCTCTCAGGAACAGGTTGAAGAAGTTGCTGCCAAATGCCTGCTGGAAACATCCACACTGGGTGTGAGGTTCAGTTGCATCGATCGAATGACACTGAGGAGAGCAGAAGTCGTTCATGAATCGGAAGATGCTGTGGTGCCACTCAAAGTAGCCCAACGCCCTGATGGTCAGCACACAGCCAAAGTGGACGCAGAACATCTTTCGACAATTGATGGATACAGGAAACGCAAACGCCTGAAACAGGCCGTTGAACAGCAAGTAGAGAGAGACCCACCGCAGGTCTGAACAGATTTGGAAATATTGAGCAATATGGATATTCAACAATCCAATGAAGCTGTGGAGTGTCAGATTGAGCAGCTTAAATCGATTCTAAAAGAAATCGGATCTTTAATCATCGCAGTCAGTGGTGGAATCGATAGTACGCTGCTAGCAATCATTGCCGGTAGGACTCCTGGAGTTGACGCAGCGATGTTCCATGCGGTATCACCCGCAGTACCGGAACGAGCAACCCGAAGAGTACGCGCATATTCTCACTCTGAAAACTGGAAGCTTACAATCGCTAACGCTGGTGAGTTTAACGACGAAAGATACATACTCAATCCAATTGATCGATGTTATTTTTGTAAATCTAATCTTTATTCGTATATCGCCCGCCAATTCGAAAGTCAAATTCTTTCTGGCACCAACCTTGATGATCTGAGCGATTTCCGTCCCGGGCTCAAAGCAGCTGAACAGCATGCAGTGCGACACCCGTATGTGGAAGCACGTATATCCAAGGCGGGGATTCGCAACATTGCCTACTTTTTGGGTTTAGAAAACCTTGCACAACTTCCTGCATCGCCATGTCTTTCAAGTCGTGTACAGACCAGCATACCAATCGATGCGGAGAGCTTGCGAGCGATCGATCGGATTGAAGTAGCAGTTCAGGAGCGGTTGAAAGCCAAGGTTGTCCGCTGCAGAATTCGAGAGCGAACCGTCGAAATCGAACTTGACACTGATGCTTTGCATCAGTTGGAATCAGACAGCCGGGCAGATATTGTAGCGCTGGTTGAAAGCCAAATTTCAAGCCTCACAGATGTCTCCACCATTTCTTTTGCTCCTTACCAAATGGGCAGCGCCTTTGTTGATTTGCCAGGCTGATGTTGGTTCCAGAGTTCAAACCAGACACCGATCGTTGGCAAAGAATTGGTATTGAAGAAGCCGTATTCTGCTATAGCAAAACAGTGTCACAGATCGAATCAATTGTGATTGATACCAAAGAAAATCAACGTAATCTGTTTTTAACTCGTATGTCAAATGCCAAGTATTCTGAACTTGAGGGAACTATCCAGTCATTGATCGATTATGAAGCTGTTGCCGGCACAGGTATTATTGGCGATAGGCCAGTGATTGAGGGGTCGCACGATGTGGCTGTTGTAACTGCGGGAACTTCAGATCTTTCTGTTGCAAGGGAAGCCGAAAGAACGCTTCAGTACCATGGCTTCGGTTCCAATTCATTTTATGATGTCGGAGTCGCAGGCTTATGGCGAATACTGAAAGTTGAGCAGGAATTACGTCGATTTGCGGTTGTCATTGTTGTTGCAGGCATGGACGCAGCACTTGCTTCGGTTGTGGGAGGACTGATTCCATCGGTAATCATTGCAGTTCCGACCTCAGTCGGCTACGGGGTGGCTGAAGGAGGTCGATCTGCGCTAGAATCGGTTCTCTCAAGTTGCGCACCAGGGGTTGCCACGGTCAATATCGACAATGGCTATGGTGCTGCCTGTGCAGCCATTCGCGTACTTAGTTCGCGCAAGATAGCTAAATGATCCAATAAAGTAGATTTGATTAGGGTCCCACCATTCAAATTAAGAAAACTGCAAAGTGTTGACAATTGCCCGTATTGGCTTCTTATCGTTAGAAAATCAGTGAAACTCTGGTCGACGGCACGGATTTCTTGGATTCAGTAGTCCCAACGGTGATTGAAAACCATTTCGAATCTGATGAAATTGAAGCGAAGGGTCAAGTGCAATAATTCAATTGACACAATTGAATTAATTATCTGCTGTCCTCTGTTTCAGCGCTGAAGAAGTACCGTAGTGGAAATAACGGTGCGGACTCGAAATCTGTTGGGGACTTAAGCGCTACGCGGGTTCAAATCTCACCATCTACACCGTCAATTGCGCTTGTAGACTGTTGGGTTTACGTGTCATTGATACTGTGATGATACCGGTTAAACCCCGGATACTTCACTGAAGATCGAAATTAGGGTGGTCAGCGACCCGTCCAATCGGAACAAAGGATTTTTTCTTCTAGTTATTCAGGAATCGGATTGCACTATTCAGGTGCGTAGCTGAAAAATTAGATCACTGCTACATATGATTGAGTCGTTACCTGATGCCCGCCGAAAATCTTAATTTACAGACCAGTTAATCAAAGTTCTGTGTTCACGCTCAGCAAATCCATACCATTGATGAACGCTTTGACCTCGTCTGCACACTGTCCGGGTTGTTCCAGTTGAAGAAAATGCGAAGTTTCAGGTAGAAAGTCATAGTCTACGGATACAACATCGCTGAAATCAAGAGTTGGCAGATATGCGTATGGTACCAGTGGATCAGCGCCGATAATTTTGGTTGGACAAACAAGTGTATCAAAATCCAAAATCACCGAATAACTCCGAAAATAGTCAATGATTTGCGCTTCGTATTCTGGAGGACATCTGAGTTCGAAACATTCTCCAGTTGTGCATTTGCGGAGTGTCTTCTTTGCCATTAATTCAATGGCTCCTGGAACGAAGTTCTGAAAATTCGGGGAATAGCGAATTAAGTCGGTGAATTCATCCGTATTTTTGAATGAATTCCCGCGTATTCGCATTAACTTCGCTGTTGTTTTAACAGCTTCATCAAATTCCAAGTCATCATGACCTGGTTTGAAAATCGGGGGATCAAACAACACCATTGCCAAAAAATCAGGACTTTCAGTTGACGACATCAGAGCTTTTAGATCCGAAGAATAAAGAAGTGCGACAAAAGCGGAGAAAGAATGAAAGACACCAATTGCTGGTTTTGATCCGAAATGAACATCAATTTGTTCTAGTATTCTTCCGAGGTCTCGAACAAATGTTGGAATGTTATGGTTTTCTTGACTGCCAACTGAGTTCCACCCGTGGTTTCTAAGGTCGTAAACTATCAAATCGAAATCGTCAATTAGGAGCGACCAGAAAGGGTAGTACAAATCAATTGCCAGGCCATTGCCGTGGCTCAGAATAAGCCGAATTCCTGCAGGATTGCCATACCTGCGAAGAAATACCAAGCTGTCGTCTTCAAGGTAAATTTCACGAACAGATGTAGGATCAGGTAATGTCCATTCGGTCTCTTTGTTCATTCTACCGATATCTAGTTTCAAACCAACGATTTATATTTGTTCTGCTTGCGTCAAGTGTTTGGTGTCGAGGGAAAGTTTCGAGATTCGTACAATAGCCGAAATAATGCTGTCATCAGTCGAAACAGTTGCTCACGTGCTCATGTTGACGTGTCTTTTCCCTAACTGCGAGATTGTAGCATACTGAATGAAACAGCTCAGAAACTTGGACAATACTTTTTTCAACTTCAATTCTCGGTTTCGAACCTCAAGCGGAAAAAGCAAATGAGGAGTCAGGTACTTGCTCACTGATTCAACTCATAGCGAATCGTATAAGGGTACACTCATCTACTTCTGGGTCGGAACCGTGGATTGTATATCCGGTTTCTTGATCCAAAACTGTCGACGTTCAAAGGGATAGTCCGGTAATGAAATCCGGCGGCGAGTTTCGCCCGCGAAGAGCCCTTCAAATGATAACGTGACTCCCGCTTTGTAAGCTCTACCTACGGATTCAAAAAAGTTGTTTGCCGACCCTGCTGTCCAAGTCTCATCGCGACCCTGTGAACGCGTAAGACTGGATAGAACCAAGGGCTTGGCGATGTCGCTCGTTGCAACCGGCCAAGCTGCCGTGAGCAATTTCTCCAGCAACCCATCCGGGCCGATCTCGACAACAAGGTCGATGCCTAATGTTGTCAACGCTCCGATGCATCTGTCAAAATTCTCCGATTCAATCGTTGCCTGCTGACGCCAATATGCGGCATCCAGAGCATCATCAGGTTCAACGACCCGACCCGACACACCGTTTATCAAAGTCAGGGATGGCGAGTTCACTACAAAATCTTTCAGCACAACTTCAACATCGTCCAAGCTAGCAGCGAGATGCAGGCCATCCTCCAAGTTGAATACGCCAGCCGCCTGTGCAGCGGCAAGTGCTCCAGGGCCCCAACCGAATGTTACGTTTGGTCGCATGCCAACACTGGACCATAGTGCAGTTAGCGCACATTCGAGCGTGTAAATCGCTGGAAACTCCCAGTGCGGATCGTTCAGGGTTCCTTCTGAATCTGATTGATGGAACATGATGTCCAGCAACGAGGTACCCCTGAGATTTTTCACCATCTCATCGCAACGGTCGAAAACTGTCCGCACAACCGGCTCGCTCGCGTACAATGCCTCGCCCATTCCAATCCAGCTGTTTCCTTGGCCGGTGTAGGCAAATGCTATCTTCTTCGACTTCCTCGGTTCCGATTCCTCGCTCGACTCTGTGAGCCTCCGTAAACCTTCGCTCAGTGATTCGCGGTCTTGGAACACCACTGCTGCACGATGATCAAAGTGACTCCGACCCACACTGGCGGTCCACGCCAAGTCCGAGAGCACTGGATCAGACACAGTGCCTTCGCTGGCAAACATAGAGTCGCGTTCCTTGAGCCACTCAAGATACCGCTCTGCCAGCCTGCAAAGAGACGCACTTGATTTACCTGAAAGCGGTAAGAGTCTCGTATTGCGCGAGTCAATTTCATTTGTCATTTGCGGTAGTTCTTCAACTGTGATCGACTTTGGTGCGCCGACCGGATCAGGAAATTCTTCTTTCGGAGTATCGTAGCCTTCCAAAACGACATGCGCGTTGGTTCCCGATATCCCGAATGCACTGACCCCGGCTAGCAGTGGCCGATCCGGCTTCCGTGGCCAGGCTTGCGTTTTCGAAACCACACTAACAGGTAGTCGGTCCCAGTCCACATGTGGGTTTGGGTCTCGAAAATGCAGGTGTTTCGGAATCTGACCATGGCGCATTGCCAAGACGACCTTGATCAGTGCGGCAACGCCCGCCGCTGATTCCAGGTGACCAATGTTGGTCTTGACTGAGCCGATTAACAGTGGTCGATCTTTGTCTCGACCCCTGCCATAAACTGCGGACACAGCTTGCAGCTCAATCGGATCGCCCAGTTCTGATCCCGCCCCGTGCGCTTCAAGGTAGTCCACATCCGATGGTTGTATGCCAGCCTGCGACAGCGCCTCTTCAATTACCAATTCCTGAGCTGGACCGTTTGGTACTGTGGGTCCCGCACTCACCCCATTCTGGTTAACAGCCGCTCCTCGAATTATTGCCCATATTCGGTCGCCATCCGATTCCGCTTCACTCAAGCGTTTTAGAATGACCATTCCGCACCCCTCGCTCCGTACAAACCCGTCTGCCGTAGCGTCGAAAGTTTTGCAACGTCCCTGCCGCGACAGCATCCCGAGTTCTGCCATTTCCTGGGTCAATCCAGGTGACAATATTGCGTTCACACCGCCGCAAAGGGCTAGATCAACTTCTCCCTTTTGCAAGCCCGTGACTGCGTGCTGCACAGCAACCAGCGATGCTGCGCAGTTGAGCATCACGGGTATCGCCGGACCGGTGAGACCGAATTTGAACGCGACGCCGCCAACCGCCATGCTGCTTGCGGTGCCGAGATAGTTGAAACTTTCGCTATCGGCCATCAACATCAGATCTCTGTATTCGCTGGTTGCGATACCAGCATACACCCCAGTTCGACTGCCCCTAAGGCTTTCAGGATCAATTCCCGCATCCTCGAGCGCTCGCCAACTTGTTTCCAGAAGAAGCCGCTGTTGTGGATCCATCAAGCGTGTGCCGATAGGTGTTAATCCGAAAAAGCGTGCATCGAAACGGTCAATCTCTTCGATGAATCCACCATGGCCCCAAGTGTCGTCTCCACCCTTGGAATCAATTGCAGATCCAGTCCAGAATCCGTTATCCTGCCGTCCGTTTGTCACCGCATCGTAACCGGCTTGAAGTTGGCGCCAATAGGTGGCAATATCTGGCGCACCAGGAAACCTGCATGCCATGCCAACAATGGCAATGCCATCATCGGTTTGCCGTAGTGGTAACTGTGGGGTTGAATCATTCATCGACTCAAGGATGGGAGATGGGTCAAGAGGTGACTCGAAGGCGGTGGTCGACTCTCCAAGCGCCTCCACGAGATGACGAGCGAGATCGTCAATGGTTGGATAGTCGAAAACCAGTGTATTGGGTGCGACATAAGCCTCGGAGAGGGCTCGATTGACGCGATTTCGCAGTTCGACCGCCATCAAGGAGTCCATTCCCAAATCGAAAAATCCAACCGCGGATGCCGGTGTCGACGGCAGTCTCAGCACTGCCTGAACCTCCCGTTGCAAGAACGACACGAGCAGGTTCTCATGCTCCGCCAGCGGTGTCGAACTGAGTTGTGTAAGCAGATCTTCCGTCAATGTCGAATCGTCTTCTGCGGCAACGGTAAGCAGCTCATTCAGTAAGGGCGGACGGCCTCCGATGGATTCTCCGAACGCCGGCCAATCCACAGCAACAACTACTGTGCCAGTCGAATCTTTCTGCATTATGTGTTCGAGTGCCTTAAACCCCTGTTCCGGTGTGAACCAACCACGACCGGTCGCCTCCCGTTGCTCGGCGATTCGCTCGCGCTGTTCCTCTGCCTCTCCCAGGCTCGACCATGCGCCCCAAGCAATGGCTTGCGCCGGGAGTCCCAAGGCACGCCGGTGAGCGGCGAGTTGATCGAGAAAGGCGTTGGCCGCGGCATGGTTGGTCTGTCCTGCATTGCCTAGAACACCGACACCGCTCGAGAATAGGATAAACAGGTCCAGATCGCGTTCTTCCGTATTGCGATGAAGGTGCCAGGCTCCGAGCATCTTCGGCCACAGCACCGTCTCAAAACTCTCCCAACTCTGGTTTCCAATGGAGGCATCCGATAGTACGCCGACACTATGGATCACACCGGCAAGCGGTGGTAGATTTTCGTCGATACGCATCAACATGGAGTCAAGCGCATCTGTGTCTGTTACATCCGCGAGTTCGACTTCGATCCTGAAACCACGGGAGCGTAGCACTTCAATGGCTTTTTCCGCAGCAGTGTCCGGTGCCCTGCGGCCATTCAACACAATCGTTCCTGCGCCGTGTTCGGCAAGCCAGCCGGCAAGTGCGCATCCAATACCACCCAGTCCACCGGTGACCAGGTAGGTTCTGTCCTGTCGCAACTGCCCCCTCGCCAGCGGCGGCATTGTCAACACGATTTTTCCGATATGTCGAGCTGCGCGCATAAAGCTCATCGCAGCGCTCGTTTCGGTTAATGGCCATTTGGTATGCCTAAGCGGTGAAAGCTCACCCGTTTCGATTCGTGTCAGTACCTCTTTCAAGGCTGAACTGGCTCGTATTGGGTCGTGCTGCTTCAAGTCGTAAAGGTCAAGAATGGAATAAGTGACATCCGGTCGCAGCTCCGCCATCTCTTCCAGGCTCAGAATGTCGCGTCTGGCGAGCTCCACGAAATTTCCATCCTGCTTCAGGCAGGCAAGACTTGCCTCAATAAATCCCTCGCCAGTCAGGCTATTCAGTACAACGTCAACTCCGACACCGTCCGTAACTTTGGATATTTCTTGACCGAACGCTGTTGTTCGGCTGTCGAAGACATGTTCAATGCCAAGTGAACGAAGATAGGCGTGCTTACGTTCGCTCGCCGTGGCGAACACCTCCGCGCCGGCGGCTTGGGCGAGCTGGATCGCTGCAAGTCCCACACCTCCCGCACCAGCATGAATCAGCACCCGGTCTCCTTCCTTCAGACTGGCTAGCTCGAATGACAGGACGCATGTTACAAAGACCGAGGGTATCGTAGCGAGTGCTGTCGCCGAAATGTTGGATGGCGCAAGCACTACCAGTTCCTCCCGCGTCACAACTTCCAACCCGAACGTTCCGAACGCGAATCCAACCACACGATCCCCCACTGAGACGGTGGAAACATCATTACCGGTTTCTATCACCCGACCGCACAATTCTTCGCCGAGCAGTCCCTCCTCAACCAGTCCCATGGCTCGGAACACATCCAGGAAATTGAGTCCACAGGATTCGACCGCAATGCGCACCTCGTTAGGCTTCAAGGCAAGCGGTGCAAGTGGCTGCACCGTCAGTGTTTCTATCGCCCCGCCTTCGTCAGGTGCCAGCACCCAGTTCGTCTCACTCGGTAGGGAAAGATGCTTTACGTCAGTGTCTTTTCGAACCAGTCGAGCTACTTGGCGGCGGCCTTGACGATGCGCAATGTGGTTCTCCGAATCAGGAAACAGCAACTCATTTACAAGTACGCTTTGCGGTTCTGCTGCTTCGGGGTCAAGGTCAAGCATCCTTGACTGAAAATGTGATGCCTCTTGTATCACCACCTTGCCGAATCCCCAAAGGGCGGCACCAGCCAATTGTCCGATTCGCTCACGTTCCAGCACTTGTGCACCTTGGGTGACTAACCAAAGGCCTTTCTCCGGCACCGCATCCGCGTCCACGATACCCTGTACAAGCGCGAGCGCACTCGCCATCGTCCGTTTCGAATCCGTTGCGATTTCGGAAGTTGTTGCCTCTATACCGTGACCGTCCTGTGCGACGAGATGCACCACACCAGCGAGAGGTATATCAGAAGGTAGGCCCTCGAAGAGTGATCGCCACGATTCGCGTTGTTCTGTCTCGACTGATGCTACGACAATACCGGCTTCGCTCTCCGCGATCGAATTCATAGTCTCCTGATCGCCACCCGCCAGCACCACCCGTTGGTTTTGAGTGGCCAGCTGCATCGCCAGCGTTGCAGCCATACCGCCCCGGTCAGTAGCCAGAATCCAGATTCCCTCCGGTAGGGAAATTTCAACTGGACCTTGCGCCACTATCACCCCACGGTCCGGCAAACCAGCCGATTTCGACTGATCTACACCAAGTATTTCGGATTCTGTAAACCCAGTATCGGTGAGTGCCTGACGCCATACATCGGGTCCTGTGAGGGCGTTGTTTGCACGGTATTGATCGGCGAAGCGCCACCATCCATCCAACTGTCCAAATATCAGGTCCATCCAGCTTCTGCTTCGTTGGTTTTCGAGCGCCACAAGTAATCCCGACGGTGCGAGAAGAGTTCGACAGTTGGCAAGCGTTTCGTCTAAATAGCAAGTAGCGTGCAAGACGTTGGCCGCGATAATCAGGTCATAAGCGCAGGGTTTGAAACCTTGATCGATTGGATCTTTTTCGATATCCAGCACCAAGTAGTCGATCGGGGTATCCTTGTTGCTGAAACGCATCTCCGCATCCGCGAAGAAACCTGCAGAAATGTCGGTGTATGTATAGTCGAACCGTCCTGCTGGGAGCACGGGCAGAATGCACTCGGTCGCTGAACCGATTCCGGCACCCACCTCCAATACGCGCAACCGCCGGTCTTCTGGCAAATCATCCACGAGTGTCCGAACCACCTCACCTAGCATCTGGTTTGCCGCCCGCCAAACCGGAGCCCTTCGATAGAGATCGCCGGCCTGAGGCTCCTGATCGCCAAACAGAAGTGACAGTGGGTCTTCATTACCACGCAGCACCTTGGGTAAAGCACCGGCACATCGCCGGAACAGCCCAATCTCGTTCGTGGCGTGCGGGAAACGTTCCTCCATCTCGCTCAGATATGCCTCAACATTTTGAGGCATTCCATCTGGTAACGGATCACTGGTTCCGACTTTCACGACGAATTCTCCATTTTTCGCCTGCACCACATCCGAACGCGCCAAAATTTCAAGTATTCGTCGGAACAGTTTTGCGTGTTCGGGCAAAACCTCGAGGTACTCGCGCAATTCTTCCGAAATCACGTCCGTGCCAGCCGAACGCTGCCATCCCAGCGCTTCTAAGGCCGACAGAGCATAGCACCACGACACTCTTTCCATTTCATCTTGCAAGCCGGTCTCGTCTTCGACCTTGACTCCCTCGGCGGCTAGAAACTGGGAGAATGGCTGCGAGCGGGATGCCGCTGTCGACGGATTCGGAAAGAAATCCGCTGCCACTATGCCAGGCGGCAAGGTACAGTCACGCCATGCGATTTCGTAAAGCAACTCGTCCACCTCTTCGACTGCAGCGAGAAGGGCGCTCCGGGTTGCCTTTTTTACCGTGTATCCGCTCAACGTACCGATGGCAGACCCATCGAGATCGTAGAGCTCGATATCTGCACTCATCACTTCTGGCAAGTCGTCGCCAGCATAGTAGGGTTCTCCCTTCACGCGGACATGGCATAGGAGTCGCTCTGGTAGCTGTTCCGGCAATACGAGCCGTTCCCAACCAAATGGCAAATAAGTAACCTCTTCTCCGAATTCGACCGTACCTCGCGCTGCTCCCACTACCTGAAAGCAACCGTCCAGTACGAGTGGGTGAAATGCCAACCCACTACGGCCCGCAGAGTCTGGAAGTGATACCTGTCCCAGTGCTTCGCCTGGTCGGGCCCAGAGAGCCTCCAATGTACGGAAGGAAGGGCCGAGATCGATACCGACGTCAGCCTTGGCGCGGTAGTAAGTCGTGAGATCGACTGGTGTTAGCTCAGACTTTAACCGCACAGAATCTAACAATGCGTCAGCTGGCGGCATACCTGAGTTGACGTTTGTCGAGATCTGACCCTCCGCGTGCAGTGTCCAATCTTCATCAGTTGAACTTCTACTCAAAATTCGTATACGGCGCGACCCATTTTCCCCGGCGCTATCAAGTAGCAGTTGCAGATGTCGGCCTTCTTCCTCGCTTTCTTCTGCATCGTCGCTTTCCGGCAAAATAAGTGCACTGATTATCTGGAAATCCTCAATTACCGCTAAGGTGGGATTTTCTGCGGTACAGGCTGATGCCGCCATAGTACCAAAAAGTGCGCCAGGCACTACTAAACGGTCTAACACCCGGTGGTCTTTGAGCCACATCGGGTCGGAGGGAAATACCTCGGAATCATAGCTGATCTCGCCACTCGCGGAATCATGTCGCACACCCAGTAATGGATGCCCAGTTTCCAGCCGCCGCCGTTTGGGTGCCTCGACCCAGTAACGCTCACGCTGGAAGGGATAACCCGGCAATACAATCCGACAGCGTGCTTCGCCAGCGAAGAGCCCCTCGAAGCGCAGTGGCAACCCCGCTTCGTAGGCAGCCGCAACTGCCTCTACAAATCCGCCTCCTGACCCCGGAGCAGGCAGCTCTTCACCAGTCGCTGGCCGAATAATGCTCGATACTACCGCCGGTTCGACAACTCCTCGCGTGTTTGGCCAGGCAAGTGTTGTCATCGGCCCAAGTACCGCGTGCGGACCGATCTCCACGACCGAGTTCACTTGTAGTTCCGCCAGCGTCTCGACACAGGCGCGAAAGGCTACAGGTGCACGCATTTGCTGTCGCCAATAAGTCGCATTCAATACCTTACCTAATTCGACCGTCTGTCCGCTAAGATTGCTGACAAAGGGAAGCGACGGAGACGCAAAATTAAGTTGCGAGAGAGCTTCCTCCAGATCATCCATCATCGGTTCGATCATGGCACTGTGGTAAGCTGGGCTCTTTCTCAGCCGCGTGACTCGAGTGCCGTTTAACTCCAATTTTTCTGCAATCGCAGCGATTTCGACCGCCGGGCCGCTAATGACCTGGTGCGCACCGTTGTCAGCTGCGATGCAAAGACCGATTCCTTGTGAGGTTGCATTGTGTGCGTCCAGCGCTTGTACTACGCTGTCAGACGGTGCAAATACCGCGGCCATTGCTCCTTCACCAGGTAAAGCGCCAGCCAGTGCACCACGTACCGCTGCCAGACGCAAACCATCCTCTAAGCTGAACACACCTGCAGTGTGGGCTGCTGCGATCTCACCGAGGCTGTGTCCCAGCACTACGTCCGGGCGAATCCCAAGGCTCGACCATAGAGCCGTAAGAGCGCATTCCAGCGCGTAGATTGCTGGCTGTTTCCAGCGTGGGTCGTCCAAGTCTCCTGTAGCAGTGGGACGACCGAACATTACATCAAGGAGTGAGCCATCACGCTCATTTCTAAGCACTTCGTCGCACCGGTCAAGTACTGCGCGTACCACAGGCTCGGATGCATAAAGCGCTGCACCCATACCTGGCCATTGACTAGCCTGTCCAGTGTAAACAAACGCTACAGTGGTCGTCTTACGCGATACCTGTTGCTCGTCCATATCAGCAATTTCTCGCAATCCCTCATGCAGAGATTTAGCATCTTGGAACACCACGCCTGCGCGGTGATCAAAGTGGCTGCGGCCGATACTAGCAGACCAGGCCAAATCGGAAAGCAGAGAATCGGATGCCGCGCTACCATTCGTAAGCACTGCTTCGTGATCATTCAGCCAGTTAAGATAGCTGTTCGCTACGTCGCGTAACGCTGAATCGGATTTTCCAGAAAGTGGTAACAGTCGCTTATTGCGCGATGCGAGCTCGTGTTCCGGGTGCGATAGTGAGACAGATGCCGGCAACGAAACGGCAATTGGTGTAGATGGGCCTGCAATGGGAAATCCTCCATTGCGACCGCTCTGTGCATACCCCTCCAGTACGATATGGGCATTTGTACCCGACCATCCGAACCCACTCACAGCCGCCAGCGGAAGGCGGTCACCATTGGCAGGCCATGGTGTCGGAGCTGATGTCACCTGCAACGGTAATTGTTCCCAATCCATTTCTGGATTTGGGGTGTGGAAATGGAGGTGCTTGGGTATGATTCCCTGATTTATCGCAAGTATGGTCTTGATCAGTCCCGCGACACCAGCCGCTGATTCAAGGTGTCCGATGTTGGTCTTTACCGAACCTATCAGCAACGGACGATTCGATTCGCGTCCACGCCCGTAGGCTGCCGCAGTCGCGTTGATTTCAATTGGATCGCCTACCTCGGTGCCGGTTCCGTGTGCTTCCAGGTAGTCGATATCCGTTGGCGAGATTCCAGCTCGCTCAAGTGCCGTCTCAATCACCCGCTGCTGTGCCGCACCGTTCGGGACTGTTAGCCCTTGACTTGCGCCATCCTGGTTCAGTGCTGTCCCCCGTATCACTCCCCAGATGCGGTCGCCGTCTGCCTCCGCATCAGCAAGTCGCTTCAGAACCAAGATGCCGCAACCCTCACCCCTGACATAACCGTTGGCAGAAGCATCGAAAGTCTTACACTGACCGTCCGGTGACAACATTCCCGCGTTAGCACGAAATTCGAGAAGCCGACCGGAGAGAATAATATTCACACCACCTGCAAGGGCGAGGTCCGCGTCACCCCGTTGCAGGCCAGTCACCGCTTGATGTGTAGCGACCAAAGATGACGAACAGGCGGTATCTACTGCCATTGCTGGGCCTCCAAGACCCAGCGCGAAAGCAACCCGTCCGATCGCCGTGTTAAGGGACGTACCTGTGACCGAATAAAGACTGGCGGCGGGTTCAAGCGGTGTCGATTTCTCGGTGGTTTCCAGGATCAACCCACGATAGTCGTTGTTGCTGATGCCTGCGTACACGCCAGTACGACTGTCTTTCAAAAGTTCGGGATTGATACCAGCTTCTTCTAGTGCCTGCCAACTCGTTTCCAAGAGCAGTCGTTGCTGGGGGTCCAGCAATTGTGCTTCGACTGGAGAGATGCGGAAGAAAGCGGCGTCAAACCGTTCAATGTCGTCAAGATATGCGCCAAATCGGCAAGCGTTAATCTGTCCCGTGTCATCGGGAAACAACATGCCTACGCGACCAAATCCAGAACCCGGAACCCCTTCCTGCACAGCGTTTCCGCCAGCTTCCAACAAAGACCAGAATGCATCAATGCCGTCCGCACCGGGAAACCGGCAGGCCATGCCAATGATCGCTATACCCTGATCAAACTCGGAATGTTTACGTGAACCTGTATCGGTCAGATGATGCAATTCCTCTCCAGGACTGCAAGACTGGTCTCTTTCTGTCATCGCGATTTACTCCCTGTTAGTCGCCTTTTGCAAGATGAGCGTTGTGCAATACGCAACAAGTTTCTAATACACCATCCCGATTAGCATTAGCACTAGATATGGCAGGAATTTAATTATCCTGTGATTATAGCGAGGTGTAATTGAGTGACGGTGCGACAAAATATCATTATTCGCACTAAGATAGCAGTTGATTCAATAATGAATACTCCCTCCGTATGAGTTTTCACTGGAGGTCGGCAGAGTGTCGCAATGGACTTGTTTTCTTTTCAATCTACAGCATCGTAAACGCCGACTCAAAAAATTGGGTGAAGCGTTTAGAAACTACTATAGGTTCGCAACTCGAAAGGATAGTGGGCAGTACATTTTTCTATCTCAGAAGAATTTCCGCCCGATGCGGACAGCTTACGTTATCTACAAAGATTGACTCATTTGTAAACGTGTTGACCTGAGAGACTCCTGATCAGATTATCAAATTATGAGTCTATGTGGATGGATACTTGAGTGAACTGGGAATTCCAACCAATTGCAGGAAATTCTGGTGCTAAATTTCTCTGGTGACGAATCGTGAAGATATGCAAAATCAATGAGTTTTCCACTTTGAGAAACGTCAGCTCACGGCACCTTTGTAAGAACTGGTCGCCAAAATAAAAATCTTCTAGTTCGCAAAGGACGGAATAAAACTCACAAACTTCTAGCGTTGTGTATCCTGCAATTGATTAGAATTCATTTTCGAGTAAATCTTTAACTCAACTTACCTGTCAAGGAGATCAGCCAGCTCACCCAAAGTGTGAACTTCAGCACAGTCTCCCACAGTCAAGTTTTTGCCGAACTCTCGATTGACTTCTTTGAAAAACGCGATCGCGTCCATAGAAGACACTCCTGAATCTCTAAATTTAACGTCAAATTTTGGATCTCTGTCCATACCTAGTTGCTGTCTAGCTAGCTTGCCAAGTCGCTCTCTCGTTTCTGACATATTTTTTTCCTCAAAATACAATTTAAATGAAATTACGTTGTGAACCAGATTCCAATATTCAGCCTGACTCAACGAAAAACCGCACTAACTCAGAGTCTCTTATAAGTCTGGGCTAGGTTAGTTCTCAAGCCTTATTTATAAAATAAAACATGCTTATGCACATAATAAAGTTTTTTTTTTCGAAGTGGACATAGCGGTGCGGTTTCGAAATCTGTTGAGACGGAAGTCTCAAATGGATGCGAACCCCACTCTCTTCGCCATCAATATTTTAGCCTTTAAGTGAATAACCATGGTTGCTGTCCAAGCTGATTTTGGAGCCCGAAAGATTTTGGTCGATCTTCCGGATCACTCAACGATCATAGAATTTCAAAATCCGAAATTTCTGGATGATCCCGATGCAGAGATCATCAGTGCCTTGCAAACACCGGTTTCCAGTCCACCGCTCGCTGAATTGGTCCGACCTGGTATGACCGTCGCGATCGGTTTTGACGATCCAACCCGACCACCACTACCTTGGCAGACCATCTTGCCCAAGGTGATTGATGTGCTGACGAACGGCGGTGTCAAGGACAAGGACATCTCTCTCATCTGCGCAAATGGCGCACATCGAAAGTGGTTTCCAGACGAGTTGAAGCGCTTCCTGGGCATTGAACTGTTTGATCGATTCTGGCCAATCGGCCAGGTAATCAATCATGACTGCCAGAATCCTGACGGTTTGAGTTTTTTAGGTACAACAGAAAGGGGTGGTCATGTTGAACACAATCGTCGCTTTGTTGAGGCGGATTTGTCGATTTACGTTGGCACTGTTTCTGCGACCTATGTAGGTGGGTATTCGGGTACTGGCGCAGTAACGGGTCTTGCATCAGCCGATAGTCTAGCATCACATCATGCCCATCGGTTCTGGCATCATCCAAAGTCCGCAACAGGTGATCACCGTACCATGATGTATCGGGGAATGAAGGCTGAAGTGCATGATTACATGGAAAAAGCGATGGGTAAGCGCATCTTCTACGTCAATTCAGTTGTAGGGGTGGGTGGACAGATGGCTGGTGTGTTTGCAGGTTACTCTCCAGAAATTGAAACGCCTTGCTGGGACTTGGCTGATACGTTCAGTGTTTATCCGTCACCTCAGGCTGATGTGATGATGATCGGCCTTAGCAACTGGTTCGCGTACGGAGAGGCAGACAACACCTTGATTGCTGCAATAGGATGTCTGAATCCAGCGCGAATTTGGTTGAATCATCCAGTCCTGAGGGAAGGGGGTGTGGTGATCGGACTTAACCCATCAGCAGGCCAAATCGATTCAACAATGTATCCCTCCTATCAGGAAGTCATTGATTTATACGATCGACACCATGACATCAGCGATCTTGCTGAACATGAACTTGAAATCAGTTCTCGGCCTGACTATCTGAATCTGTATGAAAACGGCAATTCCTACCATCCCAGGCACCCATTCTGGCTGATGTATATCGGTCACTATACCCTGCAGCGCGCAGCAGCTGTAATCATGGCTGGGACTAAAAATCCTGGAGCGTTCAGAAAACTCGGCATCACACCTTGCCGAGATTTTGATCACGCCTGGCAGACTACCACGAAGATTGTAGGTCAATCACCGACGACGGTTGCAGCACCGACTTTCTGGACTCGACGGCAGTTTAAGTTTGATGTTGTAGATGTTTGATTGAACTTATTTTCTGAAATTAACTGACTGATTGAACAGCTCGGTTGCGGGTGAATACAACCCAACTGCACATTACAAACAGTGAAATCAGCAGGCCGATCAATTCAAAGTGCTGATCGTTAATCAAGTATGAGAATCCGACTGCAGTGACCACCAAAAATCCCCATCGCTCTGTCCAGTTAAGGTCGCGAAGGAAATAGCCGTAGCAAACTACCGATGAAGTCCACTGCAACAAAAGTAATAGCAGTACCGGTGGGATTACATCCCAGGTAACATTCGGGAATGACAGGAGTTCTGGGTGATAAACAAATCCGTACGGGATGATGAAAGTTGTCAACATCAACTTCATACCATCAATGGCTGTACCCAGAAATGTACCGCCAGACAGCTTTGCGGCTGCCAGAGCACTGACCGCTACAGGTGGTGTTAACGTCGAAAATACTGCAAAGTAGAAGACGAAGAAATGTGCCAGGATGGCTTCAATCCCGCCTTGCTGCAAAAATGGTACAAGGGTTAGCGAGACGACAACATACGCCACTGGTGTTGGCAGTCCCATCCCCAGGAACAGGGACACGACCATTGTTCCCAGTAACAACAGAAACTTGCTATCCGGCAACACATGAACGAGCACGATAGCCAGACGATTAGAGAGATTTGTCGTCAGAAATGTCTGCGCCAGTGGTCCGATGGCAACCAGCAGCAATGAGAGCAGTGTAACGATGACCAGACCATCAATGTAGGCACCATAAAGTTCCTTAATTTTGGGGCGATAACGTCCCTGAAGGGGACAAAGACCTACTGCTAGAACAATACCTACAACACCGGCAATAGCTGGAGAGTAATAACCAACCAGTAGGATAATGACTGCCGCGAATGAGATCAGGAATGTCGGCAGCATTCTCCATATCGCCTGATAGTCAACGTCTTCTGTCATTCGCGCAAGCTTTTCGTGTTTTGCACAGACAACTACACCGAATGTTGCGCCACTCAAGAAAAGCAGGGCAGGGATTAGTGCTGCCAGAGCAACTTCAATGTATGGAACATTGAGAAAAAGTGCGATGATAAATCCCGCGAGACCCAGAATCGGCGGCATTATTTGCCCGGATGTTGAAGCGACTGCTTCGATTGCTCCCGCCATGTCTTTGCGATATCCATGATTTTTCATCATCGGGATGGTCAGTCGTCCCGTCAGAACGACGTTGGAAACTGCCTGCCCCATTACTGAAGCAACAATTCCACTTCCAATAATTGCGGGGAAAGCTGCGCCACCCCGAACACGTCGCCCTGTAACCTTACCGATCTCAATGACCATCTTGAGCATGCCAACTCCCAACAGAATCGCAGCAAATATGACTAGAAAATAGAGCTTGTCGGCTGCAAGCCTGGCCAGCCAGAAAATACCTTCACTAACGCCTAGTCCCAAATAGTGAATAACAAACCCCACATCGTATTCTGGCAATCGCAGAATTGGATAGGGTACCAGGTGACCATAGAAAAAATAACAGATGATGATAACAATCAACGAGGTGAGCAACCATCCCCAGTGCAGGAAATTGAGCAGCATGATTCCAACAATGAAAAGGATACCGATCGTGATGTCAAAGTTATCAAAAAAGGGGTGAACTGAGTCCAGTCGGATTGCGTGGATTCGCACGTAGGCTGAGCAGCCGACCGCGAGCACCGTGCCCACAATCGCAATTCCGAGGCGCGTCTTCCAATAGCTGCGTAATGTGCCACTCACATAATCGTCCAGCAGTTCTTTAAAGGCATGAAGAGATGACATGCACATGATGAAGAAAACAAAAGTCGCATAGTAGACTTTTGAGTTACTGATAAACCCGAATACGGAAACAGCGATGTAAAGCGTGAGAATGGTTCCCAGTGCAATAAATGAGTTTTCCACAACGCTGCGAATGCGTGGAGCAGTGAACATAAGCGTAGCGCGTACTAGTCAGCGATGGAATAAAGAAATGTCATACCGGCTGAAAATCTAAACGAAATTCAGCCGGTGTGTAGTGGCTATTTGAAGTTAGGAAATTACGATTCCGGATAGGTTACCGGAACAAAATTAAGCCGTTTGTCCCAGATTCCCAAATCCTTGTAGGCTCGAATTGCGCCTGGATGTGTGTTTTCCTCCGACAGTCCATCGACCATCATATCTTCCGTCAACACCTGCCACAACGCACTCAATTCACGCATCTCATCAAGATGCTTGTGAGTTGCTGTGACATAGTCATATGCCAGCTGTTCCGGAAATTCCGGATGGACTGCTTTATACCCACGGTTGAATCCCGCAAGAAAGTCCTGATCCTGGTGTGGCAGTGTACCAGCTTTAATGGTCATGCCAAGCCAGGTCGTTCCGAACTGCTCATTCATCTTGTCAATGGCCCATTGATCCATTGGGATGTAGTAAAGCTTTTTACCCGATGCTTCCAGTTTTCGGAGAGGACCGCTCAACAGGTGATATGACTGTGTCGGCTCCGTTCCATATCCGGTTACGCAAACATCGGTTGTCCCGTCGATCAGCTGCTGAGTCAGTCCACCAGGATTCAAGCGGCGAATATCTGTATTGGAACTGTCAATTCCATACGCATGCTTCAGAAACAGAGCCGGGAATACTCCCCAGTCGCTTTGGCCAAGCAGCCCGATCGAGACTCGCTTGCCCCTCATGTCGGGGATCGTTTTGATATTGGGGTCGGTCGTGACAAAAAATTTGCCCTGGGACCAGTAGGCTTCACCGTGCAGCAACTGAAACTTGATCGGAATCGGATCAGGCAGATATTCCTTAACGGCATCTGTACCACCTTGCAGTGCTAGCTGAATAATGGCATCCTCAGTACCAAACACGGAATGTTTCCAACGCCGCTGCTCAGTCATGGCACGAACGTTGTACATGTAGCCCGGAGTTTCTTGAGCTGCGATAAACAAGCTACCGCCGCTGCGAGCTACCACATTGCCGAAGATTGTGTTGCCTTCCATCACACCACATCCGTACGGACAGGTCAGAATCGACACAATGTCTTGAGCTTTGGTTACAGGCACAGCCAAAAAGCTTGAAGCAAGCAACGACAATGCCAAAGTGCCTTTGAAAAGTGTTTTCATATCATTTCCTCCATTTATGGTGACTAAAAATATGAACCGGATACTGATCCGGGATAAAAGATAGGGTTCCGATTTATTTGACCCTTCTTGTAAATTTACTTCATATCATTGTTTAATTAAAAATAACGGTTGATCAAATTCAACCAGACATCCGTCCTCAGCAAGAATTGAAACAACTTCACCAGCCGTCGTTGATTCAATGGTTGTGTATAGTTTCATCACCTCGATCAAACACACTGCGTCACCCTTCGATACGGTGGAACCGACCTCCACAAAGGGGAGTTCGTCGGGACTGGGTTTGCGATAAAAAGTCCCTACCATTGGTGCGCGCACAATTTCGTGTCCGGAAGGAGCCAGGGGTTCGGTCGGAGGTAGGTTGCTAGTTTCAGTCGGAGCAGATTGGGTATCGGATTGTGTCGTTTTCGGGAGTTCAGAAACTGATGCAACCTCTGAAATGGGTTGAGCGTGAGGTGTAGGGGCACCCCGCTTGCTTACCGATAGGCGCAAACCTTCCACTTCAATATTTATTTCATCAGCGCTTGAATCATCAATCGCCTTGAGAATTTCTGCAATATCACGAAAACTGAGAGTCAAAGTCATACTCCGAACTTAGTTAGAGATTCCTAACAATTATCTGTTAGATAATACTCCGAATTATCCACTGCATCAAAGAATATATATTGTGAGTATATTGTCTGCCATAGAGTTGTTGAACAAACTGTGCTGTTGTTCAACTAACTGCCGGTGGGTAAGTTCTTCAAATTAACGAAGGGACAGCTTGCATTGAAACGGGTGTTGATTGCCAATCGTGGAGAGATTGCGCTACGCGTTGTACAGGCTGCGCGTAAGTTGGGTATTGAAAGTTTAGCGGTCTATACCGATGCAGATGCTAGGTCTTTGCATGTGTTGCAAGCAGACCGCACAGTGCGTATTGGTCCCAATGCTCCTTCACACAGCTACCTAAATCAGACCGCAATCGTGCATGTCGCTCAGGCAGAGGACTGTGATGCCATTCATCCCGGGTATGGGTTTCTTTCCGAAAACCCAGAATTTGCCGCTTTGTGTGAGACGGAGGGCATTCAATTTATCGGACCGTCTTCAGACACGATTCAGCGAATGGGCAACAAAGTTCAAGCTCGTACTGAAGCGATGCAAGCGGGAGTCGATGTTGTACCCGGTTCTTCTCAATCCTGTAGTGATATTCAGGAAGCGAAGTTGGAAGCGGCACGCATCGGCTATCCGGTTCTCGTCAAAGCACGAGGTGGAGGTGGTGGCCGAGGCATGCGAGTGGTCAATGATGAGTCCGTATTCACAGCTGAATTCAAACAGGCGAGTGCTGAAGCTGAATCAGCATTCGGTGACCCCACAATTTACCTAGAAAGGTATCTAGATAAAATCAGGCATATTGAAGTTCAGATACTAGGGGATGCAGACGGTAAAGTTGTCGTACTTGGAGAGCGGGACTGTACGATCCAGCGTCGCCATCAGAAACTTGTTGAAGAAGCACCGTGCCCCGTCATCGATAATGATGTACGCAGCCGACTTCACGATTGTGCCGTCCAATTAGGCGAGTCCATTGGCTATCGGGGAGCCGGCACGGTCGAATTTGTGCTGACCCAGGACCGACAACAGTTTTATTTCATTGAAATGAATACCCGAATTCAGGTTGAACACCCGGTAACTGAACAATTGTTCGGTATTGATCTGATTGAAGCTCAACTAAGAATTGCTTGTGATGAAAGTGTGGATGAGGTTGTGAAGTCTCCATCGAGTAACGGGCATGCCATAGAATTTCGAATCAATGCAGAACACTGGCAGAATAGGTTTATGCCGTCTCCTGGAAAAATTCAAGGTTGGAAGTTGCCGGCTGGCTCGGGTGTCAGGGTAGACACACACTGCTACGAAACATTTTCCATTAGTCCATATTATGATTCTATGATTGCAAAGCTTATTGTTCATGGGCATGATCGAAACCATGCACTTAAACGTGCAGGTTCTGCGATTAAGGAATTTGAAATAGAAGGAATTAAAACAACACTTGGGTTTCACCAGCATCTGCTGCAGAATGATTCATTCAGGACAGGAAACATCTATACGACCTGGGTTGAACGAGAATTTCTGAAAGGAGAGATGACATGAGCCGTTCTGTACGAATTATTGATGTAACGCTTCGAGATGCCCATCAGTGTCTTTGGGCGACACGAATGACAACTGCGATGATGAAAGACATTGCACCGTTGTTGGATCGGGCTGGATTTGAAGCAATCGATCTCGTCGGTGGGGCAGTGTTTGATGTTTGTGTCCGATACCTGCGAGAAGACCCGTGGGAGAGAATGCGAATTCTATCAAGTTGGGTTAAGGAAACACCTCTCATTATTCACACACGTGGTCAAAGTTTATTTACCTTTGAATTTTTTGCAGATGATGTAGTAGCACTGTCAGCGGAGCGGTTTGCAGCTAACGGTATGCGCTACCATACACCCTACGATGCAGTTAACGATATTCGCAATCTAGAGGTGGCGATCCGGTCTGCGAAGCAGGTCGGTCTGCATACGATTGGCGGGCTCGTATTCACTCACAGCCCGGTCCATACAGATGAATTTTACGCGCGCAAGGCGAAAGAGTTGATCAGACTCGGTGTCGATGGAGTTTATATCAAGGATGCCAGCGGATTGCTTCGCCCTGACCGGGCACTGACTTTGGTTCCTACCATCAAACAGGCCATTGGTGATCTACCGCTGCAACTTCATTCACACTGTCTTTCTGGACTTGCTCCTTACACAGCATTGCTTGCAGTTGATGTTGGGGTTGAAGTGGTGCACACAGCAACATCAACGATGGCGAATGGTGCATCGCATTCGCCAACGGAACTTTTTGTGAGAAATTGCAGGCGTCGCGGCTATCAGATTGATCTCGACCTGAAGCCTATTGAAGACGCAGCGGACCGACTGGCTTATCTGGCCAAGATAGCAGATAAACCTTTGGCAGAAATTGCACAATACGATGAGTTTCATTTTCATCACCAGATGCCTGGTGGTATGATTTCTAATCTCAAGTATCAGTTGAGCACAGTTGGGCTGGAAGATCGTCTTGAGGACATATTGGAGGAAGCCGGACATGTCCGAGCAGATTTGGGGTATCCGATTGTTGTTAGTCCATTTGCGCAGTACATCATCACGCAAGCGGTGTTGAATGTAATGGGGCACAACCAGGGTAAGCCGCGTTATGAAACTGTACCTGACGAGGTGCGCCTTTATGTTCGTGGTGGATATGGAGAAGTCGTAGGTGATATCGACCCGAATCTTTATGACAAAATTGTACGGGGAGCCGAACCTATCACGGAGCGACCTGGTGCACACGTACCGATGGCATTGGACAAACTGCGAAGAACGCGAGGACCATTTGCAACTGACGACGATTTGTTGCTTGCGGCCTATTACGCCGATAGGGAATATTCCGAATTGAAGAGAGCTGGTCCGATACGTCTTGACACCGATTCAATTGGTGCCACGCCACTGACAACTTTGATTAAACAACTCGCATCACGTCCATCAATTCGAGCATTCAGCTTGTCGAGCAACTCGGCTTGAACGAATTTAGGAGGAATTCCGCTATGAGTGAACCTTGTATCATCACCGTCGCCATTACCGGCGCCGTCCCTCGAAAAGAAGACAACCCTGCAGTTCCTGTTGTTCCCTCGGAACAAATTGAATCAACGCACGAAGCGTATGAAGCGGGAGCATCGCTGGTGCATATACACGTTCGAAACGATGACCAGAGTCCGGGATCGGATCCAGAAAAATTTCGGCAGATTCAAGAAGGTGTCAAGAAACACTGCCCCGAGATGATCATTCAGTTTTCAACTGGCGGGCGCGGAAGAGAACTTGCAAAGCGTGGTGCCATGTTAGACCTCAGACCCGACATGGCCTCCCTTGCGACTGGATCGGTAAATTTTCCGACTTCAATCTATGAAAATCCCCCCGGGTTTGTCGAGGAGCTTGCATCAACCATGCTTGAATTTGACATCAAGCCGGAGATTGAAATTTTTGATGTTGCGATGTTGTACAACGCGGCGAACCTAGTCAAGAAAGGGTTGCTCAAAACTCCAGTTCATGTGCAATTTGTACTGGGCATTCCTAATGCACTACCAGCCAGACGAAAATTGCTTGATTTTTTGATTTCGGAATCACAAGAGGTGCTTCCTGACTCAACTTGGACAGCGGCAGGAATTGGACGACATCAGTTTACGGTCAATCAGTGGTGTCTGGAACTTGGTGGGCACTGTAGAACGGGTCTGGAAGACAATATCAAGTATGACCGCGACAGGTTGGCTAAGAACAATGCTGAGTTGGTTACAAAAATCGTTGATGTTGTTGATCAGTATGATCGATATCCGGCATCCCCGGAAGAAGCCAGACAGCTACTGAATCTGGCGGCTTAGCAAGCAAATCTAGTAGACACTGAACAGTTACTGAACAGTTAGGGCAGTGGTTTAGGATTGGTAGACAGTTTGCTGACCACTGAACGATTTTCATAGGGATTGAAATATGTACGAATTATTCTATTGGACAACGCCGAATGGTCACAAGATTACGATGCTTCTTGAAGAACTTGATCTGGAATACAAAGTAGTTCCAGTCAACATCGGGAAAGGTGATCAATTTGAGGCTGATTTTCTGAAAATTTCACCTAATAATCGGATCCCAGCGATGATTGACCACGAACCTTATGAAGCGGAAGGCGACGTGGCAATATTTGAATCGGGTGCGATTTTGCTGTATCTGGCAGATAAACATAATCAGTTCATTCCAAAGGACACAGCCGGCCGGGCGAATGTTTTACAGTGGCTGTTTTGGCAAATGGCAAACCTGGGACCAATGGGTGGGCAAAACCACCATTTCGTCACTTATCTCGATGAGCCAATTGAGTATGCGGTCAATCGCTATGTCAACGAAGTCTCGAGGCTTTATGCGGTGTTGGATCACCAGTTGAAAGATAACGAGTATATATGTGGTGAGTATACGATTGCAGACATGGCGAGCTACCCCTGGGTGGTTCCACACAAGCGTCAATTGCAGAAGATTGAAAATTTTCCCAACCTTTATCGCTGGTTCGAGACCGTGCGTAGCCGTCCCGCCACGGAGCGCGCTTATGAGGTTGCCAAGAGAATCAACCCCAATCCTACCCAAATGTCTGAAGAAGAGAAAAAGATTCTGTTTGGACAGGATGCGAGCACGCTTCAGAGACTTCGAAAAGATAACTAAATCATAGCATTAAAGCAATGACTTCAGGTTTAACTGCCCCACTTGAGGGCATAACCGTAATGGATTTTACGACACTTGCCCCAGGTCCCTTTGCGACCTTAATGCTGGCAAATGTGGGTGCGGATGTGATCAAGGTAGAGCGACCTGGGATCGGTGATGAAATGCGAATATATCGAAACGCGTTCGGTGACAACGGCGTTACTTTTTCGATACTGAATGCTGGAAAACGCAGCGTCACCGCTGATCTAAAGGTTGACGAAGATCGGGAACGTATCAAGTCAATGATTCGAGAGTGTGATGTAGTAGTTGAACAGTTTCGACCTGGTGTGATGGAACGACTAGGGCTTGGATATAAAGATCTGAGTGAAACGAATAAGGGCCTGATTTACTGTTCCATAACCGGCTTCGGACAGACAGGACCGAAAGCCATGGTGGCAGCCCACGATCTCAACTATGTAGCTGACACAGGTATGCTGGCTCTGGGAGAATGTTCGACAGGCAAACCATCAATTCCCGAGCTACTCGCTGCTGATCTTGCCGGCGGGTCTTATCCGGCAGTGATTAACATTTTGCTGGCGCTGCAGCGGCGAGCGCAAACGGGTGAAGGGGTCTACCTTGATATCTCTATGACGGATTGTCTATTTCCGCTAATGTTCTGGTGCCTGGGACTCGGCTGGGGCAGTGGAGATTGGCCACATTCGGGCCAACAGCTATTAACTGGTGGGTCGCCTCGTTATCAGGTGTATCGTACAGAGGATCATCGGTATCTCGCAGTTGCCGCACTGGAAGAACGCTTTTGGCAGGTGTTTTGCGATACGATTCAGTTTGAAGCGGACGCTGAAACAGAACGCAAGGAGCCAAAGGAGATGATTGCGAAAATTGCTCAAATTATTCAATCCAAAAGCGCTGACGAGTGGACCAGACTGTTTGATGGTAAGGATACCTGTTCAATCATTGCTAATACCCTAGAGGAAGCAGTTCAGGATGCTCACTATCGGGCTCGGGGTGTATTTGAAAGGCAGATTGAAACTGAATCGGGCGAGTTGATCAGTGCACTTCCGCTGCCGATCGTTTCGGAGTTGTTAGATAAAGGCGCATCACCGAAAAAGGTACCTAAACTAGGCGAGCACAACTGAAAAATTTGACAACAAGTCACAAGGATAACCTAGCGACAATCCTGTAGATGGCACTTTTGGAGAATCTGATAATATGCAAACATTTGGTTCCGTTGGCATTGTTGGTGCCGGGTTGATCGGGTCAGGCTGGGCTGCCCGCTGTCTGGCACGAAAAATCGATGTTTTTGCCTATGATCCTTCGCCGAATGGGGAAACTGTAATTCGGTCGCACATTGACAATGCATGGCATGCACTGGAAAAGCTTGGATTTAACCGGGATGAAGCTGGCAAGTTCACCTATGTCAACAATCTGGAAGAACTATGCAGAAATGTAGAGTTTATTCAGGAAAGTGCGCCTGATTCACTTGAGATCAAGACCAGGCTTCACCAGCAGATTGATCAAATTACACCACCGGATGTGATTATCGCTTCAAGTTCTTCCGGACTTTTACCGACTGATATTCAGGCAGGGACCAACCATCCAGAGAGAATTGTGATCGGTCATCCGTTCAATCCGGTGTACATCCTACCACTGGTTGAGATTGTACGCGGTGATCACACCTCTGCGGATACAGCAAGGCTTGCAGCTGAGTTCTACGAGCATATCGGCATGTATCCTCTAATGGTTAAAAAGGAAATAGAAGGGTATATATCCGACCGTTTACAGGAAGCGATCTGGCGAGAAGCGCTTCACATGGTCGCAGATGGCGTTGCATCAACCAAAGACATTGACGATGCGATTGTCTATGGTCCCGGACTGAGACTGGCAATTATGGGAGTGTGTCTGACATTTCATCTTGCTGGTGGTGAGCAGGGTATGAAACATATGCTTGAGCAGTTTGGGCCTGCTTTACAACTACCTTGGACTCACCTCAAAGCACCAGAATTGACTGAAAACTTGATTGACAGAATGGTCGAAGGTACCAAGTCCCAGTCTGAGGGCCACAGCATTAAGGAACTTGAGAGACTGCGCGACAACTGTCTGATAGAAATTCTTGATGTATTGGCCAGGTATCAATACTCTGCCGGTGCGACAAATTTCAGAGCAGACAGCTAGACTGCGCCGTTGAAACGAACTGATTACAGAGCACTCAACCGATTGCTGCGACCACGCAGTATTGCAATGGTTGGTGGCAAAATGGCGGAACGGGCAATTCGCCAGTGTGATTTCATGGGATTTGAAGGGAAAATCTGGCCGGTGAATCCGCACCGAGATGAAATGTATTCGCGTCCTTGTTTTCGTTCCATTCAAGATTTACCCGAGCCACCCGATGCAGCCTTTGTTGCAGTCCCCAGGGAGCCGACCGTCCGAGTCGTTGGGGAGCTGGCTGCTGTAGGAACAGGGGGTGTCATCTGCTACGCTTCCGGATTTGCTGAAGTTGGTGGTAAGGGAATTGAGTACCAAAAAGACTTGGATTCCGCAAGAGGGGATATGCCTCTCATCGGACCGAACTGTTACGGAATGTTGAATTACCAGGATGGCGTTGCACTATGGCCCGACGAGCAGGGAGGGGTACGTTGTCAAAGAGGGGCAGCCATTATCAGCCAGAGTGGCAACATTACTGTCAGTTTGACCATGCAGAGGCGAGGTGTTCCTGTTGCATTTTTGATCTCAACGGGCAATATGACAGGCGTCAAGACGCATGACTACATTCATGCAATGCTGGAAAATCCGGGTGTGACTGCCATTGGTCTTTATCTTGAGGGTGTGGTCGACGCTTATGAGTTCTCAGTAGCCGCAATTGAAGCACTGAAGAAAAGGGTGCCAATAGTTGTGTTAGAGTCTGGTCAGTCGACGATCGGTGCCAAAGTGACCCGAACGCATTCGTATTCACTGTCGGCCGACGGCCAGTTGAGTAGTGCGTTTTATCAGAAGTTTGGCATCATTCAGGTGCACAGTATTCCACAATTACTTGAAACACTTAAGTTAGTTTCGCTTATTCCTCCTGACGACAATCCTACAATTGCTTCAATCAGTTGTTCCGGTGGCGAGGCGGCCTTAATGGCGGACCTGGTGGCGGAAAAAGACCTGGAGTTTGCCGAACTATCGGACGCACAACGCGAGCGGCTTTATGAGGTCCTGGGTGACAGAGTTGTTGTTTCGAATCCTTTGGACTATCACACTTATATCTGGGGCGATCAGGCTGCACAAACGGAGTGTTTTCAGGCAGTTTATGAAGGGTCTCAATACATTAATGTCAATGTCATTGATTTTCCAATCGAAGGAATCTGCGACCCGATTGAGTGGGGCGCAGCGATTCAAGCCATCAAAGATGCAAAAGAAAATACAGGTGCAAATGTAGTTGCCGTTTCCACATTGCACGAGAATTTTCCACCGACATATCAAAATGCTATGCTGGAGCATAGCATACCACCGATGGTTGGAATGGTTGAGTGTGTCGATGCGCTGGCAGATTCTGTTGAATTTGCGAGAAAGGCAGATTCTGCAAGCTCACTGATGCCTTTGGTCAAAATGACATCCTGTGGAGGTGTGGGAGTTTCACTTGACGAATATGAAGGAAAGCAGCAATTACTGCGAGCTGGCATGCCTGTCGTTGCGGGTGAGTTGGTTAATAGTGTTGAAGAAGCGGTTGCTGCGGCGTCAAGGTTAGGGTACCCTCTAGTCGCAAAAATGTCGTCAGTTGAGACTATTCACAAGTCAGACGTTGGTGGGGTCATACTTGATATTCAATCAGTTAATGACCTAATTCAAGCATGTGAATCGATTTTTCGTCTCTCCGATTCGGTGCTGATCGAACAGCAGTTACCAGCACCCATAATTGAAATGCTGGTGGCATTTCGGGTAGATGCAACATTCGGACCGATCATGGTCATTGGATCAGGAGGAAAACTGGCAAATTTACTGCAGGATTCGGTTGTGTTGCCTTTTCCTATTCTCGACGATGATGTACAAAAATGCCTGAATCAGTTGAGAATCGGCAAACTGTTAAGTGGATATCGAGATATACAAGGAGATGGCACTGCGGTTTTGCGTTTCATTCAGGATCTTGCGAGATACGCTACTGACGATGCCAATCAAATTATTGAAATTGAAGTCAATCCTATTTTTGTTTATGCACTAGGTGCGGGTGTGAAGGCGGTTGATGTTGTCTACCGATTTGTCGAATAATTCCAATTTTGATTATTACACTTGTCGGTCACCTATAGTCATCAAGACAAATTGAAGTTAAAAATGTTTAAACACACGAAACTCAGGTTAGGAAGTTATGAGTGAAAGTAATGTATTAGTTCGGCAGGAAGATTCAATTCTTGAAGTAACAGTTAACCGCCCCAAAGCGAATGCAATTGATACGGCAACAAGCAAAGAGTTGGGGGAGGTGTTCTGCAACTTTCGGGATGACGATGAGTTGAGAGTCGCAATCGTAACTGGTAGTGGTGATAAATTTTTCTCTGCTGGTTGGGATTTGAAAGAAGCGGCATCAGGTGAAGCAGAACTTGATGGCGATTATGGTCCGGGCGGTTTTGCAGGCCTTTGTGAACTGCATGACTTGAATAAACCGGTCATCAGTGCAGTGAACGGATATGCGATCGGTGGCGGATTTGAACTGGCACTGTCGGGTGATTTGATCATTGCGGCTGACCACGCTCAGTTTTTTCTACCGGAAATCAAAGTTGGCGTTGTAGCTGATGCGGCAACATTTCGATTAACCCGTTGGATTCCAAGGGCAGTGGCGATTGAGATGCTGCTGACTGGTCGAAGAATGTCGGCTAAAGAGGCTTTGCGTTGGGGTTTGATAAACCAAGTTGTTCCACTTGAGCAACTGATGGACAGTGCTTGGGAACTTGCAAGAACTATCGCAGAAGGCGCACCTTTAGTGGTTACGGCAGTGAAGGAAATACTTCGAAAGGCTGAGAATGCGAGCGTTGAGGATTGTTATCGCATGATGCACGAGGGTGAATTTGAAGGCTATGAACAAATGAAAGCCTCTGCTGATGCAATTGAGGGGCCAAAAGCTTTCGCTGAAAAGCGCGAGGCGAGTTGGAAAGGCCAGTAGTCTAGCATTTTTCTTTGTGTGGCTTTAAGTCTTGCAATATCAGCAATATACACTTGCCAATTGATTCCAATTCGAAGATGAGATGACTTTTTGAGGGAATGAATCGTCAAATTGGACTATTTTCGATATTGTTTTAAATGGTTGGCTAGAAGTCGTCAATTGAATAGCCACGAGCGTACGTTTCGATAATCATGTCGATTACTTTTTCTTTCGCCAGGTTATTTGAAAAACGGGATGGATGGACAAATGGTAGCGCAAAATTTGGGTGACCATTCACAATCCAATTTGCCAAAATTCCTACAGACTCGTACACCATTCCTCTACCAGCGAGAGCCGCGGTGAGCATTGTCATCGACTTTTCAAAGCCTGCCTGATGGTCGGCAAACAGCCCCAAAAATCCTTACCAGTAAAATACCAATTTCTTGAATTATCTATTCTGCCAAAAGACTTCACTTTGATTCGTACAAGCCTGCGACACGGCAGGTTGTCGTAAACTAGCCACCGAAGTAATTCAACTTGTGGTCAAAAAAAACAGAATGATATCTTTTCGAGGACTTCCCAAATCGAGTTTGCAGAACCCGGCTATTGCATATTGATGACCAGTCGTCCTTGAACTGAACCAACCGCCAGTCGTTCAAACGCATCATTGATCTGCATAAAGGGTACAGATTCAACAACACTCCTGATCTTACCGCCACTCGCTAATTGCATCAGCTGACGCAATTCCTGGCGAGTCCCGTCAGCACTACCGAAAATTCGAAGACCGCTTTCGATAACCTCTGCAGCATTAAATCTCAGGTCCTCATGTGGGAGTGAAATCAGTACCAAACGACAACGGGCAGCGGCGCTTTCAATCATTTGCCGCCAGCTGGCTGTGGACGGTGCAAAATTGAAACTCGCATCGGCCCCGCCCAATCCTCTAATCTGATCAATAGCATTGCCGTCCGCCTCGATCGCATAATCCGCACCAAGTGACAGGGCATGTTCCAGTTTCTCATGGGCTAGGTCAACTGCAACGACAGTCGCACCTGAAAGTTTGGCAAACTGTATGGCATAGGAACCCAGTCCACCAGATCCAAAAACAACTGCCAACTCACCTGGCTGCAACGCAGCTTTACGTGTTGCACTGTAGGCCGCGACACCAGCACAAAGAAGCGGTGCTGCATCAACCGGCTCCAAAGTGTCAGGAATGACTGTAGCCCAATTTGCTCGCAATACGGTGTACTCGGCAAAACACCCTTGAGCATCAACTCCGGTACACGCGACACTCGCACAATGGGTTTCGTAACCGGTCAGACACTCGCGACACGCACCGCAGGTGTCGTAAACATAACCAATGCCAACACGCATTCCTGTCGTGAGATTTTCAACACCTGCACCGAGTTTTACTACTGTACCAATTCCCTCGTGTCCCAGTGTCGTCGGTAGTTCCGGCAATGGATGCTCGCCAAGCCAAAAATGTAAATCAGAATGACAAAGACCACACACCTCGATTTTTACCAGTACTTCTCCCGGACCGGGCTCGGGAATTGGAACATCAACCAGTTCGAGCGGTGCCTTGACACCAACCATTCGTGCGGATTTCATGTAATCAGTCATTTGTATTATTATCCGATTTAAAGTGCTTGATTTTGCATCATGGCCTGCTCTACTTCGCGGTGCAGGTTCACCATGATGCGTCTTTTCAGTTCTATAAATTCGGGACTAGTTACCATTTCATAGTGCCGCGGGCGCTCAAGCGTTACTTCAACTGAATCGACAATTGTCCCAGGACGACCGGACATTACATAGACAACATCTCCCAAAAATAGTGCTTCATCAATGTCGTGAGTGACGAATAGCACCGTCTTTTGTTCCCGTTCCCAGATACGTAGCAGCAACTCCTGCATGATGGTGCGGGTTTGACTATCAAGCGCTCCGAACGGTTCGTCCATGAGCAATACTTGGGGATCATTTGCCAGGGCACGCGCGATGGCAGCGCGTTGTTGCATGCCACCCGAAAGCTGACTGGAATAAGCATCTTCAAATCCGTTGAGTCCAACGGCATGGATGTAATGCTGTGCGCGTTGGGTGCGCTGATCAGCAGACATGTTCTGAATTGATAGGCCGAACTCCACGTTCTTTTTGACAGTCAGCCAAGGGAACAGTGAATAGTTTTGAAATACCATGCCTCGATCTGCACCGGGTTCGGTGATGAAATCATCATCAACATAACAACCTCCAGCAGATACTTCTGTGAGACCGGCTACCAGGTGCAACAGACTTGATTTTCCACATCCCGAAGGCCCGACAATGACAGCAAACTGTTTGTCAGGGATTTCTAATGAAAGATTTTGCAACGCGGTTACCGTACCGACACGTCGAGATGTAAAGTGTAGGGCGACGTTACGTATTGAAACCTGTCCCATCTCAAGCATTTCCTATTAATGCACTGCAGTCCAAGGTAGCAGCCAGCGTTTCGCCATTTTAAAAACCAGATCTGTTAGCAGCCCTAGGATACCGATGGTGAATATGCCAACAAAGATCGTAGCAGGATGAAGACCTCGCATCGCTTGCAGAATCATGTAGCCCAGCCCTGCTGATGCTGCCACCAGTTCCGCTACCACCAAAAAAGTCCACGCCCAGCCCATCGTGACGCGGAGCGTATCCATTACTCCAGGTAATGTGGCTGGCAGCATCACACGTGTGATGACCTGCCGCCGATTGACGCCCAGGGTATACGACACCTTGTACAGGTCGTCGGATACATTAGCGGAAACATCTGCACACAATACAATTTGCTGAAAAAAAGTACCCAGGAAAATTACTGCGATTTTTTGTTCAATGCCGATGCCAATCCACAAAATCAGAAGGGGAATCAGCGCGGTAACCGGCAGATAGCGCATGAAGTTGACAAGTGGTTCAATTGCAGCCGCGACGATGCGATAACTGCCCATGAAGATGCCAAGCGGTACCGCAATAATGGACGAAAGAAAAAAACCGATATAGATTTCAGCTAGGCTGACCTGCATGTGCTCGAACAATGAGCCATTGGAGAGCACATTGACAAAAGCTGTCCAGACTTCATCCGGGCGCGGAAGAAAGGCACCGCTCACCAGCTGCAAATAACTCAACAGGCACCAAGTGAGCAGCGCCGATCCCGCGACGGCTGTACCTACGCTGATCTCAACAGATCGGGGAATCGATCGTTTAGGCGTAAATAGCCGCGTCAATCTTGCTCATCCACGCGGAATTAGAACTCTGGATCAGTCCAGAAAATCTGTGGTAAGCACATCGTTCGAGGTCAGTCCCTCAACCTGAACCTTACCAAATCCGGACCATATTGTGATCGCATCGCTCAGTGTATTGTGCAGTTGACCTGGCGCGTCTGCACTACCGAACATTTCCCTATTTCGATCAATGTCGAGATACTCTACACCAGTCACAACTGCCTCGAATTCAGCTGGGTCAGCCAGCCAGCCGCCGACACCGTCGGCCATTATCTGATAGCCTTCTGCCGGGTTTTCGGCAAGAAATTCAAGTGCCCGTTGCCAGCCTCGAACGAAGGCTTTCAACTGATCCCCATGCTGATCGATTGTCTCCTGGGTAGCAGCAACAACATCCACGATCAGTCCCGGCTTTTGGGAACTGTCGATCAGACGATGACCGTGTTCCGTCTGTTCGCCCTGTGTCAGATGAGGCTCCCAAGTTACTGCGGCATCAACCCGACCGGCAACGAATGCTGCCCCAGCGTCCGTTGCAGTCATATTTACCATGCTAATGTCGTCCTGCGTCAAACCGGCCTCCAATAGTAGCGCATTGATAAAAAACTGGGATACAGACCCCTCTTCAAATGCTACGTTGTGACCTTTTAGCTCGCCCACGGTTGTAATCTCCTTATTCGATACCACTCCATCTCCGCCATTGGAGTTATCGACTGCCAGAAAATACTTGACAGGAGTGCCCGGCTTCATGTAGATTGGAAATTCATCAGCGGTTGAAGCAACCAAATCTACCTGACCGGCCATAAAGGCACCCATTTTCAATGGTGTATTTTCCATGATACGAAGTTCAATGCTTACACCCTCTTGTTCAAAAAAGCCCTTATCTCGGGCAATGTAAAACGGTCCATAACCAACCCATGTTGAATGGGCAAGCGTCAATGTGTCTGCACGAAGTTCTAGAGAAATACTGCCGATAGCAGCAGCAAGGGCAAAACAAAGTACTTTTTTTGAGAATTTCATTTCAAGCCTCCACAGCAATTTAATAAATTCTTAATTTCCATCTCATTTAATTTCAATTACATCTCGCCAAGCCACAACCGTTCTTGTGGCAAGCACAGCGACCGTAGACTTTCTTTTCAATGTACAGGATGCGTAGCAATCATCCTCCCGTCAAGCAACATTCACGTAGTCGCTGTTGTGAATCTAACAACATAGATTCAATCCTGTATTGCTTTCTTAGGCTATTTTAGATGAAAAATCGCAGAATCAAAAAACTGAAACCCTGGTAACAATATTTTCAGCTTCATAATGTGTCGGACTGGTGTTTTCAACCTAAAGATATCAATCTACGAGGTGTCCAGATGAAGAAAAATCAGCAATGTGGAGCGTTTAAAACTGTATCAGAAGACGCATTGTGCCGGCGTGTGATTTATTTGAGGGTGCTTTTGACGTTAACGGATGAACGTCAAATCTGCTCGATGTTAACAATTCCAAGAATATTAACGTCAATGAGAGAATTACTTGAACAGAATAGAATGCAATTCAATCAAGAACAAGCTGTAGTTTATCACTATGATCAATTTCCACCAGAGGAGTTGGACTATACCCAAATCGTTGAACCTTTACTGAAAGCAACCGATGCTCTTGCACGTTATGACCAGATGCTCAAGGGTTGCATGAATGTGAAATATTACTGGCTCCGCTCCGAGACCAGGAAGCTGTGGTATCTTCACGAATCGAAGGCACAGCGTGTGACTTCGATCAGATTGAAACTGCAGCGCTAATACCGAAGGAAGCAGCAGAGAAAATAGCCGATGAAATCGCGCATATCAATGGGATTGAAAGTTTCTGAGCATGCTCAAGCGGGCTCATAAAGGAACTTATCATAAATTCAGCAAAAAGCATCTCAATTTCTATGTGAATGAATTTGTGGTGCGTCATAATATTTGTGAGGAAGACACCATCAATCAGATGGAGATAATTGTTGCTGGGATGATCGGTTGCCGGGATATGTATAAGGAACTGGTATCAGGCGTTGGTGGGAGATTGAAATAAAATTTCATAAATATTGAAGGTAGTGACCATGCCAAAGCCGAAAAAATTCACGCAATTTCTTGAAGAGCAGAAAGCGAAAGAGGAATTGGAGAAGTATGACATTCATTCGATGAATGATGCGACGGTGAAAAGGATCAAGAGGGCAGAAAAAAGGAAGAATTACACCCTAATCACTGATGTTGATGAGTTCTATGATCGTTTCAAACGATGAATAGATATGAAACAGATCATCGGGGAGGTCAGGAGAAAGGGTCCAAGGAAAGGTGACAGACAGGTATCATCCGAAAATCCCGAAATATCGGTGAAACACACGCCGGACAAAACTCAGTTGAGAACCGGAATGCTGGCGAGATCGTTAATGGGACTTCCGCCCCTGTCAGAAGGAGAATTGGCGAAACGGGCGAAATTTGCCGGGAAGTAATTTTCGTTTTCAGAGCGCATGTGTAGCCAGCGATATAAGTCCCTAATTTTTTTTTCAACTACAAAATGTGAGGAGAGATCAGTGAGTCTAAAGAAAGCATTAGTAAGCATTACCATCGCAATAAGTATTGGTTTTTCGGCAGTCGCTAGCGCAGCTGACGTTGTTGTCGGAGTGGCGAATTGGCCGTCAGTCAGAGTTACAGCCGCCATCCTTAAAGTCATTATTGAAGAAAACTATGGTCTAGAGGTTGAACTGCAAAACGGTACAAATCCGATTATTTTTGAAGCGATGGACCAGAATCAAATGCATGTTCATCCAGAAGTCTGGCTTCCAAATCAACAGAACTTGCACGATACATACATTGTGGAAAAGAAGTCGGTTGCGATGAATCCACATGGTGTACCGTCATTTACTGGTATGTGTGTTTCCAGGGCGACTGCAGAAAGAACAGGTATTCAGCGTCTGGAAGAGTTGGCTGACCCTGACATGGCCCAGAATTTTGATACCGACGGTGATGGAAAAGGTAACATCTGGATTGGTGCAGCAGGATGGGCTTCAACGAACATCGAAATGATTCGTGCGAAGAGTTATGGTTTTGACGAAACCATGAATTTGGACATCATGGATGAAACGTTGGCAATTGCTCAAGTTGATGCCGCAGTCAAAAAAGATGAAAACATTGTTTTCATGTGTTACACGCCACACAGTATGTTTACACTTTTTGATTTAGTTGTCTTGGAAGAACCTGAGCACGACCCTGATCAGTGGGTAATTTACCAACCTACTGACGACCCGGATTGGTTGGAGAAATCTAGCGCTCCGATTGCATGGAGTACGCCGCTGATTCATATTACTTATGCTGTCACGCTGGAGAACGATCAGCCTGAAGTTGCAGAATTTTTGTCTAGTGTCACTTTTACAGTTGACGACTTGTCCGATATGACTTATGCGGTTCTTGTAGATCAGCAAGACCCAGCAATGTATGCTAAGGATTGGGTTGAAGGAAATTCCGACCGCGTAGATAACTGGATACAGTAGCAATAAATTTCATTATTTGAAGATTCTCTTTGTGGTGTCGGTAATATTTTTATCGGCACCACGAATTTTATGTACTACGCGTAAATGAGTTTGCTCTCTGGCGCGCTTATGATACTTAATCAATTCTGTCAGTGCCGACGCTCAGTCGGCCAAGACAGAATCAGAGGGGGCGAGTGCTTCCGCCTTCATCCGATTTTTTATCTTCAATGGGCACAGTGATGCCAAGATTCTCTTCATATATCAATTTGACTGATAGCGCTGAGTCTTCTGCTTGTAGTGTCCTTGAATAATGCGATCAATCACCATCGCACAAAACAAGATTGCCAAGCCTGCCAATACACCCTGTCCTTTTGCAGCGTATTGCAAGGCATCCAGCACATCCTGCCCCAATCCTTTGGCACCAATCAGCGATGCGATAACAACCATTGACAAACACATCAGAATGGTTTGATTAATGCCAGTCATGATTGACGGCATAGCCAGTGGTAGTTCAATGTCCTTTAACAGTGTCCAGCGCGTGCAACCAAATGCTATAGCGGCTTCTTTGGTCGTTTCGGGAACGCCTCGAATTCCCAGTGCTGTTAATCGTATGACTGGAGGCATTCCAAATACGAGGGTGGCAAGCACACCTGGTGGCTTACCCGTTCCAAAAAAGGCGATAATCGGAATCAAATAGACGAATGCAGGCATGGTCTGCATAAAGTCGAGAACAGGTCGTGCGGTATTGTAGGCTTTCTCACTCTTACCGAACCAAATTCCAAGCGGAATCCCCATGACAATACATAGGAAAGCGGCTGCACCTAGTAATGCCACTGTGATCATGCTTGTTTCCCACATCCCAAGTAATCCGAGATATGCTAGGGATGCGACGGTAAAAACAGCGACTCGTGGTCCCGCAAGCCTCCAGGCAATAACCACAATTACTGTCATCACTACCGGCCATGGTGTCTCAACGAACAAAGTTTCCAGACCGTCCAATACAGCTCGTATGGCATACACAATGCTGTCAAACGCTCCAGACCCCTTGTCGGACAGCCAGTCAAATCCGTTTTCCAGAACTTTTGAAATTGGCGAAAAATAATCGCTTTTCTCGACTGGAAAACCTTTTGTGTAAGGTTCAAATTGAGGTGCAATTTTGCCGACAGTGAATCTGTATAGTGTCAGTGGAACAATTGCAAACCACATGACTGCACCGAATACGACGCGATTCCATTGAAGGCCGGTCAACACTTTTTCCGGTTCCGCACGCCAGATGATATATTGGCTCTCATATTTCATGTTTGCGTAAAATCCCTGAAATACCCTTAAGGCGATAATCATCAATACGCCGACCACCAAGTACAACACGGCATCCTGAGCGGCGGCAGCGGCCTCGACTTGTAAACGGTCTGCTACTTTCTGCAGATTTTCCGCACGTCGTAAAAATCCATCCGCGTCATCACTATTTGACGCAAGAGCATCTTGATATTTGACCATGAACGAGTCGATCTTTTTTGAAATGACCTCAATTCTTGCCAGCTGTTCTGCCCCAAGCTCTCCCCATAACCCTTTACCAAGCTGTACCAAAGCGAGAAGCTCAAGAACGACAAAGGTCCAAAAGAATCCCCACAATCCGCGCACCGCACCCCAGAAAGGACCAAAAACTGCTGCCATGGTGTTCCAGGAGTAGGGGAACTTTGTCGTAGCCTGGATTCTTTGAAATTCGTTGGTGTAGTATTCCTGATTGACACCGACAAATTCTCCGATGGAACTGCTCAAATCCTCGACTTTTGTCTTATGTTCATCCGATTGCATTACGCATCTCCTCCTTGGATTCCTTTAAGCAGAGTGCTTTTGTTGACCACGCCAACATCTCTGCCGTCATCTGTAATGACGATTGGTTGATCGGTACCAGCTGATACATCGATCAGTCCGCTTAAATCTGTGTCGTGGGTTACTCTAGGAGCTTCAGCCAGGTTTTCCCAAGGTTTGGCTTGATAGTCATCGTAATCTACCATGATGGAATGCGCAAAAATTAACTTAAGTGTCGAAATTCCTTCAACAAAATCAGTCACGTATTGATCGATTGGATTTGTTACTATTTCTTCTGGAGTTCCAATCTGAACAATTACGCCGTCTTTCATGATGGCGATTCGATTACCGATTCGAATAGCTTCATCCAGATCATGCGTGATAAACACAGTTGTTTTATTCAAATCCTCCGACAACTGCATGAATTGTTCTTGTAGCTGTCTTCGAATGAGAGGATCCAGTGCCGAAAAGGGTTCGTCCATTAACAATACCTCTGGGTCTGATGCCAATGCGCGAGCCAACCCAACCCGTTGTTGCATTCCTCCGGACAATTCACGCGGAAAGCGGTCTTCGTAACCATCCAGGTTCACCATGTGCAAACATCGCTGAGATATTTCCCATCTTTCTGATCGCGCCACACCCTGAACCTGCAAAGGAAAAGCGACGTTGTCTCGAACAGTGCGGTGTGGGAAAAGAGCCATGTGCTGAAAAACCATTCCGATGTGTTTGGCTCGTAGTTGACGCAACTCCTCTTCGGTAAGTGTCAAAACATCTCGGTCTAGTACACTTATTGAACCAGAGGTTGGTTCAATCAGTCGATTCAGGTGTCGGACCATGGTTGATTTGCCAGAACCTGAAAGTCCCATTACACAGAAAATTTCTCCTCTAGGAACCGTAAAGGAGCATTCAGCAATTCCCACTACACAGCCGAATTTTTCCAATACTTCCGGTTTGGTAAGTCCCTCGTTGATGCATGCCTGAATGGCTTCTTCAGCCCGATCGCCAAAAACCTTCCAAACATCATTCAGTTGAATAACAACTTCTGACAAATCAAATCCTCCTCAAGAATTTCTTTGTTGCGGAGTGGCTTCGAAGTTCATAGACATTCAAATTCAGGACCTGTTCAAGATTTCAAACTTTTGAATATATCGCAAGCAGTCGAGTCGATAAGAGACAATCAGTACACGATTTAGATTTCGTCGATTGAATAGCCGCGAGCATATGTCTCGATAATCATGTCAATTGCGTCGTCCTTCGACAGGTCGTTTGAAAAGCGGGAAGGATGGACGTACGGTAGGTCATAAGGTGGATGGCCATTAACAATCCAGTTCGCTAAATACTCTCCAGAACCGCCACCGGTTCCAATTCCAATGGCAAATCCTGTAGCAAGCCATAATCCGGGAAATTGATTTACTGGGCCCAGAAGTGGCAGTCCGTCCGGTGTGTAGCAGATTGGACCGTTAAATACTGTCTTGATACCGAGTTGTTCGAAAACTGGAATTCTTTTGACAAGCTTCTCCATATGTGATTCAAGGATTGAAATGTTTGTCGGGAGCAAGTCTTCTGCAAATTCCGGTGGAATTCCTTCAGTGGCCCATGGGACTGGCTGGGACTCGTATATTCCACATAACAGTCCATTGCCCTCCTGTCTGATATTGCATGGAACATACGGGTCTCTGATTGAAGGCAATTCAAAATCCACTTCCTGAAGGGAGTCGACTTTGTCAGTGACAATTTCATGGTGTTCAAGAGCGAATACAGGAACATTTAAACCGAGGCTCTGGACTAGTTCACGAGCCCAGAAACTCGTTGCTACGACGACATGTTCAGCAGCAATATCACCGTCTTCCGTACGGACTACCCAGTAACCGCTTCGAGTTAATTCCAGGTTTCTAACCTCATGATTCAATAGAATCTCGGCACCCCGAAGCTTTGCTGATTTTGCGAGAGCGTGCGTTGCACCAAAAGCATCGACATGGCCGTCACCTGGTGTGTGGGCAGCCCCCAATACGCCTTCAGTTGATAGGATCGGAAAGCGTTCGGAGACGGTTGTGGGCGATACTACTTCGTAGCTGACGCCCAATTGATCGTAAAGGGGTTTTAAACAATGGTAGAACGCCAGCTCCGCTTTATTTGTGGCCAGCCGTAAACTTCCAGTCGAATGAAAGTCGATGCTTTGACTAGACTCAGATTCAGCTTGCAGGTAAGAATTAACAGAGTTAACAAATAAGCGGGTGATGCTCGGGTAGTGACCGAAGAATGTGCAATTACCAGCCGCATGCCAGGTTGAGCCGGAAGTTAGGTTTCTTTTTTCTATCAATACGGAGTCTGTCCATCCTAACTTAGCCAGACTGTAAAGCACACTGCAGCCGACAATTCCACCTCCGATGACTATGATTCTGGTGCGATCAGGCATCTGTTGAATTCAAATTCAATCGAATCGGGAAGTTGCTTCTAATTGTGGTATTCAACATGGAATCAATATATTGCGGGTAATAGGAGTTCAGAATTTTTTTTGCCTTCAATGTCGCACGTTCCCAGGAATCTAGAGCACCTGCTTCTTTCCAATCGCTTGGATTTTGTCTATTCGAGATTTGAGGATAAACATATTCTGATTCCATAAGTTTCATTGTTTGAGCATGCCCGAGAAAGTGTCCGGGTCCCCTAACGGAATCTTCAATAACCGATACTGAAAGTGTTTCATCGTTCACTTCAATTCCTCTGGCGATTCTACGCAGACAGGAGAGCATGTCATCGTCAATAATCATGGATTCAAACGAACAACCCAATAAACTCGCTAGCATGCCTGCAGACTCGTAAATCATTCCACCACCAGCGAGTGCTGCAGATAGCATGGTAATCGACTTTTCAAAGCCTGCTTGATTGTCGGGCAGTTTCGAGTCTGTCATTCCCGCACCACAGCCACCCGGAATTCCGTAAAAAGCTGCCATTTGACCTGTTGCCGCTCCGAGAAGAGCCTGTTCACCTCCGCCTCCACTGAAAGCACCTGTTCTAAGGTCGGACACAAATTCCCAATTTCCGAAAATTACGGGATGTCCTGGATTCAGCAAGTTAATCACGGTGAGAGATGCGAGACTCTCCGCACAACCTTGTACAAGCGCACCGGCTAGGGCAGCTGGAGCAGTTGCGCCTGCTTGCGGGCCTGTCTGGGAGTGTATAGGCATACCGATATCTACCGCTGCGCAAGTTACATCCAGACTTTCCTCGGCAAACGTAAGCGGAGAAACAATATTAGTGGCATGAACAGTCAAGTAGGGTCGTTTGGCAAATGCTCCGTCACCACCTCCAATCACGTCCAGCATAGGAAGTAATTTGTATACATGCTCACCCTTGGTAATGCTGGTGGCTATGTGTTTTTGAGTTCCAGCTGCACAAGCGTATATCGTATTGACATCAAGTTCATACAAATTTTCGATGTCGGTACAGACAACAGGGCGAGTAAACCATTGAATATTTTCAAGAGTATCGCAGAGTCTCGCTAGATCATATAGGTCTCTCAATGTGCTGGGGCGATACTCGCGAGTATCAATGTCCAGCATTGAAACTGCCGCTCCTCCAGTGCAAAAGTTTACAGTTCCGGTGCTCAACTCAAAATCATACTCAGGTGTTCTGCCGTGTACTGTAAAGCTCTTTGCTGCTGAGTCCAATGCATCTTCAACAAGACTCGCCGGGAAAATCAACCTGCCGCTGTCATTCAGAACACAACCCTTGGAAATTGCTGCTTCCTGAACGCGTGGTGTCGGATTTGCCACACCCACTTGCTCCAGCAAGTTCAACGCCGAGCGATGAATTTTCACCACTTCAGGTTCAGTAAGAGGCTGAAACAGCGATTCAACCTTTGTTCCCTTCGACATTGCCGGTTGAATGACTTCGGACTTTCGATGTTGTCGCCTGGAATCTCGCGGTCGAATTCGTGATGCCCGTCGTTTTTTTGATTCAGTTAAACTCATCCTGTTTGAATTGCTAAAGAAGGTTGAACGATTACAGCGTAACGATGATAAATGAACTGTTCATCTATTTACGTCCATTGGTTTCGTACCCACTGACAATTTACATATCAAGTGGTAAATGAGCTGTGCCTTACCAAGGATATTTTCAAAAAATATTCAATTGGATCAAGAAAGTACGTTGGGTTTTCCAATAGGCCAACATGTTGTAGATGCGGAATAATCTGCACTTCCGAACCTGCAATCTCTTTAGCTATGGCATGTGCCATGGCTGGCGTACTACCAGCATCATTTTCACATGTCATGACTAGGGTCGGTGTGCGGATTGGTGGGTTCGGCCGAATGAGTTCGCATACCCCAGTAGCCAGCACTTCCCGACACTGCGTGTACCATAGTGGGTTGTTGCTCAGAATCCACTCTCGAACGTCATTAACGATGTCATTTTCTGCCAAAACAAACTCAGGCGTAAACCAGCGTTTCAATGAAGTTTCTATTGTGGCAGCAGGACCGCCTTGTGATGTTCGTTTAACTCGACTCTCGATAATTTGCTGTTGTTCTCGGCTTCGTTCGTGAGGTGAATTCAAAATTACGAGAGACTGAACTCGCTCAGGATGATCTATTGTGAATCGACGATTGATCATACCGCCAAGCGAAAATCCGACTATTGACGCAGCTTCAATTCCGAGCAAATCCAATACACCTTTGAGCTGATCTGAAAATATCGTGAGCGAAGGAATTGAAGGTGGTTCGGTACTTTCGCCATGTCCAAACAAGTCATAAGTTAAGACTTGGAATTGTTGCGAGAGCCTCGGTACGAAGTCTCGCCACATATTTCTATTAACACCCAACCCATGAATTAAAACTACGACTGGATTTTGCTTTTCACCACTCAACGAATAAGCGGTACCGTTGGATGATAAGGGCATTGAGTATCGTTTTAATTCAAATACCTAGGGAAAAAGCGCAGAATTTGCTCAAAGATCAATTTTGCAATCTTGAGTACTTTGGATTCAGATTGATAACACCAGCGAATTACGTTTGAAATGCAGGAATTACCTCATTACAGAACAGCAACAGTGAATTCTTCTGTTCTTTATGGCTAAGTCCGTAGCTTGCAAGATAAACAAATTCATCCACACCGGCCTGTTCATAACTCTTCAACTTTCTAATTACTTCGTCAGGGGTGCCGATCATTAGATTCTGAGTCATCATACTGGGGTAGTACTGCTCACGTTCAGAGAGCTCTTCCAGAGGAATTACTTTTGGAAAGCCGTTGTCAACATCGCCCAAGTTTCGGAATAAATTCTCAAACATTCCCATCGTTTTCTGAATTGCGGAAACTGCATTATCCCGTGCTTTTGTCTGTTGATAGACGGCAGTGTGTCGCATAATGGCAAATGTAGGTTGATGACCACCGCCATCTTTTTCAATTGCTTGTGTTAATTGCGATTTGTAGAGTTCTATTTCTGTAAAGGGGCGAGTCAGTGGCCAGGAAATGATGTTGCAGCCATTTGCGACAGCATAATTAAACGTAATCGGAGACCTCGCGGCGACCCATAGCGGTGGATGAGGTTTCTGTAAGGGTTTTGGTACTGAAGTTGAAGTCGGAAAAGACCAAAACTCCCCTTCGTGTTCAACATCACCTTTCCACAGTTCTTTCAGTATCGGAAGCATTTCCTGCATGTATCGCCATGCGTCTGATTGTTTTAATCCGGGGCGCATGCGGTCGAATTCACGTTGATAGGCGCCTGAACCAATGCCAAATTCCAGTCGTCCACCACTAATCTGATCAAGTAGAGCGGCTTCGCCAGCCAAATTTATTGGATTCCAATAGGCGGCTACTGCGACTGCCGTCCCCAGTCGAATATCGTTCGTGTGACCTGCAAACCAGGTCAGAATTTGAAACGGGTTTGGAGCAATTGTCATCTCCAATGCATGATGTTCTGCTGCCCAAACGATATTGAATCCACCTCTATCTGCAATCTGAACCATTTCCAAAGTATGTTTTAGAACATCCTGCATTGTTGTACTTTCATCCAGTCTTTCCATGTTTATGGCAAGTTGAAACTTCATGATAAATACCTGATTCGGTTTGGAATTAACTATCGGGCAACAAATTGGCTCGGTAGCGGTTCGTTGGAGGTGTTCATCCAAACGGTCTTGGATCTAGTGTAGTCATAAATGGCCTGAAATCCGCTTTCCCTTCCGTAGCCCGAAGTCTTGAATCCTCCGACTTCCACAATTGGTGATACTGCACGATAGGTATTGACCCAGATCATGCCTGCTCTGACTTTGCTGGTCACCCTTACGGTTCGCGCATTGTCGCGGGTGAAAAGTCCTGCTGCGAGTCCATGTCTAGTGTCATTTGCAAGTCGGATTGCTTCCTCCTCGTCTGAAAATTTGAATACGCTCAATATGGGTCCAAAAAGCTCCGTATCTGCAATGCGTAAATCATTGCTTTGGCATTCCAAGATTGTTGGTTCAAAGAAATACCCCTCTAGTCCGGCGGGCTGTTTGCCTCCGCACAAAAGTGTTGCACCTTGTTCTATGGCATGGGCGACTTCAGTTTTGGCCTTTTCTAACTGACCGACTGTACAAAGTGGTCCCATTTGTGTTGGCTCTGCCATGGGGTCACCGACCAAAATGTTTTTGGTTTGTTCCGCCATCGCCTCCAGAAACTGATCTCCTATAGAATTCTGAAGATATAGTCTTGAACCTGCGACACAGCTTTGCCCGGATGCACCAAAGATCGCACCTAAAACTCCGTTAACCGCACTTTCCATGTCCGCATCCTCAAAAACGATCACAGGAGATTTACCTCCGAGTTCTGTCGATACTTCAGCAAAATTGTTGGCCGAGTTTCGGATGACATGGCGTGCGGATTCTGGTCCGCCTGTAAAAGCGACACGTGCGACGAGAGGGTGGGAGGTCAAGGTTTTTCCGCAAGGATCACCATGACCTGTGACGATGTTGACAACACCTGGGGGAATTCCTGCTCTTTCGATCAGTTGTCCAAATTCAAGTAGTGGGGCGGATGCATGTTCGGAGGGTTTTACAACAATAGAATTTCCTGCAGCCAGGGCAGGTCCGAGTTTGATTGCAGTCAAAAAAAGTTGAGAGTTCCAAGGAATAACGGCAGCAACCACACCAATCGGCTCTCGTGTCGTGTACACGAAAGTATCCGGCCTGTCTATTGGTAGGGTGTCACCATTAACCTTGTCGGCGCAGCCAGCGTAAAAGTAGTAGTATTCAGCCACATATCTGGCTTGCCAGCGGGTTTCCTTGAACAGTTTACCGGTGTCTATACACTCTGTTCGACCAAATGCTTCTGATTCTTCCACCAGGAGATCGGCAAGCCGTCGTAAACAGTGTCCTCTTTCCGTCGGCGACATATTTGCCCAAGGACCTTGTCTGTATGCACGGTCTGCTGCAAGAATAGCCTTGTTGACATCGCTTGCAGTTGCTTCCGGGATTAAGGCCCAAGGGTTGCCAGTTGCAGGATTAACGCTTTCAAACGTGTTGCCGTCCTCTGCATCAACCCATGCACCATCAATGAGCATTTTGTAGGTTTGAATGTCGGTCATTCGAGATTTCTCATTAGTCTGGATATTGATAATTCTGATCATTTATAAACGGATTCAAGACGAAATTGAGGGTTAATTCCAGAGCTTTACATTTGTCCGTCAATAGATTTTCATAGGGAACACCCGAAGTTTAAGTGTCCAGAAAAATTCCTGAAGATAAAATTTGACTCCATTTGAAAAGGTTAATAAAATAACATACAAAACAAATAGTAAAGTCTTAATATTAATGATAATGATTAAGATATACAATTAAAGTATAATTTTCCAAATCTTGAATGCAATAAAGTACGGCCGAAATCTAATTTCAGGATGGGTTAATAATGAGTCCAGCAAACCAGCAAACTGCAATTCGTTTGGCAAGAAAAACGCAAGATATTGAGTCACTCGAATCGAAGTCAAATGGTGATTCGAGGCGGATGGTAGGGACATACCCCTATAAAGACAGACTCAAGAGGAAAGAGTACGAAGCGCGTAAAGCGGAGCTTCAGGTAGAATTGGTCAAGGCACAGAATTGGGTCAAGGACACCGGACAAAAAGTTGTCATTCTATTTGAAGGACGGGATGCGGCAGGAAAGGGTGGAACGATCAAACGCTTTATGGAGCATCTCAATCCTCGAATTGCCAGAGTTGTTGCCTTGCCCAAACCAGGCGAAAAGGAGCGTGGGCAGTGGTATTTTCAACGCTATATTGAACAGCTTCCAACAAAGGGTGAATTGGTGCTATTCGACCGTTCCTGGTACAACCGAGCTGGTGTGGAACGGGTGATGGGATTCTGCACTCGACTGGAGTACCTCGAATTCATGCGCCAAACACCGTCACTTGAGCGAATGCTCGTGGATAGTGGCATCATGCTCTACAAATATTGGTTTTCAGTAACTCGTAATGAGCAGCGTCGACGATTTGAAGCGCGTGCCGATAGCCCTTTGAAACGCTGGAAATTAAGCCCGATTGATAAAGAGTCGCTGAATCTATGGCCCGAATATACCGAAGCGAAAGAAACGATGTTTTTCTATACAGATACTCGGGATGCTCCATGGACCGTCGTTCGTTCGGACGACAAAAAACGCGCACGAATTGATTGCATGCGGCACTTTTTGTGCGAAGTCAACTATCCCGACAAAAATGAAAGTGTTGTTATCCCTCCAGACCCGCAGATTGTGGGATTGGCGCGCGAAATTTTCTTGACCCAGCAGGGTGAAATGGAAGGCGGTCGAGAAGCGGCTGCGCAGAGAGAGTAGCCGTCAATATTCAAATCGTGTAAAGCTGTCCGAATTCGGGATTTTTGTCTTGCACACCGGCAAGGCGTAAACAATGCCACGCCAACGCGTGATTGCTTGATGTTGCAGGTTTTCCGGTTTCTTTTTCAATTTGCTGAATAACAGAGGCAACCCTGAGGCTGGTACACGACACAAAGACCAAGTCTACATTGTCGTTTAAACCGAGTTCGATAGCGGCGTCCCTAATTGATTCACTCGAAATTTTCGCTGCCCGGTTGTCATCTTCTTCATTGAATGATCCGAATGCGACGACATTGAAGCCACGCGCTTCGATATAAGCTGCAACTTGGTCATTAACATCCTGTCGATAGGGAGTTAATACAGCGAGATTTTTGGCATTCAGTGCTTCAAATGCTGCAAATGCGGCAGTAATAGGTGTCGTACATTTCGCTTCTGGGCGGGTTTCATGAATCCTTTCGAAAACGCGCTCCTCTCCGATCACCATTGAGGCTGAAGTGCACCCATAAGCAACAACGTCCAGTGGTACTCCAGGCAGAATGATATCGGCGCAATGCGGGAGGTGTTGTTCCATGGCAGCAAGCGACTCTGGGGTGACTGTCGGTGAATTGGGAATTCTACTCTCGTAATAGGCTACGCCATCGATGTCGAGAAATGTACGAAATTCATGCTCAATGGTATGATCAGATGCGAGCACGATTACACCGATTGCTGCCCGATGTGCGATGCCCTTGTCCAGATCAAAAGGGATATGAGTGCGAATTATCCGCTCTGAAACTTCAGTTGAATGGACTGCTTGTTGCATGGAATTGGCCCGTTGTAAGTGAGAATTTCCAGAATATAGTAGAACAGTTGTCGTTCGTACTTGTAATTCTATCGCGAATCAGATTGAATTGATTCGCTATGGTAGCTGAAAGCCCTGTGCATCTATCTCAGGTTCTACACCTTCAATCAAATCAGTGGCGATTTTGGCTGAACCACAAGCCATCGTCCAGCCCATGTGTCCTTGACCCGAGTTTACAAACAAGTTTTCAATTCTAGAAAATCCAATGTAGGGTGAACCCTGTGGTGTCATCGGACGCAGACAGGTTTTATAGTTTGGACTTTCATAGTCTGCTGCATTCGGTACCAAACCCTTTAGCGCGTTAACCATAGTCTTAAAGTCCTTTGGCTTATGGCTTAAGTCATAACCTGCAAATTCAGCAGTAGCAGTTGCTCTGAATGAATCGCCGATTCTTGAAAAGGCGACTAGATTGTCTTCATCAACCGTTCCAATTGTCGGTGGCTGATCGCCAAGCCTGATCGGGAGCGTAAGCGAGTAGCCTTTAACCGGGTAGATTGGTATATTGATCCCGACGGTCTTTAAAACGAGCGGTGTATAAGCACCCAGTGAAATGACATAGAGGTCGGCTTCAAGATCGCCATCAGAGGTTTTAACACAGCGAATGCGATTTTTATCTGAAACGAGTGACATGACTTTTGTGTTGAACTTAAACTCAACGTCTCTTTCAGCACAGCTTGCAGCCAATGAATGTGTAAACTTCTGTGAGTTTCCTGTTTCATCTGTTGGGCAGTAAAGCGCACCTGCAATTTTTGATTGTTCTTTTTCGTATGCCGGCTCAATCTCTACTACTTCATCAGCCGTCATGATTTCAATCTTGTGTCCTCGTTCTGAGAGAATGCTTGAATTTGCTGCACCTTTTTGAAACAATGCGGCATCTCGAAAAAGATAGAGCAGTCCGCGCTGGATGCGGTCGTATTCAATAGCATTCTCCTTAACCAGGATTCCCAATCGCTTTTGTGAGTAGGTGCAAAGTCCGTGTTTGCGGATCGTGTTCCGTTCAGCATCTGTATTGTTGCACTGCTTGAGAAACAGCGCTGTCCACTTCCAGAATTGCAAATCAAAACGCAGTCGAATTCGAAAGGCCTGGTCGTTGCAATAAAACGACTTTAGCAGAATTCCGGGAACCTTGGATGAAGCCCACGCATAAGAGTGGCCTGGTGCGATCATCGATGCATTGACCGCACTGGCTTCCGTGGCGACGGCAGAGGCTGAATCTAAGACGGTGACCTGGTGGTTGCCACTTCTTGACAGTTCATAGGCTGTCGTTACTCCGATCAGGCCAGCGCCCAGGATGACAATCTTCATGGCGGCGCGTGTTTGTACAGGTCCTTTCAGACCATACAAGTACAGTGTCTAGTCAAGCGCCGCGATAATTCCAATTTCCACGTTGAACTGCGGGGCAGCGAGTTTTGACTCGACACAGGCACGGGCCGGTTGATTGCCGGGGCTGACCCACGCGTCCCATATAGCATTCATTTCATCGAATGTACCAATATCCGACAGCCAGATGGTTGCTGACAGCAGTTTTGATTTGTCAGTTCCGGCTTGAGCCAAAAATTTATCAATGCGAGCCAAGGCATCTTTGGTTTGCTCGGCTACGCTTGCTCCAGGCGCATCAAATGCGACCTGTCCGGCCAGATAAACAGTATTGCCATGAATAACAACTTGGCTCATTCTTTGGTTGGTTTCCATTCGCTGAATCATTGATTTTCTCTCCAAAAAGGACGGTTTCTGTCGGGTTATCGAGATTTAGTTTGCTTGCATCGGATGAATGGGATCAATCAAACGGTCTTTGAAAAATCTGGCAAACATCTGAAAGTAGCCTTTATAGTAGAAATCGCCATTCGTCTGTAGAATTTCAGTACGACGCTTGTTGAATTCTTTACTGACATCCTGCCAGGGTAATCCAGGATCTTCGTGGTGAACCCAGTGATAGTTATTGTTAAGGTAAAGCAGGCGACTGATCGGAGAGCCTTCAACGATGATGGATCTTTCACCCTCACGATCTGACCAGCGATGCTCGGTGTATGAGCGCAGCAGTGTCATTGATATGCCAGGGTATGCAAAACACAGTAGATATTTCCAAATTGGCAATTGAGCGACCATACTTACGAATAACGCAATCGCAACACATGCCGATATATGGATCACCCAGGTGAGCGCACACTGCAGATCTCCACTGATAATTCGTCGAGCTTGATCTTTCCAGAGAAGATAGAGCGATATAAATGGTCCGATCAGCAGTCGGCCGGCCAGAGTGAAATTTACCCGATAAACCGCCTTACTGATTGAACTTAACTGATCCCAGTGCGATTTTGATACATACACCGACTCTGGATCAGTTTCAACGTCGGTTAATGTATCAACTCGATGGTGCTCAAGATGGCTGGTTCGGTAGACTACGTACGGGAAATAAAATGCCAGTGGTGGGTACACAATCAGCGTGTTCAGCCAACGCGATTGGGTTGGATATCCGTGAACTGCAATGTGTTGCAGACTCCCATGCAGACAGGTTACATACCCTCCAGCCAGAAACAGAAGAATCAACGGAATGTCATTGCCATAGTAAACTAGGATAAACCAGCTGAGATATATCCCACAAGCTATTGATAAATCTGCAAATAAACGTTTCATAGTGAAAGAACCAAGAATCAAAATATCGGCATGTAGAATGAATTTTTGTTTTTCAGGAATAACAATATAACTTTACCGATTTTTGCCAAAAAGTCAACTACAAGTGTTGTCCAACGAGAAATGAGTCTGAAGCAGGATTCCGTTTCCAACGAGAAATGAGTCTGAAAAACCGAGGTGATCGGGTTCATCATAGGCGGATGAAGACGATCATGAAACTGGAAGAAATCAGGACTCTGGAAGAC
>JAJEHQ010000039.1 GCA_022823625.1 Gammaproteobacteria bacterium
GATTGATGGCTGCTCTGTTTGGAGGGCGGCGGAATGTGTCAGCATCCGCTGAAGTCTCGGACACCCTCCAACAGGGTTTTATTTTAATACTATCAATTAGATACAAGACATTCTTCTCTGAACAACGGGACAGCAGTGTGTTTCATTAGGAAATTTGGTTCCAGGATATAGAATTCGTCCGTCATCGTGAATGTCTGCGACGATGATGTCCCGATCTGACTCAAAAGCAGAAAAAAACCATCCCCATAATGAGTATCGATATCTACATAAGCAACTCTTTTGACGTTGAATTTTTTTGTAGAGTTTCGATCAGGACACCAAGGTCACTAACCGTGCAGAAACCAGCCGCTTGCGTACGAGTGGCATGATGAAGTCTGGCAATACGAATAAATACAGCTTGCCTCGGCGTTCAATATTAGGTTTAACGTATCCAAATCGGAACCAACCAGTGCTGATTACGGCGTTACCAATTTACTAAACCGGATCATGCAGGCAGTCGACACATTGGTTGAGGACTTTTTCGTCGCCAGTTTGCAGCTGGATGCTGTAACCATGAGACTGAAACATGAAGAAACCCTTGTGCTGGAATGACTCAGACTGGAATTTGAACCCCGAAACTCGAGTAATAAAGTGATGTGTATGACGTAGTTTCATCTGATCTGTATTGGTTCTTTGATTGATGCGGTCACAGACATCAAAGAGAGACGAGATATTTCCTGTTAATGTCAATTAAAATAGTCGGTTAGACCGAGATTCAGTAAACTGCCATGGTTGGCTTAACCTCTCTGCTGAGTTGAGAGAACTCGAATCCACTGAACTGGAGGTTGCATTTGATCGGGCGACAATTTGCTGATTTGACTTATTTTCAGATAGTGAAATTTGTAATCTGTTAATTCTCGCACCAATTCAACGATTTGGTGCGATCATAAGAAACTATACACTCAGACTTATCATCTATCTTTCATCGATAGGCAAAGACATAGGAGTGAAAAAATGTCTGATTCACCAATTTACGATATTCCCTCCGATTTAGCAGTAAGTGCCAACGTAACAGCTGAGCAGTACACTGAGATGTACAAGCGAAGCGTTGAAAATCCCAATGAGTTTTGGGCTGAGCAAGCCGATAAATTTCTGCACTGGTTCAAAAAATGGGATTCAGTCGGTGAGTATGATTTCGATTCAGGCCATATTAAATGGTTTGAAGGCGGAAAATTGAATGCTGCCTATAACTGCCTTGACCGGCATTTAGAATCCCGTGGCGACAAATTAGCCTTGATCTGGGAGAGTGACGATGCTTCAGAAGTTCGTACATTCACTTACCGGGAATTGCATGCGCAAGTCTGCAAGCTCTCTAATGTATTTAAAGAGCGAGGTGTCAGCAAAGGCGACCGAATTTGCATCTATATGCCCATGATTCCGGAAGCAATGATTGCCGCACTTGCCACCGCTAGAATTGGTGCCATCCATTCAATCGTATTCGGTGGCTTTTCACCTGAAGCACTGAAAGATAGAATTCTGGATTCCGATTGCCAGGTCGTCATCACCGCAGATGAAGGGCCTAGGGGTGGAAAGAATGTCCCGCTGAAAAAAAATGCCGACGCAGCAATGAAATCCTGTCCAGACGTCCATACTTGTGTAGTGGTGCAGAGAACCGGCAATCCGGTTGAAATGCAAAACCGAAGGGATATCTGGTATCACGAAGCGACTGCTGAAGCCTCTTCGGACTGTCCGGCCGAAGTGATGGATGCGGAAGATACGCTCTACATTCTTTACACATCGGGTTCGACAGGCAAGCCAAAGGGTGTTGTACATACCACTGGCGGATATATGCTCTATGTCACAATGACCTTCAATTATTCCTTTGACTATCGGGAAGATGAGGTTTACTGGTGTGGTGCCGACATTGGTTGGGTTACTGGCCACTCCTATATCGTCTACGGACCTCTCTCAAACGGTGCCACCAATGTAATGTTTGAGGGTGTACCGGTTTACCCTGACGCCAGCCGGTTCTGGCAGGTTTGCGACAGACACAACGTCAATATTTTTTACACCGCCCCAACTGCGATTCGCGCACTGATCGGCGCTGGCAACAAGTATGTCGAAAAAACGAGTCGTAAAAGTCTTCGCATATTGGGTACTGTAGGTGAGCCAATCAATCCGGAAGCTTGGGAATGGTATCACGAAAAAGTAGGCGATCGTCGTTGCCCAATAGTTGATACCTGGTGGCAGACGGAAACTGGCGGACACATGATCACACCACTACCCGGCGCAACGCGTCTGAAACCTGGTTCAGCAACAAACCCGTTTTTTGGCATCATCCCCTGTCTAGTGGATAGTGAAGGAAATGAACTGGAAGGTGCTACCGAAGGCGCCCTGTGCATCAAAAACTCTTGGCCAGGCCAAATGAGAACAGTCTGGGGCGACCACGATCGGTTCATTCAAACATATTTCAGTACTTTTCCAGGCATGTATATGACTGGTGATGGTGCCAGGCGTGATGAAGATGGGTACTATTGGATCACAGGCCGCGTCGATGACGTGATGAATGTCTCAGGGCATCGACTGGGCACGGCGGAGATCGAAAGTGCATTAGTGCTTCATCCAAGCGTTGCCGAAGCTGCCGTCGTGGGTTATCCGCACAACATAAAGGGTGAGGCGATTTACGCTTATGTCACAACCGTTGCGGGAACCGAAGAAAACGACGAGCTGAAAGCTGAGCTTTACAATATGGTGCGAACCGAAATCAGCCCGATTGCCAAACCGGATGTCATCCAATTCTCTCCTGGACTGCCAAAGACGCGTTCCGGAAAAATCATGCGTCGGATTCTGCGCAAGGTTGCCAGCAATGATATTGATGAATTAGGCGACACCTCCACTTTAGCTGAGCCTGCGGTGGTCGACGATATCATCAAGAACCGTGTAAACACTTCCTGAATTTAGTCTGACGAATCGGTTCCTATTCACACGACGCAGCATAGAGTCGTCCGAAAACTAACCCATTGGATTGGGTGAGTGACGATACACCTCGGCGATATCCTTGAGCACTTCTTTGCTCAAGGATATGTCAGCAGCACCAATACAAGCCTTGATCTGATCAACTTTGGTTGCGCCAATAATGACTGATGTCATGAATGGCCGGGTTAAACAAAATGCAATCGCCATCTGACAGACATCAAGACCGTGCTTTCTTGCAACCGCCAGATACTGATCAATTACCGGTTCGACCTGAGGTGTGAAACGGCCGCCCAAATCCTTGGAAAAGGTTCGTCTGGAACCGGGCGGTGTTTTATCGCCTTGATACTGGCCACTTAAAATTCCTGCAGCCAACGGTGAGAATGCCAATAACCCAACATTCTCGTTGGCTGTCAACTCCGCCAGATCAAGGTCGTATTTTCTATCCAACAAGTTGTATTCGTTCTGAATGCTGACCACACGAGGTAAGTTATTCGCTTCAGCAATGTCCAGAAACTGTGTTGTCCCCCAACATGACTCATTTGAAAGACCAACTGTCCTGATTTTGCCTTCGTCAACCAACTTCTGAAAACTCTCCAGCGCTTCGTAGATGTAACTTCGAGTCTCATTGACATTTTGCCTTGAAGGATTGAAAGTCCAAGATTGACGGAAGTGATAGGAATTACGATTCGGCCAGTGAATCTGATATAGATCAATGTAATCAGTTTGAAGCCTCTTTAGTGATGCTTCAACTGCAACTTTGACGGTGTCACGGTTAACGCCAACACCGTCTCGAATTAAATTCGAACCTCGGCCTACGATCTTTGTTGCGACGATTACCTTGTCACGGTTATTGCGACTTTTCAGCCATGTACCAATAATTTCCTCGGTACGACCGCAGGTTTCAGCAGAGATCGGGTTCACCGGATACATTTCCGCGGTATCAATGAAATTTACGCCAAGATCTAAGGCCAGATCCATCTGCGCGTGACCTTCAGCCTCCGAATTCTGTGTACCCCATGTCATGCTACCGAGGCAGATATCACTCACTTTGATTCCTGAATTTCCCAACTTGTTAAAATTCATACGCGTACCTTTTTTCTATTGGCAGTTTTGGTGGAGAGTCGGATTCCATACGAGTCTTATTCAAACAGGTGAATTCCTGCTGACAAATTGAATCCGATGAGTTCCCACATTAAACCTGAATTTCAATCGAACTAGTGCTGGAATTCATCGTGAGGGTTTTGCGTAAGATGAAACATTTTAGGGAGCTGATAATTCAGTCGCGGGAGAAATTCTGGTAGCTTTCGCGAAACAAAATCCCGCCCGCTGATAATTTCGAGTCATTGAGACGCCCAGCACCGCGAAAAACGCCGCTGCCACTTGCATGTGTTGACGGCAAAAGACTGAAATTGCGAAGATGATCCGGATCCATCTTCACTCGGACCATTCTGGTCTTCGCACCCGCTCTGACCTACCCTATCCGGTAGCAGGCCTCCCTGCCTTCACAGCGAAATTCAACCGGTAATGACAATCACACGTGGTGGGTACGCAAAATGGACACTGAGAGAAGTGATTGACATTTATGATCAAGGCGGAATTCCGCATGAATTGCTGTCCCCATTTATCCGCCCACTCAATTTGAGTGAATCGGAAAAGACAGACCTTGACGCATTTCTGGAATTGCTGACCGGTCAAAATGTTCCGCCGATCATCGCTGACGCATTTGCTGCGCAAATTGGAGAATTGAGCAAAGATGATCCCAATTGGGCGCACTAAAACACCTTGGAATTTTGACAGTCAAGCAGAACCGTAGTGAATGGTACTGGAAACTCAACCGTTATCTATACGCACAATCAAAATAAGTGGGTGATGAGCTCTCCTCATTTATCGATTGCTAGGGCCGTTAGCTCGCTAATATGCTGAAGCCGCCGAGCATGATTGCGATCATAATTGCCATCGACCACTTTATCCAAGTGATGTCAGTCTTCAACCTATCAATGTCTGACTTCACCTCAGTTCTCAACTGACCAATGTCAGTCTTCACCTCAGTTCTCAACTGATCAATGTCTGACTTCACCTCAGTTCTCAACTGATCAATGTCTGACTTCACCTCAGTTCTCAACTGATCAATATCAGTCTTCAGCAGAGCAATGTCCTGCTTGGTTGCCAGATCTCCCTGCGCTTGCTTGACTGCCATCGCAATTGCTTCGGCATGTCTCGCCTCAATTCCTGCGTCTTGCAGGTCTTTTGACACCGTCAGGGTGTCAAACGCAGCATCAGCCATGATTTCCTCCGATTAATTTGTAGGAGGACATACTTTCCTCTGGGGATCAATATCCCCGTGAGAGTGTTGATAATGTAGACGGACTTCCGCCTAGTTGTTCGTCAGGATCATTCCTGTATTTTCGCTGCAGACCACCAGAAACTGCAGCCGCAAACCGATGACAGGTTAGCTACACGTGCATTCAACGGTTAATTGCACGATTTAACGTATCCGTAATTTTCGCAGATCGCCGTTGGTATTGCAAATTCAATTGTACTTGAGGGTTTTGCATTAGAGAAACATTTTAGGGGGCTGAAAATTCTGTCACGGGAGAATTTCCAGCAGCTATTGCGAAACAAAGTCCCGCCGCTGATTTGCGAGTAATTGAGATGCCCAACACTGCGAAAACTGCCACTGCCAGCAACGAGGGCGAATTCCGGCTGCGCCGATTGCACCGCACCTGCGGCATGTTGTTCAGTTTGAAGAGTCAGCTCCGAGAACCAAGGACTGAGTCAGACTACCAGCGAAGCGGTCCAACTTCACAGCTTTGCCGGCTGCCCCGCCTTGATCACCACACAGACCTGCGACAGCATCACCGTGTAGCCTATCGTAAGCTTCAGCTACAGTCTGATGGACAACCGATCTTGCAATCATGGAATTTGACAGGAACTAAGTACCAATTGATGTACTTTTATACATATTTGTGGACATATCACAAAGAGTTTCTCTGATAATTTGCTTGAAGTTATTGATTACGATATGAATCGAAGGCGGCCATTCATTGGCAATTTGGGTTGACTTTTTTTCGACTGAATGAATGCGAATTTTTCAAGGCTACGCTATAGCCAAGGCAGCCTGAATTTAGAGTTTAGTTTAGGTTGAATTGCATATTTGTTGTGGGCCAGTCATACACTAGAACTAGAGTGATGAGAAAAACTGAAACCTTCCGACTGATCCTGTTGATGTCAACTAAGCTGAGTCGACAGCTGATCGGGAAATAGCGAAACGAATTTGTAAAGAACTATCCTGGCAAACCCGTTACAAGGAGAAATATTCAACGATGTACAAGCTGTTCTACGCGCCCAAAAGCGCATCCATGGGTGTAAGAGTTTTACTGGAGGAAATTGGTGCACCTTATGAGTTACTTCAAACGTCGATCGACATGGATAAACCACGTCTTTCCGAACAATTGGCAATCAATCCCAACGGATGGGTACCGGTTCTGATTTGGGAAGGTGGCGCCATGTACGAATGCGCTGCGATAACTGTCTTTTTAGGCGACCGACATGCTGATGCTGGATTGGCACCGACTGTTAATGATCCCGCTCGGGCGCGCTATTTACAGACTCTCGTTTATTTTTCTAACTCTGTTCAGAACGCGTTTCAACTAACCTACTACCCAGACCGCTTTGTGAACACGCCAGCGGATGAGAGAAGTGCGCAGCAGCGCGGCATACGGCGTTTAAGGGAAACCTGGAATGTGATTGACGATCAAATTGGTGATAACCAATGGGTGCTTGGCGATAGATTCAGCGCAGCTGATATTTATCTCTTCATGCTAACTACCTGGATACGACAAGCCAAGGGTCATCCGTCTGTTAGTGAATTTTCTAATGTCAAACGAATCGCGGATGCCGTTATGAAACGTCCGAGCGTACAGCTTGTCTACGAACCGTGGATTAAAAATTCAGAGTATTAACGTTTGGTCACAACTAATTGTGCCGCAGCAGAAAAATCACCGTGAATTGAGTGCGAGCGGTGACTGTGTGCCAGCGAACTGACTTACAAATAGGAAAGTTCTCAAACGAAATTTGAGTGAAGTTCTGTGAATCGCTGAAAAAATAAATATGCTAATTGGTATTTCAGTCCGCCTTGTTGGCTTCGTTTGACTTATTTTCGACACACTTAATCTACTGCCAAAGCGATGCTAACGATACAGCATATAACTGATCACCGAATTGTGCGGTATTCTTTCCTAAATGGAGGACAATTCCACATTTGAATTTATCTTTCATGTCACTTTTCAGCACTTCCAGATTCCTGAAGTTTTTCGAAGAGATCTTGCTAATAGTCTTCACTTCAATACCAACAAATTCACCTTTCTGAGATTCGAGTACGAAGTCGACTTCCTGTCGCGAACTTGTCCGGTAATGATACAAACGGGTGCGCATTGTTGCGAAGGTTCCTTGTTTGGCCAGTTCAACAGCAACAAAATTTTCAATAATCTTTCCAACCTGTGTTCGATCAATAAACTGAAGACTTTTGGTCTCATGGTGCAGCATATGCATCAACAAGTTGAGATCGCTCAAATAGACTTTCGGTGTTTTTACAAGTCGTTTGCCGAGATTGTGCATCCAGGCCGGCACCGAAAGCGTTAAGAAAAGACTTTCCAACAAAATTCGATACTTCTTAACAGTTATGTGATTCAAACCCAAGTCTCGCGCCAAGGAGGATTCGTTTAACAACCCACCAGTCCGTGTTGCCAATAAATTCAGCATATTGGGCAAACTCGCTAATTTTTGTACTTCCAGCAAAGTATGAACATCTCGCAAGAGAACAGTTTGAAGGTAACTGTTACACCACTCATGCCGTAATCCATCGTCACTAATCATTAGGAGTTCTGGAAATGTAGCGTCTGTTAGGATTTTTTCCAAGTCAAACTCGAATCCATTGGTAAATTGAACATCACTGGCAAAGACTTTATCAATGAAATTCACCGCTCGCTGTTTATCCAGTTCGAGCACTGACAGAGGTAAAAGCGTGTGCATGGAAATTCTTCCTGCAAGCGCATCAGACAGTTGGGGCAATGCCATCACGTTTGCGGAACCCGTAAGCAGGAATTTTCCGCGACCTCCGTCTTTGGATTGACGATTTTCGTCGACGACGATTTTCAATGGTCTGAAAATTTCAGGTACCAACTGGATTTCGTCCAACACCACATTGCCTTTAATACTTCGCAGAAATACTTCGGGATCATGCTGTGCGGCCGACCGAATTTGTAAGTCGTCAAATGTGATGTAATTCGCCTTATGGCGTTCTTCCGAAATTCGCTTAACCAAAGTTGTCTTTCCGGATTGACGCGGTCCGGCAATATAGACAACTGGAAATGCTGACAGAGAATCAACAATTCTGTCTTCAATCAAGCGATCAATATACTGCATAACAAAAGATATAACTTCGATAAGAGTATAAGATTATCTTATATTATATCAGAAAGATTATTGAGTCAACTGAGGTTTTCTCGACCGTTGTAAACTGTACTGACGCTGTATCTCACTTAGAAATTGTGATGAGCTTCTACTCCCACTTATTGGATTGACCTCCTATTTCAATCGCTCAAAGGCGGCGAACGAAATACGAATCCAGGAAAAGGTCAAATCGCTCGACTGCGAACGTTCAATTGAATGAATCCGACAGCGTTCAAATTCATGCGATTCGGTGTGTCTCTTTATGTGCGATTATGCAATGTGTTCTTCTATCATAAATGATCGTGCCTCAATCAATTTCTCGGACAGCTACAGTCCTAATTCCCTGGTATCCGGGATGCGATGAAGCGTTAACGCTGATTCCGCTGTGTCACCAAACAAATGCTGAAATAGTAGTATTGACCATATAGCGACAGACTGGATGAATCGTCATAAGAAACGAGTATTTTTGATAGGTATCAAAAAACACTCCTTGTAAATTAGATAGCTGTCATATATTCTTGTATAATTGCAGTATGCAACGTTATTTGGAACCCTATGTTATTGAAGACCTAAATCGAAAAATGGTTTTTGTTGGAGGTCCTCGACAAGTCGGAAAAACTACTCTGTCACTTAATATTGCACCCGATGGATACCGTTATCTGAACTGGGATGATCTGGAAGATAGAGAATTTGTTTTGAGAGAAAAATATCCTTTTGAATCATTCGTGATATTTGACGAGATTCATAAGTTTTCGAATTGGCGAAACTACATCAAGGGATTTTATGATAAGAATTTCAATGAAAAGAAAATCTTAGTTACCGGTAGTGCGAGGCTCGATTACTATCGTCATTCCGGTGATTCGCTGCAGGGTCGTTATCATTACTTTAGATTACATCCATTAACTGTGGACGAACTCGATATTCAGTCCCAAAACGATTTTGAAAGCCTGATGACATTGGGAGGATTCCCAGAACCATTTCTCAACGGGTCGCAAAGGCAGGCCCGTCGCTGGAAGCGTGAATACCAAAGCAGGATAGTGAATGAAGACATTAGAGACCTTGAATTGACGCAAAAGTTATCGTCTATGGAGTTGCTACTGTTACGATTACCGGAACTAGTTGGCAGTCCTTTATCAGTCAACGCACTTCGAGAGGATCTGAACTGCGCTCACAAGACAGTCTCCAATTGGCTGAATATTTTTGAACGACTTTACTTGGTTTACCGAATTTCACCACTAGGCTCCCCAAAGATCAAAGCTGTAAAAAAGGAGCAGAAGCACTATCACTACAATTGGGCAGATGTGGAGGATGAAGGAGCGCGATTCGAAAATCTGGTCGCAAGTCACGTTCTAAAGTGGGTTCACTTTCTTCAGGACTGGGAAGGTCGCGATGTTAACTTGGTTTATTTTCGGGATATTGATGGACGGGAAGTAGACTTGATCATTACGGAGAACAATCAACCTGTGTGTGCTATCGAATGTAAACTTCGCTTCAGAGGTATCTCCAAGAATCTGAAATACTTCAAGTCAAAATTTCCTGAATGCGATGCAGTTCAAGTGCATCAATTTGATCTTCAGGAATTCATTTCAAAAGATGGAATTCGTGTAATCAAATGGAAGAGACTTCTATTGGAATATGGGAATCAAATAACTCGCACCAATTCACTAAGATTCCCTTGAAGTCGCGCAGCCTGTAATACAAAAACCAAATTCGTTAGCTGCCTGAATCACACCAATTTCTTTGGTGTTATGTGCCTTGTCCGAGTTGCCGTAACCAACTGGATGCCGCAATGAACAATCGGGAAATCACAATCGACTTATAACGTAAATGCTCACCCCTGATTGATAGGGTAAATAAAATGGGCTCTTGAATGGTGATGGTAGTATTCGGACAGGTGTGGCATTTGTGTAGCGTTGTCATTCAGTGTGATTTGGATGATTGCATTCGAACTGTAAGCCTGGTGGAAATCGACTGCGCATAGCTTGATAATCGGCAGTAGGCATCGGCAATTTAGTCACTTATCAGGAAAACAATTCCGATGCGCGAACGCTGATGGGCTGTAGGTTTCGTTCATGCTATCTCAGAGGCTTTCTTTGCGCATCAGTTGAAAGAACTCGTGGATTGTTTTTCATGTAGCTATCTTACACATTATCAATAAGTTATGTGGATTTTTCATAATACCTAACAATATTAAATCTGAATTGGTACAACCGTTGAAAACTGTCTCTTATCGAATCGACGCCGTTCAAACTCCGATCATTCCTGTTGTTGCTGACCTCATTCTTGCTAATCCAGGCACCATTTCTCTGGGTCAGGGTGTCGTCCATTATCTGCCGCCCACTGAAATTGCAAATGGGGTCGCCCGATTTAGTAATGACCAGTCTCATCATTACGAAGCAGTTGAAGGTATTCCAGAACTCAGGCAGTTGATTTCACAGAAACTGAAACAGGAAAATAGTATTGAAACCGACTGTTACGATGTTGTCATAAGCGCTGGTGGAAATATGGGTTTTCTGAACGCGATCCTCGCCATCTGCGATCCTGGTGATGAAGTCATACTGCTGAGTCCATGGTATTTCAATCATGAAATGGCCATTGGAATTGCCAACTGTGTTGCAGTGTCTGTTGATACCGACGCTTCATTTCAGCCCGATTTACAAGCAATTGAGAAGGCTATATCACCAAGAACCCGGGCCGTTGTTTCTGTATCGCCGAACAATCCCACTGGCGCAGTTTACTCTAAAGAGCATTTAACTCAGATTAATCAAATTTGTGCAGACCACCACATTTATCACATCAATGATGAAGCCTACGAATACTTTTGCTACGATGGAATTGAGCACTTTTCGCCAGCCGCACTCGAAAATGCATTCGACCATACGATTTCGCTCTACTCTACTAGCAAGAGTTTTGCGTTGGCCAACTGGCGAATCGGCTACATGCTAATCCCGAAATATCTTTTCAAACCAGTCAGAAAAATTCAGGACACAAACGTGATATGTCCGCCAGTCATCAGCCAATTCGCAGCAGTTGAATGCCTGAAACTGGGACGCGATTTCTGCCTGGAAAAACGCCGCGGGATTGAGACCGCTCGCGAACACTTCATACATCAACTTAAAACCCTGCCAACCATCAGCTATCCAGAACTTGCTGGTGCCTTTTATGCCTTCCTACAGCTGCCAGATTTGGGTATGGAAGATATGGATATCGTCAAGTACCTGATTCAGAAACACCGGGTTGCGGTCATTCCCGGTATGGCATTTGGTATATCGGATCGCCAATGTCTGCGCGTCTCATACGGCGCGCTGGAACCTGACAAGGCTGTTGAAGGAATTGATCGACTGATCGAAGGACTAAGAGAGCTTTTGGCTAACCACCCTTGAGTGGCGGGATGATTTTGACGCTGTCCGAATCGGAAAGCGTCCGAGACTGACGCTCTCCAATTGGCACAAGATCATCATTGATCGAAATCATACATTTGATGTCTTCAGGCAAACCCAGCTTTTTCACCAGACCCGAAACAGTCAGACCAACCTCAGCTTCTACCTGCGTTACACCACCTTCACTTCCGGACGGAAGATATCGGCTCAGCGGACCAACGAGTTTGACGGTCAATAGCATCATGTGGCAGACTTAAAGTCCCAGACGTTCGAGTGTTTCAGCAGTGGGGACTCCATCGGAGTCCCAACCTCGAACTTCGTAATACTCCGGTAGCATCCTGCCTAGTTCGTTAACCTTGCCCTTCGCAGTTCCCGATTTCGCTGGTTCTTTGAGCAGACGTTCAGGCAAAGAATCGTCAGCTTTGGTTAATCCCGCCGCCAGGTTGAATTGCCGCTCCAGATTCCAGATTCGCTCACCAGTCTCGAACATTCTCTCGACAGTCCAATCACCTTCGCAAGCGGCATCAACCTGCGCCTGAAAGTCCTTGATTCCCCAAGTACCTAAAGTAAACCAGCAAAGACCCGTCGAATCAATAATCGAAACTTTGTCTTGCGATTTTTTGCACGGAATTGCCTTACCTGCACCAGTCTGGTCCTCCATATCCGGACCGAACACATCGTGTTTCATGTGACAGGCACCGCGGCTGCTCGTTGCATAGCCGAGACCCATTCCCTGTAAAGCACGTGAATCGTAGCCGGCAAACTCCTGACCTTTAACTGTCATCGAAAGTTCCGGATGCCCATATTTTTCACACAGACGCTTTGATCCGAGCCCAAGAATTTGCCCAAAGCCTTCAAACTTACCGGTTTTTTCCGCCATGGCAGTCAATGCTTCAGGATTGCCAAATTTCAGTTCGATACCATCCGTATCCTCATCGGTGATCACACCCATTTCGTAAAGTTCCATCGCTGCAGCAAGCGTACCGCCAAATGAAATCGGATCCATGCCGTGTTCATTCATCATAAAACCGGCAAAAGTCAGAGCATCAATATCATCAATTCCGCAATCGGGGCCGAATGCGAAAGCTGTTTCATATTCCAGACCACCACTTGCGTGCCAGTATTCTGGTCGGTTCTTGATGGTGAAATGTTCTTTATCGATGTGAGAGATGCGACCACATGCGATTGTGCAGCCAAAACAGGCCTTGTTGGTAAGTAGGTTTTTGTGCCCATGTTCGTTAACTCGAGTCATGGCTGACGGGTTGATGTTGTCGACACCCTCAAACTGCACCTCCTTGAAGTTTCGGGTTGGCAGACCACCAAACTCCTGCATCATGTCAATCATGGCGTTTGTGCCGTATGACGCAAGTTCTTTGACGTCGTCGCTGCCCGCGAGTTTGGAATGTGTCTCTCTGACAACTTCCATAAATTTTCTTGGATTGTCAACTTGAACACCCACTGTTCCTCGAACTGCAATTGCCTTGAGGTTCTTTGAACCCATCACTGCTCCGACTCCCGATCGCCCAGCTGCACGATGCAAGTCATTGACCACGCAGGCATATCGCACGCAGTTTTCACCGGCAACACCGATCGATGCCACTTTCATTAGGGGATCTTGATGATGTGACTTGAGATAGTCCTCCGTTTCCCAAACAGTTTTTCCCCAGATTGGCTCGGCAGAAACGATTTCGACATCGTCATCATAAATCTTGAGATATGAGGGCTCAGGTGCCCGTCCTTCAAGAATGAGTAGATCGTAGCCAGCAAACTTCAACTCAGCACCGAACTTACCGCCTGAATTTGAACAGGCAATTGCATCAGTCAATGCTCCTTTTGTAATGACTGCGTACCGCCCGGAGGTGGAGGCCATCGTCCCGGTTAACGGTCCAGTGGCAAAAATGAGTACGTTGGCGGAATCCAGTGCGTCGACTGTAGGGTCCATGTTTTCGTAGAGATACTTGGTTCCAAGTCCTCGTTCCCCCAGGTATTGCTGAGCCCACTCCATGTTTAGTGGTTCAACCTGAACGTTTCCATCGGTGAGATTGACTCTCAATACCTTACGTTGCCATCCCATACTATTAACTCTCCTCAAGTTTGACTGTTATTCAGCATCTGGTTGATTTTCCGGAGCAGCCTTTTGAAATGCTTCCAATTGTCTACAGTTATTGTCGATTTCAACCAAGATCGGAAAGTCATTCAGATCACAGTTAAATCGTCGCGCATTACTAACCTGTGGCACAAGACAAATATCGGCCATTGTTGGCGCATCTGCGAAACAGAACTTCCCATGCAAATTTGCGGCTGAAATTTTTGTTTCGAGTGCACGAAACTCAACGTCAATCCAGTGCCTGTACCATTCACTTCTCTGACTCTCGTCGAGTTTGAAATTATAGTCAAGGTACCGTAGTATCCTGAGATTGTTCAACGGATGAATATCACACGCGATTGCCAGGACGATCGAACGTACATAAGCGCGGTCCGAAGCATTTTCTGGCAGAAACGCCGGTTCTGGATGAGTCTCATCCAAGTATTCCAATATCGCAATTGACTGATTGACTACGTTGTCTTCGTCTACCAATACAGGTACCAAACCTTGTGGATTCAGAGCAAGAAACGGATCTTGATACTGGTCTTTTTTTCGTAAATGAACGAATTGATTCTCGTATTCGATGCCTTTGAGATTTAAGGCAATTCTAGTTCGATATGCGGCAGAGCTTCGAAAATAGCCGTGAAGTATCACTCTGATTTATCCTTTCTGACCAGTAGATTACTGACTTAATTTCAATTTGACGATTCAGCAAGATACTGAATGAATTCATCGGGCAAGTTCCAGGCATTCAAATTACCAGTCTCCTTGTCCTTCATTCCCCATATCCTCACTTCGTAACCATCAACACAAAGGTCTTCTGTATCCGTCAATTTGTAAATTTCGTGCTGAATTGTAAACGTTCTACGCGAGTGCTTTTGAATGAAACTGCGAACTGTAACCTGATCTTCCCAGCGCAATGGCTGAAGAAATTTGGCATGTGCTTCAATCAGCGGAAAGCCAACGATGCCATAAAGAGAAATCATCTCGTTTTGCCCGAACCCATGAATTTTCATCATTTGGTGGCTGCTTGTATCAAACCAGCGATAGAAATTTGGGTAAAAGACAATTCCCGCAGGGTCGCATTCACCCCACTCCACTACGTGTTTCCACTGGCTTTCAATCACGACTCTGCCCCTCTACCATTCGCTGGAGTGCAGAGCGACTGAGTTTTCCATTTGCTGTCTTTGGAAAATCATCCATTGCTCTAATCCATTTCGGCCGTTTGAACATTGGTAACATCCGTTCGATATGCTTGCGCATTAACGAGACTGTTTCATCACATGATCTGTCAGAATTTGGGACGAAGAATAGTGCCGGTCGAATTGATCCGACATCATCTCTTGCACTTATCACTGCCACATCAATGGCAAGTTGAGAATTTTGACCGACTGTCTCAATTTCGCGTAAATATACCCATTGACCCGCCACTTTGAGCATATCATCCTCACGACCTAAGTGGTACCAGTTGCCACTTGCATCCTGACGGTATAGATCCCCGGTATTGAATCGTGCACCTCTCAATCGATGTTCGGTATCTTTTGGCCTGTTCGCGTAATGCGTAAACATAAACGGATGTTCGATGTGCAACACCCCTTCTTCAGCTTGCGATACACTCGCGGAGTCTGTCGGTTCAACCAGATATGGATTGACTCCGATTAATGGGTTTCCAACAGAATCTGGTGGCGTACCGTGTGCTTTGCCAGTCAGTGCAAGAAACAGCGTTTCGGAACAACCATAGACATTAATGATGGTTCGACCACAAAACTGTTCCCATCGGGATTGAAGTTCAGCGGGTAAATGTTCACCGGCTGAGACATAGAATTCGACACTGGAAAATTCATCATTGCCAATGTCTGACAAGTCAAGAATTCCTTTATAAATGCTGGGTACTGCAAATACGAGCCGCGGTCGTTCGACACGAACAATTGAACGAAGTTCGTTCAGAGTAATCCAATCTGGATGCAGGTAAACTGTAGCACCGAGTTGCAAGGGGGCCAGTAATCCGTTTGCGAGCGCATAAGCAAAAGAAATTCTTGATGTACAAAACAGCAAATCACCAACTGAAATCTTTAGGGTATCTGTATGAAACCCGCAGCAGTCACGAACACAGCGATGGGTATGAACGATACCTTTCGGACGACTGGTCGAACCCGATGAATACACCCAGAGCGCTTCATGGTCTGGTCCCCGTTCTACCGTTTTGAGTTCTCCCGACATCCGCTCATCAAGTGACACTTGATTTAAGTTAATTCGTGTCAATCTTGAATCGCCACTGATTGATTGACAGGTTTCAGCCGTTGTAGAATCGAATATCAAGGCGTTAGCTTCACTGTCTTGAATGACGTGGTACAGGTCCTCCCGACCGAACCGTGTTGAAACCGCAATACTGATTGCTCCAATATTCAGTACAGCAAAGTACCAGGCTACAAAATTTGCAGTGTCTGCGCACTGAAAAACGACGCGCTCACCTGTGAAAACACCGTGTTTTTTAAGTTCAAGACTTGCTGCTTGGATCTTGTAAGCAAGTTCCTGATAGGTGATGGAACCGTTGTCCCACTTCAGTGCGACAACGCTACCAACTTTAGTCAGTTGATCAGCACAGAAAATTTGCTTGACGATATTCATTTAACAGTCCATCGCCACGAATTAGACAATCGCTCGGCCAGCGTCCCCTGATGCGGGCTATCAGGTTAGATCATGCAGTGTTTCGACCGTTGGAACGTACCAATAACTGCCGGATACGGGTGAGGAATACTCCGTGAGACGATCATGAACCGCATCATCGGTGACACCGAACATTCGTTCGAGCTGCACTTGAATACGGCTCAAATTACAAGCAAAGGCAACAAAGTGCAATCCCCGGTTTTCGAAATCTCCGTGTGGCACACTTCTTCGCAAGATTTTCTGCTTGACACCATCCACTTTGGCATCTGTTCGACTGACATGTGAATCATCGGGCATGGCGTCACCTTGTAATTCGATGCTATCCCGCTTGGTGCGGCCGATCACCTGCTCCTGCTCCGCGGTATCCAGCGCATTGAATTTTGGCAGATTGTGTATCCACTTCTGAGTCAGTGCGAAACTACTGCCAGCACCATCAGGGATTAGAGCGGCTTCAACTGCCGCTTCCCCTTCCGGGTTTTCCGTTCCATCGATAAAGCCAGTGAAATCGCGATTCTCGTGTCGCACAAATCCAAAAACTTCCAATGTGCGATTCGCACCGATTTCTCTCAATGTTCGATTCAGACTAAGTGCTGTATCCAGATTCATCGGATGAGAGTCACCGTGTATCCAGATCCATAAATCACCTTGTGTCGACGGAACCAAAACATCCTGTCCGTGAATCTCTTCAAACGCTGAGTATGTATCCGGTATTTTTATAGTCGAAAGTGCATTCCACAATTTGTCGCTGAAACCGAACAGTACCTGCCGACTCCGAAACGCTGCGGACTCCTGCTCCGATCTGATGACGTGTTTTAGTTCATGGAGGTCACTAAATTCGTCAAAAGAATATTCAACATGAAAGTGATAAAGTGATGGTGGAGCAAGAATTCCAGGCTGAGCAGTCATTTATTTCGTAATCAAGTGATTTATTGCGAAGAATTAACTTTGTTTGTGATCTCAATACACAATGAATTGACCATCTGACCCTGTCAATGGCCATCGTCCCTGCTTGAATACTCGCAGTTTCTTGCTGAACAGCCCGTTCGACTCTGCTTGAAGCGCGCACTCCAGTGTGTATTGATAACAAACTTCCAATGCACACCCCGCTGCAACTTTCTGCAATTGCAGGTCCTGGCTCACCAGATGTCTTTGTACAGAGCGCATTACATGCTCTGCCATCGGGTCAATTACATCTTTCAAAGATCGATGAAACCCCTCCAATTCTGTTGTATTGATGGATTGAAGAAGTTGAAGGCGTCTATTGTCTTCAATTTGAAACCAGTCCGGATCAAAACGGACTTTTGTATACGTAATTACGTCGTTCAAATTATAAACATACCGAATTGCACAAGATCGACGCCCAAGTGCTGCAAGATAAACGTTGATGCATTCGGTATCTGATTCGATTTCCGGCTCACCAACTCGGCTTAGCCAGTCAATCGCTTTCAATCGAGATAAAGCTGTATCTAAGGAGTTAGTCAAAAATTTCGAATCTTATCGGCAACTGACAAGTGGAGAACAACTGATCGCATTAGGCATCCAAATAAAAAACATTATTATTCAAACACTTGTATCAGATTTTTTCAGTTGTGGGTCTTGAAACTTAATTGTCAGATTGTTTTCGACTCTTGATATACGTGCGAATATGCAAGGCGATAATCAGCACAATCAAACCAAAAATGATAGCTGCGATTGGGCGGTCTACAAAGTCAAGCGGAGTCTTTACTCGTGCCATTGCTGAGCGTAGCTTTATTTCCATAATTCCCCCTAACACCATTCCCAAGACAATCGGCACAACAGGAAGATTCAGACGCTTCAATATCAGACCGAAAATTCCAAATCCTGCAGCAATCGCACAATCGGTCATGGAATTTCTCAATGAATATACTCCAACAAATCCGAGCGTCAGAATAATAATGCCCAAGAATCGCGTCGGGATTCTTACAACATGTAGTAACCCACGAGTGGAAAAGACAAGAAACAGCAGCACAATGACATTCAATATAAATAGGGCAAAATAAAGCGCCAGTACAAAGTCCATTTGATTGGCGAATAACTGAGGGCCTGGAATGACATTGTGAACGTAAAACACGGACAGCATCATCGCGGTTAACGCCTCTCCCGGAATACCCAAAGCCAGAAGCGGAATCATGGCTGCTCCAGGAACTGCATTATTGGCTGCTTCTGAGGCAATTAGCCCTTCAGGAGCACCCTTGCCAAATTTTTCGGGTTCTTTCGAAGTTCTCTGAGCATAAGTGTAGGAAAAGAATTGAGCTGTGAACTCTCCAACGCCTGGAATCATGCCCATCATGACGCCAAACGATGATGAGACTGTTGCAACTCGCTTAAACCCCAACACCTCTTTTAAACCATCAAACAGCCTGCCCCCAACTTCTACAGGTTTCGGTCTCTCATCAGCCTGAACCAATAGCAAAAATGCCTGGGACAGTGCGAATAAGCCCAATACAACAACAATCAAGTCAATCCCTGAAGCAAGCCAGGTCTGATCAAACGTAAACCGACGCGTATATCTGACCGGTTCAAGACCGACCGTATTAATAAAAATGCCCAGGCACGCAAGCATTCCAGCAGCCAAAACCTGCCCCCGATGAGCTAAAACAACTAACACTATTCCCAGTAGTGCGGCCAGAAAAATTTCGCGACTGCCAAAGTGCGGTGCAACAACCGCCAGAAGTTGAGAGAGGAATATCAAACAAATGATTGAAAAGATGCCGCCGAAAAACGACGCGGAATATGCCAGTGACAAGGCTCGCTGGGGATTCCCTTTTGCGGCAATGGGATGGCCATCATAAGTCGTTAATGCATTGACCGCAGTCCCAGGAGTATTCATGAGGATGGCAGGGATAGCTCCCCCATACATTGACGAACCATAGATTCCCAAAAGCATCGTCAATCCAACGATTGGTTCCATTGCAAATGTTGCAGGCAACAGAATTGCGATGGCAACCGCCGGCCCCACACCCGGAATGGCACCAATGATTACACCACCAATTGAACCGACCAGCAAAGCCAGAATGACATCCCAGCGCACCAGCAATTCTATTGAAGACAACAGAAGTTCCATCAGGCACCTACAGATACAGAATCATAAAGTTTCGAATCGCACCGGGAAAGATTTCGTAGAGTTGTCCACCGGGAATCTTTACTGAAAGAAATCCCTTGAAAATGACAACAATTGCGACAGCAGTCACTCCTGACATGAGCAGGATGCTTCTTTCCCGGTATCCTGTGCGTAAAGACAGAGCGTAGACGAAAACCAGTGTGCTGATCAGGTAACCCAGTATGGGGACGATGACGACATAGGCCATAAACCACAATGTGTATTCCAATGATTTCAGCCACAGAATAACTTCCTTAACTTCATTCTCAGCACGTTTGGACAAGACGGACCTGACAAAATAAAGTGATGCAAAGACAGTCATTCCAATCAGGCCGACTGCAGGCCAGAATCTTGGCTGAGCAAAGAATTTGGTGCCTTTTACCCAACTAGTCTCCGTTCCTATCTGTGACAGCAACAACAGAGTTGCCAGCAAGAATAAGCTTGCAAAGAAAATGTCGCCTCGCTGTGGGTTGTGGGATGGGCGACTCTTTAGTGAGGATTCAGGCATATTCGACGCTGCACTGTGTCGAATGAATGAACTGTTTCAACAGTGAGCGGCGATCGTTACCGCCCACTGTTAAATTTAGTACTTCAATAGTTAGTTGAGAGCCTTTAAGGTTTCTATATCACTGGCAATCTGAGCATTCGCCTCCTCAACGTTTTGCCAATAAATTAAAGCGCCTGTCTCGCTAGCCAACTTCTTGGCAGCATCGGATAATGCTACTTTTTCAGCCACTGCAATTATCTTTTCCCGAGCGTCTTGTGGGGTGTCTTTATGAACAAACAATCCATTCCACAAGGCAATGTTCAGATTTGGAGCAATTTCTGCAACTGTTGGTACATCAGGTGTCAATCCGATACGTTCATTGCCAACCGACGCCAATACTTTAATGTCGTTTAGACATGGAAGCACCAATTGCAGCGTGGTATTTATGACATCGACATCTCCTGATGCAAGCGTATTGCAATCCAGCGCATCAAAAGCCGCATCAGAACTGTAGCTGAATCCCATTTCTCCCGCGAGCGCCAATGTCACTCGGGTTGGAATGAGTGGAGCGCCAAAATGACCTAGGGCAACATCATTGTCCTTCGCATGCTCCGCGAGTCCCTGCATGTCATCGTACGGCGAATCTCCACCTGCAGCAATGACAAACGGATAGGTCAAAAAGATACCTAATGGTTCAAATGGATTGGGTGACAACTCTGGAATGCCAATGTTTGGCCCGATTGTGGGAACGGCAATAATGAAAGACCCCACTGTGTAACCGTCTGCTGGCGCTACTGCCACTTCAACAGCACCCGGAAAAGGACCTCCTCCACCTCCAGGTTTATTGACAACGGCAGCTGGAACGCCATATGTTTCTTGAAATTCATCGGCAATCATACGGGTCAACACATCTTCAAGATCGCCTGGAGGCCACGGTACTACAAATGTAACGGGACGTTCTGGATACTCTGCCTGTGCTAAAGGCACAAACAAAAAAGTACTGAGAATTAATGCATAGAGGAATCTCTTCATTTTTGCTATGTCTCCTGTAGTTAATTAAATTTTGCTCTCGGCAAAATGTTGCTAATGCCAACCCATTTGAGGCCGGTCAAACCATACATGTACCTGGCCCGTTCCAGTCGCGCTTTCGTAATTACTGAACAATCGACCCTTGGCACGACAACTCTCTCCTCCGAGTGCGCCAGCCATCATCAAGTAATGACCGAATCTTCCTTCCGGAGCGTGCTTTCGGTACTCATTCATTTGTCTGATCACGGATTGATGATCACCATTTTGCCACCAATCCAATCGCTGCTGGTCTGCAATTCGAGCCTCAGCCGTAATGATGTTGCTTGGGTCTGAAGTTTCATGTTTCTCCAGTTCATCTAGTGGCCAGAATCGATGACTCATTCCTCCACTTGCAAGCAGAACAACACGTCGGTCGGAAGCAGCTACTGCTGAAGCAACGCCTTGACCCACAGCAAGAAAATTGTGATCCTGAGCAGTTTGACACACACCTATTGATATCCAGGCTTCTCCTGCGTTAAGAAAGTGCGCGACATTGATGGTAGGATAGTGAATTGGCAATGCAGAATCATCACTTGCGTGGCAGCGAACTCCTTCTGCATTCACGTGATCACAAATCAATCGCGACAGCTCGGGATCACCATTGAGACTGTACGGAATTCTTGCCATGCCACGTGGCAATTCTTCGGAGGTGTAAATTCCGCTTCGCTTGGCATGAGCGCTGACGACAAACTCAACAGTTGTAAACCAGTGAGTATCGAACAGCAAAATCGCATCCGGCTTGAGCTTATCAAGTACTTCTTCGCGCAATCGACGCAGGCCAGGTACCAGACTGATTTCCTGACCGTCGTTAATTTCGTAGCGAAGTTCCTTCGAAAACATAATTGTTGGCGCGTGAGACACAAACCCGGCACCGACAATTTCTCCCATTGAAAAGCTCCTTATTTGATCCAAGTATTTTCATGTTAGACAAAAATAAATTATCCATGAAATTTGGTGCAGTTCTTACAATACTTCACAAACTTCCAACTGCACACTACAGTTTACAGAGGACAACAAATGAACTCATCTGATGCGAGAGTCTGCGTCGACGGAATTTCAGTTTCACCGCATCACTTTATTGCCGGTCAGCGAATCACATCAGAACATAGTTTTGAAGTTCGCTCACCACTAGACTGGAACATGAAACTGGCGGATGTCTCGCGCGGAGACGAACAAACCGCAGACCTTGCAGTCTCAGCTGCTATTGAAGGATATAAAGTCTGGTCAAATCTGTCTCAACCCGAACGGAATGACATTCTGTTCAAACTTTCCGATCTGATTGATGCCAATGCTGGCGAAATTGCCGCAATTGAGTGTCTTGACATGGCAATGCTTCTTGAGAGCCTCAAACTTAGAGTCATTCCGCGTGGTGCGCTGAATTTTCGACACTATGCAGAGTTCATTGCTGACCACCAAGAAAGAAAATGGAGTTCAAAAGGTACGATCAATCGTGTCATTCGTCACTCTGCTGGACCAGCAGTTGTCATCACCCCGTGGAATGCACCATTCATGCTCGCGACCTGGAAGGTCGCACCGGCCTTGGCTGCTGGCAACTCAGTCATTCTTAAACCGGCGGAATGGGCGCCTCTGTCGGCAAGTTTGCTTGCTGACTTTATCAACGAGGCGGGATTTCCGGAAGGAGCATTTAACATCGTTCAAGGTCTGGGACAGGAAATCGGAACCGCACTGGTTACAGATTCAAGAGTAAGACGTATCTCTTTCACAGGGTCGCCGGAAACCGGCCGTATCATCGGTGTCAGCGCGGCAAAAAACCTGGTGCCCTTTACCGCGGAGCTGGGTGGAAAAGGCGCTCTAATTGTATTTGCTGACGCCGATATAAATGCAGCTGCAAAGAAAGCTGCCGCACAGTTTGAAGATTCAGGGCAGGTTTGCCTGGCTGGAACACGGTTACTCGTAGAATCATCAGTCAAATCCGAATTCATGGAACAATTTGCCCATTACACCGATCAGCACGTTTACGGCGACAGCCGCAACCCCGAAACGACATTGAGCGCCGCCATTCACCCAATTCATCTGGAAAGAGTCGAGGGATTTGTTGAACGAGCCCGAAATGCAGGCGACACCATCGTTTTCGGAGGTGAAAGATTTGAACCTGGAAAACTATGGTACAAACCAACTTTGATTGAACCGGCATCCAACGATTCTGAGGTCATACAAAAGGAAATTTTTGGACCAGTGCTCACCATTCAGACATTTGACTCTGAGCCAGAGGCCGTAGATCTGGCAAACAGTACCGCTTACGGTTTGTCGGGAATTGTCTACACGTCTGATGCCAGGCGAGCCGAGCGCGTCGGTCGAGCAGTGAGGGCAGGTACCGTTTGGGTTAACTCTTTTCTGGTTCGGGATTTGACAGCACCTTTCGGAGGATTTGGAATCAGTGGAATTGGGCGGGAAGGCGGCGACTATGCGCTTGATTTCCACAGCGACCTGCAGACATTGCAAATTCTGGAGGGTTCAGTTCACTAGCCAACAAGAATGAACTGGATTTGGTCAGAATACAAAAGATTATCTCAGAGTTACCCCCATACCCATATCGCAGCCATACGTAATGCAGAGAAAAACGGACAAAAGCCTTCCAAACTTTCTATTCATCATGTGTGACCAGCTCAGACAGGATTATCTTTCCTGTTACGGTCATCAAACGTTAGCGACTCCTCATTTTGATGAACTGGCTGCACGCGGAGTTCGATTTGAGAATGCGTATTGCCAATCTCCCTTGTGCGCTCCTTCCAGAGCCAGCTTTTACACCGGTCGCTATCAAGCCTCTCACGGCGTCTGCGGCAATGAAGATGCCGTACAGCTCGGTGAATACATGATGGGTGATTATCTCCGTCCGCTCAGTTATCGCAGTGCGGTTATCGGAAAGACACATAGCTACAAGAGTCCAGCCGAAATCAGGAAAAACGCGATTGATCCCGAGTCAGATTTGGCCCTAACCGCAGCGACTGGTGGATTTGAACCCTACGAAAGCCATGAGGGATTGTGCCTGGATCCCGTTCTGCCGAAAAATCACGGCTATACCAACTACCTGCACTCCATTGGATTCAAAGAAAAGAATCCTTGGCACACACGGGCTAACAGCGGGATTGACAGCAACGGAAAACTTCATTCTGGCTGGTCACTTCGAAGTTCGGTCTACCCCGCAGCACTTCCCGAAGAACACTCGGAAACTGCATTCACGACCAGACGTGCAATGGACTTCATCAAAGAAACGGGCGATCGACCGTGGTGCCTGCATCTGAGTTTCATCAAGCCACATTGGCCAGTTATTGCTCCAGACCCTTATCACGATATGTTCCAAAAGGACGACATTCAGAAGGTTGTTCGAAGTGCAGCCGAACGTGATGATCCTCACCCGGTTATTGATGCATTCATGAAAGCTGAGTACAGTCAAAGCTACTCAGACGATGAGGTACGAGAAATTGTATTACCGGCGTATATGGGACTTGTCAAACAACTCGATGATCATATAGGCCGGCTGATGAAATTTCTCGAAGAAGAAGAGGTGCTGGACCATACAGTCATTGTGTTGACCTCCGATCACGGTGACTATTTAGGGGATCACTGGCTTGGAGAAAAAGATCTGTTTCATGAACCATCAGCAAAAATTCCGATGATTGTCGTTGACCCTGACAGTCAATCGGATGTCACTAGAAATTCAGTACGAACCGAACTGGTTGAAGGAGTAGATATTGTTCCGACCTTTGTTGAGTTGGCAGGCGGTGAAATCTGCCATGAGCGGGTTGAAGGTCATTCTCTCCTGCCACTTTTGAGATCACCATCTACCGCTGAACATTGGCGAGAATACACAATCAGTGAAATCGACTATTCAGACCGAGGTGCTCGCTACGTACTGAATATTAAACCTTACGAATGTCGTGCTACGATGGTTCGAGACGCACGCTGGAAATACATCTACTACAAGGGGTACCCTCATCAACTGTTCGATCTAGAACAAGACCCTGATGAACTCAACGATCTCGGCCAGGATCGAAGTCTGCAGAATGTAGTCCGGCGCATGAAGGACGCTCTGTTTGACTGGCAATATTCCCTAAAACGTCGAGTTGGACTCGATTACAACGAAGCCGTCACCTACGGTCCGGAGCGAGATGAAAAGTATGGGATTATTATCGGCCGCCGTTAAAGTGCAATACTAAAGGTAGACTATTCGCTAGTTCGAACACTGTTACTACAGGCTTAAACTCATTGTGAATCGGCCTGATATCTCAGGCTTAGCTAAAGTCCGCTATCAACGACTCGCAGTCTAAATATAGTGCATGTAATAGTCGCGCAACTGATCGTGATTCATGTGGCTTGTTGCCTCGACTTCATACTGCTTAATCACAACTAAATTACCAACTAAATCGGGGCCAACAGCTTCGACGAGATTCATGTCAGCCTGAAGCGCCTCTAACGCCGCAGCAAGATTTTCTGGAACGCCGTCAGTCGCATCATGATTTTCCAGACAGTCTGCCGTTTCTGCAGGAGGCAGATCATAACCATTTTCCAAGCCCAATCGAGCAGCCTGAAGCACAGCGGCAATCGCTGTATATGGATTCACCGCACCGTCAGCCATGCGATGTTCAATTCTTGCAGCATCACCCGTTTCGCTGCTGATTCTTGTTGTGACCCCGCGATGATCTTCTCCCCAGTTTCGCCAATATCCAGAAAGGCTGGCTGGCTGCAACCGCTTGTAAGAATTCACCGTTGGTGCAAGTAGACCGGCCAATCCCTGATGATGATGCATCAAGCCGGCAATACAGGCCTCTCCCAATCGTGTCAGTTTATTTGCAGAATTTGGATCACCAATTGAATTTTCACCCTGTTTGTTCCACAAACTGAAGTTAATGTGAACACCGGAACCACTCAGCGCCTCAATTGGCTTTGGCATAAATGTCAGCAGCACACCCTCTTGGAAGGCGATCTCGCGGGCCATCAATCTAAATAGAAAAGCGTCATCCGCCGCTACTAATGCATCATCGTACCGCAGTGTAAATTCGAACTGTGGGGAGTCAAATTCAGATGTAATCATTTCCAAGGGAATGCTGCAATGCTCTGCGCAACTATAAACACTGTCAGTCAGTTCCAAAGGGTCGACGAAAGGTCCTGTTCCATAGACGTAAGCACCTGGAGTGTCGTATGGTTTCCAGTGGCCGTCATCCCCTCTCGTGTACGCATACGCTTCCAGTTCAATACCGACTTTGGCGCTATATCCAAGTTTCTGCCACTGATCAAGTGTGCGTTTCAATAAAGTTCGGCCACTCACTGCCAGGTCATTTCCATCGCTATCAAACTGATCTGCAATGGCGACGACTTCATCAGCCAACCATCCGGCGCGCACTTCATTGGGGTCGTATCGAACAACCATGTCGGACAATCCATCCAGCAGCATTGAACATGGTGCAGGCAGTAATTCCTTGTCGTAGGCTAACGCATAGATACCTTGACAGAAGCGAGATTCCCCTGTTGCACGGTTTGGAGGAATGAACTTTCCTCTGGCTATGTTAAGGTGGTCGCAGAACAACACTCTTAGCTTAGAATCTACCATTTGAATTTCCTATGCCTTCGTTTGTTAAGGTAATATCAATCGAAGCTGCAGCTATTTCCTTTTCATTCTGACTGGTAAACGCTTGATCCCACCGACAAAGTTCGACCGAACATATTCCGCTTCACCGACAAGTTCGATAGTATCAACGCGTTTGACCAGTTCCTGCAGCAACACACGCAATTCCAATCGGGCTAACCACATTCCCAGGCAAACATGAGGTCCACCCTGTCCAAAAGCCATGTGCCGATTTGGCGTACGCCGCAGATCGACCTCAAACGGTTTTTCGAACCGACTCTCATCCCGGTTGGCAGATATGAACCAATAAACCACCTTGTCACCTTCTTTAACCTTTTTCCCGTGCAACTCGAATTCTTCAGTCGCTGTTCGGCGAAAATGCATCGTAGGTGAAGCCCAGCGAATGAACTCTTCAGTTGCGGATGCCCACAATCTGTTGTCTGCGTTTTGCAGCATGGCAAGCAGCTCCGGCTTTACCACCAACGCGTGCATTGAAGCGGAAAGGGTATAACGCGTCGTATCATTTCCTGCCGCCACCAATAAACAGAAAAAGTTTCGAAATTCCGTATTACTAATGACTTCTCCCTGTTCATTTGGCTGGAGAATCAGATGCAACACACCTTCAGTATCATTTCTTGCGGCTTTTTCCTCCATCAGTTGCTTGGCATAACTGTAAAGTTCAGCACCTGCTGGGGACCGAAACGGCATGAATCGAAACTCGTCGGTATCCGCTTTATCCGGCACATAGTTAGAATATTCAGGATCTGTGTTGGCAATCAACTCGTCCCCTTTTGTCACCAGCCAATCAAGGTCTTGCGCTGGCAATCCGAGAACTCTACCTAGCATGCGCATCGGCAACTGCCGACTGATCAGATAAGAAGCATCAAATTCATCGTTAGATAATGCGTTTTCAAGAATGTCCACGCACAGATCGCGAATCAGAATTTCCAGCTGATCAATTACTTTTTTGGAAAAAGCCTCGTTTACAAGCTTTCGAGTGGCCGAGTGTTCAGGCGGATCAGTCTCCTGAAATGTTCGTCGCGCTAGGTACTCCTCTCGACTTTGGTCTTCCATCCGAATCCCGTGAGCGGAACTTAGAAGTGACGGGTTTCGATTGTGCTTCAGTATGTCATCGTATCGAGTCAGGGACCAATAGCCCTTGTACTGGCCTCCATCACACCATGCCACAGGGTCTTCCCGGCGCATACGTGCAAACGTATTGTGAGGAGCGCCATTGACAAACGAGTCATGGTTAGAGAGGTTCGCGTAGCCATCATCACTTGGATGCCAAATTGTCATGCTGTCCTAACCTCTCAATCTGGGTGAGCAAAATAAGACATCAATTTCAACGTGCAAATTGTTTGTTCGACGTTTCACAAATTCAATTTATCCAATTTCAGGTAGATTCCGGCGCCTCAGTGTGGTACCACTTTTCCACGAAAAAGCTAGTTCTCGCCAGTATCCGGCGATGTTCTCGATCGGCTGTAGGCGAGTCAGTTCTTCCACCGGAGAATCAAATAGTTGCAGATCAAATTTTCCTGTAAAGGAACGCCCTACTTCTGCCTGATAAGCACTCATGGTTACCAGCTCATCCAAACTGTCTTCGCCAACACCTTCGATTGACGGCATCCACCGATTGTGCAGCATAGGATGGCTATTTACAAATCCTGCATGATCACACTCTTCTGTAATTTCAAAGGTCGCGTGAATAAGCTTGTGGTCATAAGCCGATACACTTGCTCCAAATCGGCCGCCTGGCTCAAGCCTGGGCCCAGCCTGTCCGACTGTTATCGGGCGCGACATGTAGATTGATGCGAGTTTTTTAGGATAGCCTTGGTGGTGCCCCCGAACCATAGCATAGTCTGAATCAACCCAAATATAGACACAGCGAGAGTAAGTTTTGTTTTGGTACTTGCATCTGACTACGACGAACACTTCCATATATTGGCTACGAGCCGGGTCAAGAATTTCGCTGTAGTCATCTCGACAGTTTTGCCAGTCAGCCCAAATCACAGCGACGGCACCGGGATGTTCATCAGCGGATTCAAGATAATCTGGGAGCAATTCAGCAACGTTTTCAGGTTTTGTCAAATATTCCAGCGTCAGTGTGGCACCCGAGTAGTGCCACGGAGTATCGGGTACCAAGGAGGCTTTACCTGTGGCACTTCGAGGAAACATGAAACCTTTCAGGGACATCACAATAACTTCATACTGTTCGATTAGGTCAAGAATGCAAATTATTTTAGGTTGATTGAGGAAGAATTCATTAGCTTTATTGGTATGATATGGTGCCATTCTGAACTGAGTTCAGTAGCTGAGCCATGACAAACTTCGGAGGAAGTATGAGCGAATATCGTCGAGTTTTGTTAGAGGGTTATCCGACAGTAATGCAGCGACAAGGGGATGAACTGGTAGCTGGAGATGGCCGTAGAATCGGAATTGAAGATGCTATTCATCTTGCACCTGTGGAACCTCGCAAAATCATCTGTGTGCACTTGAACTACAAGAGTCGTGTAGACGAATTTATGACCAAACTTCCAGCCACACCCACCTATTTTCACAAGCCAATAACCGCTCTCTGTGGTCATGGAGCAGATATCGTTCGACCAAAGCGTTGTAAATGGCTCAACTATGAAGGAGAAATTGCCATCGTCATCGGTCGGTTTTGTCGAAATATCAGTCAAGCAGAAGCTGGAGATTACATTGCCGGCTATTCAGTTTCAAACGACTACGGCCTGCATGACTTTCGCGATACCGATGCGGGCTCAATGCTGCGAGTAAAGGGTTCCGATACTCTATGTCCGGTCGGTCCAGCACTGGTAACAAACTGGGACTTTAGAAATAAGCGCATTCGTACCCTGGTTAATGGTGAAGTCAAACAAGACGGTAATACGAACGAAATGGAATGGGACATGCATTATCTAATTGCCGACATAGCGCGAAACATTACTCTGGAACCAGGTGATCTGTTGCTTTCAGGAACTCCAGCCAATAGTCGACCAGTCGAACCGGGTGATGTCGTTACGGTTGAAGTCGAAGGCCTCGGATCTTTAACCAACACCATCGTAGAAGGCCCAACCGAGATACGAGACGATGTGGGACACCAGCCTATGACAACAGAAGAAGTAGTATCAACCGCAATGGGTGGAGATTGGGAATTTCGAGGGATTCGGGCACCCCGAGGTCCTGGTTCGGCACATTACAAGAGTCGGTTGGAAGACGATTCCGAATCAAACTGAGGATGTCAACAATACTACGGAATATTCCAACCGTCGATTCAGTGGTGGAACAGTCCCGCACCAATTAGGGTGCAGCAGAAACAAAGCAGCGAAAAAAAAAAGCAACAGAGCTAATCTGGTTTGCTCAGAACTCCTGTAATCACCGGCCTGCGGATTCGAATAATGGCCTGTGAGTTTGCGGCAACTATCACAATGGCGGCTGTCGCTACAAATTCATGACGCTAACAGAGTGTAGCAGTGCCACTGCGAAGCCCACTGCGAGAATCAAGGAACTTGTAACGCGCTCGATAATCAGTGAGAATGAAGGATGCGTGTTGAAATTAAACTGGACGCGTCGCGTGCCCTGTTTGAGACTGTTGAGTTGATATTCACAGCTATTCGAACAAAAATGCTTGCCACATTTCAACACATTTTGACATCATAATCTTTTCGCCCTAATCACTTGCCTGTTGCGAAAGGAGAGCCAGCTCTACGGTATCATTGTTCATATTTTCTACATTGATGTCAATCATTTTTTAGAGATTCAAGAGTTAAAAATGAAGAAATTGAAAATTAGTTTTGCAGTGCTTGTGGTTTTTGCATTTGTGCTTCCTGTGCAGGCAAAAACTTTGCGGCTTGCCTATGATGCAGATCCTGTTTCATTGGATCTTCATGAACAGTTGTCCGGAGGAACATTGCAGCTTTCACACATGGTCTGTGATCCTCTCTTGCGCTGGAATCAGGATCTCGGGTTTGATGCCAGGGCCGCAAGCAGCTGGGAGAGGTTGGATGAGACAACGGTGCGTTTTCACCTAAGAAAAGGCGTAAAACACCATTCCGGGCGTGAGATGACCGCGAAAGATGTTGTATTTACCTTCAACCGCCTCAAACAGAGTGAGGATTTCAAAGGAATTTTCGTCAACTTCACTGCAGCAAACGCAATTGACGACTACACTGTCGATTTAGTCACCGATGGTCCTTATCCTCTTGTTGAACATACGGCAACCTATATTTTTCCGCTCGACAGTGAGTTTTACACTGGACAAGATGAACGTGGCAGAGACAAAGGAGAAATTGTTAAACATGGAGACTCATTCGCCTCTGTAAACGTTTCCTGCACCGGTCCTTTTACTGTTACTTCAAGGGAACAGGGCGTAAAGGTTGTGTTTGATCGGTTTGCCGATTACTGGGATAGCGAGTCTCCAGGCAATGTCTCACAAATCATATTAACTCCGATCAAGGAAGATCCAACCAGAGTTGCCGCTATATTGGCAGGTGACATTGATTTTGCTGCACCAATTCCGCCCATTGACCTACAAAGAGTTGAAGAAACTGAAGGGGTAGATCTCGTCACCATGAGTGGCACCCGTATCATCACTTTCCAGCTCAATCAGGAACGGGTTCCAGCGTTTCAGGATGCTAGAGTTAGACAAGCGATCGTATATGCAGTTAACAATGAAGGAATCGTGAAAAAGATCATGAAAAACTTTGGGACTGCAGCTGCTCAACAGAGTCCGAAAGGTTATCTTGGTTACAACGAAAGCCTGAAACCTCGTTTTGATCTGGAAAAAGCCAAAGCACTGATGGCAGAGGCCGGTTATGCGGATGGTATAGACGTCACGATGATGGCACCCAACAATCGCTATGTCAACGACGCAAAGATTGCCGAAGCTGTTGCAGGCATGCTCGCAAAAATCAGTATCCGTGTTGACTTAACGACAATGCCAAAGGCGCAGTACTGGCCAAAATTCGATGAGCGGGCAGCTGACATCATGATGATCGGATGGCATTCCGACACCGAAGATTCAGCGAACTTTTCTGAATTTCTTACCATGACTCCCGATAGTGACACCGGATATGGTCAGTATAACAGCGGGAGTTACTCGAATGCTGAAGTTGACCGATTGGTTCTGGCAAGCGCTAAGGAAACCGACAATTCCAAACGTGCCGAAATGCTTCAGAGAGTCGAGCAGATTCTGCATGATGAGGCAGCATTTGTACCGCTTCACTGGCAGGATCGAGCTTGGGCCGCTCGCTCAGGTGTCAACATTGCCGATATTGTCAATGTAATGAACTTTCCATACTTGGGCGACCTGGTAATGGAATAATTCGTTCGCAAACTACGGTGAAGGTGGTGCAATGTCCTCAATCTTCACCGTTGGTATCTTAAATCACCTGCAGATTAGTTATCCATTCGGCATGCTGATTGACATGCGTCTATATACGACAGCTCCAGAAACTGACTGGTTTACCTCAAATAATTGCCGTAGTACTTGAGTGTCGAACCCAATCTCCCGATTTGTTCAACATAAAAACCTCTAAGATTTAGTGCCATGTTTGCCTTCCTTGTGCGCAGACTCGGTCAAGCAATCCTTGTGATGCTGGTCATCAGTATTCTGAGTTTTTCCATCCAAGATGAACTAGGAGACCCACTTAGAGAATTGGTTGGCCAGTCCGTATCAGAGGAAATCAGGAATCAACTACGAGACGAGCTTGGATTGAATGATCCATTTCTGGTGCAATACTGGCGATTTCTCAAGAACGCTGTTCAGGGTGATTTAGGGACATCCTATTTTTTCAAGCGACCCGCGCTGGACGTAATTCTGGACAAGCTGCCCGCGACCATTGATCTTGTTGTTGCTGCTACTTTCTGGATTATTCTATTTTCCGTTCCCGCGGGAATGTTTGCTGCAATTCGGCCAAATCACTGGCTTTCGAAGCTATGCATGGGTTTGAGTATCCTTGGAATCTCCATTCCAGTATTTCTGACAGCAATATTTCTCATTCAGATATTTGCGGTCAACCTCGGGTGGTTTCCAGCATACGGAAGAGGGGACACGGTTGTTCTGTTTGGAGGCTGGGAAACCAGCCTGCTTTCTCTGGATGGATTATCCCACCTGTTATTGCCGAGTGTCTCATTGGCATCCGTAATTCTGCCGTTGTTTGTGCGGATAATTCGATCAGAAATGATGGAAGTGCTTGAAACGGAGTATGTCAAATTCGCGTGGGCGAAAGGACTGTCGAAGTATCGGATTTGGACGGTTCATGCGTTCAAGAATACGCTGCTGCCAGTGATTACTGTCGGAGGTGTGCAGCTTGGCATCATGGTTGCCTACACCATTCTCACTGAAACAGTCTTTCAGTGGCCCGGTATGGGGTTCATGTTTCTGGAAGCAATCAATCGCGTGGATACGCCGTTGATTGTCGCTTACCTGATTGTTGTCGGTTTGATTTTTGTCATTACCAACACCGTTGTGGACATCATTTACGGATTGGTGAACCCAATGGTTAAACTCACTGGAAGATGAAGTCTGATTCACCATGACTGAACAAGTGTTGTTAGTACGACGAAACATCTGGCATCGAGTTCAGAACTCGGCAATGTATTACAGTTTCGTTCACAATCGAACCGCAATGGTCAGTGCAGCGATTGTTTTCACTTATGTTCTACTCGCTGTACTTGCGCCGCTCATCGCACCCTACAACCCGTGGGACTTAACCCAGTTCGACATCATGGACTCGGAAATCCCTCCGATAGGCAGTGTAGAGGCTGATTCACGATTCATGTTGGGTACGGACGCAATGGGACGCGATATGCTCAGTGCGATGCTATACGGAACCGGCATATCGATTTTGATCGGCGTATTTGCAACTTGCCTGCAATTGGTACTTGGCGTCTCTATTGGTCTGATAGCCGGATATTTCGGAGGCCGTCTTGATAGTTTTTTAATGCGTGTGGCTGATATCCAATTGTCCTTTACAACACTGATGGTCGCAATTGTAGTCCTTGCACTTTTTCAGGCAACTGTCGGACTTCGGCTGTATGAGGAGTTTGCAATTGTCGCAATCGTTTTGGTGATCGGACTTGCGGAATGGCCGCAGTATGCGCGTACGGTGAGAGCCTGTGTATTGGCCGCAAAGAAACAGGAGTATGTCGATGCTGCCCGCGTCATTGGACTCCATCCTTTCACGATCATTTATCGACACATTCTGCCTAACACTTTTTCACCGCTGCTAGTTATTTCCACAGTACAGGTTGCTAACGCGATCATTACTGAGGCTTCTTTGTCATTTCTCGGGCTTGGGATGCCTGTAACAAAGCCCTCTCTAGGTTCTCTGATCCAAAATGGGTTTCACTACGTTTTTAGTGGATCTTGGTGGATAACTACCCTTCCCGCAATCACACTTGTGATTCTGATTGTGGCAATAAACCTGCTTGGAGACTGGTTGCGTGATGTACTCAATCCCAAGATTTATAACTAGATGGTACAAATTTGACGAATTTCTCCAATGACTCTATTGAACATTGAAAATCTGGAAGTGACTTTTCCGCTGCGAAGCGGATCCGTAACTGCGATTCGGGATGTCAGTTTCACAGTGGATCAAGGTGAACGAATTGGAATTGTGGGTGAAAGCGGTGCAGGAAAATCAGTATCAGCGTTTGCCATACTGAATCTCATCAGCAAACCGGGATACATATCAGGCGGTCGAATTGAATTCGACGGAACGTTACTATCCGAACTAGACGAATCCACAATGCAGCAGATTCGCGGCAACCGAATCAGTATGATTTTTCAAGACCCTATGATGACATTGAATCCGGTGCTGAGTATAGGAACACAGATGGAAGAATCCATTCTTGCACATCGCAAAATCAGCCGGGCTGAAGCCCGCAATATTGCAGTTGACAAATTGAGAGCTGTTCAGATTCCATCGGCTCAAAAGCGACTTAAACAATATCCTCATGAATTGTCAGGCGGTATGCGGCAACGGGTTGTTATTGCAATTGCACTACTCACCGACCCGCAATTGATCATTGCTGATGAACCGACCACTGCACTGGATGTCACAATTCAGGCAGAAATTCTCGAACTTCTGCAGAATTTGTGCAATGAATTCAACGTTGGTCTGATACTGATAACCCATGATCTTGGCGTTGTTTCCCAAGTGACTCAGAAAATCATTGTCATGTACGCCGGTGCGATTATCGAGCAGGGTGACACAGAAAATATTGTCACCAGACCAAAGCATCATTACACCCGAGGTCTCCTGAAAGCGCTACCTGAAAACACCACACCGGGAGAGAAACTGAATCAAATAAACGGCGTCATGCCTACTCTACAAGACATTCCGCATGGGTGCTTGTTCCACAATCGCTGTGACATGGTGAAGGATGTCTGCAGAAAAGTACAGCCAAACTTACAGGGTATAGCATCGCACTCAGTTGCATGTCATTTTCCAATCAGTTACGAGGAATAAGCATGCGAAACGAAATGACGTTAGTTCGCACTCAAAAGTTGTTCAAGTACTTCAATGTATCGGGCGGCCTGCTGGATCAACTATCTGTTCAGAATGGAAGACTGAAACGACAGGTTGATCTAGTTAAAGCATTGAATGGAATCGATTTATCAGTTCACAGTGGAGAAGTGCTCTGTCTCGTCGGCGAGAGCGGTTGCGGCAAAACAACAGTTGGTCGAACCATTATGGGCCTGCTGCCACCTTCAAGCGGAGAAATCAGTTACCGAGGTGAACGAATTGACCATCTTTCTCGCAGTCGACTTCTGCCCTATCGCCAAAAAATGCAAATGATCTTCCAGAATTCCTATGCTTCCTTGAATCCACGAAAGACAGTCTCTGCGACCCTGCTCGAACCGGTTCGTTTTCACAATCCCAGGCACTCGACAGCAGAACTTAAAGAAAAAGTGAAGGAAGTAATGGAGTCCGTTGGCATCGATCCGAAATGGGGTGCACGATATTCGCATGAAATTTCTGGAGGCCAAAGACAGCGCATCAGCATTGCGCGGGCATTGATGGTCGATCCAGAATTCATTGTCGCTGACGAACCAATTTCCGCACTTGATGTATCTATTCAAGCACAGATACTCAATCTTCTTGGCGATGCCCGGGAACAAAGAGGTCTCACCTATTTATTCATTACGCATGATCTCTCTGTAGTGGAGCATTTTGGAACCAGGGTTGCAGTCATGTATCTCGGTCGAATCTGTGAAGTGGGAAAAACCAGCGAGATATTTGGTGCTCCTCGACATCCATATACTCAAGCGCTGCTCAGCGCCATACCCAAACTAGGGAAACAAAAATCACCCCACATTAGAATGAGAGGTGAAGTCCCCACAGCAATTGATTTACCATCTGGCTGCGTATTTCACAATCGCTGTGCACACGCCAAAGAAATCTGCAAAACAGATGTACCTGAACTTAAAAATGAAAGTTCTGAAGCTCAGGTTGCGTGTCACGGCATTGAACATAGTTGGTTTTAGTGCAGTCAATAAAATCTGAAACTCTAAAGTCGAACGGTGCGCATCTGTTCGTGGACTGATAGCCTGCATGTAAGCATCCAATTATCGTTCTTGGCACCTGCTGGCGACTCGCGCTCCCGCAATCTATCAACTGATTGGGACCAATCGAATAAACTGCAAAGTCCCAGTCAATCATGGCTTCAACCACCGGACTGTGGGGTGTCTCAATTGCAAACGCTACCTTGACAGTGGCATAACTTGCTATCGAGACCATTCACAACCAAGTCCAGGATGTCGAGCCTAAGATTTCCTTTTGATTCCAATTTCTGATATTGCTGCCGCGAAATACTTACTTGCATCATCTGTCTTTTTTGGTTAAGCCCTAAGTCAATGCATCGCTTCTGCAGTTGTTGAAGTAGTGAACACATCACTAGGTAGACACATAAGGCAGTTCACTGCCAATAGATATATTTCCTTCGTAGAAATTTGTAGTAATAAACACGACTATGCAACACAAACACTGCTTTTAGTGGTAGATGAAGAATTACGCATGTTCAAGTGCAATGTTTAAACACAAAATACTCTAAAGCCACCTCATTCTTGTTGTGACGGGGACAGACAAGAGTCATCCAGAGATGACGACATGCCTCAATGGGATAATCCGTGTGGGAGAAATTACTCTCCCACACGGACTGTATCGTGCTCTTGCAGTCAACTACTGAAATTCAGCAGTTGCTGCAGCAGTTATTCCGCAGTTGCTGGGGCCGCTTGGGCTGATTCAACTACTACGGCTGATGAGTCCTCACTCAGCGACTTCACAATACCGTATGTCATTAGCAACATGATCACACTCACCGGCAACGCAGCCGCGATGGATGCTGTCTGCAGCGCACCGAGACCACCGGCAAGTAGAAGAACCGCTGCAACGAATCCCTCTCCGAGTCCCCATACGATTCGGAACTTCTGTGGTGGGTGATCATCGCCCATGCTGAGCATTGTTGTGATCACCAGCGTCCCGGAGTCCGAAGAGGTGATGAACCATGTAGCCAACAGAAATGTGGCCAGGGCGGCCATGATCCAGTTGAGCCAGTTCACTCCCGTCATCAAATCGATAGTGCCGTAGAGGGCAGCGGGCAGATTCCAGTTTCGGACAAGCTCCGCAATACCTGCCGTCCCTGCTCCACCTTCAGCAGTCAACTCGATATACATCGCGTTGCCACCGAAAATACAGAGCCAGAAGAAAGCCAGTGTGGTCGGTACGAACATTACACCAACCATGAACTCTCGGATGGTACGCCCCCGGCTGATGCGAGCGATAAACATTCCAACGAATGGAGCCCACGATATCCACCAGCCCCAATAGAAGATAGTCCAACCACCCTGCCAGTCTCTTTCACCTTCAGCGTTGAAAGTGGCAAATCCCATCGGGATTGCATTCCAGAGATAGTCGCCGATAGTGGTCACGAAAAATCCCATTAGCCATTGTGCAGGGCCACCGAAAAGGAAGTACGCCAACAGAACCGCTGACAACCAGATATTCCACTCCGAAATAATTCGAATGCCTTTCCCAACACCAGATACGGCCGACAGGGTCGCCACGGCAGAAATCACGGCAATCAATGTTACCTGGGTGATGACCCCAGGGTCGATACCAAACAGGTGGTTGAGACCAGCTGCCATCTGGCTTACACCGAGGCCGAGTGAAGTTGCAACTCCGAAAACGGTTCCGAAGACAGCTAACAAATCCACTGCGTGCCCAACTGGCCCGTAGATTTTTTCGCCGATGATCGGATATAGGGATGACCTCAGAGTCAAGGGCAACTTCTTCCTGAATCCAAAGTACGCCAGGCAAAGACCGATTATCACGTAGACTGCCCAAGCGTGGAATCCCCAATGAAAGTAGGTGACCCGCATCGCATGTACAGCGCGTTCCTCATTCATCTCCGTCACCATTGCCCGGTCTGCAAACGGATTGTTCGGATAACCCCATGGCTGCGTGTTGTCGAAGTAAAACATTGGCTCTGCGATACCGAAAAATAGCAGGCCAATACCTACTCCAGCCGAGAAAAGCATCGCGAACCAGGAGAAGTTGCTAAACTCCGGTTTGGAGTTGTCATCCCCTAGTTTGACAGACCCATGTCGACTGCACATCAGGTAGATACAGACAAAGAACATGATTACTAAGGCACTCACGTAGTACCAGTTGAGTGCGGATTCGATCCAGCCTCGCACCGCCGCATAAATACCGTTCGCGAATTCCACGTTGAGTGCTGTGAAAACGACAAACGCCACGACCATCGCCTTCGATGCGATCCCCATACCGGGGTGAAGACCTTTCCAAAGGCCTCCAGTCGCTACCAAATTCTGGATACCATTGGATTTTTTATCATTCATATTACCCTCCCAGTTCTTAAGTGATAGAATTTCTACTGGATTACGTAAAAGTTAGACAAGCTACTGATAACTTTTCATTTTTAAAGACAACGCATTTACCGTAGTTGTTAAAATCAATTTTGTGACTGCGCTGACTTCGACCATCTCAACCCTTGTTGAAGAACCCAATTTCAGCAATAATAACAGTATGATCGATTTAATACAAGCCAAAGTGTTGTCCAACGAGAAATGAGTCTGAAGCAGGATTCCGTTTCCAACGAGAAATGAGTCTGAAAAACCGAGGTGATCGGGTTCATCATAGGCGGATGAAGACGATCATGAAACTGGAAGAAATCAGGACTCTGGAAGA
>JAJEHQ010000031.1 GCA_022823625.1 Gammaproteobacteria bacterium
CTTCCAGAGTCCTGATTTCTTCCAGTTTCATGATCGTCTTCATCCGCCTATGATGAACCCGATCACCTCGGTTTTTCAGACTCATTTCTCGTTGGAAACGGAATCCTGCTTCAGACTCATTTCTCGTTGGACAACACTTAATGTCGTTCCTTGGGTTGAAATGTGATAAATTGAGCAGGTTCTAATCATTAGCTGTGTTCTAATTGAAATAATTTCAGATAACATGCTAAAAGATGAACTTCGGTTTCGCGGAGGAACAGCACTCAACAAACTACACTGCCCGAAACCATCGCGCTACTCAGGGGATATCGCCTTGGTACGTACTTCCTCCGGACCGATTGATCCATTTCTCAATCAGCTACGGGATATTTTGGAACTATGGTTAGAGCGAGCGAATTTTAGTTAGAGTCCTGTGGCACCACACGCCCTAATCTTATCTTCCGTAAATCTGCTGTCCTCGCCACTTCATTAAATTTCTTCAAACTGATTGTTCTGTATGCATCATGACCGTATAGGCAGCTACAGGTTTTGTATTATCTTTCCGAATTCTCCGATTTTCAGTATTCAGAGCTTTCCATAGATCGTTGCGTTGCTGCAAGTTCAACCAAAATTCTGCTAAATTGCCAAAATTATGCCGCACGCACACTAATTAATAAAGAGTTAACCACATTTGAACACAACAATATAATTGTGTTTAAAATGCTAGTTACTGATCCTATTACAGGTTATTTACCCCCGGGTATCCATTCTGCGAGATGGTGTGATGTCGCTAACTGCTTTGCAAACAACAGCCACCGTGCGCGACTGATGACAGGCTTGCTAACCGCATGTCGAGAATTAGCGGCAGCCGGATGCATGGAGTAGCTGCTAAACGGCAGTTTCGTATCGGACAAAGTGTTTCCTAGGGACTACGACGCTGCTTGGGAAACATCGGGGGTAGATGTGAACCGGCTGGACCCCGTATTGCTTGATTTCAGCAACCGACGAGCTGCGATGAAAGCGAAGTATTTTGGAGACCTTTTTACGGCATCAGCACTTGCCGCGACTGGCGTGCTCTACCGAGACTTTTTCAGGACCGACCGAAACGGGAATGAAAAAGGCATCGTACTGATCAATTTGAGGAGTTTGCCATGATTACTAACGAAAGACAGTACCGAATTACGCGTAAAAAAGCTCGCAAATTTGCCCAAGTAATTAAGGAATTCGATATCAAGCCAGGTAACCGCAGAGATGTGCATCCGAGGCTGGTATTAGCCGAACGAAACGCTATGGAGAGCCAACTGGCGGATTTACAGGAAGAGCTGGAGGAATACGAGCGATTGAAGTCATCCGAGTTTCCAGTGATTTGGGCGGACACATTCGAACAACTCGCGGACGGCTTAATCAAGGCCAGAATTGCAGGAGGCCTTACCCAGTGTGCGTTAGCGCAGCGTTTGAAGCTCAAAGAACAGCAGATCCAACGATATGAGGCGGAAGGTTACGCGTCGGCCAGCTTTCAGCGGCTATGCGAAGTGGCAAGAGCCTTGCAGGTTCGAATCGAAAATGAAATTTTGCTTCCTGTCGTGCCGGATAGCTTCGAGCGACTCCTCGTCAAACTCAGTCAGGTAGGAATCAGCAGGGAATTTGTAACCGAGCGCTTGCTCCCCTCGTCCGATACCACAATTGATAATGAAGAAGTACAAGATCAGTTTGACGATCAGAGATTGACCGAAAAATTGGTGATTGCACTGGGATATGTGTTCAGTTGGGATCGCAATGAAGTTCTCAATGCTCAGGCCTTGTCGGTACATAGTGCGACGGCCGAAGCTATGCGTTTAAAGGTGCCCTTGCGTTGTGACGTGGAGGTAGCGGGGCTGTTCGCGACATATGCGAACTACTTGGCCAAGGTGGCGATCAGAGGAATGGATAGCTGCCCGACGGAGGCCATTCCTGCTGACCCTTACGATTTGCGGAAAAGAATTCTGGCATGCGGTTCAGAGAAAAATGATTTTCGCACAATTCTGCACGCAGTGTGGGATCTTGGTGTGATTGTACTACCGCTCAGGGGAAAGGGAACATTCCACAGTGCGTGCTTACGCTTCGAGGGTCGCAACGCGATCGTACTGAAGCAAACGGCTAAGCATGAAGCGCGTTGGATATTTAATTTGCTTCAGACGTTGTTTCACGCTTCACAACAACCCGAAGAATGTGTGTTCGAATTGGTTGAGGAGGAGGCGATGTCGAACGAAGAGATTGCCGCCAACCAGTTTGCGGGAGATGTGATGCTTGATGGGAAGGCGGAAAATCTCGCAGATGAATGCGTGGCGCAGGCAGATAACAAAGTTGAGAGATTAGAAAGTGCGGTTCGGCGAACGGCGGAGAAATGGGAATTAAGAGTTGGCTCACTCGCGAACTATCTAGCATTCCGATTGTCTAAGCAAGGTCTCAATTGGTGGGAGGAGGCTGCCAGCCTTCAGTATGAGGCTCAAGATCCATGGGCAATCGCACGCGATGTCTTTTTTGAGCGAAATCCTCGCCGTATCGAAGATGAGACTGACCGCTTTCTACTTGAGCGTGCACTGGAGTGACGATGTCAGTATGATTTATATTTCTGTCAGCACCGAGAAATTAACATTGTGAAAACAGTCAGAAAGACAATCACTGTCACTAGGAAACAAAACGAGTGGATAGAAGCACAAATTGAATTGGGCAACTTTACGAACTACAGCGAATAATTTCGCCACATTGTTCTTCGCGATCAAGCGCAACTACTGGAAATTGACACTATTCGCAGTGAGTTGATAGAAGGCGAAATAAGCGGCAAGCCTGTTGCATTCGATGGCGAACATTTCAAAAAATTTTATGAACGCCAAACATGCCTGAACACCTTGCTGAATGTCGATTGTCGCCTGATGTAGGGCATTACAGAAGTCTGATTGAGGCGCTGGGTGCGGAACTGGACGAGGTTCGTCGACTTCAGACGGTGCTGAGTATTGGTACGCTGTTGAAACTCTCAATAAGTGGGTATTTTCAACCGTTGCTTCTGGGGAAATATAAACCGTTGCCTACAACGGTCACATTCCCCAGACCGTCACACACCTTTCTCCAACCGTCTCCTCGCGACTGAATATTTTCTCCTTCCAAGTCCGTTTCTCCGACCGGTCGAATATGACCAGATGGCCTTCACCAGTACCGCAGCCATCCATGTACTTCGCAATTTGCGCCAGTCCCTCGCGTACCGTGCGCTCCAAGCCACCTCGACGCAACTTGCATTCGATTACCGCCTTCTGCATCCCGCTTCCCTGTCCCCACACCACAAGCAAGTCGGTGCGACCGCGGCCAATGCCATACTCCCGCTCAATGCGACCGCCCGCATTCACCACCCGCTGCATAAACGCCTGTAGCAGCAATTGCGGCCCAGCCTCCTGGTAGTCGAACCGCCTTATCCAGTGTTCGGAATGCTCCCGGAAAAAACCTTGAAACGCCTCCAACAGACGCGCCATAACAAGCCGCCCGTTCTCGACAAACCACACGGTCTCATATGGAAGCATCACAGCTGTCGAGAAAATCAGCTCACGCGGAATAATCTCGCGATAAATCTCATTGGCAATCTCAACCTTCGGCTCCAGCCTGACCAACCCCAAATCATGGGTGTATTGCAAATCGTCCACTCTCAGCACTTCACCGCCAGACCCACCGCTCAGCAATGGCTCAATCACCCTCTTGACTCGATCCTCCCGTAGCTTATCTGCCAGCTGGTCAAGGTGCGTGTCGCGCCGCCGAATCAGCACCTCTCGGGCAGAAAAAATGTCATCAGCCTCAATCGTATGGCTGCGGTTCGTGATTGTGTCTATGACTTCAGCAGCTAGCGCATTGACCAGCCACGGCTGTCCACGGGTTGCGCGCCAGACCTCTGCCAGGGCATCACCGCTCCACGCCTGTCCGGTGTCTTCGGTGTGTTGCTCAAGCAGCGCACGAGTCTCCCCCTCATCGAAATCACCAAGCCGTAGGGATTTAGCCTTGATGTTGAACGCGCTACCGCCGGTAATGATTGCCTTCTCAGCGCTTGAGTGTATCCGGTAGTCGCGTACATCCCGAATCCCACACAAGATTACCGTTTGGGGAAAGTGCTCCGGACGGTCGATGTAACCTGAACGCAGCTGACGCAGCACTGAAATCAGCGAGTCACCTATCAGTGCGTCAATCTCATCAATCATCAGTACCAGCGGTACCGGGCTTGAGGCTGACCACTGCTGCAGCACTTCATGCAATGCATCATATCCGCCAGACTTATTGAGAATCTGCGGCCAGATCTCATCAACGAAAGAATCATTGAGTCCTGACTTCGCTGCGCTGGCAAGTCGACTTAGAATCGTCTGCACCGCACTGTTTACGTCTTCGCGGGCGGCCTGAGCCGACTCAACATTCACATACACTGCGCGATACTGTTCGGTTGCGTTCAGTTCGTCTCGCAATGCGATCAGTGCAGAGGTCTTGCCAGTCTGGCGTGGCGCATGCAGCACAAAGTATCTTTCCCGTTCGATCAGACGGAAAATCTCATCCCGGTCAACCCGCTCAAGCGGACTGATGTGGTAGTGTTTGTCCGGTTTAATGGGGCCGGCAGTGTTGAAGAAACGCATGAATCGAATTATACCGCCTTGGTTTTCCGCACTATCCTGTCGGATTGATACGCAGGTACCCTAAACCGTGGCGAGGCCAGCAGCTCAGGCAGTTTTGATAATCCGCAAGTTTCACATTTGCGTCAGAGCAACGCAAGTACTTAGACGACTGCTGTGATGTATGCAGTCGATCAGAAAATGGAAGGGTTCTTGGTAGACGTTGCAGTCTTACCTTCTGACAATCAGTCAAGATCACGAACTCATCGGGACTCTGGTATCGCGAATCCTTCCTACTTGATCCCCGAAACTTGAATGAGAAAATGTCACCACGCTGAAATTCAGACCAGCTACGATAATTCCAAACTTCTTACCAAATAAGTGCCCATTGGTTTCATTTAGCCCCTCCGTTTGCTACCTCAATGCTTCAATTAAGGATACTTCATCGGTTCTCCAATTTTATAATTTGAAAAACATCCTGAGAAACCCCATCGTTAATAGTCAATTGCGATTTTCAGGATAATTTCGTCACTATCGAATTCAAGGATTGATAGTGACTATTGCACACAACATCAAAAGACTACGAAGTTAGGTGGCTAAAACCTCCGCATATGCCAAAACACTGTAAATTACTTATTCTAGGGTCCGGACCCGCTGGCTATACCGCTGCTGTTTACGCAGCTCGCTCAAACCTCTCACCCGTGCTGATTACAGGTGTCGAAATGGGTGGACAATTGTCCAAAACTACCGACGTAGACAACTGGCCAGGTGACACTGAAGGTGTTCAAGGTCCAGACCTAATGGATCGTATGTGGCATCACGCTGCACGATTCGACACAGAAATTATCAATGATCACATTCATACTGCAAAATTGGATATCCAACCGTTCAGACTCATCGGCGATCAGGACGAATACACTTGCGACGCTCTCATAATCTCAACTGGTGCCTCGGCAAAATACCTGGAACTTGAATCTGAAGAACGCTACAAGGGTAGAGGTGTTTCGGCGTGTGCTACCTGCGATGGTTTCTTCTATAGGAATCAGAGTGTTGCCGTAATTGGAGGTGGTAATACTGCAGTTGAAGAAGCGCTATATTTGTCAAATATTGCATCTTCAGTGACATTGGTACATCGCAGGGACCAACTCAGAGCAGAAGCAATTCTTGCTGATAGACTACTTAGCCGAAGTACTGAAAATGGCGGCAATATAACAGTTTTGTGGAACCACGTTGTCAAAGAGATGTTGGGCGATGACATGGGGCTTACGGGGCTTCAATTGACCAATGTACAATCCGGTGAAGAAAAACAAATTGATGTTCATGGTACATTCATCGCCATTGGACATATCCCGAATACAGAACTGTTTGATGGTCAGTTAAACATGAAGGACGGATACATTGTCACCACAAGTGGTTTAAATGGTGGGGCTACAGCCACTAGTATTCCTGGTGTATTTGCTGCTGGCGATGTATCAGATCATGTCTATAGGCAAGCGGTTACATCAGCAGGTACTGGCTGTATGGCTGCCTTGGATGCACAAAAATTTCTGGAGTCCTAATTCAAATCACCAATGCAATGCCGGCCGATAATCAATTCAGAAAGGAGATGGAATCGTTGGGGGTAACTCCACTAGGTGAATCCTCCAAAACTGCACCTGAGAAAGAGCGCCCCATTCCCAACAACAAAAATTCCGTTGAAGCCGACCGTCAGGTTCTAGTTGAATCAATGTCGACCAACCCGGCTCACGCGAAGCACGCGGCTGAATCAGGCGAAGAACTCAAAAAATCAGGACTTGCGACTCGAGACTTTACTCGCCTGAAGCAGGGAAAATATTACCGTGAAAATGAACTGTATCTGAGGGGTTATACGGTTGAAAATGCAGTTCAAAAATTAAAGCTCTTTATTCATGAGTCGACAAGATCCGGACATCGCTGTGTCAAAATTATTCATGGAAAAGGCATGAACTCACCGGATGGAATTTCTCACATCAAACTCGAATGTCAACACCACTTGGCATTGAACAGATATGTATTGGGATATTGTCGGGCACTTCCCAACGATGGTGGCACGGGTGCGAAATATGTGCTATTGAAGAAGTGGAAGTCTTAAGTTTTAGAAACTAAAGCCGTAATCGCCCAGGCAGCAATGCCTTCTTTCCTTCCGATAAATCCCAGCGACTCCGTCGTTGTCGCTTTGACATTGACTAGTCCTTCCGAAATCTTCAAGTCCTCTGCGATGTTTTTTCGCATCTCCCTAGAATGTGGCTGAATTTTTGGCACCTGGGCAACAACCGTTATATCGATGTTTGAAATGTTCCAACCCTGCTCTTCCAAAAGTTCGGTAGTGTGTTTCAGGAGTTTCCTGCTGTTGATGTTTTTGAACTGAGGATCTGAGTCCGGAAAGTGTTGACCGATATCACCTAATCCCGCAGCCCCAAGTAAAGCGTCAACAACCGCATGGATGACAACATCAGCATCCGAGTGTCCCTTCAAGCCTGCAGAGTGAGGAACATCAACACCTCCCAAAATGAGTCGACGACCTACTTCGAACTCATGGACGTCAAATCCAAATCCAACCCGAGTCAAAACTTCACCTCCAAGTCAGTTCAATTGATCTGATCGACATCAGATTGTTCCAGACCAATAATTGCCTCGGCAAACCTTAAGTCCGACGGCGCCGTTATTTTGATATTCGTCACAGATCCGGGTATCAGTTTGGGGCAATGTCCAAGACGCTCCATTGCCTGAGATTCATCAGTTGCCATAAATCCCTGACTTACGCATTGAAGAAGAGCTTTATGTAAGAGACCTAGTTTGAACATTTGAGGTGTTAGTGCTCTAAAGCAGTGCTCCCGATTTACTGTGGAGTTTATTTTCCCGTCAGTACCAGACTTTAGTGTGTCAAACACCGGTAGACTGACTATACCTCCATTTTCGTCATCCCCCACCGTTTCAATTAATCGAGAAATTTCTTCCTTCGTCAGTAGTGGTCGATTTGCATCATGAACGAGTAGCCAATCGTCCTTCGAACAGCCGTTTCCTACCAGATGGCTGATTCCATTCAATACAGTTTCTGAGCGAGTATCTCCGCCTTCAAACACACCCAGAACTTTGGAATGGATTGACTTGATCCAGTCTCCATATTGATCAGTTTTTTCAAGACCAACATACAGACCGTCAATTCGCTCATGCTTCGCGAGTGCAAGTATCGTCCATTCAATGATTGTCTTGTCCTTTAGCTTGAGAAACTGTTTAGGAACTGGACCACCCATTCGACGGCCTACCCCCGCCGCTGGAATTATTCCCCAATACTTTGGCATGACAACCTTAAGCAACCTCAATACTCACTAATTTATGCGTTTCCACCACTTGACACTGCACATTTTATTGAAACTATACAGAACCCATCTGAATATCGGTGATTTTGAAAATATCGAATCAAGTAATGCATAACCCGAGATAAATATAATCTCAGCGAGACTATCTTTCATTTGTCGAACGCTTAAAGTTCGATTGCTTCCTACCTTTTACATCTGAAATCAAGCGCAATTCTGTGACTATTCGCTCTCCTTTAGATCCCGTCGCGGATCTTGATGCTTGTCACAAACTAAACTGGAGTGGGCTCACAGGAAGCGCAGTTGCTCTCGCGATTTCCAAATATTCACTTGAGCAGGACAGTATCACAACTGTAATAACTGCAAACGCCTGGGAAGCTGAGATGATGGCGGAATCGCTCAAATTCTACACAGGTGGAGTCGACAATTTTCCAGTTATGCTGTTTTCGGGTTGGGAGTGCCTGCCTTACGATACCTTCAGCCCGTACCAGGAAATTCTGTCTCAGAGAATTCGCCTGCTAAGCATACTGCCGAATCTAACACGCGGCCTGCTGGTAGTAGCAGTCGATACATTAATGCAACGTCTGCCACCGACTGATTTCATAGAATCCAACAGTTTTTCGTTTGAAACAGGGGCAGAACTGCATATTGAAAAGTTTCGAGAAAGGATGGCGCAAATTTCCTATAGAAATGTGCAACAGGTCGAGAGTCCAGGTGAATTTGTTGTACGTGGAGGTGTAATTGATTTATTTGCCATGGGTTCTGACGCTCCCATTCGAATCGAGTTGTTCGGAAACGAGATCGAAACATTGCGTTACTTTGATCCGGATACACAACTGACTACAAAAAAAGTCAGTCAGTTTGAGATATTGCCGGGAAGTGAAATTTGCCTGACCGATGATTCGATCCGATTGTTTCGAAAGGGAATACGCCAACACATTGACGGAGATCCGCGACGAAATGTAGTTTACAGAGACATTGATTCTGAAGAGATTCCAAACGGCGCTGAATTCTATCTACCTTTATTCTTTTCACAAACCAGCAATTTGCTCGATTATCTGAAAGAGCCTGGTGTTCTATTCCTATCAGAAAACACTAGTCAGGGTATAGAACAGTTCTGGCAACAGGTAAACGAGCGATACAAATTTGCGAGTGAACTGACTGAAAGACCCCCGCTTTCACCTGAGTTGCTCTACTACGCACCTGAAAAACTGCAAAGCATTCTTAATTTTTATTCCACTGTACGTATTGGGGCTGTCAAACAAGCCAATTCAATACAGTTCAATACAACAGAACCAATAGAACTTGGCATTCAAGATCGTTCAGAAAAAAGCTTGTCACAACTGAAAGGTATTCTAATTTCATCATCAAATCGAAGCCTGATTTGCGCAGATAGTGAGGGCAAAAAGCAAATTATCCAAAGTCTGCTCAGCGAGATCGACATCACCGTTTCTGAAGTGGCATCGTGGCATCAATTTCTGCACAGTTCAGAAAGAGTTGCACTTTGTGTTTCCAACCTTCCAGTGGGACTAAACCTGCCCGACCAAGGTCTCAGAGTGCTTGCTAGCCCAGAAATATTTGGCAGTCGATCGACACCTGAAAGAAAACCACCTAAAACCCAAAATCCCGAAGCTCTGATTTCCTCAATGGAGGATCTTCAGATCGATGATCCAGTCGTGCACGAAAGCTACGGCGTCGGCTTGTATAAGGGTTTGGTCACATTGGACGTTTCAGATTCAAATGAGGAGTTTTTGTCTATCAGATATCGAGACGAACAGACTCTGTATGTGCCTGTTTATGCTATTGATACTCTGAGTCGCTATATTGGCAACCAACCGAGCGAAGTCGTACTTAACGACTTGGGTTCCACAAGATGGAGCAAGTCGAAGGCCAGAGCAAAAGAACAGGCTTATGATCTTGCGGCAGAACTGCTCAATGTACAGGTTATGCGCGAAACCCGACAAGGCAATTCAATGCCAGCACCCGAAGCAGACTACCAACAGCTTGTATCTCAATTTCCTTATCAGGAAACCCCAGATCAAAATCAGGCCATCCAGGCTGTACTTGGTGATCTAAATTCAAGTCGACCCATGGATCGGTTGGTCTGCGGCGATGTAGGATTTGGGAAAACTGAAGTGGCAATTCGTGCTGCGCTTGTTGCTGTTGCTAACAGATATCAGGTTGCTATTGTTGTTCCAACGACCGTATTGGCCAGTCAACACTTCAATGTCTTTCAGGAACGCTTGATTGGATTTGGTATCGCTGTAAGACTTCACACAAGAATGGCCAACACTAAACAGGCTAAACAAAATATTGCCGAGTTAAAATCCGGAATCGTTGACATCGTCATTGGCACTCACCGACTATTGCAATCCGAAATTGAGTTTTCAAATCTGGGTCTTGTCATTATTGATGAGGAACATCGATTTGGTGTTCGGCAAAAGGAATTTCTCAAGAAACAACGCGCTGAAGTAGACATCTTGACGATGACAGCAACGCCAATACCGCGCACTTTGAGCATGGTTCTGAATGAAATGCGCGACATTTCAATCATTGCAACTCCTCCCAATAACCGACTAAGCATCAGAACTTTCGTTCGAAACTGGCAGGCAGATATTGTGCGAGAAGCCTGTCTTAGAGAGTTAAAGCGTGGCGGTCAGATTTTTTACGTGCACAATGAGGTAAGATCAATAAACAGCGTAGCGAAGGAAATTGAAAGAATTGTTCCAGAAGCTAGAATCGTTGTCGCACATGGACAAATGTCAAAATTACAGTTACAAAGCGTAATGCAGAGTTTCTACCTGCATAAATATGACTTGTTGGTGTGCACGACAATCATCGAAAGTGGTATCGATATTCCAACTGCGAATACCATCATTATCGATAAGGCGTCAAAATTTGGATTAGCACAATTACATCAACTTAGAGGTCGAGTAGGACGCTCTCATCATCAAGCTTATGCCTATCTGCTAGTTCCGAGTACAGAATTTCTGAACAGCGATGCCAGACGTCGACTGGAGGCAATCGCAACGTTCGACCAACTGGGTATGGGGTATGTGATTGCTACACATGATCTGGAAATTCGTGGGGCTGGTGCACTGCTTGGAGATGAACAGAGTGGAGTAATTAATGAAATCGGATATTCCATGTATTCTGAAATACTTAAGGAAGCCGTAGACACCATCAAGAAAACTCAAAGCAAGACCACCAATGGTTCAACCACTTTCAAGCGACGTTTCAGCGCGGAAATTAATTTGAACTTATCAGCGCTGTTACCAGAGTCCTGGATTCCTAATGTAAATTTACGACTCAAGTTGTATCGCCAAATAGCATCTGTAGAGAAGGATCATGAACTCAACCGAATCAAATCCGAAATGCTCGATCGATTCGGAAAATTACCTGAACAAGTTGATCATCTCTTCCACGTTCACACACTCAAACACTTGTGTGAAAGAATCGGAATTTCTAAACTGACAATCAGTCCGAGATACGGAAAAATAGTCTTCCGTGAAGAACCAGCAATTTCTCTTACAGGACTAAATTTGCTGGTCAATGAATATGAAGGCGGAGCAAAACTAAACCGAACGGATTCATCTTTGCAGCTTTCACATTCACTCGATTCCAAAGATGACAGAATTCGCGCAGCTTACCGGATTCTAAATCAATTGACTCCGCAAGAACTTGAAGTAGCCTAAGTTGTTGTACTTTGAGCGGGACAACTGGATGCCATGTCTCGCAGTTGATCCTCAAAGCCGAAGTAGCTCATGTCTTCCATTCGCATTGGATACAAAATTCCGTCTAGATGATCACATTCATGCTGGACAACTCGAGCATGAAATCCATCGACAGTGCGGTCTATTGGAGTACCATCGAGTGTGAAGCCGCGATAGCGTAAATTCTGCGCTCGTGGTACCATGCCTCTCATGCCAGGAACACTCAAGCACCCTTCCCATCCATACTGAACTTCATGGTCCAACACTTCTAGTTCTGGATTGATCAACACTGTGAACGGCACACTGCCTGCATCCGGATAACGTTCGTTGTGTTCAAATCCAAAGATTACAACCCGTTTCATGACACCGATCTGAGGCGCAGCCAGACCTGCGCCTTCAGCAGCAGTCATTGTGTCAATCAGGTCGGTGACCAAATCCCCAAGTTCCGAAAACTCCGATTCAGCAACAGGTTCTGAAACCTGCAACAATTGAGGGTTTCCCATCTTTAGAATTTCTCTAACAGCCATTGAACTCTTTCTCCCTGATCAATCTAGGTAAACTTATGCTTCAGTATTTAAAAATTTTTGCCAAAATGGAGTCAACAGAAAGCAATTTAGCTACTAGACAACGTACTCGCGCGTAGCATATTGCTCATATTCAGAATAAATTACTGGATGCGGATAGAGTTGACTCATTGGCATTGACTTCCCGTTTGCCTGCACAACTCGTACATGGTCTCTGGACATTAGTCGAGGTCTGACAACACCACATGAATGCGAGATCACCTGCACTTCATAAATCACCTGTCTCGCGTAGTTACACACTCTGACAGCTTTGTCTTCTGGGTTAAGTCCCTTTTGCAGCCGCCAGTTGTGCGTGGTAATCCCTGTCGGGCAGGTGTTCTTGTTACACTTCAACGACTGAATGCATCCAAGTGCAAACATAAAACCTCGCGCGGAGGTTACAAAGTCTGCGCCAGTAGCGATCGCCCAGCCCACTTCCGAGGGATTGACTAATTTACCGGATGCAATCAATCGGATCCGATGGCGAAGTCCATATTTATGTAAAACGTCTGAGGCTAGCGGTAGTGATTCCTTTACGGTTAAGCCAACGTTATCCATTAATGGCATCGGCGCTGCACCAGTACCACCATCACCACTATCCACAACAATAAAATCCGGTGCTGATTCAATTCCACGCTTATGCACTTCATCACACAGCTCTTCAAGCCATTCAAAACTACCAAAAACAGATTTAAAACCAACAGGTTTGCCAGATACTTCTCGAATCTCCTCGATCATGTCAAGTAATTCTGTAACGCTGTTGATTTCTGGATGACGATTGGGTGAAATTGATGCCTGCCCTTCAGGAATTCCACGAATTGCGGCAATTTCAGCAGTGACCTTATTTGCTGGTAAGATGCCACCCTTTCCAGGCTTTGCTCCTTGACTCAACTTCAATTCAAACATTTTGATCTGCTCGTGACTGGCGACCTCCCGAAGCTTGTCATGATTCAAATTGCCATTTTCATCACGTACGCCATATTTTGCAGTTCCGATCTGAAAAACCAGGTCACACCCACCTTCGAGGTGATAGCTGGATAATCCACCCTCACCCGTGTTGTACCAGATTCCTGCCATTCTGGCTCCATTCGACAAAGCGCGCACAGCGGGAGTGGAAAGCGCTCCATAACTCATTCCGGAAATATTGAAAAATGAAGGTGCGTTGTATGGATTTCGACTGTACGGACCAATGAGCATCGGAAGCATTTCGACTGCATCTTCAGTCAAAGTTGGAAAGGGATAGTTGACAAATATTGGGGTTCCCGTAGGTGTCAGGCTTCTTGTCGAACCAAATGCCACTGTATTGTCAACCTTATTGGAGGATCGCCCAATCCAGTCTCTCTCGGCTCGATTGAATGGCAGCTCTTCGCGATCCATTGCAAAGAAGTACTGTCGAAAAAATTCTCCCAGCATTGTGAACAGATAACGAAATCGGCCAATAACTGGATAATTTCTTCTGACTGCATCATGTGTCTGGCGAATGTCGACAATGAAAATAATGACCGCAAGCAAGAACACAGATCCAATGACAAAAATAAACAGTGTCGACAGAAACTGAAAGCTTCCAAATATTTGTTCATTTGATGGCATATTCATTTTTACTCCCGACAGGCGAAACGATCTTGATGTTCTTCATTGTCTTAACAGCATTTTTCCTACGATCATGGTGTCAGTTTGAAACAGTTTCACTCTAAATAATCGCAACACTGAAATTTATCGCGTACCTCAAATTCCAATATGATGGTTAATGAAGTCACAAACTGCTGCTTTTATAATAGTATTTACCACTTTTGTTTCGAGTGTTCGTGAAATTGCACTACTCGCTCTTGGAAATACTGATCCAATTTTGCATGAAATTTGTGGTTGCTTCTGCGTCGCTATCCCTGCTCTCAGACATTTACTCTTCGCATTGATACCATGAGACATCTGAAAATATTTCTTGTTTTCTTTACTTTCCAGTTATTTTCTGTTTCAGCATTCAGTGCCCCCGTCCATGTAGAGGTAATAATTTTTGCGAATAATACAACTGGAGCCGAGTCCGAGTGGTTTCCAATTCCCGATGAAATTATCAGGGTTGAAGAAATTGTTGATGAAGGAATCACACCCTTGATCGATGAAGAAGATGCAAGTGAACTGGAAAATAGCCAGTCAATGGATCTGGAAGCGACAGGGCCACGACCCGTCGAAGCGTATGTGCTTACCGATTTTGCAAACGCAATTGATGAAAACCCAGATTTCGAATTACTAAACTATGTCAGTTGGATTCAGGAACCTGTCCCAAAGTCAAGAACCAAATCCGTCTCTTTGGATACACCATTTGTCGATTCATTTCTGTCTACAGAGTTGCTGCTAGCTGGCGAAACTTCGGTTTACGAAATTGCGCAGCTATTGCAGTTCGACATCCAGGTCACCTATAAACCCCTCGCCGACACCGAAGAGGCAGTTGTTTATCTACCCGACCCGGTTAAACTCTATTCTCCCGAAACATCCTACATTTTGTCTGAAAAGCGACAGATTCAAATCAATGACATTCACTACTTCGACCATCCAAGATTTGGCGTCGTCTTTACAATAATCCGTCCCAAACAAGCAGAATTTTTTGCCCAGTAACGGAGCTACATTTTCATGATGTGAGAATTGAGGGGCAAAGAACGGGTTCCACAATTAGCCAATTCAAGAATTGATTTTTTGATCAACAGTCTAAGGTTTTCACAACCACTTTCCCAAGCTTCCCGCATTTCATCTACCGTAATTTCTTTATCCCCTCGACCTGCAGCCGGATTGACAATCAAGTTGATGCTTGCATAGCAGATTTCTTTTTCAGCCGCAAGTGCTGTTTCAGGCATGCCTGTCATCCCGACCACATCGCCACCATCTCTTTCAATCCTATCGATTTCAGCAGCTGTTTCAAATCGTGGCCCTTGGGTTGCGGCGTATGTGCCACCATCATGCAAAGGAATGTCTGAACCATTCGCAGCAAGCAAAATCAAGTCTCGGAGTGCATTACAGTATGGGTTCGCATTTTCCAAGTGCCCCACTATAGTTTCAGAACCCCCGTCGAAGAATGTTGATTCTCGCCCCCAAGTGTAATCTATGATCTGCGTTGGCAGCATCAGGCTTCCGGATATCAGATCAGCTCGAATGCCACCAACCGTAGCCAACCCAATGGCAGATTTACATCCTAATTCAGCCAGTGCCCATATATTGGACCGGTAGTTAATTCGATGTGGCGGGATAGTATGACCCTCTCCATGCCGATTTAATACACAGACGGTAAGTCCATGAAGTCTACATATAGAAATCGGGGCTGATGTCTCACCGTAGGGGGTAGTAACTTCAACACTTTCTTGATGCTCCATGTCTGGCAAGAGGATGGAAGCGCCAGAACCGCAAATTAAAGCTAGTGGTCGTGAATCTTCAATCATATGCAGGTGTTTCCCATGCTTTTTTTTCAATTTCAAGATACTTTGACAGGCGATAGTTCAATCAGTTGAGTTCACCGCACCTGCGGCCCTAATTATCGAATAATTTCGTGAATTGCCGCCATATTTGCGTCGCACATAACCATATTTTCTTAGTCAAACTCATTTCAGACATGCACATCCGCAAGCGAATTACAGGCCCTGTACAACTACCAATCACTGCTTGATAGTGGTAACAGCAGCGCAGCGAAAGCTTCTTTAAGGTGAAGATTAATTCGGCATTAGCTAGGAGTCGGTACTACCCCAGCAGTCCTCCCAAACAACTGTTCACTAATATTTAGTATCTTCGTAATAGCCGATTCTGCCGGAACACGGCCATCCATTTTTCGTTTTATGAGGATTTAGCTTTGAATTTTGACTTCTACGCCTGAATGTTTTGTCGCACATTGGGCAACGGTAAATATATGTTGGCCCATTATTTTGAGAAATAGATGTTCGCTGCATTGCAGACCTACGTCGCATTTTCAAGTCTGCTCTTCCTGAAGAAGATGGATGACCAAGTTGTGTTAAGGGTACTGTTTCAACAATAGGTACTGAAATGCCCGAAGGGCTGAGTTCAACCTGATATCTTGGTGAAAATACTCTATTCGTCATAGATGCATCATTGATCTGGCCTATCTTATACGCTCTAATCTGCCCGTCATCTGCGCGTACTGCAAATAAGAGTACATTCCCATTTTTTGCCTGTCGTAGCGAATACGGTTCGATCACTCTGGAACTCCTGCGACCATTATTATCGGTATAGTCCAAATTCACACATAACCTGTTGCCTGCGGCAAAACGAATAATTTCCAGCGATTTACCAGCACGCGTTCTCAATCTAAGATTTCCGTAGGATGGTTGATAAATTTGTCCATCTCCTGAGATCACTGCAAGTTTCACTCTTTCCCGCGTATCACGTCCTTCTAGCCAATCAAAAAATTCTGACAAGCTGTCCCAATAAACTTCTAATTCAGGTAGCATAGGAAGTTGATGCTTCAACATCGGTTCCCAGTTTCTCAGCATGACATCTCTGTAAGCGTTTACATCTACCAATACCGGAACTCCGATCTCTTTGTACGCACATTTTTGTGAAAGAATATCCTGAATGACAGCTGATGCTGGTAAGTTATCATTGCGAAAAAGATTCATCACATCGTACAAATCCCTTGGTCTCCCTCTTTCGCCAAGTGCTCTGATTTTTTCACCAAAGACTTCCGGATAAGCGTAACTCATAATAAAAATGCCGTCTTGTGGCGAATCTGTGTAAGGATGAAATACAGCCTGCCGTGATGGTGGCATAACTAACACTTCATCAGCTGTTAAGTCAAACTTTATTCTGGGAAGGCTATGTTTTCCCGTAGCAAAATAGCTTTTGTAATAAACACGCCCCTGACAAGATTGATGGCCTCTTGGATTTGTGTAAACATCAAACTTAAGTCTGTCGGTCGGAATTTCTATCCCTGTTTCCTCGTATAACCATTGTGCCATCAAAGAAAATTGATCAACCAAAAAAGCGGCATCAATGTGGTTCTTATCTTGTAGTGTAAAATCCAAATCCTCTGAAAACCGATATGTTTCAAAGTAGCATTTTTTCAAACAAGTACCACCCTTAAACACCCATGACTGCGATAATACAGAGTTATTATTGACAGCAGCAAGTAGCCATCCAAGGACATAGTCCTTTTCGATGACGTTGGGTGTTAAGCCCGTGTCATCAGCAAAAGCCAATATTTCGTCTTTGCTGATCATTTAGTTTTATCTACCGGAACCCACAAATTCCATCGTGTAACGAGCCGGTAATTCGCTGCATGTTTATCCAGAGTGGCATAACCAGAAGTCAGGTGCTTCTTGCATTCACTAACAAATGAAGGTTCAAACTCAAGCTGTTCAGCTAAATAACCCAATTTTTTAAAAAGTGCACCGTTTTTCATTTGAACGGCATAGTTCAATAATGAATCAAGATCACTCGGTTTATTAAACGTCTTCGAAAACTCAAGTAGACAATCGGTTAAATGTTGTAACCCTGCACCTAGACGCAGATCATCAATGCAATCCAGTAGTGTCTTGTAGGGGTCTGAAACCAGTAACTTAGTATGTCCTCTCCATACTGTCTTTGTGCCAAATAGGTGTTTTTCAGGAACATACTTTATAAAGAACTTTACACCTTGGTGGGTCTTTTCGCCATAGGTGACACGCTTATGGGTAAGCACACAGATTGACCGGAATAACTGCTCAGTCAATTCCCAGTACTCCAGCGCACTCCATCCTCCTATGTAGCCTGGCGAGTACAGATCCGGTACAAGCACCCACGGGTCTTCAAGTATCTGCGTTTGTCCTAATGCGGACGGTTGAACAGGGACATACAAGCCGTGAGCAACACGCCGGACTACCCCTTGCTTATGCCACCCAGCCAATAGACTGGACGCATGTTGCCGATCGATCTCAAGGACGTGCATTGCATCGGCTGCCCGAATCGGGTCGGATGTTGCACGCATTAGAGCCGCTAAACGTTTCTGTCTTTTAGATGGAACTTCAACCATATTACTATATCACAATACAAATATATATTGTTTTTTGATTATATTATGTTATTTGATATAGTACTACTCAAAAATACATTAAATGTACATAATATAAAAATATTTTGTAATTTGCTGTAGTTCTCTGGTTAATCAACAATTCCCATATTCAAATCCAAGGACCAGTCACTACCACTGGTGACTGAAACGGCTTAAACAACTCGATCCGCGCACACTGGCTGAAAGTCTCCAACATCAATTCCAGACGTATGGCCATCCGGTAAATCAAGACAAGGTGCGTATTAAAAACACCGAATTGCATCAAAAAAGACACTTTGCATTCACCCGTTCGTTTTCACTACGCACCATGTCAATATTGGACGATTATCTCTCCTGTTTGTCAAGCTGAAAATCAGTCATTGGGATTGCTTGTTGGCCTGTGAATAAATCTGTTCGAAAAACGGTCGCAAAGCGAAAAGGATAAGCGCTCCCAAATGCTAGCGTTCCTTTAGTTTTTTGAACAGATATTTATTCATAGGATGGTTGTGCACGGCGTTTGGCCCGGCGATGGTCGTGTGACGGTCATGAGAATATACCGTGCTGTCAAACTAGGTCAAATAACCGGGGCAACCAAGTTCAATCCAATGCATGACTGCCGGTGCCTTACTAGGCGATCTTTGGATGGAAGGGTATTTCGGGGCTAGAGACCCGTTAACCGAAGGTGGAATGCTAACTCGTAGAAGAGGAATAACCTAGTTTGCTGGTTTCCCATTTCGAGTTTCTTGTGGAAGAACCTTGCATGGAAGCATTTTTCACCGCCTGTTTGCCAAGAATCCCACCGAATTATTGCTTTTTGAAATTCATGCATATCAGGGGAAGGTTGCACTGTTGCGAAATTTCGGAAATCGGCTAAAAGCTTATGCACAATGGTTGCCACCCGATATGCGTATAGTGGTTTTCGTAAATCGCGACAGGGATGACTGTCAGAATCTAAAGTCAAAGCTGGAGCATTTTTACAAGAAAGCTGGTCTTCGATCATCGAAACGGACTGTTGGGGGGACTTCCTACCATTTTACAAGTCCGATATGGCGGTAAAGTATCCGTCAAAATAGCGAATTCCAAAACTGCTGGCTGATTCGACATTGATATAGGTCGGGGTCTCATAAGATTAAGCAGCAATGTTAAGATTTT
>JAJEHQ010000028.1 GCA_022823625.1 Gammaproteobacteria bacterium
CTTCCAGAGTCCTGATTTCTTCCAGTTTCATGATCGTCTTCATCCGCCTATGATGAACCCGATCACCTCGGTTTTTCAGACTCATTTCTCGTTGGAAACGGAATCCTGCTTCAGACTCATTTCTCGTTGGACAACACTTAAGAAGAGGCACGCTAGCCAAAGGTCGTACAATTGACATCTTAATTTGATCAACATCAGTACTTATCAAGGTGACATGAAAGTTCGGCGTATCCACTTTCTTTTTCTCAATATCGGACATTTTCTGGACCATCTGTTCGTCTTGATTTTTGCGACTGCTGCGGCTTTGACACTGGTTAATGAATGGGGACTTTCTTATGGGGAGTTGATTCCCTACGCCACGCCGGGCTTTGTTGCTTTTGGCATCTGCGCCATTCCCGCTGGATGGCTGGCGGATAAATGGAGCCGGGAAGGCATGATCGTCATATTCTTTCTCGGGATTGGAGCAGCCTCCATCCTTGCCGGTTTTGCCGAAACTCCCCTTGAAATGGCAGTGTGTCTCACACTCGTTGGAGCTTTTGCTGCGATTTATCATCCCGTCGGTCTTGCACTTGTTATTCATGGCAGAAAACAAACCGGGGTTCCCTTGGCCATCAATGGAATATTTGGTAATATGGGAGTGGCATCAGCAGCCTTGATTACTGGATTTTTAATTGACGTTTCAGGCTGGCGTCAAGCTTTTTTCGTACCAGGAGTATTCTCCATTCTCATCGGTATCGGCTACTTTGGATTTCTCCGATTCTACCTGCAGAACCACCAAACTCATAGCGCAAAGAAACAGCAGGCATCTCCAGCTCCCAGCCATGCGCGCGATATTTTGATCAGGGCCTTTGCTATTGTGCTCATAACCACCGGCATTGGCGGTATGGTGTTTCAAAGCACCACATTCGCGTTGCCGAAGGTTTTTGATGAACGTTTGGGCGACATTGCACAAAGTGCCACCGCGATAGGCAGTTATGCGTTTGTGGTATTCACTATTGCAGCATTTGCTCAATTACTGGTAGGATGGCTGGTGGACCGCTACCCGGTGAAACGCGTATTTGGCATCGTGGCCTTAGCTCAGGTCGTATTTTTAATGGCTATGAGCCAGATGACCGGAATAGCGGCATTGCTGGTTTCACTGGCGATTTTGCTGGCAATTTTTGGTCAGATTCCGATTAACGATGTTCTGGTCGGCCGAATTGCCAGGAGCGAATGGCGGGCGAGGGCATATGCACTCCGCTACATTGTGACATTTTCAGTCATGGCCTCAACGGTTCCATTGATTGGCTGGGTACATGGCCTTTGGGGCTTTGAAATCCTATTTCCAATACTGTCTGTGGCAGCTGTAGTGACATTAGTTGCGATTTTGTTTATTCCAACCAAACTGGCGGCGGCTGCTGCCCAGGCATAGTGGAGGAAGCCTGTTTACCCAACTCTTGATTCGCGGTTGGACCGGGTGCTGAAAAATCTACTCTGCGAATTTCTCCAAGAGTTCTGTTAGACAACAATTGCGATCACAGCCATGCAGTCGCCGGGTTTAACCAGCCCTGGAAAATGTCGTCCGGCCAATATGCCATCGCGCCGAGCGCGATAAGCAATCGGTTCAACTCCGGTACGGTCTAGTGGCCAGACCCATGCTACAACATCATTTCGTTTGATCTCACCACCTAAATCGATAACCGGTTCTAATAATCCGTCATGTTCGCTAATGACAAAACACTCTCCATCTGGCATGTCGAGGTTGATTGTGGGTTCAATCTCCATTTCAGCATTTAGAATTTCAGCGTGGATCAGAACATTTCTCACACCTTTCTTTGCAAGCCGGACAGTCGATTCGCGTGTCGTACCCCCACCGCCCAACTCTGTTGAAACAAACACTTTACCCTGCTCTTCAACGACAGTGTCGTACATTCCAGTATTGTCAATTTCCAATAGAATCGTTGAGTGAGGAGCGTTAAACGCTTCCATTGCCGCCACGCAGGCTGCCTGCTGTTTCTTGTCTTCCAGAACATGAGCAGCTGCCAAGGGCACAAACTCAAGCGTTTTTCCACCTGAATGGATATCGACTATGACGTCAGCCTGAGGGACCAGCGTTCGCATGAAATAGTCCGCGATCTTTTCAGTGACTGAACCTCTCGGGTTTCCCGGGAATACCCGGTTCATGTTTCCGTCGTCAATCGGTGAGTTTCGAGTGCCAGCCCGAAAAGCCGGATAATTGAATGCTGGCACTATGATGACTCTGCCCTGAATATCTGCTACGTTCAGACGTAGGGCCAAATCCTGAAGTGCCACTGGGCCTTCGTATTCGTCACCATGATTGGCTCCTGTCAGAAGCGCTGTTGGTCCTGATCCATTTTGAATGACACTGATGGGAATCATTATTGAGCCCCAGGCTGAATCATTTCGACTGTACGGTAAGCTCAGAAAGCCGTGATGAGAACCATCCTCATCCAAAGGAATCGTCGGGGAAATCGGATTTTTAGTCATAGTTTTTTCCTCACTCAACAACAATCAAATCTCGCTCAACGTTGCACAGCCTTTCTCCGCCCGACTCTGTCACAACGAAAGATTCGGATACTGCACAACCCAAGTCATCCAGCCATACCCCCGATTGGAAGTGAAAGCACATGCCAACCTTAAGGACAGTCTGATCTCCAGGTCTCATGCTACAGGTTCGCTCACCCCAATCTGGTGGATATCCCACACCAACTGGGTAAGCCACGCGACTCTCTTTTACGATTCCGTTTCGATTGAGCACTGCTTGCCAACCGGCCTCAACCTGTTCGCAGGTGTTTCCAGGCCTGGCCAACTCCAATCCGACATCTACACCTTCAACAATTACCTTGGCGAGATTGCGGATTTTCTCCGGTGCTTTTCCCAAATAAAGTGTGCGGGTCAGCGGTGTATGATAGCGACGTCTCACCCCTGCGAGTTCCAGCATAACGAGTACATCTGATGGGATGGATAGATCTGACCATGTCAGATGGGGCGTACTGGTACTCTCACCAGCCTGAATCAAAGGACAGATTGAGGTGTAGTCACCGCCGTATCCTTCAGTTCCTGTAATTTGCGCGCGATAGACCTCCGCAATCACTTCATTTTGTGGTACGCCAGCCCGAATTTTGGAGATGGCCGCATTCATTGTTGCGGTGCATATTTTGCCAGCCTGGCGCATGATACTGACTTCTTTCTCGGACTTTACGAGACGCGCCCAGTTGACAAGATCGCCATTATTGGAAAATTTCGCGTCAGGCAGTCCGTTTACCAATGTCGCATGACAACGCGCAGTATAGTAATGTGCATCCATTTCGACACCGATTTGAGAATTGGCCCAACCTTTCCGACGAAATAGGTCGACGAGTTCATCATAAGGATGGTCAATCGGGTGCATGACTCTTTGTTCGGCATACGCCAGGATATTGTCTGCTGGGAGGTCTGTCGTAACATGAGCTGCTTTGGCATCCTGAGCGCGGCCAAACCAAATTGGCCACTCCTCATCCAAATGAACAACCACGCATTGTGGTACATAGAAGGACCATCCATCATAACCTGTAAGCCAGCACATATTACTGGGGTCCTGGCATATGATCACGTCGAATCCTGCACGGCTCATACGATGCTTCACATCGTTAACACGCACAGCATACTCTTGAACTGAAAATAGCTTTTCAAACAAAGGGTTGGAGTCACTCATGGATTATGCCTCGACAGTCAGTCCTGTTGATGTGGTTTCCGCACGCTGCCGTGCTAGGGTTGCGATTGCAGTATCCTGAACACCGGTTCCTGTAAGGTCGCAAATCGTTACCTCGTCTGCAGATCGCCGTCCGAAAGATTTTCCGGCAACTATATCGCCTAGCTCAACGATCTCAGTGTCCTTAGACACTTCTCCTGCCGCAATTGCATGATGGAGTTCGCCTAGAATTTCCGTCTGAGAGCGTCGGTCTGCAACATAGAGTGAGGCAAACGACAGGCATGCGGGTTCCAATTCGTTTTTATGATGCTGATCAGAGCCCATTGCTGTGATGTGTTGACCCGGTTTTAGCCAGTCGCGTTTGACTAAGGGTTTTGTGGAAGGTGTAGTTGTCAATATGACGTCAGCTGAATTGACGGCAGTTTTTGGATCATCACTGCTTTCCAATGGAATTCCGAGTTTGCTGCTTAACTCTGTTGCGGCCTGTTCAGCCTTTGCTGAGTCTCTGGCCCAAATGACCGCCGATTGAATGGGTCGTACTAGGCACAAGGCTTCCAGTTGTAGCCTCGACTGCTGACCAGAACCAATGACACAGGCGCGGTGGGCATCTTCTCTCGCCAGGTATCGGGCCGCGACAGCACCGGCAGCTGCAGTCCGAACATCCGTCAGGTAGCCGTTGTCCAACAGAACCGCTTCAATCATGCCGGTCTTGACTGAAAACAGCACCATCAATCCCGAAGTGCTTGGTAGCCCAAGTTTTGGATTATCGAAAAAGCCGGGAGACATTTTGATGGCAAAGCACTCAATACCGGGTACATATGCAGTCTTGACATCAACTTCACCATTCGATTCTTCTATAGCCATCGACATGATGGGTGGCATGACAACTTTTCCACTGGAGAGCGCGGCAAATGCGGATTCGATACAGTCTACGGCATCCAAGTCCAATTGGACGATGCTGCGAAGTTCTTGTTCGGTCAAAAGTTTTAGGGTTGGCATTTTTCAGACTGTTGGGTATTGATGTTGATTTTTACTCAAATTCAAATAGTAGAGTAAACCTTAGCTTTGAATGAAATTGTGAATTTAGGTCAATTTTATTTTCAGATTTTCTTCCTGTGGGCGGCACACCTAAAGCACTTATGATTAAGTTGTCGCTTATTTCGGGTCAGCAAATTCGCTCATAAATTGTTGTCCGTATGAGTTCTTTTTCAAATTATCTCAAAAGGTACGGCGCATGGATACCCGCACTCCGTGACTCCGCAGTCTTGCACGCGTTGGTGGTAGATTGAGAATCCGCGGTTCACGACTTCCGTCACGCCAGATTACTTGTCCGGTACCTGAACCTGTTCTTACCTCGCCGAAATCGGTGTACCGCCAGGCTAATTCAAGAGTTGTATTCTCCTCAAATTCAGTAGCAACCCCTGCACTAATCATCCATGCAAAATCAGTTCGACTATGCCCCGGTACGATTGTAGTTGTAATTGGAAAAGTCATATGAGTTTCGCTGATCTTGGTGCGTACAGCACCAATACCTGCCCCAACAAATGGGTGGACAGGTTTGCTGTTCATAATGCCAAGCTTGGGCAGGTCGGAATATAGAGCTACCATCCCGGTGAATTTCGAGAGGTCAGCCTCGACAGATTGGCGGGTCGTTGGGCTAAGGTAGTTAGCGCTACCTCGAAAGGCTAACTTGGGACTGTACTCGAGCAGCGCTTCAAGTCGCAGCGTTGGTTTAATGAAGTATCCGACACCGACTTCGAGAGAGGGAAACGTCCCATAACCACCGACTGAACGGAGTGGCGCACCATCTCCACCGGTTCCACATCCATACAGCGGTGTCGGGTCCGATATCTCACAATCCACGTCCATAAACACCGAATCAGTGGCGCGTTCAAAGCCAAGGCCAAATCGAAGATACCACTCCTGTGCATACACGGATGCACAATTTAGAAACAGAATGATCGTAAGTGAAACTTGTAACTGTCGCTGCACTCGATTTGACATGAATTGCTGTTTCATCAGATCGGTTTGGTAAGAACAGTCAGCTGTTCCGCGACACAGAATGTGAGATGTAGATTACGCACATTTGAACAATTAACTACGCTATTGATTTCAGATGAGAAGATTTTTTTATATTGAAATTGCACTGTCGGTGAATTCGGTTGAAGAAGATTTCTTCCTGTTATTTGTCAGGTTCAAAAACGAACGTCGGTACGACCACTTCCCATTGATCGCACTTTAGGTGAGGGTGAAATTTGTTATCAGAAATACTACGATTCCACCTGACCACCGCATACATCTTTGCAGTATGACACCTCATTCCAGATGGAGGCTTGAAAGAGTTAGCTAATCTGCCTACAGGACGACCTGAAGAATTTAGCAACAACCAACTTCCGTTTTCTTCAATCTTTACCTTTAGTCGGTCGCCAACTGATAAACTGCTTATCGCTATGTGTATCGGATTTCGGTAGTGATGCCGTCCAGCATAACCAATATCAATATTCTTTAGATCAGGTTGGACAATTTGATGCTCAACTTCTTTTGAATGCGGTGGAAGGTTGGCAGTCTCTCGCTGAATTGCTGCTCTATGGCCTCGCAATTCGTTTTGAAACCCTTGTGAATTGCGGAAATTACTGAGCATGAGCGTTTGCCGAGCACGCGTCATAGCCACGTAGTACAACCGACGCTCGGCGTCGTGGTCTTCGTTGTATTTGGCACGGCCCCAACCACCATCCAAGACAGCTACATGATCAAATTCCAATCCCTTTGCACGGTGAGCGGTGAGCAAAAGAAGTCCTCGTTGACGACGCCGAATTTCCTGGCCCCATTCTGCCAGCCATTCAGTGAAAGCTTCAACTGTTGTTTCGTTGCCGCCTGTTTCCTCCAGGAATTCGTCAATTGCCTGACGGACCAGGTCGTACCAATAGTCAGAGGGACAAGATTCTAACCAATCGTTCAATGCCTTCCTATCAACAATTCCTGGTACCCTCTCGTGCAGCCATTTGAGTAACGTTTGAGTTTCTCGCAAACGCAAGAATCTTGGTAATTCCTCGTGCACCATCTGTACTGGAATGTTGCGAGATTCGCAAAATGCGCGCACGGGATTCAGAAATTTCCACTCACGCGCGATGACCGCACATTGCGACCAACTCCAATCCTGAGCAAGTTTTTGTAAGCGCAAAAACTCAGTCATTACAGCCTGAGCCTGAGCGATTGCATCACTACCCGCTGGTAATATTTGTACCCGACCGCGTGAAACCGGATCTAGCGTTTCCCATTGTCCACCCGCTGGCATGTTTTCGCGTGCTTGGTTAACCTGGATGGGATGCTCATGTTTCATACGCTCCCGGGATTTCTCAATAATTGCGTTGGCCGATTCAATGATGTTTCGTGTGGAACGGTAATTGTCAATCAACCAAGTTGGCTGCGCATTGTAGTCCTGCTCGAAATGTCGAATGTACTTCACTGAAGCTCCTCTGAACGAATAGACGTTCTGATCGTCATCTCCAACCGCGAACAAAGATAATTTACCCATGTCTTCTTCCTGCGATCGACCCGCAAGTGCGCTAATCAGTTCATATTGTTCAGGACCGATGTCCTGATATTCGTCTACGAGGATCCATTGAAAACCTCTCAACAGGCGTTGGCGGCGTTCATCCGCCTCTTCTGGTAGAAGTCCTTCACCCCGAAGCACCTCGACTGCAGTGTGCATCACATCTTTAAACATCTCATCATCGGGGCGTTCCGATTCTCCTCTAAAACTGAAGCCCGCTAGACGCATGGCAAGTGAGTGACAAGTGAGCACTGTCACTCCGAAAGAATCATCCCCGATCAGTTCCACCAGCCGGCGACGGATATCCACAGCTGCGTGACGGTTGTAGGCCAGGGCGATTATGCTTCGGGCATTCTCCCTCCTGACACGAATCAAGTATGCGATTCGGTGTACCAGTACACGTGTCTTGCCAGATCCCGGGCCTGCGAGAACCAGTGCGTTGACGTGCTCCAGATCATCTGAAACAATATTCTGCTGAACACTGTTGTTCAAATTACCAACTATTGACTGCCACGATTCAGGAGATGTCTGGCGTCTGATTTCTTCGTCTCGTCCTGGAAGCCAACGTTCAAGAAACGCCTTCTCGTTCACGGAAAAGTAGTCCGTTACCAGATGCAGTGCCTCACCCATCTTTTGAAGACCGCGCTCAGCGAATTCCTCCATTACGTGAATTTGCAATACCTGACGTGCGTAATGAAGCATAAGGGGCTGAAAGTCTGCTTTTGTAAATGATTTTCGGTTCCCCTTCCGTAATCGGATCGTCATAGCCGGACGAAACACCACGAGTCCCCTGTTGAGACGAAGCACCTCCATATCGTGCAGCCAAAGTAAAGCTCGGTCCAATAACTTCTCTGGATTTCTGACCCTGGTTTTTAAAGCCAGGTCTGATTTAATGGCTTGCAAAAGCTCTCCAAGTGTGGTGGCAGCGAGTAAGTCCATACCGCGACTGCGTTTAGGTAGGCAATTGAGCAAATGTTCCAATAAAATTCCAGCTGCTTCGCGTCGAATCTCAGCAGTTTCTTCCAGTGCGTGCCATTCACGCTGTAGCGTGATGTGTACGGTTTCTGCATCGCGTTTGCGTACCGCTATACTGCCTGCAGCGCCATCATCTTCCTCTCGACCATCGAAGGAAATACCGCGGATGATTCGCCACAGTCGTTCGGGAAAGGGTTCCGGTTCATCCTGATGTCTCAAAGTCTGTGCTGCGAATCGCAAGTGCAGTTGTGAAGAGTCACCTTTTCCTTGATCAGGCGCGTTCTCACGCATGAGTGCAATCAGTGCTTTCTCTAATTTGCACGCCTCCATCAATCGCTTTTTGGAGGAGCGTTCCACGGCATAGTGAACAAATGCGGTAATCTCCGTGTCATTGTTTGCAATGCCGTACCGTTCCAATGTGTACAGTGCGCGGCGTACGCCTCCAGGATTCAGTCCAGAAACTCCCATCAAAGCGTCCGTGCTGATTCCTTCATCAGCATCCGCTTGAAGTAGTGCTTCTGCAATATTTAACAACTGCTTTCGATAACTATCTGTAATTTGCGCTTTTGACAGCTTCTGTCTGGCTTCAGCCAACGACTTCACCTGGAGGGATGATGGAAACACATTGACGACGTTTTCATCCCGAGTCAGAAACTCCGATTGTTCAAGCCAAGCGACAGCCGTACGCACTCTCGTATCACTGGTAGCGGAATCCCGCACAGACAAATTGTGCTCATCTTCTTCGAGTATTTCACCCGCGGTTGCAACCACTTCACCTTTGAAACGGTTCTTACGGTTCAGATTTTTCAGTGCCCTTAGTATTCCGTTTATTTCTCCTCTTGAGATTCGAGAACGCGCCGACATACCAAACTGACGTTCGACATCGTCTGTTGCATAGAGCAGAACGCAACGGGCTAGAGTTCGGTCGCGCCCAGCACGCCCGGCCTCCTGGATGTAGTTCTCTAGCGAACCTGGTATGTCGGCATGAATGACAAGTCGCACGTCCGGCTTGTCAATTCCCATACCGAATGCATTGGTAGCAGCGATCGCACGCAACTCACCACTAATGAATTTGCGTTGTACACCCTTTTTGGTTTCAGGTGGCAAGCCGGCGTGAAATCGGTCAGCGGTGATGTCCTTCCTTTGCAAGTACTTTGCAACTTCCTCACTTCGTTTTCGCGTGGCACAGTAAACAATGGCGCCTCCAGGTTCGTTCTTGTGCAGTTTCGATGTCAGAACTTGGTAGATGTGCGAAAACTTTTCTGGTTGAGTGGTTGGGACGACTTCGAAAACTAGATTGGTTCGCTCTGAACCGCCGTCCAACACTTCAAGTTCGATATTCAGTTTTTCTTGAAAATGATTGGTGATATCTTTAACGACATCAGGTTTGGCGGTTGCAGTGAGACATAGTACGGGAGGCCTCTGTCCACTAGAAGACTTCTCCTTAATGAAACGTCCTACATAGAGATAGTCTGGTCGAAAGTCGTGGCCCCAACGGGATAAACAATGTGCTTCGTCCAGCACCCAAGTGCCAATTTCGCGCTGTTCTAAAGCCCGTCGTAGCGTGCGCGAACGTAATTGCTCAGGTGAAATCAGAACAATACCGATGTCGCCCAACCGAATCCGATCCAACGCATCATTTCGTTCGGGCATGGACAAAAGTCCGTTCACCGTGACGCAACAGCCAATGTTCTTCTCTTCAAGTCCATCGATCTGATCCCTCATCAGAGCGACCAAAGGAGAGATAACCACTGTCAGCGCTCCTGTATTGCTATAGCGGGATAGTGCTGGAATCTGGTAGCAAAGGGACTTACCTGTCCCCGTGGGGAGGATTCCGAGCACTGACTGACCTACCATCACTTTCTCCACAATGGCTTGCTGCATGGAACGGGCGTTTTCATACTCTGGTATTGGACGAAATTCGTCAAATCCGAACCATCGTTTCAACTCTTTGCGCGCATCGTGTCGCTCGCGACACCACATACAATCCGCAGATGTGCAGGCGCGGTCCCTTAAATTTCGAACCAATTGACCAGTTTCTGGAAACTGATGACGCACCCAAGGTGGCATCACTGAATTTTCACCCGCCACAGACAACCAGGCCAAGACATAGGCCAGCACCCAGCCGGACGAATTGATATCCGCTAGCAGTTCGCGAGCAGTCGTCTGGCAGACTGTATTCGTTAGTCTTTTTTCGATCGCTGTCTTCGCTTCTTGTGAGGTCGGTTTACCTGCATTTCGTATTTCAAAGAAGAATTGATCAAGCGCTCGGTCGATTCCGGTGGGCTCTAACATACAAAGCCAATGCCACGCAATAAGCAAATCTTCATCTGTTTTTACCAAAGCTTCGCGTTCGTCGTGAAAGACATCCAGTGCCAGCCGTGCGTCCAATTCCGGATTGTTCGCTTGACTGCGTATGATTTCGCCATCCTGGTAGTGTTTGATAAGGCGGTGATAAGGATTGCGGGGGAAGGCTAGCGGACTCAGACGCAGCGTATCGATTACGGGTAAACTCAGCAGACGCAAATTTGGATTCGCAGCCCTGATGTGAGGCAGATCATGGCAAATCACGTTATGACCAAGAATGAAGGAGGCACCATCAGCGTAACTATCTAACGCTTCCAGATCTCGTTCAATGTTCTTGACCGATCGAGAAAAACTGTATTCCCTGTCTCCACGCACGGCACCGATTGCATAAATCTGACCACTGTCTTTTTTGACTTCAAGGTCGAGAGAAATACAGGATGAGAAGAGTTTTGAATTCGTTGAGGTCAATGTAAGTGGTTGCTGCAAAAACAGAAAATGATAATCAATCGCGTAGCATTGGGATAGGCTGAGTGTTTTCCAATGAGAAATGAGTCTGAAAGGAGGTTCATTTCGTCAAATTACAGAGATATCGGATGACACAGGACAGAACAAGTATGACTCAACAGAACCAGAAGGGGTGGCGGTGCGTACTATCCAATCACGGTAAATTTACGCAGATCGTAATCTCCGTTGATAAGGTTGAGGTAAAAATATAAAGTAGTCAAAACTGGCCCAAATGACTGTACGCTTGTTCCATTCAAAACTAATAGAAGACAGGTGATTTCGACGTTTTGGATAGACCGGCAGATAACCCAAATTACTCATTCGCAACATCGACATTTTCACCTGAAATTATCCGGTAGTGGAGGTTCAAATCGATATTTCCGCCGCTGACGATTACGGCGAGCAATTTGGAAGTTTGCAGTTTGCCTGACAATAACGCAGCGATTCCCACTGAGCCCGAACCTTCAATAATCAACCTCTCCTTCCAATACGCGTGTCGAATTGCCTGCGCGATCTCATCTTCCGATACCAATATGAACTCATCGATCAGGTCTTGGGCTATGGCGAATGTGTACTGATTATCCAGTCCAATTCCACCTCCGAGAGAATCAGCTAGTGTAGGCAACTCTTCAACCAGAACCGGATGTTTGGCTTTGAGACTGGCATGCATGGCAGCACCACGCTCCATTGAGACACCGATGACGCGAATAGCCGGATTTTGAGCCTTTATTGCGACAGCCACACCAGAAATCAATCCACCCCCTGATACCGGTACGGCAACCGCTTCTACATTTGGCACCTGTTCCAGCAACTCCAGACCTAGAGTTCCCTGTCCAGAAATTATGTCAAAGTGGTCAAAGGGTGGTAGCATCGTCATGTTTTCTTCACTGACAAGGCGATCGACCTCAATTTGTGCGTCATCCTGCGACTGACCGACGATGCGAACTTCAGCGCCGTGTGACTTGATGCCATCAATCTTGTTTTGGGGCACAAGACTTGACATGCAAATAATGCACCGAATACCAGCTTGTGATGCAGCGTAAGCCAGCCCGCGACCGTGGTTACCGGTGGATACCCCGACGACACCGTATTTACGCTGTTCGCTGTCAAGGTTTAATATCGCGTTGCTTGCCCCTCGAAGTTTAAAACTACCGGTGGTCTGCAAGTGTTCGAGTTTCAGGTTGACGCAAACACCGTTTAGTTCACTGAGTGCGGCAGATTGTACGACAGGTGTTTGGACAACCGCTGTGGAAATGCGTTCTCTGGCCTGTTCGATATCAGCAATCGTAATGCGACTTCGATTCATGAATGTTTGACTCGTCAGTCGCAGTCAGGCAACAGTGCTATTTTCTTCCTGATGCTCGAAAATTGATGTGTATCCACCCCACCAGTCTGGAGGCAGCGGCACGTTCAGTTCTTCGTGATGAGCATAACGAGGTTCAACACCTCGAACCAAAGTATGGTAGTTAACACTAGGATAAGATGGTGCAGTGTACGGCATTGCATCCGCTGCGGCGTATGTCAGCACAAAAGCAGGTCGGGCTGCACTATCGAGATTCGATCCAGATCCGTGTACGGTCAAACCGTGGTGTACCGTCAGCGTTCCCGGTGAGCCTGTCAGCATTACGGCCCGGTCCACACCGGCTTCCTCATAGTCTTCCTCTGCGATAGCGCCGGTCCAATTCCACTGATCATCATAGTGGGGGAAAAGCTTTCCCCGATGGCTGCCAGGGACGACTTGCAGCGGACCCTGTTCAGGCGTTGCTCCGTCAAGCAAAAGCAGAAATTGCGTGGTTCCGCTGTGTGTATGTGGATAAAACGCCAGGTCCTGGTGCCACTTGACTTCTGCACCACCATCGGACCATTTGAAATTCATCATAATCTCTCGGAACCGAATGTTTGGACCTAACAGGTCAGCAGCAATATCAGGGATGATTGAGTCTTTACAGAGTTGCCAGAATATCGGATCATACTCATCAACATAGGCCACTCTCCGAAGCCGTGGTTTTTCGGCACAGTGATCCGGTTCGATATCGATTCGTTGAGTAGATTCCTTGATTTCTCTTGTGCTTTCCACAATTTCCGCCAATGCGATTCTCAGCGGCTTCAGCCAGTCTTCACTGAAAAGACCTGAAAAATCAAGATAACCTTGTTCGTAAAAGCGAAGGCGTTGTTCCTGAGTAATGACAGTCGGCGGAACTGCACAAATTTCATCAAGTTTCATTGCACGACTACCTATGTTAAAAAGGGCTCAGATACGGGCATTCGAAGCAGTTCTCCAAACCCGTCTACCGGTTTTGTGTAGCCTGATGCGCGAAGTGCCTGCCAGAAAAGCGCCTGGTTGGCTGAGACAACCGGTTTGTAGATATTTCGCTCAATTTTGTCGAGGACATCAACCGCCCGGATCGCGGTACAGGAAATGAACAATGCATCCGCTTCAGCCCGATCAGATTCAATTGCGGCATCATAAATTGCCTGTGGAGGAATTCGGGCCATTGAATCATTGTCCGGGTAGTGGAAGCTGCTAAAGGCGACGATCTCAATCCCCGCGGCAGTAATGTAATCGTAAATTTGTGAGTTGACTTCATCGCTATAGGGTGTGAGTACTGATATTCTTGCGGCGCCGAACTGCTCCAGCGCTGCAAGCGACGCTGTAATCGGAGTCGCTACCGGTATCCCTGGGCGTGCATCATGTACGCGTCGGGTAACCGTGTCATATCCCATGACCACCGTACCAGAAGTGCAGCTGTAGGCAATCGCATCAAGACGCGATCCCGGAATTAACTGGGCAGTTGCGTTGGTCAGTTCAGGTTCCATCACGCGCAGACTTTCAACCGAGCAAACGTCATCGTTCGGGATTCTGGACACAAAAAGAGCGATGTCATCGCAAGGGCGCATATTGATAAAGTCGCGCTCGGTAGCCAGGTCATTCGACAAAGCAAGTAGCCCGATTCGATATTGTCCTGGCCCGTCGTCGAGTTGATACGCTATACGGACCGGGTCAGCTTTAAATTGCCTGATTGGTTCAGATTGAATGGCTGTCATTTTGAGTGTTCTCTATTATTGATGTTAGCTGTCAGCCGCGACAACAATGCAGTCAGAGGGAAAGAAAGTACATTCAAGTAGTCCTTGGTATTGATCCATCGATTGCCCAATAAACTGCTCGCTAATCGTAAACCGGTGACCACTCGCAAGTTCCATGACGATGTGAATATCCGCTCCCAAATGTGCAACGTTCTGGACGGTGCCACTTATTCGATTGACACTCGCTGCACCATCTGTCGAAGCCGCGTTGCCTGCGCGAATTCGTTCTGGTCGTATGCAGACTTCGTATGTGGGTGCATCAAACTCGGGCTTGGGGACCAACAAGGCTAAACCCTCTGCGACTTCAAAGGTACACAAGTTGTTGCTGACGGCTGGGCCAAGCACTCCACGCAGCCAATTTGATCGACCGATGAACTCAGCAACAAATTTCGTTCGCGGATTTTTATAGATTTCAGTTGGTGGTCCCTGCTGAACGATACGACCCTCGCTCATGACAACCAGCCGGTCGCCCAGGCTCATCGCTTCCTCCTGGTCGTGTGTAACAATGATGGTTGAAGCGCCAACTGCCGAAAGAATCTGTTTCAGTTCAATTCTGAGTTCCTGACGCAGTTTGGCATCGAGTGCCGACAGCGGTTCATCCAGCAGTACCACCTCCGGGTTGGTTGCCAGTGCGCGTGCCAGCGCAACGCGCTGCTGTTGGCCACCGGAGAGCTGAGAAGGCCGTCGCTGCTCAAATCCGTCCAGTTTGACCAGGTCCAGCATTTCGCCGACACGGTTATTGATTTGACTGCGGTCATAGTTACGTCGCTTGAGACCATAGGCCACATTTTGTTTAACGCTTAAATGTGGAAAGAGCGCGTAGTCCTGAAACAGCAAACCAACATTTCGTTCATAAGGCCGCTTGTTGTGCATGTTGACGTCGGCAATCAGCACGTCACCTTCACTTGGTTCTTCAAAACCTGCGATCATTCTGAGAGTGGTTGTCTTGCCGCAGCCAGAAGGCCCAAGAAGTGACAGAATTTCACCCTTATTGAGGCTGAATGTGGCTTCACTGACTGCGGTGAATTGACCGAATCGTTTGGTTACACTTTTGAGTTGAACGACTGACATTGAATCGGCCTATGAGCGATAGACGCCACCGCCAATCACACGTTCAAGCCCGACGATCACATCCAGGATGATAATCAGCCCAATCGTGAACAGCATCAGGATAACTGAGGCCGCTGCGATGGTCAGGTCGAAGTTGGTGCGCATCATGCTGACCATGGCTACAGGAAGCGTGTAAGTCTGGGGTGAGGTTAAAAACAGGCTAACAGCAACATCGTCCATGGAGAATGCGAAAGCAAAGACCGCACCGGCTACCATTCCTGTGCGTGCCAGTGGAAACGTAACATCCCAGAATGCCTGGCGTTCGTTGGCACCGAGTGTCATGGCCGCTTCGGTAAGGTTTTTGCGTATCCCTGTCAATCCTGCAAGCGTGGTTCTCACCGCGTAGGGAAAGGTAATGATGATGTGACCAGCCAGCAAGCGGGGGTAGCCTTGAAAAACGCCAATCAGCGCAAAAAACAGCAGCAGTGAAAATCCGATCACTACGGCAGGAATCACCAGTGGCGAGAGGAAAATGGTTTCCAGTGCCTGTTTGCCTGGAAAATCATAACGGTCAAGCACAATTGCGGCACAAACACCAGCGCAGGTTGAAACAGATGCCGCAATGACGGCGATAATCAGACTGGTTTTCAGTCCGGTCAGGTAATAACTGTCAGAGAAGAATCTTGCGTACCAGTGGAATGAGAATTCAGTTGGAGGAAAACGTCCAAGGTAGCTACGTGCATCAAACGACATCAAAATCGAAACAATGATCGGCGCGATCAGAAACGTGACAGTCAGCAGTATGGTACCGACTACCGCCCAGGCTCCAAAATGATCAATATAACGTTGCAGCATGCCGGATGCCTAGTGCTTGATCCAGCGAGTCGTTACCAGATAGGTAACTCCATAGATGATCATAAGCGACAGTATCAACATGATTATTGAAATCGCTGAACCGCTCGGATAATTCGCAATTTCGCTAAAGCGTGAGTAAATCAAGTTGGATACGAACAGCACTTTGCCCTTGCCCAGAATCATCGGTACTACGAACGCCGATAGACAAAGCGTAAAGGAGATCAAAAAGGCCGATAGCAGGCCAGGGACACAAAGTGGAATAGTTATCGTAAAGTGAGCCATCCAGCGCGGTGCGCCGAGAGCCTGAGCTGCTTCTGTCAGTCTGGGGTTGACATTCTGAATGGTTCCGAGCAGCGTTATTGCGGCAATGGGCACTAGATAGTGAAGCAGTCCCAGGATGACAACCAGTTCCGTGTAGAATCGGCCGTTCATTGACACACCGAGCAAGCCAGTCAGAAACTTTGCGATTCCGGTCGGACCGAAAGTCAGTTGCAGTGCATATACCCGAACCAGAGTGCTGAGGAACATGATGCCAATCAAGAATCCGACTCCGATTTTGCGCCACATGGGGGTGAACCGTCTGGCAATGACATAGGCAATGGGAAATCCAAGAATCAACCCGACAATTGAAGCGATGAACCCGATACGCGCGGTTTCGACGAAGTAGTACAAATACGTGAAGTTGATCAACTCCGCATAATTGAAAAACGTATAAGGCGCATCTTTGGCGGCACCGATGCGCCCAGGTTCGAACAGGCGAAAACTCTCCTCGACGACGTTGGCTAGTGGCAGCACAAGAAAGGCAAGCAGTATGCCGACACCGGGTACTAACAGCAGAATTGCCCCTCGACTGAGTTTCATACTGGTGTATTACACTCCAATCGTCTGGAAAATAATCTCAAATTACTATACCGGTAACGACTACTGCCGGTGATTGAGCCCAACCACAAATAAAGCAGTCAGAAAGGCTCAATACCGGCAGTTCTGGCTTTGTAGTCTGCATCCGCGTAGTCGGCCAGAAATTAACACGGTCTGTTAATCCTTGACCGGCAGCCGCGAAGTGCAAGTTTCGTAGGAGGTGACTACAACAGAGGAACGATATCTTTCTCGAAGCGTTTATTCCAGTTATCCAGTTCCACACCCAGATGATCCCAGTCCGGGATTACGACGTAGGCATCGGTTTCTTCCGGAGAAAATCTAAGATGCTGAATGTCGTGTTCCGCATTAACGTTAACTGGTACTTCACCAACGTCTCGGTAGTACAGTTCACTGTTTTCCTTGCTGATGGTAAAGTTGGCGTAATCAAATGCCAATTCCTTGTTCTTGGAGCTCGAAAGTACACACCAGCCACTGACAAACACAAAGGTCTTCAGGGTAGGATCTGTCTTCGTCAGGTGAATCAATTCAGTACCCTTGACACCGGACAGTGTACCCTGATCAACAAAGGTGACAGAAGTTTCGGCGGTTTCCAGCGAGGTGATGACATCTGACGTGTTAGCGGAGACTCTTCCGATATTACCTGATGCCGCCAGCTCTTTCAAGAACTCCCAACCAGGCTCCATGTTATATTCATCGCCGCCTCTGGCTTTGGCGAGTGCAACAACTTGAAGATTGGTGTTAAGAGTCGGGTTTGGCCACAGAATCTGACCTTTCAGTGCTGGGTCCAGGAGATCGTCGATAGATTTAATCTCAATTGGACAGTTTTCTGGCGCGTAGGTGAAAAATACACCTGCGGTTCCTCTGGGAATGTTTTTCCAGTTACCATCCGCATCCTTGGTGATCAATCCCTCCGGGACGTTCGCGAGATTGGGGCAGTCGTCGAGAGTCACTGTTTCGGCCCAGCCCTCTCGAACCATCGACAGAAATACCGGGCTCCAGTTGTCTACCAGGTCATATGGAGGGTTCGGCCATGCCGCCTTGATTTTTGGCAGAATTGAGGCAGCACCACCGGAATGCAGTGTCCAGTTGATATCGGCTTTCCCCCAGGCTTCACCTGTTTTCTTTGCATGATCAATCCAGGGTGGGCCCCAATCGACAACCGACAGAGGATCGGCAGCGTACGCCGAATTGATGAACGGGAACGATGATGTTGCGGCAACCGTGCCACCCGCAGCCGCGGACTTAAGCAGATCGCGACGCGTAAACTTTATTGACATGATCTATCTCCTATCTATTGCTTAATTGACAATCGCTCGTTTCAACTTTGAAGTACTTAAATTGCTCATTTGTCTCCATTTGTGAGGCTCTGTCCGAACTGTATACAGATGTTATATTAATAGTAGAATATAGTCAACCAAATAATTTCAGTAAAATCACATTCGCTATTTTCTTTCAGCCACCAGTCTGCCTCACTTGGGTGTGTGGGTTGGGTAATCTGGTGGTGATTGTTCAGATTGCGTCTAGAGAAAGTCCAAAAGATGCCTACAGGTAATAAAACCACTAGTAAACGGAATTTGAAAGAGCCGCAGTCGATCAGTCTAGGAACCGCTCGGAGCACGAAAGAGTCAGCAAATGAACGTCATCAAAGAATCTATCAAATCATTCGGGAGCGGATTTCGCTGCTTCAATATCCACCCCACACTGTAATTGGCGAGATCGAACTGGCAGATGAGTTTAGTGTGAGTCGCACACCGATTCGACGAGTCCTTCAGCGATTGCAGTACGAAGGTCTGGTGGACATACGTAGCGGAGTCGGCACGGTTGTAACCGACATTGACATCAAGACAATGAAAGAGGTTTATGACCTTCGAATGTATTTGACGGAACTGATTTCCGAGCTGTCACCCAGGATGATCAGTAGCGAGCACATCAGTTCACTGGAGGCGCTTCTGAGCCGGACGAAGTTAATGTACGATAGGCCTGACAGCGAGGATTACGGTCGGCTATGCAACGATCTGCATGAAATTCTGATTTCACTAATCGGCAGTGCGCCTTTGCGTGAAATTACTGACAATCTTTACTATCGCTCCGCTCGAATCTGGATTACCTTTCTCCCCAATTTAGTCTGGAGTGATGTCATTCACGATCAGGAAATGGAGACTGCGGAAATCATTGCCGCAATGAAACGCAATGACATTCGTGGTGTCGTCCAGGTGCGTCGCTATTACCTTCATACTTTATTAACACGGATCAGCGATTACCTCAGGGGAGTAAGCCATGCGACTGCCTCCCCGATGAAGCCGATAGCAATTAGATTGAGCGACTGAACCGGTCACCGGGGCTTTGAACCTCCCGCGACATTCCCAAGTCATCATCTGTGGCGGTGGTGTTGCTGGGGCGAGTGTTGCCTATCATCTGGCAAAGTTGGGCTTTGACGATGTTGTTCTGCTGGAGCGGCATCAACTCACTTCCGGCACAACCTGGCATGCTGCTGGCCTGATCATGCAACTCAGATCGACTCATTCCTTGACAGAACTTGGAAAGTACAACGTTGATCTATATGCGCGACTGGAACAGGAAACCGGGGTATCGCCAGGGTTCAAGCAGAACGGTACGCTGGGTGTATGTCGCACGTCTGAACGTTTGTACGAAACACAAACCGTCGCATCGATTGCGCACAGTTTCGATATTGAAGCTCACATGATTAGCCCCGCTGAAGCTAAAGAAATATACCCTGCGATTGACGAGCATCAAATTGCAGGTGCAATCTATATTCCAAAAGATGGTCAGACCAACCCGGTGGACACGACTCAGTCACTGATTGCAGGTGCCAGGCAAAGCGGGGTCAAAGTCATCGAAGGATGTGAGGTGTTAAAGCTGCATCAGGCGCAATCTGAAGAATTTCAGCTGGAAACGACTTTGGGAACCATTCGCTGTGAGACGCTGGTGCTGGCTTGCGGACTTTGGACCCGCGAATTAGCCGCACAGCTTGGTGTTCACGTGCCGCTTTATCCGTGCGAGCATTACTATGTCGTTACTGAGCCCATGTCCGGTGCGACGTCAGATTTACCGGTGCTGAGAGATACCGATGGACACTGCTACATCAAGGAAGATGCTGGAAAGTGGCTGGTGGGTTCATTTGAGCTGAAAGGCAAGCCTCTTGACTTTAGTCAGATACCGTCGGGCGTACCATTCATTGAACTGCCGGAAGATTGGGACCAGTTTGCATTACCGTTCAGCAAGGCGGCTGAAATTCTGCCGGATCTTGAAACTGCTGGAATTGCAAGATTTATGGCTGGTCCGGAGAGTTTCACACCAGACTTGTTGTTCATGATGGGTGAGGTGTCCGGACACTCCAATCTTTACATTTCTGCAGGCTACAACTCAGAGGGTGTTGAGCTTAGTCCCGGTGCAGGCCGCGCGCTGGCTGAGTGGATTGCCAAAGGCGCACCAACCATGGATCTTGGTTATGTTGATGTCAACCGTTTCCACTCCTATCAAAACAATTCGCGTTACCTGAGAAAGCGCAGCAGTGAAGTGCTGGGCCTGCATTACAAAATGCACTGGCCGCACAGGCAAAAGGAATCTGCCCGCGGTGTCCGCAAGAGCGTCCTACATGATCGCTGGGTAGAACTTAACGCTAGTTTTGGGGAAGTATCGCTCTGGGAGCGTCCAATGTGGTTTGCACCGCGCGGTCAATCGGTTCAGAACATTTATTCCCATACACGTCCGAACTGGTTTCAGTACACGGCAGAGGAATGTCGTGCGGCGCGTGAAAGCGCGATCATTCTGGACCAGAGTTCGTTTGGCAAGTTTATGTTGCAGGGCAAAGATGCATGTAAGTTGCTGCAGCAGTTGTGTGCGAAAGAAATTGATGTTCCGACCGGTAAGATCGTCTACACGCACATGTTGAACCGGCGCGGCGGAATTGAGGTGGATCTGACAGTTAACCGTATGACGGAGGACTGCTTTTTACTAATTACATCGGCAACTTCCGCTAGTCGAGATCGCAACTGGATTCAGCGGCAAATTGCTTCATCAGATAATGCGGTACTGACCGATGTTACTTCTAGCTATTCGGTCCTGTCAATTCAGGGGCCAAAGTCCCGTGAAATTCTGTCGGAAGTGACTACTGCTGATTTGAGTCACGAGGCATTTCCTTTTGCTACATCTAGAGAGATTGAAGTCGGTTACGCAATGGCACTTGCAAACCGACTGACCTTTATCGGTGAGGTGGGATGGGAACTTTTGATTGCCTCCGACTTCGCACAGGATATATTTGATCGCTTAATGGCAGTGGCTAATCAGCCGGAATTGAAGCCGGCTGGGTATCATACACTGGAACATCTGCGGTCCGAGGCGGGTTATCGGGAATTTGATTTGGATCTGACACCGGATGACACACCAATTGAAGCCGGACTTTCAAAAACGGTATCGCTCAACAAATCGACTGCTTTTACAGGCCAGGACGCTTTGATGAAACAGGCAGATACCGAATTCTTGACCAAGCGTCTGGTGCTTTTCAAACTGAACCATCCCGAACCTGTGCTTTGGGGAGAGGAAGTCATTTATCTGGATGGTCAATCCGTGGGCTACCTTTCGTCTGGTGCATATGGATTTAATCTTGGTTCATCAGTTGGGATGGGCTATGTTCACCACCCCGGTGGTGTTTCTTCCGATTTATTGAGTAGCGGGAGGTGGGAAGTCGATATCGCTGGCAGTCGATGGTCGGCAGTTGCGTCTTTTGATGCTTTTTTTGATCCATCCAGAAATCGGGTTAATAGATAAGGATTCGACGCCTTTAACATTTCCATTCTGAATTGAGTTTCACAAAAGCGACTAATTTTTACGTTTTTGCCGTTTTTTCGATTGATTCCCCCGCAGATTTGACGGTACAAGATCATAAATTTTCCGATCTATCGCGAAAATGCGGTCCTTAACGTGGGCTTCGTGATTTTGAACAATTTTGTCAGGCTCGTATATATAGTTGGCGAGCATGCCAGCAGATTGCTGAAATCCATTTGGCGAGCAGTCCCCTAGCCAGTTGAGGCGCTTCAGCCGGGCTCCGTTTCTAAGATGAAAGCGGGCAACAGGATCAAGCGGTTCATCCTTCTTTCGAGCATAGGCCAGGTAGTAGGCGATGAGACCCTGCAATGCTGGTTTTAACGATTCCAACAGTTTTTCGTCTTCATACCAGTCATCGGATTGCATTTTGAGCATCAGTTCATGATCCTGCTTGGAAATCGCGTACTGATCTGGTTGCTTCAGAATTGAGTCAAACCATCTTCTAAATCCGGGGATGGGCGACAGCGTCGAAAAATGTTTAAGGTTTGGAAACTCACGAGAGAGATGCTCAACCACCTGCTTGATCAGAAGATTACCAAATGAAACTCCCTTCAGTCCTTGCTGACAGTTGTTGATTGAATAAAAAATTGCGGTGTCAGCCTTTTGGGGATTGGTAACAGGTTGTGTCGCATCAATAATCGGCTCAATCGACTCAGAAAGCCCCTGTACCAGCGCGACTTCCACAAATATCAGCGGCTCATTCGGTAGAGTGGGGTGAAAGAACGCAAAGCACCGTCGATCATCCGCAAGTCGCCCGCGTAAGTCTTGCCAGCCTTTCATGGCATGAACTGATTCGTACTGTATCAGTTTTTCCAGGATGATGGCTGGAGTCTCCCAATTGATTTGTTCAATTTCAAGAAATCCGCGGTTAAACCATGAAAACAGCAAGTGCTTCAAATCATATTCAACCGGCTCAAGTTGTGGGTGGTTCTTCGTTAGTTCAAGTAGATCGCGACGCATTTCGACAATGGTTGCGGTACCTCCTGGTGCCATATTGATTCGGCGGATGAGTTCCTGGCACTGTGATTCGACCTGCTCTGTCAGACGCCTGAGTGAAGCTGGGTCGCGCAATTTGCAAAATGTCTCTGCGGCTACGGCTACATCATCAACATCGACACTAAACTCTTCGTTGACCATTTCGAAGAACTGCAGTCGTTGGTCTTCGTTTAGTTCTTGATATTGGTTGACGATGTCGCGTGCAATCGCGATTCCAGAAGCTTCACCTCGGGTTGATAGCAATTCGCGACAGAGGGCAGTCAGCGTCTTCAACTGACCTGAATTCGAACGCAATCGAGTGCGCAACAACTCCATTCCGGTATCCGCAACGGAGTGCAGAAATTGATTGAAGCGTAAAGAGTTCATTGTCAAATTTCCCTTATTTCCGACTTTACGATTGCACCCACTACAAGTTTGATGAATGACGGGCTAGGTGGTGCCTTTAGCTAGACTTCAGGTGGCAAATTCTTGAAGTCACCCCAAAATTACAGGTGCCTTAACTCACACATCATTCAGCTTATCGGTAATACACAACGAGTAATGCACCATCGGGTGAGTAGGAATTGTGTTTTGTTTTGGCCTCCAGCCAAACCAGATCGCCAGCCTTATACCGATAACCGTCATGATCGACAACCTCTCCCTCCAATATGAAAAATTCCTCATCACCGTCGTGAACATGTGGGGTCGTGGTATGCCCTGCCGGCATCCGGTAAACATGAAACCCGTAGCCTCGTTCCTTATTCGGGTTGACCTGTAGCACCTCTCCATCTTCACCACCGTCCTCGTCAATGAACGGCAAAAAAGTGCCATCTGCTATCAGTAGTGTCTCGTTAACTGAAAATGAAATCTTCATATCTTATTGATAATCATACAATAAATCGCTGTTTCAGGGTGTTGGAGACTTCAGCCAACAATGCTGAAGCCCAGCGACACCCTTTCGCAGTGAATTGTTCAACAC
>JAJEHQ010000004.1 GCA_022823625.1 Gammaproteobacteria bacterium
GAACTCGTAGAGGCTGACTCGTTTCCGATCTTTCTTTGATTTTGTCATGCTATATACTGCCAGCAAATTTCTTATTTCCATTGTTAGCAAGTATATCCTAAAATGTTGGTTTTGTCAACTCAAATGGATAATTCCCAAAAAAATGGTGCCGATTGCGCGGATTCAGGCAATTGGGCCAAGTGATTGAAGGGATTAAATTCAAAGACGGAATTGAGGTGACACAATTTAATGACCAGGTAGCCACTTGATGATCACTTTCCGTCACGCACTACTTTCAGCAGTAACTCAAAAATTCACCTTGACTGGGAAAGACGAATGACAATTTTGTTCGACCTGATTTGATAGAATTGCTTTTAAATTTCTGACATAATTCCGGAGACACCAAACTATGTGGGGCCTTCCCAAGCACATCATGGAATCCGCCGAGACCCTCCCCGAAGGCACGCCACTGTGTCCAGGTGCTTTGCTTCATCTCAGCAATCGAGCGGCAATCGACCAAGCATTATCCCGGCTGGCGAGATCAGGCAATCTGCTACGCATCTGCCAAGGTGTCTATATGCGCCCAATCGAAACCCGTTTCGGACAATGTACGCCTCATATTGACAAGGCGATTGCTGCGTTATCGGCTCTATGGGGCGAAACAATCGTACCGTGTGGTGGTTCGGCTGCGAACTGTCTGGGACTAAGCACCCAGAATCCGGTACGTGAGGTCTATTTGACGTCGGGTTACAACCGGCGTCTGCAATTTGGCAGACATACGGTCGAACTGTGTCATGCCCCACGATGGCAGTTAACGGCGCCTCACAGCAGAGCGGGTACCGTAATCCGTGCTTTGGCATGGTTGGGTCCCAATGAAATTGAAGACAACCTCGAGGTGGTTTGGTCTAAGCTTTCCCCTGACGAGTTAAATGAGCTTGCCACCGCGCGCGCCGTATTGCCGAACTGGATGGCTGAGCTGTTGAGTACACACATCGCACATGGCTGAAGTGCTTTACTCAAACCTTTCGAATGAAGATCGCCTTTACGCCTTGAGATTGGCCCAAGACGAAGGCCAGTACCGTGCATATTTACTTGAGAAGGATATCTGGATGGTTGCGTCACTCTCGGTACTATTCGATGCACCGTTCGCAAAACACCTTACATTTAAAGGGGCACGTCGCTCGCAAAGGTCTGGCGAGCTATCCGCCGCTTCTCGGAAGATGTAGACATCACCTATGACATCCGTGCTATTGCTCCAGATCTCGTGGCTGGTGCCGGCGATGAAGCATTGCCAAAGACGCGTAGCCAACAAAAACGCTGGACACAGACTATCCGCACTCGCCTTATCGATTGGGTTCGGGATCAAGCAGGCCCTATCGTCGAAAGAGGACTCGCGCACATCTGTTTTCCCGCCAAGGTTGATGTGGATGCGCACCGTCTTTTTATCAAATACGAATCGCTGCTCAAAGGGACAGGTTTCGTGCGTCCCGAGGTTGTGGTTGAATTTGGCGCACGTTCCACAGGCGAACCGAACAAACCTGCTCCGATCGTATGTGATGCAGCGACATATCTGCCCGATCTGGTTTTTCCCGAAGCCTGTCCTACAGTTATGCTAGTGGAACGGACATTTTGGGAGAAGGCTACTGCGGTTCACGTCTTCTGCCGTCAGGAGCGACGACGGGGCGAGCGACTATCACGGCATTGGCACGACCTCGCCCGCCTAGAGGAAACGGGCTTGGTTGCGAATGCCTTAGCCGACCGTGAGCTTGCGCTTTCGGTTGCTCGCCACAAGACCTTATTCTTTGCAGAAAATGACGCGAGCGACAAGAAAGTTGACTACGAGGCGGCAGTCTCAGGAAATTTGCAACTTGTTCCAGTCGGAGACGCATATGAGGTGCTTGCCGATGACTACGCAAGAATGCAAGATGCTGGCATGCTCCCGGATGAGAACGAACCGTTCGGTGAATTGATGGAGCGATGTGCGGCAATCGAGGCGAGTGCTAACAGTTCGAATTCTCAATAAGATTTTCACTGAAATTGACGTTCAAATGTCCTCCCATCCATCGTTCTTTCGCAATCAAGTTAGAAATTTGGCTGTCGTTACCACTCCTGTAAAACGATTCAGTCATCAAGTTACCTGTCTTTTTTGTGTGATTCTATTGCTGTCATTCACAAGTGTGAATTTGGCCGATGATTCGACATTGGAAATTCAAGTGATCTCCAGCGACCAAGCGATTGAACTGCCCGAAAGATCTGATGCGGAAAAACTTGCAGAACGTCTGCTGATGGAAGAGTCAAGTGAACCCGTGCTGGATCTGAACGAATTACAGCAACTTTCTGCAGAAATTCAAACCGGTTTGAATGCGGTTCGAGAATTTGAACCGTCGATGTCTGCCATCAGCGCACGCGAGTCATTTCGCTCTGACATGCTGATCATCAATCTGCGATCAGACTTGAGAAAAAAGGTGAAAGAAATCATTGAAGACGGACTTGGCGGGGTAATGTTCATTACCGGTTTCGAAGAATTCGATGAGCTGAACAGGAAACTGGAGCTATTTGCAATTCAATACTTCAAGCACGTTGACATTTTTCTGTTCTACTTCGCGATTCCGATCAACGTCCCAGCCGCATCGATCCAATATTCTGAAATGAAAGGGGTGGAATTTGCTGAACCTGATGAAAACCTGGTAGAGTGGACAGATATTGAAGTCTACCAGAGAGATGGTAGATTGATATTCGTCTTCAAACTTCCACCTAACACAGGTTTAACAGAACAGTTCGGACACGAGATGTTTTTTTACAGCGTTAAGGATGGTAAGGTTGACAGGCACTGGACTGAATGAGAGGAAAGCGCAGGTGAGGGAATAGTTGTTTCCTGTTGCCAAAATATTGACTGCAAGTCAAATTTGATGGAAGCCATGTTGGTGGAAAGAAAACACTTGAACTTTGATAATGGGCAGCGCTCCGCAGCCACTGAAACATGAAGATTTGTTCCTTCGAGGATGCTCAGTCACAACCAGTTAGCCAGCTCTTACCCGGCACTTTCAACCAATCCGTATCGCGATTTTTTGCGCGTTCCACCAGATTCGTAGCTAATGCTTTCAAACCAATTCCAGAGCGGACCTTGAATTCCTCATACCTGATCTTCCTAACAGATAGGCCTCGTGCTGCGAAATTTTTCAGTAGAGTCTTGCGCATCTGATCCGGCCCGCAGAAAGCTATGGACGGATTCGCTGCATCAAGTTGTGTGGTTTGCAGAATCGTGTCAACCGTGGCTCTACCCAGCACCTCTGACAAATGAATATTCAGCGTGAAGTCGGGGAGCGTGTCCGCTACTACCATCAGTTCTTGAAGGTGAGCTGCGTTTTCCTCGCTCTTGACGCAGTATACGAGATTAACCGTTTGATTCTTCCGACCCAGATCCTGTGTGCCTAAGCGACGAAAGGCGTGATGCCAATGCCACCTGCAATCCTTAGTTCGGGTTTCTTAGGTCAAGATCTTTTGATGCGTCCGTACGGGCCTTCGATCTGAACGTCTGTTCCGACCATCAGTGACCCGCTCAAATTGCTCGTAAAATCACCGAGACGTGCAACCGTTACACGAATGCTTCAATCATCGCTCGGTGCCTTACTGATGGTGAACGGATGTGATTCACTCCCGTTGAATCTGACAAAGACAATCTGATGATCTGGACGGTATCGCAACGCGCGACCGGTCGGGATCATCGTAATTGCCAGGGCCGCGCCGGTCTTGTCCAGTTTGGCAATCTTGTAACGTCCAAACGGGCGCATTCGGGCAGGCAGGAGACAGTAAGCAACGTACACACCCAGCGGGTCGCCCACAGCGAAGGGTTTCATGATGAATAGAAAATGTAAAGCGCCGAAAATGAAGAAAAGCCCCATGATCTGTTTCAAACAGGTTCATGTATTCGATCCGTATCGATCATTCTTGCTCTTGTGCACAATGCTCTTCCAGACAAAACTCAATTTCCCATGCTGAAGAATAAATTACAAAAAATTACCGCTTTGTCAACCATTCACAATTATTCCCATAAAACTAGTTTGCGTGTTCAGTTCCAGTTGTTGGCAGTGACTTTTTGCCTTTCAGCAGCCGCATAACGATCCCGTCATAAAGGGTAAGTACAGCAGGGATGAAAAATAGGACCAGCAACGCGGAAAAACTCAGTCCAAATACAAGGGTCGCCACCATAGGAATCAAAAATTGGGCTTGCGTTGACGTTTCGAACAGCATTGGCAGCAATCCCACAATTGTTGTCAGGCTCGCAAGAACCACGGGCCGCAAACGCTGACATCCTGCATCAATCATTGCCTGGGTGGGTTCTTTGCCGCTTTCGAGATTGTCTTTGTAGTAGACAACCAGCACAATGGCGTTGTTCACCACGATTCCGGATAGCCCAATGAACCCAAGGATCGTGATGATTGTAATCGGCAGGTCCAGTAGAAAATGTCCCCAGGCAGCGCCGACTAACCCGAATGGGATGGCCAGCATGACAAACAGGGGCCAGCTGTAAGAACCTAAAATCCACGCGAGCGTGAGGTAGATGAATAGAACGGCAATCAGCGCACCAACCTTCATCGACTGTTCCGTCTGCTTCTGATCAGCTTGACGGGTACCAAACTTCCAGGTCACGCCGTAAGTCCTGGTAAATTCGGGTTTGACTGCTGTATCGAGCTGCTGAAGAATCTGCGTGGTGTTTGCAATCAGAGCGTCCACACTCGCGGACACTTCAATGTGAAACTCACCTTTTGCATGAGACAGTCGATCAAACCCCCTGGCAGATTCAATGACGACAACATCGAGCAGTGGAACAGGTTCGCCAGAAGGCAGAATGATGTGCATGTTTTCGAATTCACTGAGTTGATTTCTTTCCTCGTCAGGTAAGGACAGGCTCACATCAATATCCTGATATCGCGTTGTGAACGACTGGAGGTCCAGGCCTTCCACCGAGGATCGAAGCTGTCGGCTGACTTCATTGATCGTTAATCCCAGCGCATGACCCAGCGGCGTAAGGGTCAAAATCTGTTGCTGTCGACCATAGTTTGTATTGTCTGATACACCGTAAACACCTGGCGTATCTTCAAGAAGCTGTGCCAAGGCTAGTGCCGCTTCCTTGGTCTCGAATTTCGATGCGCCGCTCAGGCTGACTTCGATATCGCGTCCAGGCGGCCCGGCATTTGCTGTCAACACGACTACATTTTCAAGTCCTGGTACATCCTCCAACCGATCCCGCCAGCTGCGAAGAAATGTACTGGTACGAACATCTCTTGAATCCGATTGGACAAGTTCCACCGCGACTGAGCCTAAGTTTGATCCTGTTCTGCTGATCCGACCGGGTTCTTCCTCAGATATCGCGCCAAGCGTGGTAAACGAACTCGAAATAAGATTTCCGCCCAACTCTTTTTCATTTTCGTAAAGTGCGTCTACGACTGTCGTCAGGTATTCTTCAACTGTCTCCCGAGGCGTTCCAGCGTTGAAAGTTACGTTCGTCCAGACGGAGTTCAGTTCGGGAGTCGGAAAAAAACTGTAACTCACCCGACCGGATACAAAGAGTCCAAAGGTCAGAATGAGGCAGGCTACACCAACTGAAATGGTAGTGATCGGGTTGTTTATCGCTGCTTCCAACGTTTTTCGATACCATATATCGCGAAATATTGCGAAATAACGGTCAACGAGTGCACCCTTCATCGCTCGACCGGAACTTTTAATCTTGTCATAAGAGGCACGCAAGTGACCTGGCAGTATTAGAAACGCCTCGATCAAAGATGCTGCAACCACACAGATGACAACCATTGCGATACTGCCCAGAACGACACCAATAATTCCATCGACAATCAGGACTGGTAAAAATGCGAAGATTGTCGTCACTGACGCCGCAAAAATGGGCATGAACATACGCTTTGATGCGCGGTAAACCGCATCGACTGGTGATTGATCCTCAATGTAGTTGGTCAGTGACGCTTCCCCCACCACAATTGCATCATCGACGATGATGCCGATCGTCATGATGAATGCAAATAATGTGATCATGTTGAGCGTCTCGCCGAGCAGAAACAGCACGGTCACCGCGCCCATCAGCGAAATTGGAATGCCCGCGGCCACCCAAATTGCAATACGCGTGTTCAGAAACAGATAGAGCACGATCAGAACCAGGATCAGTCCGGCGATGCCGTTGTCGACGAGAAGGCCAATCCGGTCCCGCAAAGCGATGGTCGAATTGTCAAACACTACAACTTCAACATCAGGCGGCATAAGTGGCTGATATTCGTCGATCCACTGGGAGAGGGCCTTGGCACTCTTCAATGAATCGCGTTCGCCCTGTCGTCGAAGATCCAAAATCACAGCAGGTTTGCCGTTGAAACTCAGCGATACCTGCTCGGTCTTGGGTTGCTTTTGAATGCTTGCGATATCCGAAAGAACCACGAAACTCCCGTTGGAATCGGCAATGATTGGAACGTTTTCAAACGAAAGCTCAGAGCGTCGCTGATCGACGATACGCAGCTCCCGTCCGGCATCATCACGTCCCAGCACTCCAATTGAACTGTCGCGGGATTGTGAGCGGATTCGATTGCCAATCTGATCCAAAGACAATCCCAGGTCTCGCAGGGTTTGGCCTGAAACCTCGATCGACAACTCTTCGTCCGGCAAACCGACAATTTCAATTTTTCCGAAGCCTCTGGAAAGCAATTCGTCTTTGCTCTGGTTCGCCAGAATCCGTAACTGTTCGATCGAATTGCCGGCCAAAATCAGCTTTGCAATTGCTTCATAGTTCACCACTTCACTGACAACTGGCCGTTCAATATCTTCCGGTAAGTCGACAATCAGCCGATCAACTGCGGTCTTGATATCATCAGTCGAAGCACTAATGTCCGTACCTGCCTCAAACTCAATAAATATCCTCGAAACGCCGTACTGGGATACCGATGCCATCTCCTTTAGATTGTCAGTGTTTTTGAGTTCGAGTTCCAGACGGTTGGTAACGGATCTTTCAACATCTTCTGCCGATGCGCCTGGCCAGGCAACCACTACCCGCGTGAAGTTCAAGGGAATATCAGGGAAGAACTGGATATTGATACGTGAACAGACGTAGCCGCCCACCACCAGAAAGAACACCATGAGTATGTTCATGGCGACAGGATGGGTCACAAATGTTAGTAGCAGACCCTTCCGTTCCATATCAGTGAATTGCGCCGTGGTGAGAAGAACTACTCGTTTTGATTCGATATTTTGACTGTAAGACCATCGTTCGCATTAACCAATTGGGTAGTGAGAATGAAGTCCCCTTCATTCAACTGATCACTAACGGCAACGATATACGTCTCTTGATCAGTTGTAATCTGTCCGAATCGTTCAATTTCAATTCGCTGCAACTGGTTCGATGTGATTTTGAACACATTGTTTGAACCGTAAACCGCTTCATAGGGTAAAGCAATCGCGTTTTCAACAGGTGACAAAAACATTTGCAGGCTGACTGAACGTCCCAATTCCGGGTAGGTTGAATCTGAAACCAGTTCGAAATAGGCATCAATTCCACCGCGGCCCGGATCTACCGCGGTACCGAGCCGGTTGAGATTCAGTTCAAGGTTTCGCCCATCCAGTTCAGCAACAGCTTTGATAGTACTCTGGTGCTCAATTGTCTTTCGAACCTGTTCGATGTAGCGATTTGGAATAAGTGTGCGAATTTCAGTTTGAGTGTGATCGTACATCTCGACCAGCAATGAACCATTTCTGACCCGGCTTCCGGTTGCGACATGAACCGCCGTAACTCGGCCGTTGTAAGGTGCGCGAATAACCGTTTCTTCCAAGTCAATCAGTGCCTTGTCCAACGTAGCCTGCGCTCGTCCCAACTCCGCTTCCAGAACCATAACCCGACTGTTGTATTCCCTGATTGCAGCCTCGCGGGCGGTTACAGCCAGTCGGGCTTGCTGCTCGGCCTGTTCCGCTGCATCAAATTCGGCTTGGGAGATCACATTGCGGCTCTTTAGTGTTTCAAATCTTTGCAATGATTCAGTTGCCAACTCCAGTAATCGCACTTCGTGAAAAAGAATTTCTCTGTCAGTCTCCAGTCGCTCCGCTTCCCGGTTAACTGACGCATTGATTCTCGCAACATCAGCTGCAAACTGTCTGATTTGAGTTTCTATGGTTTGTGAGTCCAGCCGCACGAGCACATCATCGGTGCTGACTGCCTGGCCAGGCAGAACTTTGACTTCAACCACTTTGGCATCGAGAATCGAACTGAGAACAGAGTTGGCTGGTGTGACAACTCGGCCGAACAGATTTGCAGTTGGAATCTGCGCACTTTTGCTGACGATTTGTGCATCAACCAACCACTGCCTGGTTTGTGGCACATCCGGTGTTACTTCGGGTTGGTCGGATTGAAGTATTCCAAACCCCACTACGGCGATTCCGATGATGCCGACGGGTAGAAGAATACGCAGAATACGCTTTATCATTCCGAATGTTTCACGTTAATCAAATGATGTCGTCCAAACTAAATTCAGCAAAGTGTAGGTATGGATGTCGACCGACAGTCAAGTTGATTATGCTTCAATTTTATGCGACTTAGGAATTGCCCGTCTATTGCTCAGAGTACTGAATTTACGATGGTTACCTGTGTGCGACCGGGTGTTACATACGCACGATTACAGTTTTTGATAGTTCGTTCGGGCCGAACTGACGAGTTATTTGAAATTATATCTGTGATTAATTCAAGGATTCAGGCTCACCGTTCTTCCATAGCAACGGAACAATCTCGCGAACCTTCGCCAATGATGGGGGTTGAGGATTTATGCAAGCGGAGCGTCCGCCGTCACCGAACTTAACTCTACCAAGAAGTTTTGAGTTCCAACCCAAATCTTCTTGGTATCGCGTTTTGCAGAGTCGCGATTAGAATTTGCCGAGTGGTTCAAGTTTTGCTGATGGATGTTTTATGACCCATTTGATGCTTAATTTCGGTGCGCGCTCTGGAGAACTTCCAGCGGTTACCACCGAAGCCAGCAGAATTCTGAGTGAAGTAGCATTCAGTCAATCGGTATGCGAATCACCACACCACCCATCACATCACCGACCTCAATATCGCTGCGAGGGGAATCCTGGTGGTTGTTGTGACAACTCGCACATGCTTCAGCGACTGCGATGTCTGCGTACACTGCCGCAAAATACCACAGGCCACCAAGTTTTTCTTCACCGTAAAAATTTTCCTCGGGATTATCTGCAACAAACTCGAGTCCTTCCCTTTCCAAATCCGTTACCGGACCATTTTTCTTGTTGATCGGATCCAGTGAAACAAGGGAATAGGAAAATTCTTCCGTCAGATCTGAAACGTATTCTGAACCGAACCTGAACATCTGTGCCGGAAGCGGTAAAGCCGCATCGTCATCAAAATATTCCGAAGCAGTGATGACCTTTTCTTCTTCCGTGAGACGCTGAACTACCTTCTGAGTGTACACAGCCCGATCAGCGGAGATTACCAGATATAGCATATCTGCTACTTGTTCATGCGAAAGGCCTTCCGCAGAGACATCCATAGTAATTGTGAACATCAACGAAAGTGCCGAGATACCCAATATATTGAAGCGCCTTTTCATCGTCTTTCTCGCTGTTTTGTTAAGCTAATTCAGATTTTAGTGAATATTTGGAAATAATTGATCCCTAAGAAAACCATTTGGTGTCAGATCTTCGTTCAATTTCAACTTCTGGCAGAAACAGAACTGTCCCCGTTGTAGCAAATTTCAAAGAACCTCGCCAGACTTTTATTGTTTGTTGGAAAATTGTGGCTAATCGTCCTGTTTCTCCCGTTCTCTGAGTAACGCCCATTCGATACTTTCAACATGAACATCTGCCCGGCCGCGAAAGTTGCGCTTGATCAGCTCGTCGTCAGCAAGGGAGTCCAATGCAAACTTGAGTCCGTGACAGTCGAGACAAACAGGACGGATCATTTTTTCGTTCGGTCTGAGGATATCGTTTTGATTGTGATCAGTCACAAGATTTCCCCGCCTTTCTACTTTTGCCATATGACACGTTGCACAACTGACCCCTGTACCAAGACTTGCTTCACCTGCAACTTCCGCCAGCCACAATGTGTAATGCGGGCTTTTACGATAAGCCTCGCTGTGCATGTCGTCGTGACAGGTCAGGCAAGCGTCAACTGCGGCGTACGCAACATTGACAGAATGGGGGTCGTGGCAGGAACCGCAACCTACTGATAGATCAGCCGCTTCACTTCGCATTGGCAACCGCGCTTCGGCGACCGTCATATACATTGGAACTGCCGGGTCGGAAAACCACTCTTTAATGAATGAAGGCGTAATGTGTGCGAGTCCGTAAGAGTTCAGTTTGCCGTCGATGTCGCGTGGGTTTGCAATCTTGGGGTGTTGACGCATGCCATGTCGACCTTTACGAAAAGTATTCTGCTCGAATTTGTGACAATCGGCGCAAATTTTTTGACTCGGTTTATCTTCCCAAACAGTCTCAACACCAGCTGAATCTGAGCCATTTGCAATTGCAGGCGCATGGCAGCTGGTACAGTTGATTGCGTTTATTGCGTGAGCCGAATCAGCCCAATCACGAAGGATGGCGGGGTTTGATAGTGCAGCTGAAGGGGCTTGCGCATCGTGGTGCATCAGGCGCTCGTCTTCGGAATTGTATGCGAGACGCGCTTGACGGGTAAGCTCGTGAACAGGTCTTTGCGTGAGCCAATCTGTTTGTGCATGCTTAACCAGAAAATCGCTGTAAAGCACCCGGTTGTCATGGTAGTTGTGGCAACCCGAACTTGCGCACGTATCGAATGAAAGATCTGCGTGACTGGTTCGAATCAATCGCACGTCCTGGTCCCCTTCAGAATGGCATGCAATGCAAAAGTTCATCGCGACCGTGACTGCACTTTCTCGCGTTATTTCCGGTCGATGCTCGGTGTGACAGGTTGTGCATAAACGTGCATCGAGCTTGTCCCAGAATTGTGCCATTCTCGGATTACGAAACTTCTTGCGCGGGTGGCTGTCATCAGATTTAGCCAGTTCATCTTCATGGCAAGTTCTGCAGGCCTTGTTCATGGCTTTCACAGCGGCTGCTGGGCGGCTGAAAATTGGCGCTTTATGACAGGTTTCACAAGCAACCTCTATCTGGTGGTGAGCATCAGTGGTTTGCCCCACAAGCAGCAGCTCACGATTGCCGCCAACCGTCATCCAAACCCCAACAATCACAATCGCAATCAGTGTTACCAGGAACCAGCTCCAAATAAAAATGAATTTTTTCGATATTCCAAGCAACTGCTCAATACAGATAGACGATAAGGATATGGACAACAAGAAGAGCGGGCAAGGGAAGCAGAAAAACTATGTGGGTTTTGACGGGTGCCATACGCATTTTTTTTGTTACAGGAACCCCCCATTTCCTTAATTCGGATGATCCTCCAATCAGAATGCCAGCAAGTGCGCCTGCAATCAGTGCCACCAGATAAAACAGCATCAGGGCAGTGTTCAAATTCGCACCGAGGCGAAATCCGGTATGGAGAAAAAGCGTGAGGACACAAACAAATCCAAGCAAGATATGCGTGAGTTGCCAGGTGGAATAGTTTCCGAATCGGGTCAGCAGTCGATTTTTAAGCACAATGACAATCAATAATCCCACCAGGGTGAAACCAAGAAGCAAGTAACCAGTCCATTGTTGCCATAGGGAATCGTTCCACAAGTATTCAAGCAAGGTAGGACCAAATTGATTTGGAATCGGTACCCGGGGCGACAAAAGAGTTGCAACAGCAAACAAACATCCAATGATCGACAGAACGAAATTTGCTTTCTGCCTGCGCGCTGTCTGAGCCCGAATCTTCAGGATTTGCCTGCGCTCTATTGAGGCGATTCGATTAATCACCTCTCTTCCGATGAGATCGAGACGACGCAGAATTTTCATTCGCGGCTGACATTGTTTGATTTGCGAATCGCTCAAGATTTCAGGAAGCAATCCGCAGGCATCCACTAAACATGCGATGGCGGCATCTGCGGGATTAGGAATATTGTCGGACAGCACCACATCCTTAATTTGAACTTTGATGTCTTCCTTCGAATCCAAATCAGTCGTTTGAAAGGTTCGGGAACGAAACAGCCATAGAATATTTCTGTCTTTCTGTTCCACCGCCCCACTTTGCGCGAGACTGGCCAATGCAAGTTCTTGGATGGGAAGTGATCGACTTGAAGCGAGTGTCTCGATCCAATGCTCGGTATCGGCGGATTTGGAATGTGCATTTATTTCAGACAAAACGCGATCCATTAATACATTTCCCATTGGCGTTTCATCCAAAACGATTAGCGAGTTCAGGTCGGTGTCAATTCGTCCTGAAAGTGAAAGGTCAAGCAGAACAGCACCTGCAAGAACACTGTTGATGTACTCGTTCTGATCGGCAACAAAAATTCCATCCTCGTTTTCCAAAAGCAGGAGTATGTTGTCGGTAATTGTCAACATAAGGGGGATTATATGCTTGACTAAAACAGCGAAAATTTTGCCCAAAAATGCCTTAAAAACGAAAACTATTTCCTTTCTGAGACCGGTTGTTTCTTTCGACTGTCTTTGCTTTCGTCCCTGCCCATTCTCAATGGTGGTGTTAAAAGCTTCTGGCGCGCAATCCATTTCGCTCTTGTATGCTCACCTTCGTTGCCTTGGCACTGCGACGGTTCCACTTGATCTTGTAACATAACCAGCCTCCCCCGTCAATGCACGCGACCGTCAGCGCTACCCGTCAACTCCCCGTCCATCAGCTGTCGACCCATCAATCCCGCCGCAACCGAGGCCATCTGATCCGATGCATCAGGCTCACGAATGTTGTGCTGTCCAGCCTTCAGTCTGTCTGATTCATGCTTGTTGCCTTCCAAACCACCAATACAGGTCTCATCCACCCCAACGTGCCAGACATCGAAATCCCGCTGCCACTGAGCACATAACGAATCTTGTGCAGCATACGTCAGGCAGTTTTCTGCGTAATTCCCAGATCCCGGTGCAGTTTCATCGACGACATGCCCTTTTCGCTGGTCACCAGAAGATAAATGGCAATCGCCCACTTTTGCAGTGGCACAGGGGAGTCCTCCAGCAGCGTGCCGTGGCGAAACAAAAAATGCCTGCGACAGTCTCGACACTGGCGCGGCAGTGGTTTGCCACTTGGAACTTCGTAGGTGTTGGTACCGCCGCAACGGTGACACCCTGCAACACCGGCCTCCCAGATGATCGACTCAAACCACTTGCGTGCCGAGGTTTCATCGGGAATCACCTGTATCAGTTGGAACAGCGAAATACCGTTGCGATGCGACTTGCCGGGGACTTTTCTGTTCGGCGCCATTTGGATTGCTCAATTGGTTGAACTAATGGGCAAACAATCAATTATTTCGCTGTTTTAGTCAAGTATATATTCCCCTAATTTTTACTTAGTTGGATTGACTGTTACCAGATTACGATAAATTACTGAAGCGGCTTTGTGGCTTTTCTTCATTGCAGGAAATGTGCAGTGAATCACAGTCAACCGCTTGATCTATAATGATTATTGACGTGTGGCGTTATATTAACCACAAACGTTCCAGGAAGGAGCAACTACGATTGCAACCATGTTGTAAGTCTGGTAAGTTTTGATGTTGTAAGGAGTACGATGGAGTGGTCAACTAACCGTCAATCCACATTGATGATCTATAGCTGTAACGCTTATGAGACTTGGACAAACGCCAAGTCAGATCGGGATGTCGACCGACTATTGCTGTCGGCCCTTTCAAATTTTCACGAGTTGCAACAAAGTTAATCCATTCCAAAAACAGATTCAAATTTGATTGGCAATATACCAACCGGTACTCCCTATTCACCAAGCGATAAATCGCTAATCTGATTTACGGATTCGGTTTTGAACTCGATTGACAATTCACGCAATGCACCTGTCTTTGTAACCGGTGCAGCCGGGCATGTGGGATCAAATCTCGTGCGAAGGCTGCTTAATGATAGCATTCCAATTCGTGTGTTGCTAAGACACGAGGACAACAATGAAGGACTGAAAAATCTGGATGTTGAGTGCCACTATGGTGACATTCGAGACTTAAAAGCCACCCGGAACGCAATGGAAGGTTGCCAAGGTGTCTATCATGTTGCAGCGAAAATTTCTACCATCGATGGTAATCGTGACCATCGTCGGGAAATATTCGAGACCAATGTTCTCGGCACCCGTAACATTTTGCGAGCGGCGCGTGAGACCGAAGCAGGTCGAGTGGTGGTTACAGGCTCATTCAGTGCAGTCGGTTATGATCTCGACGACCCCTCCTTACCGAGTGATGAGGCGATGCCATTCTATCCCATGGTACGCACGATGCCATATGAGCGCAGCAAGTCGCAAGTCGAGCACGAGTGCTGGCGTGCAGCTGCAAAAGGTCAGGAAGTCATTGTCGCAACGTGTTGTGCTGTAATCGGCGGCGCTGATTTTTTTCCATCGCGACTCGGAAAAACCTTGTGCGACTACACCAATGGGAAACTGCGTGCTTACATCGATGGTGGATTCGAGTTTGTCGCTGCACGCGACATCGTACAAGGACATCTGTTATGCATGGAGTATGGGCGCCCCGGGGAAAAATACATATTCAGCAGCGAGTTCAAAACCATCTCTGAAATACTGGATTTATACGAGGAGGTTACCGGAATACCGCGTCCAGCTCGACGGATACCATCCGCCGTCATGCTGGCTTTCTCGGAAGTGGCGAGTTTCTATCTGAGCCGATACCGTCCGGATTTCAATCAGCGGTTTACCCCTGGTGCCATCCGTCTGCTGAAGTTACGTCGTCATGCCAGTCTCGAAAAAGCCAGGCGGGAACTGGGCTATCAGTCAACCAGTATTCGAGAGGCGATTAATGACGCCTATGCGTTTCACTACAACCGTCCGAACGCAATAATAAATCCTGATGCAAAATTTCCCACAGAGAAATCCGAATTCGCAACGGCGAGTACCATGACTAACAAGAATCTACAGGCAACGCCACAAGGAGGCTCAACTTGAGTTCGCTGCATAATTCACCACCAAGTTTTGAGCAAGCTGGAAATTTGCGTCAGAAAGTTCGGGCAACCGGCATGGACCCCGACTATTGGTACGCAGTCGAAGAAGTGCGTCGAATCAAACCTGGAACCGTAGTCGAAGTTATTTTTTGGAAACAGTCTATTGCGCTATATCGTGCAGAAGATGGATCATTTTACGCACTCGAAAATCGATGCGCACATCGCCAGCTCAAACTCTCACTAGGGAATGTTCAAGGCTGTCGGCTTGTCTGCGCATATCACGGCTGGGAATATGACCAGACCGGTCGACGGGCCGATATCCCACAAACGAAGTCGGGCGGAAACAAAGGTCTGAAGCCTTCAATCAAGAGTTATCCTGTCAAGGTTCGCTATGGTCTAGTCTGGCTGTTTCCCGGCAAGGCTGAACGCTCTGAACAACGAGAGATTCCGGATATTCCAGAACTTGAAGGGCCAAAACGCTGGGCCTGCGTACCCCTCAGCTTCACTTGGTCAGCCCATCACTCGATGATTATCGATAACGTCAGCGATTTCACGCACGCCTATCTTCACCGCAAGTATCGTCCGTTTCAGGATGCCGTCCTCACCCAATATGAGACGGTTGGGGATAACGTTCATCTTGCTTATGACACGAAGGTCGGACGCGGGCGGATTTCAGGACTTTTTGTGGAGCACGACAAGATTGATACCAACAGCATGACGCTTTGCTTCCAATACCCCTACCAGTGGTCGAATACCGATGAGTGGATAAAACACTGGTTATTTGTTTTACCAATCGACGAACGGACCACACGAGTATTTTTTCTGTTTTATTTCAAATCTTTAAAAATACCCTTACTGCCCATAAGAATTCCCCGCTTTGCAATGAGCGCAGTCATGAAAATCTCAAACCGCATGATGATTGCTCCCTTGTTAACTCAGGACAAAGTTGCCGTCGAGGCAGAACAACTGGGTTACGAGGCACACTGGGACGCACCTCCCATTGAATTCAATCCGGTTGTACGCGAGTTTCAAAATTTAACTGTTCGCAAGTGGGAAGAATACTTGGCCCGTGAATCCATGGAAAACAGTTTCGATAATGCCTGAACCGAACTTTATATCGATGTTGACAACGCTGACGAGCCTGAACCTGCTTGAAGCGGCGGGCATGGTTTTGGTATTCGTTGGGGTACTGTTTTTGGGTTCTGTAGTGGTACCTGGACGCCGAATCAAAGGTCCGGATATGGAGGGCGATACGCGCGAATATAAACTCAATGGTCTTGCGCTGTTTCTGATTACGGTATTTGTGACAGCTATTGTCCAGTCAATGGGTTGGTTTTCGCTTTCGGTGCTGTATTCGCAGTTTGCCGCTTTGTTCGTGGCTGCAAACGTATTCGCATTTTTACTTGCTACATGGCTTTATTTCCGGGCTACCCGTAATCAGGAAACCACTACTGGCTTTTGGCGCAGATATTTTTTCGGTGCGCTGTCCAATCCGACCTGGCTCGGAGTGGACATTAAGCTATTTAGCTATCGCCCCTCTCTCATTGGTCTCGCACTCTTTAATGCCTCATTCGCCGTCATGCAATACGAAACTTACGGTGAACTGACGCTGGCAATGGTGCTATATCAAATCTTCACTTTTTTGTATGTATTCAACTATTTCCAGTTTGAACAGGGAATGGTTCACACATGGGACATGATCAGTGAGCGCTTTGGATGGATGCTGATTTGGGGAGATTATGTCTTGGTGCCATTTTTTTACTGTTTGGTGGGTTGGTGGCTGGTGCACCCGTCTGATGTGCTGCATCCTATTACCGCAGTAGCAATTGTGTTGTTATTTGGATTCGGTTTCTGGCTATTTCGCGGCGCCAATCAACAAAAGCACCGCTTCAAACGTAAAGCTGATATCAGGATTTGGGGTCAACCCGCCCGTACCTTGGAAGGTCGGTTGCTGATCTCCGGTTTTTGGGGTGTTGGACGCCACCTTAACTATACGGGTGAAATTTGTGTCTACTTTTCATTTGCCCTGACCACAGGATTCGAGTCTTGGGTACCCTACCTCTTGCCTGTATGGTTGACTGTACTGCTGTGTCACCGCTCACTACGTGATGAGCAACGCTGTCGTGCCAAGTATGGCGATCTGTGGACGCGCTACAAACAACGAGTCCGTTATTCAATGTTACCGTTTGTCTACTAGCGGCAGTAACAAATCAAGGAAGTAACCATGACGACCCTTTCCTCAACACATCACACACCGCCACCGGCTAAGAATATTCCGATGCTGACCGGTGGATTGCCCTTGATTGGTCATCTGACGGAGTTTTTAAAGGATCCGGTTTCGATGTTGATCCGTGGGTGGCATGAGCAGGGAGAGTTGTTTCAATTTCGTCTCGGTACGCGTAAATTCGTCTTGTTTGCCGGTCCCGAAGCGCATGATTGTTATTTCAGGGCGCCCCGAGATCACATGAGCGCTAAAGACGTCTATCAATTCACAGTACCAATTTTTGGTCGTGGTGTAGCCTACGACGTTTCCCCCGAACTGATGTCTGAGCAGTTGGGATTTCTCTACCCGGAACTGCGCGAATCCGCGTTACGCAAGTTTTCTGACATTATGTTTGAGGAGACAATGAATTTTGCTGATGCCATGGGCCAACAAGGAGAATTGGATTTACCACAGGCGATGAATCAGCTTACGATCAATATTGCCAGTCACTGCCTCATAGGTCCTGAGGTCCGTAATCAGTTGAACGCTGGGTTTGCGGAAAGCTATCACGATTTGCAGAATGGAATCAACACCCTAGGCTTTTTCTTTCCTCATTTACCGACACCGGCGCATCGAAGTCGCGATCGGGCACGGAAATCCATTTCCGAAATGTTTGAACGAATTGTCATGGAGCGACGGCGTACGGGTGCTAGGTCGGATGATTTCATGCAGAAAGTTATGGAAAGTCGTTACAAAGATGGCCGTGCGGTTACCGACGAAGAGATTACTGGAATTCTACTGACCGTATTGTTCGCGGGTCAGCACACTAGCGCAGTTCTTGCAACCTGGACCTGTTTGGAACTTTTGAATTCGCCGTCGTACATTGACAAATTGCGGAACGAGATGCAGGAAATTTATGCAAATGAAAACGCTTCAAACATTGACACCTTAAAGCAACAATCGTTGATGGAGTACACCATACGCGAAAACGAGCGACTACATCCGCCATTGATTTTGTTGATTCGAAAAGTACTCAAACCTGTGCAATTCGGTGATCATTCCGTACCCGCCGGCACCCTCGCCATGGTATCACCGGCAGCTGCTCACCGCTTGCCTCACCTATTCGCCAATCCAGACCGGTTCTATCCGGAAAGATTTGCATCACCGAACCGCGAAGACAAACAACACCGCTACACTTTGATAGGTTTTGGCGGCGGTAATCACATGTGTATGGGGAAGCATTTTGCCTACCTGCAACTTAAAACGATCTGGACTGTACTGCTTGATCGCTTTGATTTTTTTACCGATCGAGACATTCCTGCCCCGAATTATGGCAGTTGGGTGACAGGTCCCAAGGAGCCTTGTCGGGTTCGTTACCAACATCGCTCAAAATCTGGCATTTTCCATTGAGCAATAGTCTAGGATTCTATGACGTCGCCATCGTCGGCGCTGGTCCTGTCGGGAGCGTATGTGCCCTCGCCTACGCAAAAAAGGGCGCTCAAGTTGCTCTGTTCGAAGCGAATCCGAAGGCCTCCAAACGACTGGCCGGTGAGTGGTTGCATCCGCCGGCTCTTCGAATTCTAAACGAGGTCGGGGTTGAGATTGAATCGCAAATCGAAAGCGTCCCCGGCAACGGGTTTGCTGTGTTTCCGGAAGACGGCTCGGAACCGATTATACTTCCTTATGCGAACGGGTCCCGCGGTTTGGCATGTGAACATTCAGCACTCGTCTCGCTTCTTCATCAAAGTGTACAAAATGAGTCTAATATCGACTTTTTTGTTCCAGTTAAGGTTCTTGAAGCCACATCTGGTCAGATATCCATAGCTCTCAACGGAACCAATACTACTGTCAACGCCAACCGAATTGTCGGTGCCGACGGTCGCGCATCAACTGTTCGCAAGTCACTGGGATTGCAGACTGGTCGGGTAACCTGCTCGCGTATGGTGGGGGTGATCGTTGAAGGGGAAGACTTGCAACTGAAGGGTTATGGCCATGTTCTGCTGGGTGGGCCAGGTCCGATTCTCATGTACCAATTGGGGCATGATCGCGTCCGGATAATCGTCGATGTGCCGTTGAATCACTGGATTCCGCGTGACCGTATTGGGCTGTTGTCGGAAGCTTACGCCGATCGGCTACCTGAACAACTCAGATCTGGATTTGTCGAAGCACTCCAGAACGGAAAATTTCATGCTGCAAACAATGAAATTAGAGCGCGAACGACTCATGGGAATTCAAACCTTGTTCTTGTAGGCGACGCAGTCGGAAATTACCATCCTATGACTGCGGTCGGCATGACTCTCGGTTTTGGTGATGCTTTCGATTTGGCGATGCACGAGAACTTTCGAGCATTTTCCTCCAAACGTCACTTGGCAACTCGCGGCCCTGAGTTACTGGCGATGGGTTTGTACGAGATTTTTGCTGACTATCGACGCGAATCAGCGGAACTAAGGAGAGCGATTTATAGTAATTGGCGAAAACATCCTTTAGCCCGCAAAGGAACTGTAAGTCTACTTGCTTGTGAAAACACGTCGGTTGTTCATCTTTCTTTCACTGTTTCCACGATAGTCGCCCTTACGCTCCTTAGACAACTCCCGCGTAACTTTGAAAGACTACCCTGGAACCGTGCATTCAAAGTCATGAATGCTACCACTGGACGGTTGGTATGGCTGGTGCGCGGCATTATCGCCCAACGTAGAGACCGAAATAGAGGTGGCGAAAAAGACTTTCTTGCCCGTGATTCATTAGCCCGCGCATTCCTAATTTCCATTCCAACGAGATCCGATGATTCCAGGTCAATTCTCCAAAAGATTCATTCTCCCGATGTCGGTCCTGCCTTGGAGAGGGCTACAGAGCGTTTGTTGAGTCTCCAGAATGACAATGGCAGCTGGGAAGGAGAAATGGTTTGGTGTCCCATGCTCACCGCCCAATACGCTCTGCTACACTACATTCTCGATCAGCCGCTGGAGCCACAACGACGACAACTTATCCTGCTTAGTTTCGAGAAGACTCGTCTTGAACAAGGGGTATGGGGTATGCACGAGCATTCCTCACCTCATCTTTTCGTTACCACCCTTGTGTATGTCACATCGAGACTGCTTGGAGTCAGTCAAGATGATCCTTTGATCGAACCAGCGAGGCAGTTCCTGCAGGCAGAAGGGGTTGTCAATATTCCAAGTTGGGGCAAGTTTTGGCTAGCGCTGCTTAATCTCTACGACTGGGACGGAGTCCATGCTGTACTGCCAGAATTGTGGCGACTGCCGCGTTGGTTTGTATTACATCCCTCTAAGTGGTATTGCCACACCAGGCTAATTTACATGGCTATGGCAACAGTTTACTCACAACGATACCAAGCACCGATTACATCCACGATCACCTCTTTACGAGAAGAACTTTTTCCCCAAGGTTTTGACAAGGTGAATTTTTCCGAAGCCCGAAACAGTTTGCGAGAAGCTGATTTATTCTGCCGGCCGAGTCTGTGGCTTCGAGCCGGGTATTGCCTGACAAGAGCGTATGAAAAAGTTCATCTAAAGCGCCAAAGGACTCAAACTGTCGACAGACTGCTCAAACGAATCAAGTGGGAGTTGCAAACCACTAACCACACAAGCATATCTCCTGTCAGCGGTTTGCTCAATATTCTTGCCTTGTGGTTGCATGATCGGAATGACTCTGACATGTTGCAGGCGCTATCGCAGTTGGATGGTTGGATTTGGGAGGACGAGGAACAAGGTACGCGAGTTACCGGTGCAAGGAGTGCTTCGTGGGATACCGGGTTTGCGTTGCAGGCGTTGGCGAAGGTAGCTGAATTAGACAAGGTTCAGAACGCACTCACACATGGCTCTGAATTTTTGAGCCAAGAGCAAATTGTCAACAGTTTTCAGGGATATCAAGAGGCGAATCGTGCCGACCCTAAAGGTGGTTGGTGTTTTGCGGGAGGATGGCATGGCTGGCCGGTGTCCGACTGTACTGCAGAGGCTGCACTTGGAATTCTTGCTGTCCATGGCAAAAATTCTGACACCAGCACGTTGAGTGAAGCCGTACAGTTCATGTTACGGAGCCAAAATCGAAATGGTGGTTTTGGCAGTTATGAATCAAAACGTTCAATGCTTGGTCTGGAGTGGCTTAATCCAGCTGAGATGTTTGGCGAATCAATGACCGAGCACTCCTTTGTCGAATGCACTGCATCGTGCCTTAGCGCACTTAGTGAATTCAAGAGTCATTTCCCACAACTTGCAGACCAGACCGTAACGAACGCCATTTCTAGAGGCGAAGCCTGGCTTCGCCGAACGCAAGCGAATGACGGATCATGGCGCGGCGTGTGGGGCGTTCAGTACATTTACGGCACCTTGTTTGGGATTCGGGGTTTGCTTGCGGCGGGAGCGAATCCTGGCGACCCGGCACTGCGACTGGCCTGCCATTGGCTGTTAGAGCGCCAACGCAATGATGGCGGTTGGGGAGAAAGTCACCGAGGCTGCTTCACTGGCCAATACATCGGGCTTGTGGAGAGTCAAGTTATCCAGACCGCGTGGGCTCTCATCGCACTGCTTGAGGCAGGTGACTCCAACTGGCACGCGATTTCAAATGGAATTGGCTATTTGCTCAACACGCAAAATGTGGATGGAACATGGCCAAAGCAAAATATGGTTGGTGTGTTTTTTCGCACTGCTCTGTTGGACTATGTACTGTATCGACAATACTTTCCTTTGCATGCATTGTGCCTCTACCAGCAACGACGTAAGATGCGTCAGTCGGTGAAAGTTGACACTGATTGCTGCACAGTAGCAGACTGACCTCAAACTTACCGGAACACTAATTTCGAAATTGAGGTTAATCTATCCGGTACAACGCATCAGACGGAATTGTTTCAGGTGCAGCGTGGCTCGCATTGCTCAACGGACCCAGCGCTTTCCTTTCAATCTCACTAACTCAATTCGACAGATACTGACAGCATCGCCGTTAGGTACGGCGATTGTAAAAAGCTGACTTAACTGTTTGAATGATGGGGTTTACGTGCCAAAAAGTAGTACATTGTCGTAAATGTACCGGTTTCACCACCTTTGACAATTGCATCAGCCGCTCTGTTCAAAATGGTGCTGACCATACGAGCGCCTTTAGGAAACAGTCGTACTCTCTCGCCGATTCTCAACACCAGGTTGGTAATCGCACGTCCCGCAGGTGTACGGGGAATACTCCGGAATGTGATGTCACGTCCTTGCAAGGGGCGATACCAAGGTATATCAGAGTTCGATGCGCTAGCTAAGTCGCGCGCATCAAGGACCTCGAATCCAGCCTCGCACAATGCTTCATATACCCCTTTCGTGGTGGATATTCTGGGCAGCGCATTTCCAATCTCAATGTCTCTGACAATTCGCCTGTGTTCTGCATTTTGCGAATCAAACAATTCAGTTACGCACCAATCGTACCCGGCAAAACTCGCTCCTGGGCGAAGAACACGCAGTATTTCTCCAAACGCCGCTGTCTTGTCTGGCGCATGGGGCATGGACTCGATGGCGAAAGCACCATCAAAGCAATCATTGTCTTCAGGTATCTTCATGTAATCGCCATGAATGAAGCGGCACAGCGACTTGATGTCCTCAGCCTGTGTAACTTCTTTGGCGCGCTTTATTTGGTACGCGTTGTTGTTAAGCCCTACAAATTTAGCCCCTGAATAGCGAGCCAATTCAGCCATTGGTCCCCCTACTCCGCACCCCACATCGAGAATATGCATTCCAGGTTTCAGGGACATTTGGTCCGCAATAAAATGCTGATGCCTCAGTAATGACGCCTTAAAACTCTCACCTCGTCGTCGAGGTGCAAAGTGAAATGAATTGCCCCAACCAAACTCGTAGAAGTCAGTTGCCAAGTTGTAGTAGTGGTTGACAAATTTCTGGTAGGTTTCTTTTCGATGTTCTTCGCCAGACTCATAGATTTTTTCATATTCATTGACCACAGAATCGACTTCATCATCGGACAGGGCACCGAGCAGCCCAGAAGAATTCAGTTGTTTGTCAAATACCGATGGTAAATCTTTATTTTCTTCAGCCAAGCGAATGATCCTACTGAGTTGAAATAACGAAAGTCATTGAGCAAAACTTCTAGAAGGCTATCAACGGATTGATTTACAGTTGGGTGGAACCTATACATTGATTTTTAAATTGCTCATTCACTGCAAAAATCATAAATCCAATACTTGAATCTTCAGGGCATTCGAATTATGCGCTGTCAGACAGTAAAAGGTAAGTGCCATTTTGTGCATTGGAATCGTGCAACAACTGAACCAAAGCGTGACTCAATTTGAGCAGATTCGAGGTTGGTGAATAACGGATATCCTTAAATATTTGACTAACTGCAGAAAATTAAACTGTGGTATTTTACGGTTCTCATTCGCAACTCACCAATTTATTGCACCATCAACTTCTTAAATTAAATCAAATCTATACTCGAACAAAATTCTATTTTTCAGTGGCGGCTCAGTTCAATTCTACTCACCTCTAACGGATACGCTTTATCGCTGTTTGCGTAAAGTTGCTTTCATCAAGGTCAGTCTTAAACTCCAGATCCGACCAAAGCATGTCGGTGCTCTTACCGGTAAGATGGTTCACCATCATGATCTTGCTAGCTTGCCAGAAATTATTGAGATACTTTTCGTAGTTCTCAAGGGTCATCGTTTTTAGGTGTGCGTTTCTACGGTCAAAGAAATGAACCTGCTGGACACGAAGCTCTTCCCGGTCGTACCAAACCAGATGACGCGAATAACCTGAATCGGCGCTGACTGGAACACGCTCCAATACTGCACACTGCAAATCGCCGCAGGGTTCGTCGCGCAAGAATTTATGCGTATATTTCTCAATTTCAACCGCGCCAAGATCCTCGTAAGCAAACTCACTACCCATAAAGGAACCTGACTGTTTTGACGAACTGATCCGTTTTACTCGTTTGAGCGCGGGTAGATAAAGCCATTGATCATCAGGCTCGAACTTATGGGCATGAACTAGAAAGGCTGTTCCTTTGACGTCACGCGGCTCATCAAACACAAACAGGGAACGGTCGCCATCCTCTTCAACTTCCAGCACTTTCAACCGCACTTTGCGCGAAGATTCCTTACCCTGTTTGTTTCGCAAAATCATGGTAAGACTTGCCGTGTAATTAACAAATCCATACTGCTTTTGGCGGGCTTCCATTGCAATTTGAAACCCTATTTCCTCAGCATTCTGTGCACTCACGGTGAATGGCGTCATAACCAATGCAAATACAGCAAAATAGATGCTAAGTGATCCGAGGTTGTAATTACGATGAGAAAGACTTTGCATTTTTACCTCCTAATCACTACAACAGAAGAGTGGTAAAGGCCTGGGATATAAGGAAGTTACTGACCGCGACCCGACTCTGGAACATAGTTCGCGTGTCAACTGGTGTGACGGGTGCACGATTATCTTGACGTTGAACTTTAGTTTTCATCCTCGGCCGTGAAACAACGTTCAATCGTTTACGTCATCAACGCCATTTTTCATCATTGGTACTTTTGGTGATGTTATCCTGTCAAAAGTCACAACTAATGGTGTCGACCATCAGAAATACTGCACCAAAACCTTCCGACGGTGACTGAATATCGGTACGAACTCACAAGTCTTTGGCATAGATTTAATTGTATCACCTTCGATGGTTCCAAACGGACGGGGACCTGACGCGTCAGAAAAAGGGGCAAATTCAAGCTTGGATGAAATTTATGTGTGGACATGGGTTTTCTGTCTTTGTGGTAGTTTATCTTATTGATTATGTTTAGAAATTACCACAAATGGAAGCCTATTTGAGTTTGGCGAGTAATTCAAGCTGGGGAATGCAATAATAATTCCGATTTAACTGTCTGGATTATGGGGTTTACGTACCAGGAAAAAATATAGTGGTGTAAATATTCCAGTCTCACCGGCTTCGATGAATGCATTCCCCGCCCTGCCCAGAAATGTGGTGATTTTGTGAGTCCCTTTCGGAACTCCCCGTACTTTCTCACCTATCCTTAACACCAATTTGGTGACTGCACGACCGGTAGGTGTGATTAGAATATTTCTAAGTGTGAAGTCTGTGAAGTGACGACCTTGAAAGATGTTATACCATGGTATATCGGAGCCAGATATGTGAGCAAGGTCACACGTATCGAGAACTTCGAATCCAGCCTCGCAAAATGCTTCACAAATTTCTGCTGCGGTGGAAATTTTGGGTAGTGCGGTCCCAATCTCAATGTCTTCAATAATCCGCGTGTGTTCAGCATTCTGCGAGTCAAAAAAGTCGGTTACACACCAATCGTGACCCGCAAAACAAGCCCCTGGACGCAATACACGAAAAACTTCCCGGAACGCTGCTGTTTTGTCTGGTGCATGCTGCATGGACTCGATGGCGATCGCGCCATCAAAGCAATCGTTGTCTTCGGGTATCTGCATGTAATCGCCATGAACAAAATCGCACAACGACCCAATATCCTCAGCTTGCGTGATTTGTCTTGCACGTTTAATTTGGTACGCGTTATTGTTAAGTCCCACAAAACTAGCCCCGGAATAGCGGGCCAATTCAGCCATTGGAGCTCCGATTCCACACCCTACATCGAGTATATGCATTCCCGGTTTCAGGGACATTTGGTCTGCAATAAAGTGCTGATATCGGAATTTCGACGACTTAAGACTCTCACCCAATCGTCGAGGTGCAAAATGAAAAGATCTGCCCCAGACGAACTCGAATAATCCAGTTACCAGGTCGTAATAATGATTGACATATCTCTGATATGTCTCTTTTCGATGTTCCTCGCCAGACTCATAAATTTGTTGGTATTCATTGGCCACGGAACTAATTTCATCCTTGGACAGGTCTCCGAACAAACTGGAAGAATTCATCGCTTTTTTTGGCGACCGTGACGATGGTTTATTTTGATCAGTAGCCACATCTCCTCCCTGAGTTGATACTTCGAATTAAATTGATCAAGAATTCTAGAAGACAAATAGCGGGAGCGCTACTGCCTCAACTTTGTCATCAACAAGCTTTCTAATATATTGTTATTACGAAAATAATTGCAATATTTTGGTGTCACAGGCTTGACAGCACCCAGCAAATTTCATCGAAACCCCTGGCATCTGTATGGAGTTCTGATGTGAAGGATAACACGACACATATGCTGGCAAACTGGCTTTCACTCAAATAATGGATTTTATCCTATGGCACACTTTGCAATACTACGTTCGCCGCTGCGATGGCGGCCACAAGTTGAATTGTCGTGACAAAGTCAGAAAATTCCTCCTATAGAATCTACAAGTATTCGTATTCCGTCCGACGACTGGATTCGATTTCTTTAAATCGTTCGTACGCGAATTGGTTCACTGAAACAAACACTGTTCGTGATGTCAATTCTCCCCTGTAATACTCAGCGTGGGGGTTGTAGGTCCTGTGTGATTCGTCAGTTTGGTCAAAGTAAAATGCTTTACCAGAGACGGCATGAGTCATTTCGAAGCAACATAAATTCGTGGGAATTCTATGAGAATTGAGGACATTTCACAAATTGCACTTTATACATTTGTGGTGTTGATTTTTTATGTTCCAATCTTTATTGCGCTAATGAAAAAACACTCTCATAGAATTGCAATTCTTTCAATTAACTTCGTCGGTGGGATCGCACTTTGGCATACCATTGCCGGTTGGATGGCTCTGAAAAAATCAAATACTCTCGTTGAAATTAACATCCGAATGTTCCTGTTAGTCGCGGCCGGTGCAGCAATCTGCTGGCTAGTTTCACTAATTTGGTGTTTCGTCGACCCAAAGAAGTCTAAGACTATTTCGGCAGTTTCTGATAGCGGTGAAACTGATGACGAAAAGAATGCAGGGAGCAAATGATGATGTCCATGTTTGGAATAGTCGTTGAGGGGGAGTAGGCATATTATCGAATGTGAAAAGACCGACCAAACCCGTCGGGTTGCTGGTGGTAACGGGTGTGAGTTGGAGAAAGCTGGATAACCACAGTTAGGGACCAGTGCCGGTCGTCAACACGTGGGCCGCGGATCTAATTTGCTAAAATTGCAGACAGGTTAGCAAAAAAAGTTGTCCCAACTCCACCATTGGTGGCGCAGCTAGCGATAAATTTCGCCATACCAATATGTCAGTTGCTCTGCCAAGACGCTTTTCATTGGAACGTTGCAGATCAAACACCTTTCTTTGTAATTGACAGGTTCGGATAAAAATTTTCGTTCTCTCTCTTTAACCTGCATTGATTGATTGTTGGTGGGGGCCGTTAGCTCAGTTGGCAGAGCAGTTGACTCTTAATCAATTGGTCCGGGGTTCGAATCCCTGACGGCCCACCAGTTTCTTTTTATTGACAAATTTGGGCATCTGGCAATTCTCTTTGGTGCGAATTGATCAGTACAATGTTTCTGATGCTTATGATTTCGTCGGATATTACCTGCAACCTACAGTTAGAATATTCTTCCCAATAGGTTATCCACGCAACCAAGTGTAGGTGTCAATCATTTATCGAGTGAATATTTGAAATGAATGTTTATGAATTTTTCAACTTGGTAGTCAGATACCGCTGGTTAACAATTTTTCTTTCGTTGCTGATTGTGGTGGTGTTCGCTGCGGGAGTTACGCGAATTGTTACTGTCGACGTAGATTTTCGAAATCACTTCAACAAAGATGATCCGCATTTGGTTAAGCTCGAAGAAATGGAGGATCTGTTCGCGCTTTCAGATAGCGCACTTGTAGTGATCGCACCCTCGACTGAAACCATTTTTACCCGTGAGGCACTTGCCGCAGTCGAACAGTTGACCGAACAGCTTTGGCTGACTCCGTATGTAGTTCGCGTCGATTCTTTAGCAAACTACTCACATAGCGAAGGACTCGAAGACGAACTAATCGTTGAACAGCTATTCGAAGATGCGATTTCGCTGAGTGACGAAGAGTTGGAGCGAATTCAGAGGATCGCACTCGATACGACGGATATCGCCGGTCGTTTTATTTCACGAGACGGTCGTCTCGGTGGATTTGTTATTAGTCTTGCACTTCCCGATAGTGATCGAGAAGCAGCAAAAATTGAAGTTGTCGACTTTCTAAATGGCCTTGCTGTTGAAGCTCGCACCAGCAATCCGGAATTTGAATATCACCTCTATGGTGATCTCTTTCTTAATCGCGCCGTCCGTGACGCGATCAATAACGATATAGCCGTTCTAGCACCAATTGCGTTTGGCACGATGCTGCTGGTCGCGTTAATAGTACTTCGATCAATTTGGGGAATGATTGCGATCGTTGCCATGTTGATGACCGTGTTGCTTTCTGCGCTTGGGTTTACTGGTTGGACGGGTATGCCTTTGTTTGGAGAGAGTGGTGCAGCGTTGTTTGTATTAATGGCGATTGCCATCGCTCATTCGGTTCATGTAATTGAGGTAATGGCAGATGGTATGCGCTCAGGGATGTCACGCAGGTCTGCCGCGATTCATTCCTTGCAACTCAACGCGTGGCCTGTATTTCTGACTTCACTAACCACCGCTATCGGTTTTCTCAGCTTGAATTTCTCGGAAATGCCCCCGTTTCGAGTCATGGGCAACATCGTCGCATTCGGAGCGATGTGCGCATTCGTATTTTCGGTCACACTTTTGCCTGCATTGTTGTCGATTATGCCCATGAGAACTCGGGTTGCACCAGCAGGAAAACTATACTTTTTTGATCATCTGGCAAAATTTGTTGTTTCCAATAGTACCCGATTGTTGTGGACTTTTGTCATCTTAACAGCCGTACTCGTTGTCGGAATTACGCGCATCGAGCTCAACGAAAATCATTTGGAAATTCTAGATGAAAGTTACGAGTTTCGACGGTCCACCGATTTCATAGTGGAAAATTTCTCAGCATTGGAGCCATTCGAGTACTCGCTTAATTCAGGTCGCGATAGCGGTGTTACTGATGTTGAGTTTCTGCGTAATGTCGACGCTTTCGCACAGTGGCTTCGAATGCAGCCGGAAGTTTCTTACGTTGTGTCATTTACTGACGTTCTTAAGCGGCTGAATGAAAACCTGCATGGTGACGACCCCAATTTTTATAAGCTGCCGGAGGATTCTGAACTTGCCGCGCAATACTTGCTGCTTTACGAATTCTCTTTGCCAGTTGGACGCGATCTAAACAATGTCATTGATGTCGAACGTTCCAAAACTCGCTTAACAGCTGTTATTAAAGGTTTGTCGATTGGTGAGAAGATTGAACTCGACGAACGTGCGAAATCCTGGCTGCATCAAAATGCTCCAGGTATGGCAACCGGAGCAACCGGAGTTACGATAGTCGGTGCATATTCGATTATGCGAAACATAGAAAGAATGCTGATCGGAACTATCATTGCGATGTCCATAGTTTCGTTGCTACTGATATTTGTCTTTAGAAGTTTCCGGTTTGGTCTGATTAGCCTGATACCCAATTTCGTTCCAGCCATCATGGCTATGGGTGTATGGGGATACGTCGTCGGACAGGTTGATATATCGGCTTCGGTTGTTACAGCAATTGCTTTTGGTATCATCGTGGACGATACGATACATCTTATGACAAAATACCTGAGAGAGCGGGCTAGCGGGAAGTCGCCTGAGGATGCTATCCGGCCGGTATTTCGAATAGTGGGCCGTCCGCTATTGACAACAACAGCAATTTTTGCCTTGGGATTCATGGTGTTTGGAACGTCAGCACTGTCTGCCAATCAGACACTCGGTGTGTTGGTGGGACTAACTGTTGTAATTGCGCTGGTGGCGGATTTATTGCTGTTTCCGCCGTTGCTAATGACCTTGGACAAAACCAGGGGTAAACTGAGTGATTTTAAGAAAGGATCTTCTCATCACGCACGCTAGCAAAGCTTAAGCGCAATTTGCAGAATCTCGCCGCGCTTACATCGAAATTACACATTCGATTTGGAGATGAGGTGCACACTTTAAAAGTGCTGATTACTACACCCTGATTCATTTCAAGAGCAACTGTGAGGTTTCGAGAGTCAAAGCTCTCTTTATTGTCAAATTGAGACTTGGCCTCGACCGAATGACAACCTCTTCACTCAGGCAGGAAAATCCTTCCATCGTTCTGCAATATGAATTTTCAGTTTTTTACTGACTGACAGGGAGGAATAGGCGTTGAATTTAAACTTGAAATTCGGATCTGACAATTCGAGCCTGAAGTGATGTGCGATCATCAACAGATTGACAGCCATATGCTTCACCACCCAGCGTACCCCGAGGCACATATGGGTGCCCAGTCCAACTGGAGCAAATGAAGTACTGCGATGCGCGTTGGTGGGCGGAAGATAACGGTCAATGTCAAATTTGAATGGTTCTGGGAACGCCTCTTCCATAAAATGTGCGGCCCCCATTACAATGAAAACATGTTCTCCAACGGGTAACTCGATGTCATCGACCAACCACGAATTTGACACGTTTCGAGGAATTAAATAGACGACAGGGTAAATTCGCTGACACTCAAGCACAAAGCGGTGAGTAACGTCGAAATCCGATAAATCTAAGGTCTCTGGGTCTGGATCGCCATTGGAAAAAATGGCATCGGCTTCGCTGCGAATTTTTGCATACAAGTCGGGTTGTGTTACCATGGCGTAGATGGCGCAACCCATGAGATCGGAAAAGTACTGGCTTGCAAGCATCGGCGACGAGAGCATGAACCTCAAATTCGCCTCGGGGAAGAATTGCGGATCGCTGGCATACAAAGAAAGTGTTTCATCAGCAAGTTCCCAAGGTTGACCAACCCGTTGTTCAGGCGTATGGTTCTGCTGAACTCTTTTGACAGCATCATCAACAGCTTTGCGACCGCGTTTCATTCGCGAAGTATTGAACAACAATCTTGTCACAAACTTGGGTGGATTGAAAACGATGTGGATCATTTGAACCGCGTTCTTCCACTTCATTACATCCTCAAAAATATCGTTCGTTTCCGTACTCGTAAGAAGTGGCATGATTTGAGCATTAGATAATTTCCGTGAAGTTTCATACACTTGCACATGTGAACCCACTTTCCAATGACTCTTCATGTGGTTACGAATCATATCGAAAACAGAATTCATCTCACTCTCAAGTTTCCTGACCGAATAGGCTCGCTGCAAAGCTCTACGCAAAGTGAAGTGATCGGATCCGTCTAGACTGACTAGCACCCCGATACCGCCGTATTCATTTTCCACACCTTGATAAAACTTCTTCGATGTCAGGTACTGGCGCCCATTACGATGAACCCAGCGGTTGATATCGATACCGGCAAGGAAAGTCATTGGCTGAGTTAAAGGTATGTTAATCCGAAAAACCGAACCATACTCTTTGGCGAAATCTGCAAGCATCGCAGGTATATTACCGTTCCAAACGTGTCGATTCGATAGAATCTTAAGCAGTGGAACGGATGGTATTTTTTTCTTGAAACTGGGACGCTGCAGTAACGGAACAGCAATAGAATCTTTAACAGCAGCAGCAATTGAGCGACCGATCAGTTCCATCTGACAGATTTGCTCAATTCGTTTTTCTGCTTTTTCATCAATTTCAAAGATGAAGTGAAACAAACCACACGAATTAACAAGGCCGACAATGATGATGTCTCTCGGGAGGGGAATTGTGTTAGAAAAAATAGCATCGCTAATTCGCGACTTGATTAACTGACTAGCTGTATGTTCTTGAGAGTATCCATGCCACGTCGCGGGAGCCAGCGTCCAGAACTCGCCTTCATGATGCTTCAGAATTTCCAATTTAACCAGACGGTCAAGCGTGGAATCAATTATGTCCTCCGCGTGGACAGCGAGTCGTTCGATCCAGTAGCGGGCATTGTGAGGAGTCTTGTCCTTCGAGATTGCCTTCAGACAAAGATCTAAAACTGGATCACCAGTTTCTGTCGGGTCCAATACAAAAAGTGATTCAATGTCTGTATCAATTCGCGACTGTAGGGAAAGGTCTGCGAGTGCGGCTCCAATGACAGCGCAATTTAGGGACCAGCCGGGTACTTGATAAAAATAACCGGTCTGCTCGTTTAAAAGCATTAAAACCAGCTCTTCAGGCAAATTCAAACGTCGGGTCGCCATAGTGTTACAATTGGTCCATGATCAATTTGTAGGTGGTTGATTTCACTCTGAAAAGTAACTATGTAGAGTAATTCAAATTATACTCCTATTGGATTACTCGTAACTTATTCAAATTCAAAGCATTACCATAATTTCAATCTTTGAGTTCCTACTAGATTTGATACTTGCAGGGTATCGAGAACCAAAATTTACTGATCGTTTCATTGATCGATATAGTTTGCTTCATTTATTCTAAAGTGACGGCGTAAAAGCACTTGTATTTTGTTTGCAATCCAAAAAAAGCAGCGCGGTCAACTATAATTCAATAATCATTGAAACCGGTTTGTGATCGGACCCCACTTCTTTCGAATGAATTTTTACGGACTTGATTCGATCGCTCAGCGAGTAGCGAACAAAACAATAGTCCATCCGCACATCTTTCCCTCGTCGCTCCGCTGTCGTTCCAGACATTTCGGAATTACCCGCCACCTTCCAGGCATCGACAAAGCCCTCCGGATTAATCACGCGTCCACCATAATCAGATTTGATTCCGACAACTCGGGCGTACTCTTCGGAATCTGGTGTAAAGTTAAAGTCGCCCATCAAAATTGATTCGCGAGGCAGCGTAGATACATCAGCCTGCCCGGCAAAGTCGGTATTTGCAGATTTACCGGCAATGGGTCCACCCTCTCTCACCGCACGTTGATCAACATCAAGCAGTCTCTCAATCTGTTGCAATCTCACTTCGGTACTAATGTGAGTAAGGTGAACCGAATAAACTCTGATCCGATGACCGTTGCATTCGATAACCCCCTCCAGTGCACTTCTCTGGATACTGAGTGGACCAACTGAGGCGAATTTGGGTAGTAGATGATTTCTGGAGGTGATGATTGGACTTCGCGCAAGCAGCATGTTGCCAAACTGCTGACGCCGATTGATCACTTCTCCATCGGGAAGTATATCGTCCGCAGAAATATCAACACCAGCACCATAGACCCAGTGGTGATATTTGAGCCGCTTGGTAAGTTCCCTGACCTGATCAACATTGCCTGATCGAGGAAAAAATCGCTCCACCTCCTGAAGGGCGATAACGTCAGCGCTTTCCACAGCATGCGCAATGCGATCCAGGTCGTAAACTCCATCCAACCCGCGTCCGAACTGAATGTTGTACGTCATAAACTTCATGCTGATTGTCCTGGATGTCCTGGAAGTGAACCAGTTGCGATTCGCTGATCAATGAACATAGCAAAGATTCAGATTTACTCGAAAGAGGCTACACCGAACAAGTTAGCTTCCAAATCTGACAAAATGGCAAAGGTACCAATACCTGGTTCCTGAATTGGACCATGTACGACTCCGCCGCCCAACCGTTTACATGTATCCAACTTTTTGTCTAGCTGTTCGACATGAAAATAAGGCACCCAGACTTGCTGACCGCCTGTCTGTTCGACTCGATCGTGCAAACCGCCCACCAAGCATTCGCCATCCTTGAAATGCCAATACGGCTTTTTTTGCTTGGAGTCCTCTGCTTCCCATCCGAACGCATTGCCATAAAAATCAATTGACTTTTTCACATCTGTGCTTGCCAATTCAACCCAGCAGACCGCACCGGGAACGTCCCCAACCTCCGACCCGCCATGCTCCAGAGGCTGCCACAAATGAATCACTGCACCGTTTGAGTCCGTACAAACACCCATACGACCCGCAGTCATGACATCCATCGGCTCCCTGCAAATGCTTCCTCCGGCAGCGGTCACTTGATCAATCGCTTCTTCAACATTAGGTACTAGAATGTACACGCCCCAATTCCAGGGGACACCCTCAGGTTTTGGAAAATTACAGGGACCTACTCCTGCAACCGGCACCCAGTTCAATGCTTTGTCGGTTGTGTTCAGGCAGGCGAGTGAATATACCAATTGTCCATCATCGTGCTGATCGATGTATTGCCAATCGAAAATTTCAGAATAAAACCTGCGGCCAGATTCAAAATCGTTCAAGAACGTGTCTGTCCATTTGATGTGGTTGAATTTCATGACTACCTCATCCGAAAGGTATTAAACAATTTAGTATTCCGTTGTTTATTAGTCCGGTGCAACGACCTGCACCCAGTGCTTTACAGGTATTTCTGACTGGGATTCCAAATGCATCAGGCAGCCAATATTGGCGGTTGCTATGCACTCTGGCTGGCCATCATTTAGCGCAGTGAGTTTGTTGTTCAACAGTTGTTGTGAGATTTCCTGCTGCATCAAAGAATAGACGCCAGCCGAACCGCAGCAAAGATGACTATTGGCAACGTGCGTTGTTTCCACCCCATGCTGATTCAGAATTTTTTCAACTGTATTGACATTTTTCTGTCCATGCTGCAGGGTGCAGGGAGACTGGAATGCGACTTTTCCAAACCGTTTCCTTTCGGAAGGTACAGCCGCTTCAACCGAAACCTCCGAAAGGTCTAAAGTCAACTCGGATACGCGCCTTGCCTTTTCAGCATACTCTGGATCGCGTTTCAGTAAATCACCGTAATCCTTGATCGTCACGCCACAACCACTCGCGGTTGAAACAATCGCTTCAGCGCCAGATTCAATTTGCGGCCACCAGGCATCAATATTTTTTCTGGCATATCGCTCAAAAAACTCTCGATTCCCCAAATGGAGCCCCAAGGCACCGCAGCAGGCATCGTTCGTTCGAATGGCACTGATCGAGTTCGCATCCAGATAACGCGCTGCGGCTACGTTAATTTCCGGTTTGGTCACTCGCTGGACGCAGCCCTGGTGAATGATCATTCTGCGTGAGTGAGTTGTTGCAGGCCATCGTCCGACCGGCTCTTTAGAAGGAATTTTCGTTCTAAGGCTTGCCGGAAGTACGGGGCGGCTCAAGCACGCAAAAAACATCATCACCTTCATCAGAGTGACATTGGGTACTACCAGTTGAAGCATCGCTCGCATCATCCGGTCAACAAATTTACGATTGACCTCATGATCAACTAACTCGCGTCCGATATCCAACAGTTTCCCATACTCTACACCTGAGGGACAGGTTGTTTCACATGCCCGACAGGTCAGACAACGGTCCAGATGAAGTTGCGTTCGCTCAGTGGCCTGCTCTCCCTCCAGTACCTGCTTCATCAGATAAATTCGCCCGCGCGGGCTGTCAAGCTCATTGCCCAATAACAGATAAGTCGGACAGGTTGCTGTGCAGAATCCACAGTGCACGCATTTTCGAAGAATGGCTTCTGCTTCCTGCCCCTGTGGGGTATTTAAAATGGCGTCTGTCAAGTGCGTTTGCATAGAATCAGTCGAAGGCGTCGGGTTTCAGCAGTTCCCATACAGAATTCCAGGGTTCAAAATTCCTTTCGGATCAAATGCTGATTTCAATCTTGTGTGAATGCCCATTGCGGGTTCTGCAATCGGGGCGAAACGACCGGTTGGCCAATCTGAATCCGGTTTGAACATTGTGGCGTGACCCCCAACTCTTCGCGCCGCATCAAACATCGATTCTGGGCTGCTGTCGTTATAAATCCAGCGCAGTGCACCACCCCAGTCCAACAAACATTCGCCACCCAATTCCAAAGAAGGGGCGGTCGCACTAACCGACACTCTCCAGAGAGATTGATTGCGGTTAAAGAAATTGAGCTGATGCTCCTTCAGCTGTTGCCAATATTCTGCACCATCCCGGTCCGTTTCACCACCCAATTCAGAGGTGGCTGCGCGAACTCCGTTTTCCGTCCCTGAAAATCGAATCCTAAGTAAGCCTGCGCAGTGACTTAGACCCGAAATTGGCATCGGCAGTCCCATCAGGCGCACCATTTCGACATGAGCCGCACGTTTATCGAGTTCAAGCACCCGTGTCGTCTCTACCTCCGGCTGGGGCAAGACTTTCAGTGAGGCTTCACAAATGACACCTAGAGCGCCAAGCGCACCGACCATCAGGCGAGATACATCGTAGCCGGCAACGTTCTTGATCACCTGTCCGCCAAAAGACAAGTATTCTCCCTTGCCGTTAATGCAGTTGATGCCCAAAACAAAGTCTCGGGCAGAACCCGCAAATGGTCTCCTAGGACCGGAAAATCCACAAGCGATTGTTCCGCCCAGTGTTGCATCTTCTCCAAACCATGGTGGCTCAAACGCAAGAATTTGCCGCTCCTCAGCCACAACTTTTTCGATCTCGGATAACCGTGTCCCCGCTCTTGCTGTGATGACCAACTCTGACGGTTCATATGAGGTAATCCCGGTGTGTTCACTGACATCAAGCGTTGTTCCAATGACGGGGTTGCCATAGAAAGACTTCGTTCCACCACCTCGAATCCGCAGTTTCTCTGAGTTTTGGTAAGCTGCTTTAACCGCTTTTACCAGCTCGCCAGAAACATCGGTTCCTACCACGTCAAAATCTCTCAAGATTACTATGCGGTAGATTGCCCTTGTGAACATGCATAGCGCCAAATTCCGCACAACGTGCCAATGTGGGTACTGCTTTACCAGGATTCAGAAGCGTATCGGGGTCTAACGCCGCCTTGACCTGATGAAATTGCTCAAGCACCGCATCTTCAAACTGCAGACACATCGGTCGCAGCTTCTCAACGCCAACGCCGTGTTCACCCGTAACAGTGCCACCGACTTCAACGCAAAGTTCGAGAATTTGATTGCCTAGCTCTTCAGTTTTTTCAAGTTCACCCTCGTTGTTTGCATCATACAGAATTAACGGGTGAAGATTTCCGTCCCCTGCGTGAAATACATTTGCCACGCGCAGTCCAAATTCCTTTGAAAGTTCAGCTGTTCTAACCAGCACCCGACCGAGTTCGCGCCGCGGTATGGTTCCGTCTATGCAGTAATAGTCAGGAGAAATTCGACCAACAGCCGGAAATGCGGCCTTGCGACCGGACCAGAATCGATCGCGAGTCTCTGCATCCTCGGCTACCCAAGTACCCATCGCACCTTGTGTACGAAAAATTTCTTCGACTTCACCAATTTGATCTGCCACTTCTTCTGCCGTCCCGTCCAACTCACAAAGCAGAATAGCTGCAGCATCAACCGGATAGCCTGCATGTACAAAGTCTTCGACTGCGGAGATCGCATAGTTGTCCATCATTTCAAGTCCAGCCGGCAAAATTCCAGCACCAATGACGGCCGCAACCGCATCTCCTGCATTCTCCACCCTGTCAAACGCAGCCATTACAACCTGGGCTACCGGAGGGATGGGTAACAGTTTGACCAGAACTTCAACGACTACACCGAGCATGCCTTCGGACCCTGTCATCAGTGCGAGCAAGTCAAAACCGGGTGAATCCAAGCCTTCGCTGCCGACAGTCATCAATTGCCCATCGACAGTCACCACTTTCAACTGCAAAATGTTGTGGACAGTCAAGCCGTATTTCAGGCAGTGAACACCACCGGAATTTTCAGCAACATTACCACCAATTGAACAGGCGATCTGAGATGAGGGATCGGGCGCATAATAAAATCCCAAGTGGCGTACCGCATCGGAAATCGAGAGGTTCGTAACGCCGGGCTGAACCCTTGCAGTTCTAGCAGCGACGTCAACTTCGAGGATGTCGTTCATTCGCGTCAGGCTGAGCAGAACTCCATTTGGTAAAGGTAGTGCGCCGCCCGATAACCCAGTGCCAGCACCACGGGTTACGACCGGCACCTTTCGATTCGAGCAGGCTTTCATCACATCCTGAACCTGCGATATGCTGGATGGCAGCACAACCATAAGCGGAAGTTCACGGTAGGCTGTCAAACCATCACACTCGAATGGCCTGAGCGTTTCGGTTTCAGTCAGAACTGCATCTGCACCAACAATAGAGACCAGTTCGGTAGCGAGTTGCTCTGAAGAGTCGATTATTTCTGTTGCAGCAACCATTTTTTATCCAAATGCATGGGTGGCAGGGGCAAAATTATTATATCCTTGAGGTATCATTCCGGTCTGCGCCACCAACGGATGAATTGGAGACATGCAGCGAAGATATACACTGACCGATCGGTTAATCGGACATGCTGACGGCATGCTGCAAACGCTTGGCACAAAACCACAGGCGTCTCGACCGTCTCCCGCGGCCGATATGAGAACAGAATATTTGAATCCCACCGAACAAAAGGAGTCGGTTCGGCTGATGCGGGTCAATCACACTGGCGAAGTCTGTGCTCAGGCACTGTATCAGGGGCAGTCATTAACTGCACGATCCGCTGAATTGCGCATCACGTTTCAACAGGCTGCCAAAGAGGAAAATGATCACCTTTCCTGGTGTGCGGATCGAATCGAGCAAATGAATGGTAAAACCAGCCGACTGAATCCTTTGTTTTACACGGGTTCTTATGCGATCGGTGCATTTGCAGGCCTTTTGGGTGATAGGGTCAGTGCGGCTTTTCTGGCAGAAACCGAATATCAGGTCGTCGAACATCTGGATCGACATTTGGATCGACTGCCCATTCCAGACAGCAACAGCCGAAGCATCCTCTCTCAAATGCGAGAAGATGAACTAGCGCATGCAAAGACCGCAGAGCAGGCAGGCGCTATTCCACTGCCAAAGCCAGTCAAGGGTGCTATGCGCGTCATGTCGAAAGTAATGACTGGATTGAGCTACTGGGTATAATAGCTTTCTTCAGCCTTGCTCCAAATCAATCGCTGATCGCATCCACATCCTACTGATGCTATGGCACAAAAAGGTATCACGAATTAGCCTGCTTTCATCTGTTCCGATGAATCGAAGTCGCTTTGCTCGCCCTATTGTAAGGATGAATAACACTTCATCGGAATGATGCCACGTTTGACCGGATGTATCATGCAAAGGAGCAGGTAGTTTGCCGTCGGGTTTCATGACTCTCCAGTTCGGTTGACCTTCTGAATTCACACCATGACAAACCGCACAGTGCTGCATACACACTATGTGTCCGAGTTGGATTAACTGTGAATCGGTTGGGTCTGCAAAACATTTTCACCGAAGTCAGGGAAAGCAATTGTAAGAAAAGTGGTTATCGTTGCTGCTGACAGAATGCGGATACACCCATGCACCAAAAATGCTGAAATATTTGGATAAGGTTCTCGGATATTCATGGGTTGTTTAAGTTCGTCGTGCCAAAATTTCCTGGACTAGCTCATCAATTCATTCTGACAATCGCTCATTTTTCTGATTCGTCAGAGAAGTTTCTTTGTATGTATTCACTAGAAACTTGAAATTGTTAGGTAAACTCAGTAAAAATAGATAGTTATCCATGGCTCTGTTTTGAATGTGACTTCCCTGCTCCCATCTGCATAGCGAAGCTGCCCCAATACCTGTAATTTTGGAAAATTCACGGATCGTTTGATTCAGATTCAGTCGAATTTGACGAACTTCTTTGGGTGTCATGATTTTATGACCTCCAACAGTCTTTATTTTTTGGGGCGCAAATGTCTTTTGTTCAGATTGCAACCAATCAATTGATTGGTAGTGTAATCGTGCAATGGGGACCGGTTCGAAATTCGGAATTTTGTCTGTGATATTGACTACAGGTTTGTTCGTGTTGTCAATTCGATTACGAATAGCTTGTAAATTATTTAATACTCTGAGCAAGCGAAGATAAAAGTCCATCGCTTTGTTTTGTATCAATGTACCGTTTTCCCATCTGCTGATTGAAGCCTGACCAATTCCAGTGGTTTTTGAGAATTCTTTTATAGTCAAGCCTGCACTTTTTCTCAATGTGCGTACTTCGTTTGGTGTGAACACCTGTAAAAATTTGCAAATAGCATCGTGACACAACCGGTCACCTTCATGGTCCGTATACATGAAGTTACACTCTGTGCATTTATATACAGGTACCTCGGCGTGCAATTCTGTTTGCTTTTCCAAAGTTCCATAGTTGAAAAACTTAGTTTCATGTCTGGTTTGAACTTTGTCAGAACCGCACAATGCACATTGTTTATTTCGGGCAATAGTCCAATTTTTTGGTTTCTTGTCGGTATTCTTCATAAGTAAGATTCCAATCAATTCGTTGAATAGTGAAAACTGCGACCAATCAAACCCATCCTTCCATTGGCAATTTCAAGTTTGATGTAAATATCGCGATTGACCGAATCCCCTGGCACGATCATCACGTAGCCAGTTGCACCTTCTGGATGGTCCAGAACAATCTCTTCAATCGGATGTCCCCTTCTAACAAGCTCTTTGATAAATTCCCAGCATTCTGTAGGCGAAAACACCGCTCCGGTTTCAGGATTCTCAACATTGTCAGGATGCCATTTTGTAGGACGTTCTGATGTAAACTCCGTGAAAACCTGACCTTGTTTCAACAAATCCAAAATAATGAATCGCACGAAAGGATTAGCATACCTGCGCTCCCTCATTTGCAATCCTTTTTCATATCATATGATAACATAAATCAAAATTCAATCTAATATGTGGTGATTATGAATTGTGTGGCGTTTTAGCCAATGTGTTGCTACAATCTGATTCTTACTTTGACTACATTCACAATCTTTATTCAAGCATGATTCAACGAGAAATTGCCTTCAACAACGATTCTAGCGTCGAAGATGAACTCATGCGTAGAGAAGCCTTCAATCATGTGCAGACTTTGTTTGAGACTCATGGATGCCTGACATCTCAGTTGATTCTGGCAGGTTTCTCATACAAAGGAGAGCGGATAGCCCTTGTCAACCCTGGTCAAGGAATTCATAAACCAAAGCAGATGCGTCATCTGCTTTCAATTAGAACCGTTTACCCTCGGAGGCGCGCTTATTATGATGATCAAACGCAAGCGTGTGCACAGTTTTACGCAGGGAGTAACTCTGTTGACTATTCTTTCATGGGTACCGACCCAAACGCACGACAGAATCTTCATCTTCGAGAGGTATATAGAAACAAGATTCCAATCATCTATTTTCTAGGATTTAATCGGAGTCACTACATTCCAATTTTTCCAACCTTTATTACTGACTGGGACCCACGAACACTTAAGGTCAGACTGGAATTCGCTGTTCCCAACCAGCACTCTGTTATTGTATTTCCTGAAGCGGGCGAACGTCGCTATGCGATGCGCATACATAAACAAAGACTTCACCAAGCTTCTTTTCGAGACGTTCTAATCAAAGCCTACAGCAGTCAATGTGCCATTACAAGATTGGCTGTTCCACAACTTCTGGATGCTGCGCACATTGTTCCTGACACAGACGAAATGTTAGGTCAGCCCATTGTTTCGAACGGTCTGCTCCTCTCGAAAACCCACCACGCCGCCTTCGATCAAAACCTGATTGGAATTGATGCAGATTACTGCATGCATGTGTCGGAACAATTTCTCCAACAAAACGATGGCCCTATGCTTGAATCTCTGAAGCAACTCAACGGTAACAAAATTATCCTTCCCAGACGCAGAGAAAATTATCCTTCCCGAGATCGACTAGCACAACGTTTTGATAAGTTTAAATCCGCAGCATAAGGAATGTTTCAATAGCGCACTGTTCGGTCAATCGTTGCGCCACAGAACAGACCAAATACGAGGATAAATCTGCAACAGCTGCAATACAGGAATAGGAACTCTAAGAGACGACCTAAATATGTTGATGCGAGCGATTAAGTGGTTGAAACAATTTAATCTATACGAAGTTTCGCCACTCTGCTATATAATTCCCCTTTAAAAACCGCAAAAATTTCTGAATAACTCGGGTTTTTCACTCTTCGGGGACATCCTGCAGTGTGCCATCCACTGTCAGAAATTGGCTACCTGACCCAGAATAAAATGTAGAGTGACCACTTGAGTGCAAAATATTAAGCATATTGGGTACTCTACGACCCTCACTCTGCAGTCGTTCAACCACATTGTCCGGACCAAAGTAATCAAGCAATTCAAATGGACCCATTTTCCAGTTGAACCCCCAGCGCATTGCTCGGTCAACATTAACAATATCGTTTGAAATTTCCGGCACTAGGTCAGCAGCATAGCAAAGCGTCTCAGATACCAGGTGCCACACAAAATTGCCTTCAGCATCAGAGTTGAACATCAGTACCGCAGCGTCCTGATCAACCGATGTTCCGGCAGCATCATTCCAGCCCCCGCTTGCTGGATCATACATCTGTTTCAATCGACTGCCATCTTCGTTTTTCAGCATTCGATAGAACCCACCGCCAGTTTTTCGGCCCAACTGCCCTGAGTCGAACATCGCTCGCTCTTCTGGCGGGAAAGCGAGGTATTTCCGCCCAGTATCATCCGCAGGAAGATTGTTGTCAAGGTTGGCGGCAACTAGGTGCATGACATCCAAACCAACCAGATCGATCAGTCCATACAGGCCGGTTGATGGAATACCGAGTGCGGTTGACATAAGTGCATCAATCCGCTCAACTGAAACTCCATTCTGACGGGCTTCGCGACCTTTATGAAAACCAGCCAGCATCCAAAAACATCCGATCCGATTGCCAATGAAATTGACGGTGTCCTTGGCATACACCACTCCTTTGCCCAACTGATTTCTAGCGAATACCGCCAATGAATCAATCACATCGGACTCCGTATCCTCACTCGGTACAACTTCAAGCAGCCGCATGACTTTAACTGGATTAAAGAAATGCGTTACCGCGACATCTTTTCGGAACCGCTCCGACATGCCTTCACAGATTGAATGAAGTGGAATGCCTGAAGTATTCGTTGTGACGATTGAGTTGTCTTTTCTGATCGACTCAATACGGGTAAACATGTTGCGCTTCGCTTCAAGGTCTTCAACAATTGCTTCGCAGATCCAGTCAGACTCGGCAGCGAGTTTAAGGGATTCATCAAAGTTACCAGTTGTGATGAGATCCGCTGCACCGGGATCATCTAGCATGGGTGCACGGCCCACCAGCATATTCCCCTTGCCTCGATCGGCCAATTCCTGAGAGATGTCCAGAAGGTTGGTCTTACAACCGGCAGATGCACAAGCCGCCGCAATGCCGCTTCCCATCGTACCAGCACCTAAAACAGTAACTGAGTTAATTTCTCGAATGCTCACGCTTTTCCTCAATTGAATGAATGTTGATTAATTGTCAAACCGACTGCGAAATTGGCTTTTGTACTTTCCATATGGGTCGTTCGTCAATTGGCCAGTGAAGAATTGCTGCGATGACACCCAGTGCAACACAAATCCACCAGACCAAATCATAGGATTGAGTGGCATCAAACAGCGCGCCACCAAGCCAAACACCAAGGAAACTTCCCACTTGGTGACTAAGAAAAACAAAACCGAATAAGGTTCCCATGTAGCGTGGCCCAAAAACCTGACCAACGATACCCGATGTCAGTGGAACAGTTGCGAGCCAAAGTATACCCATCGCTGAAGCAAATATTAACGCGCCAGCCGGTGATGGCGGCAGCAACACGAAAATGGAGATGACTACGGCACGTCCAAAATATATGAAACTCAAAATGTTTTTCTTGGTTGTCTTTCCTCCCAGGTAGCCCGCAATCAGTGTGCCAAACAGATTGAAAAGACCGACAAGCGATAACGCCCACGCTCCGATATTGGCAGATAGACCAACATCTGTCAGGTAAGCCGGAAGGTGAATACCAATGAATGTGACCTGAAATCCGCAGACAAAAAATCCCGCTGTCAGATAGACATATCCAGAATGTCTGGATGCCTGAGTTATAGCTTCTCGCAGTGTTTGATCCGGCCCCGAAACTTCTGGTTTTCCTGAAAGAAAAAAAGACAGGGAAAGCACTGCCAGGACAAGACAGGCCAATAGAAACAGTGTATGCTGCCAGCCATAGTTCAAAATCAGCATGTTGCTAATGGGTACCAGCAGAAACTGACCGATTGAACCGGCCGCGGAGACGATTCCCAATGCCAATGATCGATGTCGTTCTTGAACGGAACGGGAAACCACTGCAAGAACTATGGCAAAGGTAGTGCCTGAAAGGCCGAAACCGATCAATGCGCCATTCGAGAAATAGAATCCGAGTGGAGTCGAAGCGAAAATCATCAGCCCCAAGCCGGCCACATAACATAGACCGCCAACCACTATCACCCGACCTGAACCGTACCGGTCTGCAATTGCTCCAAATAAAGGTTGGGAAAAACCCCAAACAATGTTCTGAACCGCAGCTGCGAACGCAAAGATACTTCGTCCCCAGTCATACTGCTCGGTAATTGGGACAAGAAACACACCCATTGTGGAACGAATGCCGAACCCGACAAGAATGATCAGACAGGCGCAAGTCACAATAACAAGTGGATGAACCCAGTTGAATTGGGGTTTATTGGTATCCATAAACTCGTGTCTGGTTGAAAAGAGGCAACTTTTTCGCTGACATGTAAGCCGGGAATAATACCAACCCGTCATCAACGAACAATTACGAAGCCTGACGGCGAGAGACAAAAGGTGCGGTCAATTGCGCTACGATGAGACAAATTATAGTAAGTCGGACTAAGAAATTAGTAACGCTAGACGAGTCAGTGATGAGTCATGGCGACAAACTACTCCCCGACACGCACCATACGCTAAAATTCACAATTCGAATCAATACCCCCTATGGAGTGGCGATTCTGCCACATTTGAATGTAATCTCATATTGACTGAATTCCGGTAGACCATGACAAATAAGTTCATGAAGTTCGATACGCTGTCCCTTCATGCCGGACAGCATCCAGATTCTGCAACCCGGGCACGAGCTACACCCATCTATCAGACTGCTTCCTATGTATTTCAGGATGCCGACCACGCAGCCTCGGTGTTCAATATCGAACGTACCGGACACGTTTACTCACGCGTTTCCAATCCCACCAATGCAGTTTTGGAGGAACGCATCTGCGCTTTGGAAGGAGGTGTCGGCGCGATTGCGACAGCGAGTGGTCAGGCTGCATTTCACCTTGCGCTGGCAACCATTCTTTCTTCGGGCTCTCATGTCGTGTCCTCTCAATCAATTTACGGAGGCTCACACAATCTGTTGAGTTATACCATGCCGCGTTTTGGCATCGAAACGACATTTGTTCACCCGCGGGATGTTGATGCAATCCGCGATGCCATTCGACCTAACACACACCTGATCTTTGGGGAAGTTGTCGGTAATCCCGGCTGTGAAATTCTAGATGTTGAAAAAGTTTCTGAAATTGCACATGAGCATGGAATTCCGCTCTTAATTGACTCCACATTTACCACGCCATATCTTTGCAAGCCATTTGATTTAGGTGCTGATATTGTGTTCCATTCTGCCACAAAGTTTTTGAGTGGCCATGGCGTGGTGATCGGAGGACTGCTGGTTGACGGCGGTAAATTTGATTGGATTAGGTCAGGAAAATTCCCCACATTGACTGAACCCTATGACGGGTTTCACGGACTCAATTTTGCTGAAGAATTTGGGCCTGCTGCCTACATCACAAGAGCGCGCAAGGAAGGTGCAAGAGATTTCGGTGCTTGCATGAGTGCTACCACCGCCTTTTACGTATTGCAGGGCCTTGAAACTCTGCCGCTCAGGATGGAGAAACATGTTTCAAACACCCGAAAAATTGTTGAATTTTTGACTTCACATTCGGCTGTTGACTGGGTGAGCTATCCCGAACTTCCGGAACACCCGGACTATGAACTCGCTAAACGACTGCTCCCAAAAGGAGCCGGAGCAGTCTTTGCATTCGGTGTCAAAGGTGGCCGTCAGGCGGGGCATCAATTGATTTCAAAACTGAAACTCTTTTCCCATCTCGCTAATGTTGGTGATGCAAAGTCGCTCGTCATTCAACCCGCTTCCACAACTCACCATCGAATGGATGCGCAAGCTCTGGAGGCGGCAGGCATATCGGAAGGCCTGGTGCGCCTTTCAGTCGGACTTGAAGACCCCGATGACCTGATCTCTGATTTGAACGCGGGCCTCAAAGCTTCCCAGCGCAATCTTTGATTGACAGCAACCAGATCACACAAGTATTGATTCGGTCATGCAGGTTCAGGTGAACAACTCGTCGGTCTATGCATTTACTGGCGGTCGCGAAATTAACCCGGAGCGTCCGACCGTACTTTTTGTGCACGGCGCCTCGTTAGATCACACAGTTTGGACTTTGCCGGCGCGGCATTTTGCACGGCGCGGCTACAACGTGCTGGCTATCGATCTGCCAGGGCATGGCCTCTCAGAAGGTGATTGCCAGCCCGAAATTTCAGGTTATGCCGACTGGCTGATTGATTTTCTGGATGCAACAGGAATTGATGAGACAGCACTGGTCGGTCACAGCATGGGTTCACTGATAACTTTGGATTGTGCTGGACGCTACCGCGATCGAATTCGAGCCCTGGTGCTGGTTGGCACCGCAGTTCCAATGCCAGTCACCGACCAGTTGTTGGATGCCGCCAAGAATAATGTACATGAGGCGATTGAAATGCTAACAGCCTGGGGACATAGTCCTGGTGCCCATTTTGGCGGCAATGAAACGCCCGGTATGTGGATGATCGGTGGGCTTATTCGTCTTTTTGAGCGAGGCGGTATTGGTGTCCTGCACAATGATCTTTTGGCTTGCAACAATTACACAATCGGTATGGAAACAGCCCGCCAGGTGAAATGTCCTACAATGCTGATATTAGGACAACATGACATGCTGACACCTGCAAAAGCAGCCAAAGCTCTGGCCGCGCAAATGACAGATTCGACAACCGTTGTACTTGAAAAAACGGGACACACCATCATGTCCGAAAAACCTGATGCATTGCTTGATTGCCTAATCAAGATTGTTTAGTCTGAAACCTCCACTCAACCCTCTCAGCTGATCATGGATAACACCCTCTCAGTCATCTCAAACTGGGTAACCCAAATTTGGGTGCAGATCATTATTGTGCTGGTCATCACGTTGATTGCCAGTCGCATCCGCCATGTGATCCTCAATGGTGTCGAACGAAAACTCTCGACAATCGAAAATATTTGGAGTACTTCGATTGTCGAGGCGCTTCGTCAACCTGCTGCTTTAATCATATGGATTGCTGGTGTCTCTTTCTCACTTGATCTTGTTCGAGCTGAATATCAAACCCCGATTTTTGATTCGATTCCTACGCTTAGAATTGTCGCGGTCATCGCAACACTGACCTGGTTTCTGATGAAACTCGGTCGTTTTTATGAGCGCCACTATATTGAGAAAAAAGTCGCTGAAAATTCGAGTTACGATCGAACGACGGTTGAATTCGTCGGCAAGATTTTGCGAGCATCAGCTGTTGTTCTAGGTGCACTGGTCGCCATGCAAAGTCTAGGCTTGAGCATAGCCGGAATCGTGGCATTCGGCGGCGTCGGCGGAATTGCCATAGGATTTGCTGCTCGTGAACTGGTAGCCAATTACTTCGGAGCAATCATGCTTTTTCTGGATAAACCTTTCCAGGTTGGAGACACCATTACTTCTCCAGATAGAGAAATTGAAGGGACTGTCTTAGAAATTGGCTGGCGTCAAACGATCATTCAACGCTTCGATACGCGTACGCTCTACGTTCCAAATGCTGCATTTGCCACCATCTCTGTACGCAATCACACCCGGCAGATAAATCGACGAATCTATGAATATGTGGGAATCCGGTACGACGACTCTGCTCAACTTGAGGCTATTGTTTCAGACATCAGAGATATGGTAGAGAATCATCCTGAAATTGACCAAAGCAACTCTATCATGGTTAATTTCGATCGGTTCGCCGCGTCCTCTCTCGATATATTCATTTACTGTTTCACTCGGACAACAGCATGGGCCGAATTCCAAGCTGTCAAGCAGGATGTGCTGGTGAAAGCGATGGATATCATCACCTCACACGGTGCTGAAATTGCATTTCCGACAACAACCGTTAATCTACCAACTGAAACCCCACTTCGGGTAATTACCAAAGAGGACGATTAGTCATTTCGGTCAATACGCAGAACCGACAATGCCTCGAGAGTACATGGTCTCAGTTGCATGGCTAACCGAATTATTGGTCCGATAGGGTAGGCCCTACATCACAACAGTGCGACAAGACTAGGCTGAAGTTCTGCTCCCAATTATTGCTTTTTTCCGTCGCAAGTGTCGGATTTCAAACGCACATCTTTTAAGAGTCCCTGCCTGACTTTTTGATATAGTAGGCACTAAATATGAATTTATGATGCATGTCTACCGTCTGCATCATGGTTCAAAACGGCTTTAATTCTCGAATTGTCTGCACATCACCTGCAGATGTCTGCTACAATAAGCAATTATTTCATAGGCACTAAAAAGATCCCTTGCACATTTCCACCACCACCTCTGTCTACAAAGGCAAAACACACCGCTGCCACCTGCTGCGGGAAACCTACATCGACGAAAACGGAAAACGACAGAAAAACACCATCGCCAATCTGACCCGCCTCGGCGATTCAGGCGTTGCGCTTCTCAAAGCCCATCTCGCCGGCAAAGCGCTGATCGAGCCCAGCGAAGCGTTCAGCATCACCGAAAGCCGCATCCATGGACCGGTCATGGCGGTGGAAAAAGCGTTCGAGATGCTGGAGCTGCCACAGCTTGTCAGTTCGACCGCCTCGCGCGAGCGCGACCTTGTGCTCGCGATGATCGCAGCAAGAATCATTCGTCCGAACACCAAGCTGGCGACCGTCAGGTGGTGGAACACCACCACGATCGGCGAGCGCTTTGCAGTCAGCGACGCCGAGGTCGATGAACTGTATGCGGCGATGGACTGGCTGATGGACCGGAAAAACCGCATCCAGGGAAAGCTCGCGAAAAGGCTGCTGGAAGCCGGCGATCTGGTGCTGTATGATTTGAGTTCCAGTTATTTTGAAGGCAGCTGCTGTGCGCTTGCGCGTTTCGGTTACAGCCGCGACCGCAAGCGCGGAAAGATGCAGGTCAACTATGGACTGCTGTGCGACCGTTACGGGCGGCCGGTCTCGATCTCGGTGCATCCGGGCAATGTGGCTGACACGGCCACCGTCACTGCTGAGCTGAGACGTCTGCACCAGCGCTTTTCGCTTTCCAAGGTTGTGCTGATGGGCGACCGCGGCATGATTGCCCGGGCCCAGATTGAAGCGCTCAGACAGTATCCTGACTTTGCCTGGATAACTGCGCTGAAGGCGCAGACGATCCGAAAACTGATGCGAGACGGTGTCATTGACGCTGAAGACACCGAAAGCCTGATTGAACTGCAGCATCCGCAGTATCCAGATGAGCGGCTGGTGGTGTGTCGCAATCGGGCGCTTGCGGAACGCCGCGCGCACAAGCGTGAGTCGCTGCTTGCGGCAACCGAGGCACAGCTGCAGCAGATTCGTCAGGCGGTTGAGGAAAAACGGCTTCAAGGCGCCGATCAGATCGGCTTGAAGGTCGGTGAGCAGATCAACCGCTACAGGATGAAAAAACACTTCATCTGCGAGATTGGCGATGAATCGTTTGGTTTTCGTCGAAACCATCAGAAGATTGAAGCGGAAGCCAATCTCGATGGCATCTACGTCATTCGCACATCGGTGTCAAACGCGGAGATGAGCGCACCGGAGTGCGTACGCGGATACAAGTCGCTGTGTCAGGTTGAACGGGCGTTTCGCACCATCAAGACGATGCATCTTCAGGTGCGGCCGATTCATCACCGCCTGGCTGACCGGGTGCGGGCGCATCTGTTCATCTGCATGCTTGCCTACTATGTTTCCTGGCATATGTGCGAAGCGTGGCGGCCGCTGACTTTTGCGGATGAGCGGCTTCGAGCCGATGCGCAGACCCGCGACCCGGTGGCGGCGGCAGTCCGTTCTGATGAGGCATTGCGGAAAGCTGCCACAAAAACCTTGCCTGACGGCACCGCGGCACACAGTTTTGACACGGTGATGGAGAATCTTCAGACGATTGCCTGGAATCAGTGCAGCGCTGCCGGCGGCGATGTGGAATTTGACGTGGTTACCCGAGCCAGCGCATGGCAGGAAAAAGCACTCGCGATGCTTGATGAAATCGAACAATTGCGCACCAAAGTGGATTTGTAGGCACTAAACGCTAATTTCGAACAGAATGATTCATGCGCTAAGCGCTTGATTTAAAGATGGGATAATATACCCTAAGGGTCAGAACTTCAGACTAGGGCACTTCCGCAATACAAACCCCTGTTCCAGACTTAGCTGAGTATCAGCTAACTTACCAAACCCGATAATTCTTTCATAATTCGGCTCTTCAACGGCTGCAGCGGATTGAATCATTTCGGCAGCATGTAAGCCGCGAGTTAGATAAGGAGCCTGTGCGCGAAATTCATCATGGCTCGGACACCGATACAAATGTCCCCCATAGACAAAACCGGAAATTAAGACCGCAACCTGTTTTAGTCATCGCTTCGCAATTTCAAACCTGCAATTTGGGAGGATTTTATATAAGACTTTTGCGATTGATAGATATCATATTGTTTTACTTAGAGTAAATATGAACATGATTTCACTTAAAACGGATTATTCTACCAATTATCATCAATTATTAATCTATTGGTCATGTCTTATAATTCTAATTGTCATTATAAATAATTCTAATTGTCATAAGCAACCATCGAAATGTATGAGCGTTTCGTAGAACGAAAAATAAACGAAGCACTTTCGGATACACCAGTGGTTTTGGTTACCGGGCCGCGTAGAGCTGGCAAGACGACTTTAGTACGTAAGCTGGAAGAAGAGCGCCGAACCTATGTAACTCTGGACGATCAGATAGCTTTCAACGCAGCCAAGTTCGACCCGGTTGGTTTTGTCCGTGGATTGGACATAGCCACCATCGACGAAATTCAAAGAGTTCCTGAATTGCTACTAGCAATCAAAAAGTCAGTTGATGAAGATTATCGACCAGGAAGGTTCTTATTGACCGGTTCCGCGAATGTAATGACCCTCCCAAGAGTAACAGACAGTCTGGCTGGAAGAATCGAAATCATTCAAATGTTGCCCTTGGCTCGTGCCGAAATAGAAAATATTACTCCGACATTTCTGGAACGCCTGTTTGACGGTAATCATGCACTGAATGGTCCCTCTATAGTTGGCGATGATCTTGTCCGACTTGTGCTGCTTGGAGGGTATCCAGAAGCTATCGTGCGGGATAGCGAGCGCAGGCGACAGGCTTGGGTGTGGTCTTATCTGTCTTCGATCTTATCCCGAGACTTGAGTGATGTCGGAACTGTTGAGAAGATAGCTGATCTTCCAAAATTTGTCAGGATACTGGCTCAGCATTCAGGACAGTTGGCCAACTATTCTAAGTTAGGCTCTGGTATTGGTGTCAGCTATAAGACGGGGCAGCGCTATACAACACTGCTGGAACAAGTATTCTTGGTTTCGACATTGCAACCATGGCATACGAATGTGCTGAAACGCATTGTTAAGACTCCCAAAATACATTTTCTTGACTCCTGTCTGCTTGCCGCGGTTCGCGGGTTGAATTTCGAACGAATTAAGACCAATCGTGTCGAATATGGTGCACTACTTGAGAGTTTCGTGTACTCGGAAGTCCTTAAACTGATTACCGGTACAGACTTACAGCTATCTACTTATCATTTTCGGAATCAGCAAATGTGTGAAGTGGACTTGGTGTTGGAGCGAGACGATGGTATGATTGCTGGCATTGAAGTCAAGGCATCGGCAACGGTTAACTCGCACGACTTTGCCGGTCTAAGGAGTTTAGCCACGGCGTGTAAGGGACATTTTGCAAATGGCATTGTTCTCTACGACAACGATAGTTACGTACCATTCGCGGACAATATGGTAGCCGTTCCAATATCGTCCCTTTGGATGTAATAGTGATCTAGTCGACTTGATTATGTCAACAGGACTTTCAGTAATTCGGATAAACGGAGAAACAGGTGGGAAACAGTCCCGGTCGCAAAATCGCGTTGCTGAATTGAAATAAATTACCCTCTAAAATTAATCCACTCAACTACGGCAGATTTAAATTCATCAAAGCTTCTTTATTAAATGCGTCCTAATGAAAGGTCTAACTTGCCTGCCATAAAGCATTCTTCCCGGGTGATGCGACATACTGGCATACAGATGTGTCACAAATTCAAGCCATCGCCTATGACTGCTGCCTTCCAATTTTTACTTCTCGATGAAGAATATAGAGTGTGCTCATAATGATGATCGACGCACCAATCAGTGCCGAAATCTGCGGGATTTCATCAAATACAAAGTAACCAACTATCACCATGAAAATGATTCGGGTGTACAAAAAAGGTGAGACAAATTGTGCATCGCCCAACGCATAACCGCGTACGTCCATATAGTTTCGAAGTGCCGACATCGCCGCAATCATGGTGAGAAGTCCCCATTCTGTCCAGTTGGGAGTCTGCCAGACAATGATGGCAGGCGGTAAGCTGCCCACTGCCAAAATCATTGAGAAATAGAGCACGATAGTGCCAGGGTTTTCGGTTGAAGACAATTGTTTGCCCGTAACCAAAGTCAGCGAAAACGCAACAGATGCAAAAATTGGTGCGAACCACTTGATGCTTAATGGCTCCGGTAGATAGCCAATCACCAGCATTGCCCCCAAAAATCCGATGATTGATGCCATGATCCGCCGAACGCCAACTTTTTCTTTCAGCATTGGGATGCTTAGAGCAGTCACAAACAGTGGCGTTGTAAAAAAGAGCGCTGTGACTGTCGTTAGAGGCAGGATCTGGAGTGAATAAAACCCTAGGTTTATGGCGACAACGCCAATCACCCCTCGTACAATATGCAGTTTAAGCCGCTTGGTGCGTATACTGAAATCTGAGCGTGGTAACGAGAATGCAAGAATAAGGAGTGAACCGATGACACCGCGTATGAATACCGCCTGCGCGGAGTGTATCGACCCGGCTAGTTCATGAACGCCGGAACTCATGGCCGTTGCAACTACGGCAGACCCGACGATCCAGGTGGCTCCCCGGAGATTGTTGGCAGCGCTAGCCATTTAATCTATCACTTCAGTCCCTGACATCACAGGAGAATTTCAACATGGAACTCGGTCTCAAAGGAAAAAACGCGTTTGTGTGCGCCTCTAGTAAAGGTATCGGCAAGGGCTGTGCGCGTGCTTTAGCCGCAGAAGGCGCAAACGTCTGGCTTAACGGCCGAGACCCGAACACTCTGGAAGCGACCCAGCGTGAAATAGGAGCCATTGCCAAGGGAGATGTTGCCATCATTTGCTGCGACATCACGACAGAATCAGGTCGCGACAAGGCCTTGAATGAAACACCTGATCTTGATATTCTCGTCAATAACGCCGGTGGTCCGCCGGTTGGTGATTTTCGGGAATGGACTCTGGATGACTGGCGTTCTGCCCTCAACAACAACATGCTCACGCCGATTGATCTCTTCCAGCGCGTTATTGATGGCATGATTGAAAGACGATTCGGACGGGTCATCAATGTAACGTCATCATCTGTGAAAGCGCCAATTCAACACCTTGACCTGTCCAACGGTGCGCGCTCAGGTCTGACTGGTTTTTTCGCTGGCGCATCGCGGCAGGTCGCTCCTTTCAATGTCACTGTCAATGCGATTCTGCCAGGCCGCTTTGACACCGACCGACTTCGTACCAGCATGACGCGAGCTGCCACTGAAGCTGACGAATCGATTGAAGACCTGCTGGAAAAGGGCAAACAGCACATACCAGCCAGACGCTTCGGTTCACCGGATGAATTTGGCGCACTATGCGCCTTTCTTTGCAGTACTCACGCAGGTTATATAACCGGGCAGAACATATTGATCGACGGCGGTCTGGTTGCCCTTAGTCCCTGACTAAACCCAGTGGCAACTCCAGTCGCACGTTTTCTGGCAACAGGCATAGCTCGTCATTACAAGCCTGCAGTTGAAGATTCAGCTGCAGAGCACTGTCAGGCTCGCCCACTGCTTTGAATTCAACCGGAATCTGTACTGTCCCGCTCCAGGCCGATAGTGGGTCTGTTTGAAACGATAGATAAGCTTCATCTGCCGGCGGATAAGTCACATTTTCTAACTGCCAATCTTCAGACACACTTGAGACCTGTGTGGCTATCAAGTTATCAGCCAATGGCTGATTGGACTGAACATGCCAGCCATCTGCAAGGGCCACTTCGACGATTGTCTGTATTTGATTGTCGCTTCGATCCACTGCGCGAACCGTCGCTCTAACACTGCCAGAACCAGCAAATTCCAAAGGGCCAATTAACCCGTCCCGATGATCCTGCAAGGCTTTCAGTGCATAGCCATAGCTCGTTGGAATCTGCACAATTTCTGCTGCGAATGTTTGGAATAGTTGATCCGCAAGTCGGGCGTAAATTTGCTGACCTGTACGGCGATGCAGCTTGGACAGCGAACTTGCCGCAACAGAATTGCCCGATGGTAGCGATTCATCAAAGCGATCTTTGTGTCTGGCAATCAAATCCGCCGCATCGTTTTCTGAAACGAAAAAGAAACCACCTTTCTGCCGGTCCCAGAATTTCTCCACCATCGAATCGACTATAGACTGACTCCGCTTAAGCCACAACTCGTCACCAGTTTCATCATACAAGGTAAGCAAGGACTGAGACAAATACGCATAGTCTCGAAGTTTGCCGGATTCGCTTAGTTTGTCATCACGTAAAATCCGAAAAAGATGTTTTTCATTCGGGTCCCAGGTGTGCATCCAGAGGCGTTCTGCAGCAGTGATTGCGGCATTTAGGTATCGCGATTCATCCAAAATTGAACCAGCCTGGGCAAGCGTTGTAATCATCATGGCATTCCATGCCGTGATCACCTTGTCATCAAGATAGGGTTTGGGTCTGAGCTCTCGAGAGGCTCGCAGCTTTTCAACACCGACCGATAGTTTGTCTAGATAAGATTCGACATTAATTTCAGCCGCGGACGCACGGTCTTCTGGAAGTTCGGAGAGAAATAAAATATTTCTTCCTTCAAAGTTGCCAACTTCAGTCACACCATAGTGATTGAGCACAATTTCAGCATCAGTGCCAACCGATTCGACGATTTCATCCACTGTCCAGAGAAAAAATGTTCCTTCACGTCCTTCGCTGTCTGCATCGGTTGCTGACCAAAACAGTCCTTGTTCGCCTCGCATGTCGCGCAGCACATATTCCAAAGTCTGCTCCGCAACCCGTCTGTACAATTTCTTTCCAGTCTGTGCAAAGGCTTTAAGGTAAGCTCGGGCCAGATGCGCCTGGTTGTAGAGCATTTTTTCAAAATGCGGCACCAACCATTCATTGTCGACCGAATAGCGATGAAACCCGCCTCCAACGTGATCGCGGATGCCGCCCATCGCCATCGCAGTCAGCCTGTTTTCTGCCAATTGCAACGCAGTTTCATTGTTGTCCCGAATCGCAACATCCAACAACAGAAACAGTTCTGATTCCAATGGGAATTTTGAGCTTGGCGGCGAAAACTCATCAAGCGCCTGGTCTTCCAAAAAGAGCTCGGTAACGAAATGGTCTATTTGCAGTTTTCCAATCTCTATATCCTGACTTGATGTCGCACCAAATGACTGGACTGCCTCGGTTACCTGGTTGGCAATTTTTTCGAGCTCCGCCTTGTCATTTTTCCAAACCAAATGTACCTCATTCAGCAATACCTCGAAATCTTCAGGTGGCACATAAACCAGTCCGAGAAAAGGTTTGCCCTCTGGTGTGACAAACATATGCAGAGGCCAGCCACCATTGCCGCCCATAATCTGGACTGCAAGCAAATAAAGTTCATCAACATCGGGATTGATTTCCCGGTCCACTTTGATGGCGATGTAGTGCTCATTCAGCAGCTTGGCAATCTTTAGATTGTCATAGCTTTCCTCTTCCATCACGTGACACCAATGGCACGAAGAATAACCAATCGAAATTAACACCGGGCGGTCAAGCTGTCTAGCCAGCTCGAAAGCTTCTTTATCCCAGGCATGCCAGTTGACGGGATTATGAGCGTGCTGATTCAAATAGGGGGACAATTCCAATATCAGACGATTGACGTAATGGGGCGTACCATCCTCCTGAAGGTGCTTGGTTCGAATTTCGTGGTCTGTACTTCGGGATTTCCAAACCTGATCAATAGCCTGTCGAATTTCCATCGGCATTTCGGGAGCGCCTGGTAGTGGCAGAAATTGAGAATCGGCTAGTGCAGAAAGAGACCACAATAAACCGAGCAGAGGGACCAGACCAGAACATCCTGATCGTAAAAGGAAAAAACGCATTGTCAGAGTGCCCGATAGCGATTAAACGCAATCATGGCATCAACTCGCCCCCAAATCACTCCTAGAATCAGTCCTGTCGTGTGAGCAATATTGGCCACATTCGGGATTAGATTGAGCCAACAGGCAATAAACCAGATCATCATCAACGGTATGACGGCTCTTGGTATCACTCCAGCATAACCGATGGGATTGAACTTCATCTGCATCCAAATATAGCCCACGAATGCGTACACAACGCCAGACATACCACCGAATGCCGGTCCAGAATACCAATATTGCGCCAAATTGGAAACTGATGCAGCGACTGCAAAAATGAACAGGTAAACCAACCATCCGCGGCGCTTTTCGATTGCTCCACCACAAACCCAGACCCACAGCAAATTGAAAACTAGGTGATAGATGTCGAAATGAATAAATGCGGGCGTGATCAATCGCCACAGCTCACCTGATCGAATTTCATCCAATACCCCGAATGATGAGGCGGTGATCAGCGTCTTGGTTACGATCACGGCAGACTCACCAAAACCACTCAAAAGAGTGACAAAAATCGACATTCCTATCAGGCCAATAGTGATCTGCATGTCTTTACCTAAGTCCGATTTTTCGATCTAAACTCAATCATCAATTAATTCGATTCTGTCTGACGCACCTAATGTCACCACCCTACCGTCAAGAGTAGTAAATGTTCGGCCCTTGATGTCTTTTTGACGCGCCTTATAGCTGAATGGTTCTTCCTGTTGAGCATTGATTACGCGTATGGTGAGTATCGTGTTATCAGACTGCCACTTGAAGAAGTAGACAATTCCGGAGGACACCGCGAGGATACCCGCCACTGTATAGACCACCCATTTTGAGGGTTTGTTCGGAAAAGCAGTGCTGTGTTTCGCTTTCTGTACAGCTTGGGACACGGGCCTGAATCGAGCCTGGTAAACAAGCAAAACAACCACGATCACCGCGATCGTAAATAGGAATTTCGTTAACATGAAAGTTCAGGCGTTTGGATTCAGACAAAAGACCGGGTGGACTGGCTTTCTTCTATTTTATGACAATCGGCTTTGTCAATCGTTTCTGCAAGAGCGAATCCTACCAACAATCCATAGTCCTCTAAAGGTGACAAAGCGTAGGATAATTACGCCAACAACTTTGATCCCATGCCATGACTTCAGATTTCACGTCGATCAATAACCCGCGAATTCACCAATACCATCCAGACAAGCACTTTCCATGCAGCGGTTGAAAATTACGATCGCGTTGATCTGTGTTGCTCACGTCCTAGGTATGGTGCCGTTCGCGGTATATCCTACACTGATTCCGACCTTACAAATTGAGTGGGCAGCCTCTAACACTGAAATCGGTTGGGTGGCCGGGATTTACTTTGGAGGTTACCTGCTCGGTGTTTTTCTACTCGTACCCCTAACAGACCGTATTGATGCCCGAAAAATTTATCTCTATTCGATGGCATTAACAATGCTTGCACCTTTGGGATTTGCGTTTCTTAATACGGGTGTTGCCACCGCCAGCTTTTGGCGTTTTGTTCAGGGAGTTGCATTAGCCGGTACCTACATGCCAGGACTCAAGTCTCTGGTCGATGCAGTTCCTAACCACCTTCAAAGTAGAACTGTCGCAGTTTACACCATGTGTTTTGGTGTTGGTGTTGCTGTGTCGTTTCTGACTGCCGGTCTTTTGGCGGACATGATGACCTGGCAGTACAGCTTTGCTGCTTCCTCGATCGGAGCTTTGCTGGCGTTCTTCATCGCACTTTTGTTTCTCCCACAGTCATCACCACTTCGGGCAAACGAAAAGTTTACTTTGCTGCCAGACCTTAAACCGGTGTTTAAAAATCGTAAGGCAATCGGATTCAGCATTGCCTACAGCGTGCACAACATGGAGTTGTTTGTTTTTCGGTCATGGACGGTTACTTTTCTGGTTTTTGCGATGTCGGGTCGAGATTTACTGACTTTTGGCAGCAACTGGAATCCGGCCTTTATTGTCGCATGTGCCACGTTTATCGCCCAACCGTTCAGTGTGATTGTCAATGAAATTGCGGGTCGGATAAATCGTATCAAGGTCATAATTTCGGTCATGCTGTTAGCTGTGCTGACCGGGATTGCTCTTGGTTTCTCCAGCCAACTGTCAATGATTCTGATTCTGTGCCTGGTGTGTCTTTATGCAATCCTGTCGATCGCTGACTCCGCATCAATTTCATCCGCCGTCATTGCTTCAGCAGATGCCAGAGTTCGAGGCACAACCATGGCTGTACATACTTTGATTGGTTTTGTTGGCGCGTTCATTGGTCCCATAATTTTTGGTGTGGTACTGGACCTGGCTGGCGGCGGCCATAGTCCTACCGCCTGGGGTGCGGCATTTCTAACACTCGGTGTTATTGTTATGATTGGCCCACTGGCGATGCTGAAAATGTCGAATCGCGAACCAGTTTGAACTGCGCAAGAATAATTTTTTCGGGACAATGCGCGGATAACAGAACATTTAGACAAAAAACCAGTCTGTTTTACTAGCCAACTATTTTCTGGAAATCCAAGATGAACAAAAAAAACGAACTCAAACTAATGCACCCTGCTCACATTCTGTCGTTGATCCTAACATTCGCAATCTTCTGGATCGCAATTCCCACCCTCGAGGCACAGACTTCTCCTAGATTCAAGGACTGGCCAAATACGGACTTCGAAAACAGTGTAATCGAACTCTCCGAAATTCGATCAGGCGGTCCTCCGAAAGATGGCATTCCGTCAATTGATCATCCAGAATTTGTATCAGTTGAATCCGCTATGGAATGGCTGAATCTTAGAGAACCGGTCATTGTTTTGGATATTTTGGGCGAGGCCAAAGCCTATCCCTTACAGATTCTGATCTGGCACGAGATCGTCAATGACATGCTAAACGACCGATTCGTCGCCGTGACATTCTGCCCGCTTTGCAATGCATCCATCGTATTTGACCGAAATCTTGATGGTGAAATACTTGACTTCGGTACAACCGGAAATCTGCGAAAAAGTGATCTGGTAATGTATGACCGGCAGTCTGAGTCCTGGTGGCAGCAAATAACAGGTAGTGGTATCGTTGGGCACTATGCAGGGATTGATCTGGATTTACTGCCATCTCAAATCACGTCCTTTGAACAGTTCGCCCTAGCTTACCCTGAAGGTCAGGTACTGTCCAGGGATACAGGCTTCAGAAGAAACTATGGAGACAACCCATACCGCGGCTACGATGACATCAACAACGTTCCTTTTTTACTCAGCGATCCCGCGGACTCCCGTCTGCCCGCTATGGAAAGAGTCGTCAATGTATCAGTCAATGGTAAACATCGGGTTTATCCATTCTCCGTAATTGACGAAGAGCCGGTCATTAATGACAGGTTCAACGGTGTTTCAATTGTAATTTTCAGCATGGACGATGCGGCTTCTGCACTCGATGAACGCAGTATTGCAGACTCACGAATCATCCCTTCTGCCACTGTCTTTAGACGTCAGTTAGATGAACTTCAGCTGGATTTTGAAAAACGTGACGACGGGAACTTTTATGACGTGCAGACTGGATCGCAATGGAATCTTTTCGGACAGGCTGTCGCCGGGCCGCTGCACGGTAAGGAATTAGTCGATGTCACCAATGGCGTACACTTTGCTTTTGCGTGGCTGGCATTTCACCCAGAGTCGGAAATCTATAGCAGCCTTTGAATGGCATCAACTCATGATCCGAAAAAAATTGGTAATCTCAATATCCGCTCAGTAGACGCAAAGAGTTCAAGCACCGTTTGACGTCAGTTTTTGTGGCACAACTGGTGTCTAACCAAACTTTCAGGAAAGCCGACAAGCAAGCCTTACCCACAAGTGGGGCTTGCGATTCTGTCAGTTTCACGCACCTGGAATAAATCGTACAATGTGCGTTTTTGCGTTATTCTCGCACCACGTCATTCCGTACAAAATAAAAACCACTGCTTTGGTCATCTCCAAGCTCGAACTCTGGCCTATCATTCGCCTTGCAGCACCCGTGCTACTAGCCCGTGCAGGCGCAATACTGATCATCACCGTTGATGTTGCAATGTGTGGCTATGCAGGTACTAGGGAAATTGCATTCTATGGACTTGCAAACGGGCTTCATGTTTCGCTGATTCTCATAGGAATTGGATCGGTACTGCCTGTTGCAATTCTGACAGCAAGTTATGAAGGGAATGGAAATTTTGCAAATTGCGGTGCGATCTGGCGTGTCGGACTGGTGCACGCACTTGCTATCGGAATTTCGCTCGGAATTCTCATGCTGTATGGTGAGTACTTCTTCCGTCTGGTCGGCCAGAGTGAAGAGTTATCAGTCGGAGCCGGACGGGTACTGGCCATGCACGGCCTGGGACTGGCTGGACTTCTTTGCTTCATCACAACCTCTTTACTGCTTGAAGGATTGCAGCGACCGATACCTGCAATGGTTGTCACATTGGGCTCAAATTTGCTGAACCTTTATCTCAACTGGATGTTCATTTTTGGCAATCATGGTGCACCCGCAATGGGTGCAGAAGGCGCTGCACTCGCGACTAGTATTGTTCGCTGGGCTGGCTTTCTGATTTTATTGGGTTATGTGTTTTACGCTGTTGATAGATTCCGCTACGGCGTTGTCGGGAAGCTACGTCAATTTCGGGAATTTTCAAAAAATCTTCGCCAACTTGGCTATCCAACAGCACTTGGTCATGGTATGGAATCCGCATCATTTCTGGTTATGACACTGTTTGCCGGTTATATGGGGGTTCTTGAAACCGCAGCCTGGACAATCGGGATGAACCTTATCACAATTGCGTTTATGATCGGATTGGGCTATTCGATGGCTGCTACTGTTCGCGTGGCTAATTTCCTGGGTCAGGGCAGTCCACAAAAAGCAGCTCTATCCGGTTGGACAGCTATGATTCTAGGTGCGATTTCTCTGAGTTTGATTGCAACGTTATTTTTTGCTGCACCTGAATTCCTGTCCCGGCTTTACAGCCAGGACCCGGAGGTTTTGACAATTGCCGTTCCGATGGTGATCGCCGCGGCATTTATTCTGGTTCTAGATGGCCTTCAGGCGGTCTCTGTTGGTGTGCTGAGGGGATATCAGGACATGTGGTTCATTACGCGCACACTGATTACTGCGTTTTGGGTGGTGATGATTCCATTTGCATGGCTATTCGGGATTCACATGGGTGCTGGCCCAACCGGACTCATGTGGTCAGTGGGTGTGGCTTGCTCTGTCGCAATCTTTATAATGGTTTATCGTTTTCGGCGCCTGATCGTGAAATCCCTACAGGCTCACGGAATCGCCCACACTTAGACGACTGAACGGACTCAACCGTTTCTGCCTCCCCACATTTTCAGCCAGTCCGGCATGGATTTTTTGCGGTTTTCGACTCTTTTGAAATTCCGTTTCTTGGGCCCGATGTAGAGCTGACGCGGGCGGCCGATTCTATGACTGTCATCGCCGGTAAACATTTCCTTCCAGTGCGCGACCCAACCCGTTGTTCGAGCAATGGCAAACAGCACTGTGAACATCTGTGTTGGAAAACCCAATGCCCGCAATATGATGCCAGAGTAAAAATCAACATTCGGATAAAGCTTTTTCTCAATGAAATATTCATCTTCTAAAGCAATGCGCTCCAATTCCAGAGCGATAGGCAATACCGGATCTTTAATTCCCAATTCGTTCAGCACTTCGTGACATGTTTCTTTCATGACTTTGGCACGTGGGTCAAAGTTCTTGTACACCCGGTGCCCGAATCCCATCAAACGAAAATTGTCATTCTTATCCTTTGCCCTGGCAATAAATTTCGGAATGTTTCGTTTATCACCGATATCACCCAACATGTTGAGTACTGCTTCGTTTGCTCCACCATGAGCCGGACCCCACAGCGATGCAATACCTGAAGCAACGCATGCAAATGGATTTGCACCAGAAGAACCTGCCAGACGTACCGTCGAAGTTGAAGCATTCTGCTCATGATCGGCGTGAAGAATCAAAATACGGTCTACTGCGCGCGCAAATATGGGGTTGATTTCATAATCCTCAGTTGGTACGGCAAACATCATTCGTAGCAAGTTTTCCGCGTAGCTCAATTCGTTCTTTGGATACATAAATGGCTGACCCAACGAATATTTGAATGCAAAGGCGCCAATGGTTGGCATCTTTGCAATCAGTCTGTGGGCGGCAATCATTCTCTGAAGTGGATCATGGATATCCGTATCTTCATGATAAAACGCAGATAAAGCGCCGACCACACCAACCATGACTGCCATCGGATGAGCGGAACGTTTGAAGCCGCGATAGAATGATGTCAATTGCTCATGCAGCATCGTATGCATCGTGATTGATTTTTCGAACTCGCGCTTTTCAATCTGGGCGGGCAACTCTCCGTGCAACAGCAGGTAGCAGACGTCCAGATATGACGCTTCGGCAACCAGTTGCTCAATGGGATAACCTCGATGGAGCAAAATACCCTTTTCACCATCGATAAATGTGATGCCTGACTGACAGGAACCCGTTGATGTAAATCCAGGATCATATGTAAACATACCCGTCTTGGCGTACATTTTCGATATATCGATAAGACTCGGGCCTTCCGTGCCGTCAAGAATCGGAAATTCGTATGACTGACCAGTGCGATTGTCAGTCATGGTTACGGAATTTTTGTCAACTGCCCTCGCGGGTAGAGTAACGACATTTTTTTGTTCTTGAGCCATAGTTTCACCGATATCTGTCAATCATTCCACTTGACGCATTCGTGGACGAACTATTGTACTACGAGACTTTTCGATGAGTCCGCATCCAGCATTCAAGCAGTCCGGTATTTATCCGGACACTAAGTGTTCTGTGTCTTTGGTTCGGCACATGGATAGATGGACTGGAAAAAATCACTGCCAAAAATGATCGATTCAGCCTGCGGTTGTTCGCTATAGACGGGAGTTGTCAATGTGAGACGAATAGAGTCAATGGTTCACAAGAAAATTTGATGGCGGCGGACGACCGATTTCCCATTGCTATTGAATTAAAATCCTTACATCCTATCACTTGGGCACACTTAACACAGGCGACGAAATGATATTCAATCATTTCGCAAGCAAATTGGTCTGAGACAATTTGAGAACAATGTGGTTGAGTGGTTCAAGGCTGCATCGGTTTGCGGTGGTTATACGCGCAGTGCATTAGCGAGGCAGTTGTGCGAGCTGATCGATTGGCGCAACAGCAAGGGCGAGTTATGAGAAGCGCAGGCGCGCAAGATACTGCCAAAACTAGCGAGCGAGTTGTCGGTCCAGTTGCCTGCGTCGTCAGTAGCGGTGCCGTTATCATCTCAGCTGCCTGATGTAATCACTGCTTGGTGTGTGTTTGACTTGCAGCGGGTGGCGAAGGCAGAACCTGAACGATTGGCATCAGAGGTGGTTGAAGCCTATGAATTGGAGTTGCGGCAGTTGCTGCTGCATGAGGTGGTGGACCGGCACTGTCCGATTCGTCCGCCGCCGCACCTGACGATTCTGGACTATGTGGTGGGGTTGGGCAGGATTGCCGGCTTCAGCCCGACAATAAGACAGCCGCTACCAGGCACCAAGAAGATATGGCAGGCAAAAGTGAAATTAATGATCTCGATACAGGCAATCAACTACTACAAAGCAACGTTGCAGAATGAAGCCGACAGCAATCAACACACTGCGTAAAGTGCGTCCAAGTGATCGGTCAAAAACTGTATCGAATCGATGCAGTACTCGATGAGTCGTTGTTATCGATAAAAGCGTGATCGTTGACCGTTGCTTTGGCTTTAGATTGATTGAAGCCCAGATTGGCAGACAAGCCACGCGCAATATCGTATTGAATTCCAATAGCAGCAGACCGTTCTTTATTGTTGGCAATCTGGCCGGAATGACCCTCCAGAGAGAAACTCAGCTGCCCGAATTTTTTTCGAACCCCGACTGATGCATAGCGTCGTTCAACAGACGTACGAGCGATAGAAAAATTCTCCCGACCGACCCCGCAATCGAAAACTGTACTGCCATAGACCAATTCTCCAACTATTCCGATACCCCTTGTGCTGTATTGATCTGCTCCATTGGGAGAGATGTACGTTCCCTTGTTCAATCGAAGTGTTAAACGATAATCCCGGGTACCGTATGGTCGTTGATACACCGCGCCAAAGTCGTAATGACTTTCGTCATCAACTACAGAACTGAATACCCACGGACCAAAACGTCCTACATAGCCGCCTCCCCGCTCATCCAACTCACCCAGGAAATTGTCAAACTCCAGGTCCGCGTTTCCCGCTCCCCTGAAGCGCCGGGTTTGCTCCCGTACGACTCCCGATACGTTCCCAGCTAGAAACCTGCCCCAATAACTCCCAATTGATATAGAGGCGTTATCCACATAATCGCTGTCGGTTGATAACCCGGAATCTAAATTATCGCGGTCCGTATACTGACCGAAATAGGATAAACCAAGATGCCAACGGTTTGGCAGTTGGGTTAGCGCGTTGATCTGAAAGTTCCCAGTGAAGTCGGTACTTGAATTTTTGTTTTCCCGATCTCGGTTCAGAGCGATGTCCAAGACACCACTTGCTGCGACGGTGAAATTCCCAATCTGGGTAGCGAACGGCTTTTCCAGTGAGGATAGACGCTCAAAATTCAACGAGGTGGTCTGTGTTTCATCTGGAACATCTGCCTCGGTGATGCCGTATGCCAGTGCAAAGCTCAGTAGAATCCACCTGATTCTGTTTGCCTTGATCATTGTTCAACTTCTCGGCAGAAACGTGTTGGCATAGGCGTGCTTCGCAATTTGTCTGCCTGCCCACATTGCGTGATCGTGATCCAGTTTCCAGTGAACACCGCCGTAAATTCGGCTGAGTCCGTTTTCCTCCGCCATATGACTCAAACTTGACCACCGGCGGGTTACACCAGACAATTGTGGCCACAACACTTCGTCTGGAGACCTGCCAGAAAAAGCAATTTTGTCCTGTCCGATCAGTAGACCGAGCATTTCCGCAGCCGTTGCTCCGAATGTGGAATGGCCAGACGTGTAAGCTGGAAATTCCGGTGTCGGGATATGGCTTCGCCAACCCGAATCCAGAAATACTCGAGGATCCGGATTATTGAAATCTTCAGCCATGACCCGAATGGCACTTTCAGGACGAATAATATCGTTGTGATATTTTGTATCCCAAGCACTGATCGAAGCATCGCATTGGCTCATTCCGAGCAGAGCGAATGCCTTGGCTAATTCAATAAACGGCAATTCTCGATGCTGCAATAATTGCATGCTGATATAGAGCATATGTCCCGGAGGTGTGATTCCCCAGGGGCCGTCTTCCCAAAACAACGCAATTTCCGATTCTTCAGCGGTTCTGGTTTCGCTGTGTGCCGCACCGATGCGGCGCAATGTGTCGAACTCTTCTGCAAATTCCGGGCTTTCAGGGTCGTAAAAATCCGATAAACGAAACTGTGACCCACTCTTCATTGCCCACGGCTTGATTCGTCCGTGTCCGGGATACAAGCCCCGTGAGAAAGTTGAAAACGCTGGACCTGGCGTCGCACCGTAAAACGGTCCTGTTGGAATCCAGCAAAGAGCATCTTGTCGACGTGGATAATCGTCAAGATAGTAATGTACTTTACTGGGTTCTGATCCGTCTCGAGTACGCTGATCAAGCACTCTGAAGGCCGCAGTTCGGCCCCATTCCACCCCCAGTGACTTTGCTTCGCCGTCTGCAAAGCGATTCAGAAATTCATTTCGTTCAAGAACAAACGGTTGCTGGAATGCTTCGGCTGCGGCGATTGAAAAAGCGACGCCGTAGGCAACTTCCGGGTGTGCGCCAGACGGACCGTCTCCAATTCGAAACGGCTCACTGTAAGATTTCGTAACACCGTTTGCAGCTAAAAAACCGGTAGCGGTAGATAGACCGTAGTTATACGCGGCACGGGGTGGAACAACTCGCTGATCGCGAACCTGTTGCAGGGTCGCATCGATCCAGTGAAAAACAGTATTGTTGTTTCCCGGTTCAAGGATTTGGGTTGTGTAGGAAGACCTGTGTCCGTGCTGCGCTACTCTCGGTGCAACACATCCGGCTAATGGCAAATACGGTACCGCTAAAGTTGACAGCCCGAGAAATTTTCTTCTTTGCATAGGTGTGTGTCTTTCGTGGTTCTTTATGTATTGACCATTAATTGTTTTGTCTGAACATGTTTAATCTCCAAAACGAGAAGGCTGACCATTCATTGATGAATAGCGACTCAAAAAAAATTCCTTATTTTCAACAGAAATTGGAAACAAGGAAATTGAAAAAGATTGCAAATATTATATTATTGCGTGAATGCACTAGAACCGGTTTCAGCGCACCCTGATCCGCAGATAAAAATCACACGAAAAGAAATATCCTTGTATAAACATAGCTTTAGAAGTTTATCTTTCCACGGTTCACGTAGAGTCGACAACTGGTGCGGTGGGAAGTAGGACGCGGGGGAAAGTGTTGCTGGCAGTTTTCACCATAAGCTAGTGCCTCACTCGACACCGTATACTCTGTATCCAGTTTTATGCCGCTCATCAAACCAGACGTGCGGTTTTCCACTCAGTTTGATTCGATCGAAAGAGTATCGATTGCGAACCAAAGGGAATCAAGAAATTCCATCAACCCTGCTTTTTGCTTCCACGGTTGTTTCGTTTTGGCCGGAGCAGCATCACAAAGCTCCATGGCCTCGCGCTTCTTCTCGAAATCGATTTCCGCATAAATATTGGTGGTGTCAAGACGGACATGGTCCAGCCAGGCACGGATTGTGTAGAGATCAACTCCCGCCGAAGAAGATGACAGACACTGCTGCGCCGGATGCAGTGTGGGGTTACTTTCCGATCGGCTAAACAGCCCACCTTTTGGGCATTGCGTTCGACCAGACGATACACGCCGTAACGGGTGTACGGCTGTCTGCGCTGACTGACAAACAACATATCGGAAGGTTGTTTACATCCATCAGATGAGCCAGCATCTTTGTGGTTCTTGGCTACAGCGGGCATTACCGGACTTTACCACCTTTGCCGTGCAGTACAACCAGGGCATGCCGGTTATTTTGCTTATCCAGACAAAAGTCTGTGACTCGTACCCGGGCAGCTTCCGAGACCCGCGCACCAGTGTTGTACAGAAACAGCAGCATTGCATGTTCGATCCAGCCACGATATCTTTTGACGTCAGTTGCCGCTATCAATGCTTCAATTTAGGACTTATGAACATAACTTGACAAAATCAAGCAGCATATCTTCTTGACGGGTCATCTAGGTTGCCAATGCAAACGCCTCTCATCCGTCCAATTGCCCGAGTCCCCAAGGCTAATCTATTTAATGCGGCATTGATGTCCGCATTGTCCGAGTGACCGCATGACACACAGTGAAACCTTGCCTGTGTCCTGCGGTTGTCCCTGTCAATGTGACCGGGTGTTACAGAAAAGTTGTTTCTGTTACCGCCAATCCGCTGTTAAAGGTCGCGCATTCACCCGTTTTGGCTCCCCCAATGAGCACTTCCGACCCGAAGACCTGGCAATGCTCCGCCACCCCGCACGGTGGTAACTGCAACCGCTATGAGACGGATCAATATGGGTATGCGCAAACACCAGTGTCTCACCGTATGCAACTGTGGATTCTCAGCATGGTCAGGCAGCTGAGACGAATGGCCCGCTACTGAAGACTCAGGCAACTGGACGGACAACTCGCTTGCTAGTTTTGGCTTCCACTCGTCGGCAAATCAGCAAAAGCTCGGTGAGTTGCTGGAACAGTGTGTGCCGCCGAGGCCAAGGCGTATCAGGAGCAGCGGTGGTTCAAAGAGGCCCGCTGCAGTCATCCCTGTGTTTAATCTGGGATCAATCATTTAGAGCACTGCGGACTGGACCGGGTCCGGGATCACGGCCGGCACGGATTTGCCCGCGCCGTGGCGCTTTCGGTACTGGTGGCCAACATCAAGCAGCTGGGCACGATCCTGCGCGACAGGGAGCGCAAAAGACTCGCCGGACGGCAGCGCCTGCACGCTGCCTAGCCCGTTCACTCCCTTACTGGAACAAATATCCGGGAGTTCTGGAGGAACCGCTGTCGACAAATTTCATGATTTTGTCTGATTGAGGCCGTTACCCGCCAAATTTCGCTCTGGCATCTGGTTGTTCGTCGTGTTCGATTTCACTGTTAGTCAACTTCGACTGATTTCTCGGTTAAAATCGGATTGGGGGGTCTGGCAGACACTAGATATCATTTCACAGCCGCTGTTAAGTATGTTCAAGTGATTACCTTAATTCTGTAAGCGAGTCCCTGTTTGGCTCATAATTCTCTTCAGTGAAAATCAACAGAGCATCTTCAGCGAACGTGACTATGCACCTATATCTGCAACGAATCAATTCCGTCACCGATCAGATTCAATGAGTTTGAAACTAAATGAAGGGTTCATCAAAACAGCAAACCTAAGACTGGGCGCGCTGATTTCCGATAACCGCGACGATCCGCCAGTGATTGCACTGCACGGCTGGCTCGATAATGCAGCAAGTTTTTCTCCGCTAGCGAATTTCTTATCCGATATTCGACTAATCGCGATCGATTTTCCTGGACACGGTAAGTCTGAGCACCGTACCGGAGCCAACGCCTATCATTTTGTAGATTATGCTGCTGATGTCATTCTAGCAGCAGATGCATTGGGACTCGAACAGTTCACTATATTGGGTCACTCATTAGGAGCTGGAGTGGCAGCGATGATCGCTGCCACTGTACCCGAAAGAATCAAGCGTCTTGCAATGGTCGAAGGCCTAGTCCCAGTTACCGCGCCGCCAGAGAATATATCTGACCAACTTAGACGTCATATCAACGACACAAGGAAATCAGCATCGGCTCCTAGAATTTATGCGACTATTGATGAAGCTGCCATCGCCCGAAAACGAGCGGGTGATCTATCAAGTTACGCTGCATCGCTTATAGCAACGCGCAACACTGTTGAAACACCGGAGGGCTATATCTGGCGGACTGACCGACGACTCACCATGCCATCTCCAGTCTACCTCACGGAAGATCACGTCCGCGCCTATCTGAGCAAGATCGAGTGCGATTCCCTGCTGATTCGATCAAACAACGGAATTCTAAAGCAGTGGCCAGATCTTGCTGGCCGAGAATCATATTTGCAAACTGCAAGAATCATTGATATTGAAGGGGGGCATCACTGTCACATGGACGATCCTGAAAGTGTGGTCAAGCATTTGTCTCCGTTCCTCAATCGTACATAATTTCAGAATGACAAAAAAGTCAGATAAGCACATGAGCGAAGTTCGCGTTAAAGGTCTTAGTTTTTGATTTCAGCAGGAAGAGATATTTGAAAGCACTGTTCAACCGCATTGGCAGGAAGCGCTTTAGGAAACTTGGTATCGTCGTCTTTCTCTTTTTCCTGATCAAGGGTCTACTGTGGTTAATCGTTCCAGCAGTAATCATTTGGTTTGGATTTTTTGCTGACTCCACTTAATTTACCTTTAGATTGGAATCACCCAATCGCTAGGAATTATCCCGTGAACCGCAGCAGAACATCACTCTCTTGAATTCGGGCTAAGGGTGTCCATATATAATTGAAATACCCAACCAACCTGAGCTTGAGTCCGAATTTGAGGTTATGGCAGCAAAAAAGAAAAAGATGTATCGTGTCGTTTTTCACAACCAGTCGAAAGTGTACGAACTGTATGCCCGGCAGGTGTTACAGAGCGATATGTATGCATTCATCGAGATTGCAGACCTCGTCTTCGGTGAACAATCAAAACTCGTTGTCAATCCTGGAGAAGAACAACTCAAGAGCCAGTTTGGTGGAGTCAGCCGAACGTTTATTCCAATTCATTCCGTGATTCGGATTGATGAGGTTGAAAAAGAAGGTGCGGCAAAAGTACACCTGACCGATGAAAAGGGCGTTGTAACACCCTTCCCGATTCACTACAAGCCGCCGCCTGAAGGGGTTTCAAGCGACTAATTGAAAACTCGGCTTCAGTAGTGAAGCCATTACATGGTGTATTGATTCAACTGAATTTTGGTGAGTCTTTTTCGTCTTTTTTTGGCGGCTCCAACTCACCCAAGGTCTGTATCGTCTGCTCAAGAAAGTAATCTTCTTTTCCGTCTTCCGGCCGACACAACTCATTCACACCGTGAGCGACTGAACGATACAACTCCTTTTGCTGTTCGTCTATCTTGCTGATGGCGGAAACCGTGTCGATAAAGTGACTGCGAACGTTAGCGCGATAGTCGTCATACTCTTGCTGTAGTGCAGCCAATTTGGCATCACTGTTATTCTTACGGTTTCGATAGTTGGAGTAAACAAAACCGGCGATGACTCCAACTATCACACCTACAATAAGAAGAATCAATCCGCTGCCTGATTCCAACTGTTACCTGCCAATCTAAATTTGGAAATTCGTCAGTAAAAAAGGGGGCTGTGTTCCCCCTCTTTATACTCAATTTCAGACATTCGCCGCGGGGTTTGAAATTCCTATCGGTTCATCATCCGCATATTTGATCATCTGAACGTAGGGCTCCTTCCAGACTGTCCACTCGCCAGTCTCCCGGTCGAATTTCGAATTGACAAAACACTTCCAGTTTTCATCATCAATGTCCTGAAAGTCCATTCGATAGTAATAACCGGGATAACGCGTCTCTTCGCGAAACTGAATATGCTTCATATGAGCATAAGCAGTGATTAAGCGATGATAGTTTTCCCATGCTCTCAACAGTTCGTGGAGATCTTTCGCGCGCATTTTCAACGAGTCCTCACGCAACATTTCTAGTTTCTTTTCCGCAATTTCAAGCATTTTCGCATTCGTCTGGTACCACGTTGTCACACCCGCTACATATTCATCCATGATTTTCTGTAGCCGGAACTGGAACATCTTGGGTGTAATGTAATGCGGATTGATATCAATCGTAGTAGTGTAATCTTTATGTTCAAGATAGGTCTTGACTGGTCGATAAATCTCCTCAACAATTTCATCAATAGTTCGACTCAGCTCTGGTTTCCAGTCTTTGTTGTCCAGCGCGAACTTGACCATTGACTTGGCGGCGATTCGACCTTCTGCATGCGATCCGGAAGAAAATTTATGGCCTGACGCACCAACTCCATCACCTGCAGTAAACAGGCCCTTGACAGTTGTCATGCGATTGTATCCCCAGTGATAGTGATCGGGCGTACCGGGCAAGTCTTCCGGTCCTGAGCACCAGATTCCCGCACAACCAGCGTGGGAACCGAGGAGATAAGGTTCGGTCGGCATCAACTCAGACATCTCCTTGTCCGGCTCAATGTTCTCGCCAGCCCAAACACCACACTGACCAATCGTCATATCCAGAAAATCTTCCCAGGCTTCAGCTTCAAGATGCTTGATTTCCTGAGGTGTCATTGTCTCCGCCAGCTTTGCCATTGCAGTTGGGGTATCGATGAAGATTGGACCGCGGCCTTCGCGCATTTCTTTCATCATCAAATGATTACGCAAACACGTACCCATCTTCGGGCCATTGGCGTATTCATCGTAGCCGTGATCAGCAAGAATGGAGTAATTCTTCACCTGATAATCTTCACCATACGCATTCATCGCCTGAGCCTTGAACAGCAGGAACCATGCGCCCACAGGACCATAGCCGTCTTTGAATCGTGCCGGTACAAATCGATTTTCCATCAATGTCAGATGTGCACCACACTCTGCTGCTATTGAGTAAGTCGATCCCGCATTCCAGACCGGGTACCAGGCACGGCCAGTGCCCTCACCCACTGAACGGGGACGAAAAACGTTCACTGCGCCGCCTGCGGCGAGTAAACAGCACTTGAACTTGTAGATGAATACTTTATTGTCGCGAACGCTAAAGCCTGCCGCACCCGCAACTCGACTGGGATCATTAATATCGGAAATCAATTGCACGATAAAGACCTGCTCATTGATGTTATCGATACCCAGCGCTTTCTTGGCCGCTTCTGCAACAATCCACTTGTAAGATTCGCCATTGATCATGATCTGCCAGCGACCAGAACGTACTGGTTTACCACCTTCGGTCAACATCTTGCCTTCGTCACCTGACTGTTTCCAGATGGGCAACCCCCACTCTTCAAAATTGTGCACTGAATCGTCAACGTGACGACCGACATCGTAGACGAGGTCTTCCCGGATGATTCCCATCAGGTCACCACGTACATATCGAACATAGTCAGCCGGATCGTTTTCTCCCATGTAGGTATTGATAGCGGAAAGCCCTTGTGCTACCGCCCCTGAGCGGTCCATAGCGGCCTTGTCAACAAGCTTGATGTTGAGGGCTTTGCCCTCTGCCCATCGCATAATTTCAAATGCGCAGCCGCAAGCGGACATTCCACCGCCGATTATTAGGATGTCAACTTCTTCTTCAACTATTTCCGGATTACCGAACTCAAAGTCTGCCATGAGTAATTCCTAACGGACTTAGTTTTGAATAAATTGACTCATATCACACGAGTGTGTTCCCTTGGTGAACAGCACTGAATGATCATCAATTTCGTTAAATACTGCTGAAGGTTTGTTGGCATAGGGTTCTGCCGACCCTTCTGGTGTCGTTCGAATGGGGAACTCGAAGCGTTTACGATTACCATTTCGGAATTTAATGGTCCACATAATCGACTCAGACCCGCGCCGAGGCTGTACCGATGCACCTAGTGGTACCACATCCGCATAGTGTCGAACTTCAATCGCTTGCTGCGGGCAAATCTTTACACAAGCATAACACTCCCAGCACTGTTCAGGTTCCTGGTTAAATGCCTTCATGGCATGCCCTGTCATCGAACCATCCTTGTCCAGCAGCATCAAATCGTGTGGACAAATATACATGCAGGCTGTTTTGTCCTGTCCTTCACAGCCATCACATTTGTCTGTTCTTACATAAGTCGGTATAGGCTTTGTCTCCTTACTCTCTTACAAAATCAATAGCAAAACGACACAAAATGTCGTCTCTGTTAACTTAGGAAAGCGAATCGCACTTTGGGCCATTCACTGAATTCGGATCTTGGTGCAAACTGATATCAAAATGCCACACCAGTGCTTGGGCTATTAGCATACACCAATTTGTCTATGTGTTCAACTCACAAAGCGACAATTGCCGACTATTTACTTTTTCATTTTATAGCCAATTCTCAGAACTATTATTCGAAGGATTAAGCTATTTTTAGTTTCTATATTTCAAATGATACCTAAATTTGAGTAGCTGTATTCGTACCGATTTTTTAAGCTAGAGTGATGTTATTTTCAGTCTGTATACGCTTTGAATTCTGTATAAATCGCGTTCAGATTCAAGGCTTTTCACTTTTGTAATCTGGAACGAGGCAACAACAAAATGAAGGCTCCAAACATACTGATTCTAATGGCCGATCAATTGGCACCGCACTACACGAGTACCTATGGTCACCAAATCGTAAAAACCCCAAACATGGACCGCTTAGCGGAACGCGGCTGTCGGTTCGATGCAGCTTACACACCTTATCCGCAGTGTGCACCAGCCCGATTTTCGATGCTATCGGGACAGCAATCCTGGAAAATCAGAGCGTATGACAATGCTGCTGAGTTTTCATCATCCATTCCGACCATCTGCCATTATCTGGGACACATGGGTTATCACACCTCCCTGTCTGGAAAAATGCACTTTATCGGACCCGACCAGCTGCACGGATTTACAGAACGGCTGACAACCGACATCTATCCGGCTGATTATGCGTTCACACCGAACTGGGAGGCCGCCGATCTGCGAGATGACACCTGGTATCACAATATGGACAGCGTTCACGAGGCTGGCGTTGCCGATATGACATTTCAACTGGAGTTTGACGACGAAGCTGCATTCCAAGGTATCCGAAAAATTTGGGAATATGCGCGTAATCCTGAGTCACAACCGTTCATGCAGGTCACCTCGTTTACCCATCCACACGACCCCTATGTTGCCGGACGCAGATGGTGGAATCTTTATTCGCAAGACAGCATTGACATGCCTCAATTTGACATAGATTCAATTCCGCAAGATCCACATAGCCAGCGTCTACTGGTCGGTATGCAGGCTGATGTGTCGCCACCATCTGAATTATCGGTACTCAATGCTCGCCGGGCTTATTACGCCAATACTTCCTATATTGATGATTGGGTGGGACAGTTTATCGACACGCTCGAACAAACGCGAATGCTGGACAATACCATCGTGATCGTCACTGCTGATCACGGCGACATGCTGGGTGAGCGGGGTTTGTGGTACAAAATGTGTTTCTTTGAACAGTCGGTCCGGGTGCCGTTGATAGTGGCAGGACCTGACATTCAGCAAGCATCGATTCCAAATGCGTGTTCGATATTGGACTTGCTGCCAACTTTGCTGGATCTGGCATCAGGTGGCACTGACCGTACTGTAGACCTGGTTGATTCAATTGACGGTCGCAGTTTACACAAGCTGCTGACGCGCGATGGGACAGACAATGAGAGTTTTACTGTCAGTGAGTATTCAGCCGAATGCGCTTCTCACCCGATGGTGATGATTCGTAGGAACCAATACAAGTACGTTTACTGCGACATTGATCCTCCCCAGTTGTTCGATTTAGAACTCGACCCGAACGAACTGAATAATCTGGCACAAAGCCCATCACATAAGGAAATTACCGATTCATTTCGGGAGGAAGTTCTTGCCCGCTGGGATCTCAAAAAAATAAGAAGCGAAATCATGGCAAATCAGAAGGCAAGGCTTCTGATTCACGAATCCATGGCAAAAAATCCAAAATTGTCCTGGGATTATCAACCTTACCAAGATGCGTCACAGGCTTATGTCAGAACACATAAAACTTGGATAGACATGGCGACAAATTCCCGATTCCCGCGATTCAACGACAAAATGGCAAGCTGATTCCAACCTTGAGATTGACTACGATCAGAACTTTCTTTCAATCAGCTGCAACCAGCGGGAAAAATTCAAGATGGTGTCAGTGAAATCGCATTGATCCGCGCGGCCAGTGTTTCCGGGCTTGGATCATCCAATACAGTACTCACCAGGTCTGAAACTGCGGAACGGGCTATACGCAGCGTCTGCTCGAATGCTTGTTTTTGCGCCTCTGAAGGCCCTGCTACTGCAGCCGGATCGACCATACTCCACTGTGCAGAAACCGGAGACGAAGGCCAAACCGGACAAACCTCGGCAACAGTGTTCGCACAAACAGTCACCACTATGTCCATGGTAGGTGCTAAGTCTTCCGCGAACTCATCCCAGCTATTGGACTTAAGTTCATCGGTCGAAATCCCAAATTTTCTCAGGATTTCCAGTGCCATCGGGTGAACTTCATATTTAGGCTGACTACCCGCACTAAATGCCTTAAACCGCTTGTTACCCAAGTGATTAAGCATAGCCTCACATAGTATGCTGCGCGCTGAATTGCCACTGCACAGAAATAGCACATTGAATTGTTTTTTTGCAGTCAAAGTCGTACCTGTTAGATGGTGAGGTGAACTTGGCTTGATAAAATCAAGATTATATTGACTTGCGTGAAACTTCTGAATTGTGGCAAAATTTTCCGCATCTTGAAAACTCGCCGACTCTGGAAACAGCACATGACAATAGGAGCTCAAAATGGCTAAGGTAATACTCATTACTGGCGGTAGCAGAGGTATAGGTGCGGCCACAGCAAATTTGGCTGCTCAAAACGGCTACAGGGTGGCAGTGAACTATGTTGCGCATAAACACCGTGCAGAGGAGGTGGTTGACCAAGTTCGATCAGCTGGGGGTGATGCCATTGCTTTGCGGGCTGACGTATCCGATGAACAGCAGGTGATGGAAATGTTTAACCAACTTGATGAGCACTTTGGTACGATTGACGCACTAGTCAACAACGCCGGCGTTCTTGCTCCTCTCTCCCCTGTTGTGAACATAGACTCACAACGAATCAGACGGATATTTGATGTAAATGTGGTTGGGTCGTTTATATGTGCGCGAGAAGCAATTCGGCGAATGTCGACTGACCATAACGGCCAAGGTGGTTCAATTATCAACTTAACTTCAGGTGCTGCGCGTCTCGGCGCGGCAAATGACTATGTCGACTATGCTGCATCAAAGGCGGCGATCGACACCTTTACAATTGGACTGGCAAAAGAAGTTGCAACACAGGGCATTCGAGTCAATGCGGTTCGAGCTGGATTCATTAAGACTGAAATGCATCAAAGCGTCGGTGGGAGTGAGAGAATTGAAAGTTTGAAACACACCATCGCGATGCAAAGAGCTGGTCTTCCAGAGGAAATTGCTGAAGCAATTTTGTGGTTGCTATCGGACAGCTCGTCCTATTGCACCGGTACGATTCTGGATGTCACCGGCGGTCGATAAACTTCACTTGAGTTTCGGGAAAACTCAAACGACTCATCGGTGATGCTACAATCTAAGCGTTTTTCACCTTGTAATTAATTGTGAATCATAGGTTCATGTCACGCACAAATATAGATATCGACGACAAGGCATGTGCCGCTGTGATGCGTAGATTTTGTCTTTCCACCAAACGCGACGCGGTAAACCTTGCGCTCCGCGCGCTTGCAAGTGAACCCTTTAGTATTGAGGAGGCTCGCAGCATGCGCGGCTCGGGATGGATTTGCGAACTTGATGATATGCGTAGCAATCGTAAATTTTGATTTCGATCGATACTGAATCCCGAAATTTCTGTATTCATTCTCCGTCGAGCAGAATGTCTTTGACAATCTGTTGAAATCGTGCGACATGTTTTTCCATTGAGGGTGATAACGGACCTGGAGTAAATACACCCGCACGCAAGTTCCTAGTAACTTCGGTGCAAATACCAAAATCTTCTTCGACAATCTGTTTGCCCCAGTCAAATGCCTCCTGTTTGGCTGCGTCATCGAGTTTACCGTACCAAGACCAGTTAACTGACCGGACATGGTTAGTACTCTTTGACTCTACACGTTCTGCTTTGAATATTTTGTCACCCAGGACCAGCTGCAGTCCCGGAAAGTGATAAACCCATAGTCCCTTTGCACCCCTGGCCTCTCGGGCACCACCGCTCGCACCATGGGTAACGTCAAACGCAACCGACCGACCGTCGTTGACTGAAAATAACTGCACATCTCTGCCAGCCAGAGCCTTACCCAAGCGCGGGTGAATGAGATTGAGGTGGTATCCTTCTACTGTGTTATCGCAGTAAGTTTTCCAGTTGAGCTCTCCTTCAACGGTAAACTCACCATAGTAGTCAAGACTGGATGGACCTGGGAAATCGGCACACAGCCCCGAAACCTCACCCAACCATTCTTCAAATCCCACTCCCTTATCTCGCGCAGTTTTGACGAAAACAAGTCCGTTCCAGACATGCACCTCAATTTTATGCAATGAGAGTGAATTCTTTTCATCCCCCAAATCTTCACCGAATCTTGGTGTGTTCTGCAACCGGCCATGATCATCATAAAGCCATCCGTGATAAGGACAACGAACCGAATTAATCCCGACACCGAGACCTTCCTTAAGCAGTGTTGAGCCTCGATGCCGGCAGATATTTAAGAATGCACGCAGTATCCCATCCTGAGAACGAAGCACAAACACCGGCCAGCCGCAGATACGATCACACAGATAGTCACCCGGGTTCGATACCAGATGCGATGGGCCCATAAGCCACCAGCTAGGAAGAAAAATTCGATCCCGCTCCCTGGCGTAAATCTCTGAGTCTATGTACCAGTCTGCTTCGAGCGTTTTTACCATTTTCGATCTGAGTCAATTTATGAATGAGTTTACCGAGCCAGGTCTTCTGTCTTGCGACAAGCAATAAAGTTCACAATCTGTTCGGCCACTGTTGGACCGGCTTCCAACAGAATTGAGTGCTTTATTCGAGGCAAGATCACAAGTTGTGAATCTGGCAGCTGATCAGCAATCATTCGATTAAGCCGCGGATTACATCCACCATCATTTGCACCAGTTAGCACCAAAGCAGGTGCCGTAATTTCATGCAGCCAAGGCATCATATCCGTACCAGCATAAATTCTAAACACGTTAAGAAAGCTTTCAGCATCAGTCTCAACTACCTGCTTGAGACGCGCGTCGACAATTTCTGGATGCTGCTCGATAAATTCGTCAGTAAACCAGCGATCGGTCAATGTTTTCAGTACATTCGCAATACCTTCCCGCTCCATCGCACGAACCACATTCCAGACTTTGATGCTGTCATCTTCTGTACGACCCGCAGCAGTTGACAGCAGCCCCAACGATTTCACACGGTCTGGATACTTTCTGGCGTAAGCCGGACCAATCATACCACCTAACGAGTGACCCGCAAAGTGAGCGCTGTCTACCCTGCTGTGCTGGCGAACCAATTCAAGATCATTGACCAGTTCATCCAATCCAAAATTCGCTTCGGACATTGGCGACTGACCGTGATTTCGAAGATCGTAGCTGATGACCTTGAAATGCTGACTCAATATCGGAGTCATAAAACGCCAGATGCTACGGTCCGCACCAATGCCGTGAATCAGTATCAAAGGTTCCCCCTGACCTTCAATGCTGAATTCACATTCGATAGCAGTCATGAATTTCAACCATTGTGTTGTTGGATTCGGGTACCTTTGACTACCTCAATTGAGGTATCACCTCTTCGGCAAAACATTGTATAGACTCCAATGTTTCCTCCTGACTGACACCAAAATTTATGTTTAACACCATGCGATCAATTCCCAGTTCAACATAAGGCATCAGTCTATCAACCATCTCCCCAGGTGGACAAATCAAGAGGTTTTCGCCAAGCTCCTCAATTGACTGTTTGCGCGGTAGTGGTCGAATCATCCCAGCATCCACAATGCCTGGCCCGGTGAATACGTTGTCGAATCGACTGTAGTACGCATAAGCTGTTTCAAGGTGAGATTGACGAGCGTGTTCACTTCGCACAACAAAACCAACCCGTGATAGTGTCAGGGTGAGATTTTCACCTGCCTCTGACAGTTCCTCTTTTGCCCGCCGAAATCAATTGACCTGTCTTTCCAGCAACCCCTGACCACCAGCGAGCGGAGTTGTTTGAATATGCATGCCGTCCTTCGCATAACTGTAAACCCGGTCTGGATTTACCACTGCGACCATCATCGGCGGTCCGCCCACTCTCACTGGACGCGGCATAATCGTTAAGGGTTCGAATTTGTAAAACTGACCATCCCAGGACACCTCTTCTTCACTCAGCAAAGCTTTCAATACTGCCAAAGCTTCGTCAAAACGCTCCTGTGTTTCAATAATAGGCACACCGAGACGCTCCATTTCAAACTTGTACGCACCGCGCCCCACCCCAAGCAATAATCGCTGATCAGTAAATATGTCTGCAGCCACGATTTCACCGGCAAACACCCGCATGTCATGCAAAGGCAAAACAACCACTGATGTGATAATTTTAATGTTCCTGGTGTGCGAGGCAATTTTGACAGCGAACTGAAGCGGTGCTGGCATCATGAGAACATTGATCAGATGATGCTCTGTCATGGAGATGGATTCAAATCCGAGCTGATCTGCCAGAATCGCCTGCTCCACCATGTCTTTGTAGACTCGATCACCCCCGTATGACTTGTCGGGATAGTCTGCTGACAACTGAATGCAATAGTCCATTTCAAACAAAGAGAATACAGTCGGTTAACGAGTTGTCAACCAGATAGTCGTTAATACCCTACACAAAAGCGATGCTTTCTGATCAGGTATTAAACTGACGGAAGTGTGTCAAGTAAATTCAAATGCGACAGACTACGCTGCAGATTCGCCCAATGGCTGTCGAACCAGATCTAGCTCGTCAAATACGCTAACCAGCGCATCAATAAGGTAGTCGATCATTTCGTCAGTGTGCAGCGGGGTCGGGGTAATCCTTAAGCGTTCGGTACCGACAGGGACAGTAGGGTGATTGATATGCTGGACAAAGATATCGTACTTGTTGAGCAGCAGGTGACTGGCCTCTCGACATCGTTTTGCATCGTAGACCATGACGGGCACAATATGACTGGGGTTAGGCAAGACTGGTAATCCGGCTTCAGTAAGTCTGGATTTGACAACATTGACATTGCGATGCAATCGAATGCGGGCCTGAACATCCTGCTTTACGTGTTGAACACTCGCTAGTGCTCCAGCTGCAGTGGCCGGAGGCATTGCTGTGGTAAAGATAAAACCACTGCCGAAGCAGCGAATGTAGTCGATCAATAATGCACTGGCGGCGATGTATCCACCAACAACACCAAATGCCTTCCCCAATGTCCCCTGGATAACATCAATCCGGTCTGACAACCCCTCGCGCTGCGCGACGCCACCACCTGATTCGCCATACAGACCGACAGCATGAACTTCATCCAGATAAGTGAGTGCGTTATATTGGTCAGCCAAATCGCAAAACTCCTTAATGAATCCGATATCACCGTCCATCGAATAGACAGACTCGAAAGCAATCAGCTTGGGACGATTGATGTCAACACTCGCAAGTAATTCCTGCAGATGTTCCACATCATTGTGACGAAATATATGTCGTTCACATTTACCAAACCGAACACCTTCAATCATGGAGGCGTGATTCAAGGCATCGGAAAATAGCACCATGTCTGGTAGCCCGCCTAAGGTACTAAGCACGGTTGAATTAGCAACATAACCTGAAGTGAACACCAGCGCACTTTCTTTTTCGTGCAGTTCAGCCAGCTCATCTTCCAGCATCACCAGCGGATGACTGGTACCGGCAATATTACGGGTGCCGCCAGCACCGGCACCAATTTCCCTGACCGTTGTGCAAATTGCATCGGCGATCACTGGATGCTGACCCATTCCGAGGTAATCATTGCTGCACCACAAGGTGATTTCCCGACCAACTGAATGATTCATGGCGCGCGGATAGTTACCGGCTCGCCGCTGAAGATCCGTAAACTCGCGGTAATTTCCCGCGTCCTTGAGACGACCTATCGATTGGGTAAAAAGGGTATCGTAGTTCATTGTTTACTGACTTGAGTCTCGGTCAAGCAAGCACTCAAATAGTTTCGCGAAAAAAGAAGTACCAATTAAAACTCATCATCGCGGTCTGAATTTGCTTAACTTCCTCAGCAGATTCAGCCGGATATCCTTTGCTGCATGATCATTCACGACAAGCAGCTTAAACCAGTTATTCTGGCAAGGTGACCTGCTATTTTCTACCAAAGCACATAAAAATGGAAATATTTGTTCACAAAACACAATATTTGTCTTACGACATGGCAGCTTGTACCCCCTAAAAAAATAGAAAGTGTTTTCTGCATTTTGAATTTCAACTTCAAGAATTATTCACGAGTACAAGCGCCTTTGAGAAACTGGACTAGAACTGTAAATCAGGTAGAATAACGACCTTGTTTGATTAATGAGTACACTTTTTTTTCAAACCGACTACAACAGGAGCAAAACATGCAGCCTCCCAACCCGGTCCGTTTTGTAATTTTCGATGTTGACGGCTTACTGTTGGACACAGAACCGGTCTACACTCAAGTTACGCAAGAAATAGTTACCCGATTTGGCAAAACTTTCGACTGGTCGATTAAGGGTAACATGATCGGTCTTGCAGAATTGGAAGCAGCTCGTTATCTAGTCGAAACGCTTGATCTTCCTATAACTCCTGAAGAATATCTTTCTGAACGCAATGGAATGCTGCGAAAGGGATTTGCCGAATGTGATGCCATGCCCGGAGCTGAGTCGCTGGTCCGACATTTTCATCGACATGAGGTTCCAATTGCTGTCGCCACAAGTTCCTCTAAAGAGTTGTTTCAGGTCAAAATTTCTCGACACACTGCCTGGTTTAAACTTTTTCCGGTTATCGTAGCCGGTGATGATCCAGCAATTCGTCATGCCAAACCCGCGCCCGACCTGTTTCTGACTGCAGCGAGCGGACTGGGAGCCGATGCAAAGTCTGTTCTCGTTTTTGAGGATGCTCCATCCGGTTTGGCAGCCGGAATGGCTGCGGGTATGCGGGTGATCGCTGTACCCGACCCGAACATGGATCGATCGCGTTATGAAGGTGCAGAGGAAATATTGGAAAATCTGAACTCCTTCGTACCGGAAAAGTATGGCCTTCCCGAGATGCACTCGTGAGCGGTTAATCGAACCGGGATTCCACTCTTCTACCGACTGCTAACGAATTTCACCGCTGCAACCATGCCAAGCAGTGCGAATGGAAGGCATGAAATAAACACACTTCTAGCAACAAATTCAATCGTTTCTACAGATGCACCCGTAGCCAATCCAGCGGCGTTCGCGACAATCCCAATCCAAGCAGCCCCAATCGCAAATCCCAGTCGATGAACGGTTGGAATTGCTGCAGAGGTCCGTTCTCGATCATCCGCATCGACCAGTGTCAGCATTCGACGAAGAATGCTCGACCAGGCTAAACCAAAACCAAATCCTTCCATGATCACAAGCAAGCCCAGCAGGAGCAATGGTCCTTCAGTGATGGCATAAATTAATCCAGCGATACCCACTGTCAGAATCGACACGCCCAGCATTATGACCCGGGTATCCAAAGATACCGGAACTCCTGATACCAACATTGCTGCAACACTCCAACCTACAGCAGTCAAGGCAACGACATACCCAGCAGCAATAATGGAAAACTGGTGGATGTTGACCATGAACAATGGTCCATACACCGTGATCGCCATTGCGCCCATTGCAAAACAGAGAATCATGGTCAAGCCAGCACTCGACCTTTTCGTAAAGCCAATCGGCCGTTTGGGCAGAAGCCGATTGTCCTCGGCCTTGGCTTCAATTCTGAGGAACAGCCATAGAAATGCGACTCCTGCTAATACCAGAACGGGTGTCTTTGTGGTAGAAACGTTAATACCTGCTGCGGCAATCAATAACACACCAAGACACAGAACCAAGAGTCTACGAACGGGGAATCGACCCTCTGACTTTCCAATTTCGCCACTCGAAAGACCCGAAAAACCAAAGCGTATCCAGGTAGCAAGAACCACTGACAAAATTGTGAAATACCAGAAGGCACTCTGCCAGGAAAGGTGCTCTACAAACAGTGCTCCGATTAGTGGTCCGAGAAATGCTGACGTACCCCAAATTGCGGAGATGATCGCCATCGCCCTTGGCATTAGATGTGAGGGGAAAAGGGTACCGATAGCGACAAAAGACATCGCAACCAGTCCGCCCCCACCGAGTCCCTGAAAAAGACGGCCGACAAGCATCACCGGCATAATGTTGGCAAGGGCGCATATGATGCTACCAAAAGTAAAAACCAGGGCGGCTATGCTCATGGGGTTGCGCAAGCGATAGCGGTAAACGATCAGACCACTTCCTGCCCCTACGAGAATGGACCCTAATTCATAAAGTGCGAATGTCCAAGGAACGAGTGATATGCCGCCGATGTTCTCGACGATATTCGGAATCATCGTCGACATCGCAGTCACCATTGAAGCATGTAGCCAGACCGAAAGACAGATAAAGGCCATTGACCGTCGGTAGTCTTTCTGCAGGATTTCTCTCCAACCGGATTTTCTAGGAACTGAGGAAAGTTGGAGGTTCACGGTCTTGACTCACAGACTAGGGAATGCAACTTGTTGGCAATCTGCTGAACTGAAGTCTGCTTAGCTGTCATAACATCTGAAGATAAACCTACGTTTGTGAAGTGTGGTTAGGTTCTTCCTCGGTCAATCACGACAAAGATATTTTCACTCTCAACCAACGAGTACTCCTGCCCAAGGCGAAATGAAACCAATCGACCTATCATATTGGATGCAAAGGTGCATGTTCCGACTCCCGTACTAGGTCCCTAGGCACAAACCACCGACAGAACTTCCATCGCGACCAACATTCGAAGCACGAGTCTTCACGAAGGTGCTCTAAGACGCTGGCATTCATAGTTACTCTCGACTGTTTACCTTGCTACAATGAGTCTTTCGACATATTGAATTGACTACACTAGGCGAAATATTCACCGCCGAGAACAGCCCTATCCTTTTGCTACAGTTTTCGAATGATGGAGATAGATTATGGTTGATGATGTCATAAATCGAGACCCGGAAATTATGGGTGACACTCCTGTCTTTTGTGGCACTCGAGTTCCAATCCGAGTTTTATGGGATCACTTGGAAGCAGGGATTCCACTCGCCGAATTTCTAGCTGATTACCCCACGGTACAACGAGAACAGGTAACTGCAGTACTGAAACATGCAGCAGAAATTCTCTTGGGCGAGTCAAGTGAAACTTCTGCTCGATGAATCTATTCCTAGGCAACTAAATCGATTTTTTCCAGAAAATTATGAGGTCTACACCGTCCAACAAATGGGTTGGACAGGAAGTAAAAACGGTGAATTGTTTGAACTTGCTAGAATTCATTGCTTTAGCGCACTAATTACTTTAGACCGAGGTTTTGAATTCCAACCAAATATTAAGTTGTTGCCGTTGCCAGTAGCAGCATAATAAGGATGATAACTATGAAAGTAAAATAGTCCACAAAGCAAAACTATCAATCCGATCTACGTATTAATACCAAGCCACATCAATTCGTGCTAGCACCGGTTCAAGATGGTGCACGTTGACGAGACGGAAACAAGACGACTTTAAATCAGAAACGGGTTGAAAGTTAAGTTATTACCTACACCACGGGCATGTAAGATGACGACCAATAAGCAAAATAAGGACGATGAACTTATCAATCGAGTATATGAAGCTGCAAAACAACCGCTATCTTCAACAGAAAAAAGAGAACAACGCATCTCCTATGTTCTATCTACAGTTGGGAAATTTGACGATGAAACAAGAAAAAAAGTGGAAAAGGTTGTTGATGAGGTTTATGGGTGATTGTATTTGAACTCACTGGAACCGAGGGGAATTCCGAATACAGAAGATTGGAAAGTAAAAATTCACTAAGACAACTAAATTTCCTATCATCGTTGGTAACAACTGCAGTAAATCTCGATCGACGATTCCTTTCTCAAACAATAATCAAAGCATTGAATTACCACGCAATAGCTTGTTTACATGTAAATGCTGGTGAATATCGCCCTTGTCCAGTTATCGTTGGCGACTTTCAACCACCAGAACATTATCGCGTAGCGGCATTAATGGATGATTTTGTCAACAGAGTAAACATGAATTGGGAGAACACAGACATATTCGTTTTGTCAGCTTATGTGTTATGGAAACTCAATTACATTCATCCGTTTATCAACGGAAACGGCAGAACAGCACGCGCTTGTTGCTATTTCGTTTTGTGCGTGAAAGCTGGTGGAATACTACCAGGCAGGATGATATTGCCACAACTTTTACAAGAAAATCGGGAACAGTATGTAGATGCACTGCAGCACGCAGATACTATGCTTGTAGACGAACTATCCTCAGAAGCACTTGTCCCATTGACGGATTTGATTAGGAATCTGATAAGTGAACAATTGTCCGTTCATTAAGGTCATTAGTAAAGGACTATAGAAAGGGAAATTGGAACGAATGTTTATGCAGATTGAATAAGTTTGCTGGACATAAGAGTGTACACCTTTCTCTGGCAGTGAATGGAATTGTTGCAGAAGTCTCCGTGATATGTCCTGATACGTAAAATTCCTGTTGGCTAATGTTTTCTGATAATTAAATAGAACGGAATGTCCGTACTGTTGCACATACCTCCTAACAATCAAGAGTCTCAATCACAATCCACACCATTCCCGGATTCGCACAAAGAAATTAACAATTTTTTACAAGACTGATCTAATTTCCGATTTTGCTATGTAAAGCGGTTTTTCTTCTGCTGACCCATTAAACTCGGTAGATGGGCGGAAAGGGTGAGGGAGACTGTTGGAAAATGAGTTTGTCGGGATTGTCGCGATTGAATGAGAACTTCTTCTGCAGCGTCATTTGTTTCAAAGATCTGTTAAATTTCTAATTTCGCTGAGCTGAAAGTGCGCCCCACTCACCGAAGCACTCAACGGAAAAACTAAACGCATGCGCGTATGATTTGCATACTTGGTTTATTTGCGATTGTAGAATGCCGGACAAAATCAACCAGCCACCAGGCCGGGTTAACCGAATCAATTCATCGTTTAAACCGACCAGTGCATCCGCAAATATATTCGCAACAACGATATCCGACTGAAAATTCTTCGGCAGTTCTTCCGGCAGACTGCACCGATAGGCGCCTTCGACACCGTTTAGCACCGCATTATCCCGACTGTCTGTCAGTGCATCCGAATCAATATCAATGCCCCAAGCAAACTCAGCACCAAGTTTTAATGCAGATATTGCCAGGACTCCACTACCACAGCCATAGTCAATAACGCTGCATTCCTTAAGTTCCAAACCCGAAAGCAGTTTTGCACACAACCAGGTCGTTTCGTGATGGCCGGTTCCGAAGGAAGTTCCAGGGTTGATAATTATGCTCACCCGAGCATCTTCCAAGTCATCATGCCAGGGAGCGATAATTCTTAGGTTCTGACTGACCTCAACAGGTTCCAGATTCTGCTGCGATTCACCAACCCAATCCCGATCTGTGAGTAGTGATTGCGTAACTTGAAAGTTTTGATCCTTAGGTCTGAACTTTTCTACTTCCACCAGAACCAACGGCAACCCCTCAAAGTCCGAGTTGTACAAAGCTTCAACACCTGTACGCTCAGAATCTGAAACCAGGATGGATACGGAAAGTGCACCCGAATTCTCCAGGACTACGCTGATCAAATCGGCTTGCTCACTGAGACAATCGATGGAGAGTTTCAGCCAACCGGGATTGCCCAGAGCTGCAGTCAATTGTTCAGGGAACGCTCCAGGTAGTTGATATCAACGATACCTCGCCGAAATTTATTTTTTCCAAGGACCTTCTGATGCAGTGCCGTTGTTGTATCGACCCCTTCAATCACCAGTTCTTCCAAAGCACCTCGCATCCTAGCGAGTGCTTCGTTTCGATCGCTTCCATAAGTGATAATCTTTGCGATTAATGAATCGTAGTGCGTGGTGATCTCAAAATTGGTGTAAATGTGAGAGTCAATTCGCACACCTGGTCCACCTGGTGGATGGTAACGGGTGATGACACCCGGGGAAGGCATCAGCGATACGGGGTGCTCAGCGTTGATTCGGCATTCAATGGAGTGGCCGGTAATCTTGACTTCGTCCTGCGTAATTTGAAGCGGCTCTGAGGCGGCAATTCGAATCTGTTCCTTGACAATATCGATACCTGTGACAAATTCGGTCACTGTATGCTCAACCTGTACGCGGGTGTTCATCTCAATAAAGAAAAACTGCTCACCATCGTACAGAAACTCAAAAGTTCCCGCACCTAGATAGCCAATTTCTTTACACGCTGCAACACAGCTTTCTCCCAACTGGTGGCGCTGTTCGTCGGGGATTCCAAATGCTGGCGCTTCTTCGATCAGCTTTTGTCGGCGTCTCTGAATTGAGCAGTCCCGGTCACCGAGATATATGGCATCTCCGTAGCTGTCAGCCAATACCTGAATCTCAATGTGCCGGGGATTATTCAAAAACTTTTCCATATAAAGTGTTGAGTCCCCGAATCCGTGACTCGACTCACCTTGTGAAATCGCAAGCGCGGTTTCGAGGTGTGATTCGTCTTCAACCAACCGCAATCCCTTGCCTCCCCCTCCAGCAGCAGCCTTGATCAGAACTGGGTATCCAATCGCATTGGCTTGCTCTTTAATCTCATCAAGATCGTTGCCTAGTGCACCACCCGAACCGGGCACACACTGCAATCCTGATTTTTCCATGGTTTTGATCGCAGCAATCTTGTCTCCCATGAGACCGATCGAAGCGGGTGAGGGGCCGATAAAAATAAACCCGCTTTGTTGAACGCGCTCTGCAAAGTCTGAATTTTCGGCCAAGAACCCATAACCGGGATGAATTGCGCTGGCATTCGTCACTTCTGCCGCGGCAATGACTGCTGGAATATTGAGGTAGCTTTGAGTTGCAGAAGCCGGTCCAATGCAAACCGATTCATCAGCAAGTTTTACATACTTGGCATCACTGTCGATTTCCGAGTGCAGGGCAACGGTGGCAATTCCAAGATCGCGGCATGCGCGCAGTATACGAAGGGCAATCTCGCCGCGATTGGCGATAACAACTTTTTCGATCATTCACTCAAAATAAACAGCGGTTCACCATACTCTACCGGGTCGCCATTGTCTTTCAGAATCTTTAGAATGGTTCCGCTGTGCTCAGCTTCAATCTGATTGAAGATTTTCATCGCTTCAATCAGGCACAATGGCTGACCTTCAGTCACAGAATCCCCAACTTTCACAAAGGCATCATCTGTCGGTGAAGGGGAGGAAAAAAAAGTTCCAACCATGGGCGAAAGAACTGAGATGGTGTGCTCATCATCAACTTCATCGTCGTCCACATGAATTTCGCTCACTGACTGAGATTCTGGTATCGGAATATGAACAACCTGCTGTTGGGGTGAACCCGGCAGTGTTGATGTCGTCCGCGAAAGCCGGATAGATTCTTCACCCTCGTGAATTTCAATCTCGGTAAGATTGGTATGATTGAATATCTCAATGAGCTTTCTAATTTTTCGAAGATCCATATCGATCAACCATTGGCTTTTTCTGCTAGATACGCAATGGCAGCCTGGACACCAAACTCGTAGCCCTGGGCACCTAGACCGCAGATAATCCCGACTGCAATGTCAGATAAATATGAATAATGACGAAATTCTTCTCTACTAAAGACATTTGACAGATGGACTTCGATAAAAGGAACTTCAGCAGCAATCATGGCATCCCGTAGCGCTACACTGGTGTGTGTGAATGCAGCGGGATTGATTACGATAAAGTCGGTACCATCTATCGCTGCTGACTGTATGAAGTCAACCAATTCATGCTCCGCATTACTCTGTCTGGAAATTAATTCATACCCCGCTTGTGACGCGATGTCAGATATGCGCTGATTGATCTCGTCAAGTGTGAGCCCACCGTAATGGTGTGGTTCTCTTGTACCGAGCAAGTTGAGATTGGGTCCGTGCAGAACTAGAATTCGAGACATGATCGTATTTGGAATTTGTTGATACAAATATTTTAACCGAAGTTGGAAGCTGTTCTTGTGCTTTTAAATGCAATAGATTGCATTTTGGTAATTTATGAAATCAATGGAATAATTCTCTCCAGTGCAATTTCATTCAATCAAATATTCCAGATCCTGCTCATCTAGCGGACCAGTCTTGGTGAAGAAACGCTTCCCGGACCTGTCGAAGGCAACTGAGTACGGCAGTACAAAATCTGTATTCTGGTAATCGATTAGCAATTCATTTACAAATGTCTGGTTAAACAATAAAGAAGGAAAACTGATCTCATGTTTCTTCAGAAATGACTTAGCGGGTCCTTCCTGATCGATAACGATTCCAACAATCTGAATAGAATTGTGTTCCGAGTTGAATCGGTCCAGAAGTGGCATTTCTTCAACGCAGGGTGGACACCAGCTGCCCCAGAAATTGAGTAGCACCACTTTGTTTGCCCAGTCGTCAACCTTTACCGGACCGGCGTTTAATACATTCCAATGTTCTTCAAACTTTCGTAATTGATCAATGGACTGTCCAGGTTCGGCAGGTTCTATTATCCAATTGCGCCAAGTGAGTCCGGCGGCAAGCGACGTCAGGGCGACGCAAAAAACTAGAGCAATGACGATGATTTGCCGTCTGTAAGAACCTGCTCTGGTGTGACCAGACAAAACTGTGGTACCGGGTAAAAGCGGTTACTGTTCAGTCTGGAATCAGACTATTGTCTCGACAACGGAGCTATATGCGGCGATTTGCGGCAATGGTTGAAAAACATCTCGATTACCGAGCATTCCACCAATGAGGCAAAGTATGCCCCAAATCAGCGATACAACACCTACACCTTTCCAAAAATAGCGCCAGCCACCAGCGTCCGATGGCAACTCTTGAGATGCACCAAGATATACGCCAGTAACAATGAAAAGTGCGCCCCAAAGCAACAGAACCGGTACATCCGGCAGGTTGCCTAGCAAGTAAATGGCAACACCCAACAGCAATACGCCAAATCCCTGTTTTAAACGATCCATCCATGGACCGGCTTTTGGCAGTGCGATGCCAGCACCAAACCCAATCGCAATGAGAATTACGCCCATCCCCAAAGCCATGGAAGTCATCATGGCCGCACCAAGATATGGATCGGCTCTAGCGATTGCAATACCAAGTGCTGAAATCAAAAGCGGTGAGACACAGGCGCTGACAACCAGAGCTGATAAGATTCCCAAAACGAATACTGCACTAACTTTACCACCGCCAATTTTCATACTGCTTTCCTGGATTCGTGATTCCAGTGCTGCAGGCATTGTAATCTCGTAGAGACCAAACAGCGACAGTGACATAAGCACAAATACTGCACTCATAATGCCGATCGCCCACGCATTCTGAAAGTAAGCGTTCAGCTGATCACCAGTTGCACCGGCAACAGCCCCGATGAATGCATAAGCAACGACCGTTCCGAATACGTAAATGATCGACAGTGTACCGCCGCGCATTCGACTCTCCCTGCCCTGTCCGACCACGATGGAAGACAGAATTGGAATCAGCGGTAAAACACAGGGAGTAAAGGTCAGAAGCAGTCCGGTACCAAATGCTGAAATGATCAACCACCAAAAGCTGAGGTCTTGGAAGCTTGAGGATCCAGCAGAGGACTCGGCTTGAACTGTCCCGATAGACGCACTGGCATTGTCGATCAAGCTTGGAAGACTAATGTTGAAGGTCTTGCTAACCGGTGGATAGCAAATCAGATCTTTGGCACAGCCCTGGTAGAACGCGGTCAACATTAAATCAGATGCTTCAGGCGTGGCACGAATAAACGGTAATTCGACCTGAAAGTCCCTGGGGTAAATGACAACATCACCAAAATATTCATCCGTGAAGGCTTCGCCGAGTGGAAATTCCGGCTCCTGTGGCTGAATGTCTCCTGTGGTTTCGAAGTTCAGTTTGTCTTGGTAAAGATAGTAACCCTCAGCAACCTGGACGGATACCAGGAGGCTGGAATCGCCGGCAGGGACAACTTCAAACTGAAACGCCTGATCAACTTCAAGCAGGTTATCCGCAGTCACGCTCGGTAATTCTGATAGCAAATCTGACAGAGAACTGATTCCACCAGCAGACTCAGTTGGTTCGGTTGTGGGCAGTTCCTGTGCTTGCGCCGTCGATATTAACGCCAACGGATTTGAGGCTTCGTATTTTGTGGGTGGATAGCAGACGCCAATGGGTTCATTACACCCCTGTCCCCAAACTGTCAGCGAAACGCCGGTAACCGGTGTTTCAGCAATCAGAGGAATCTGAACTTCAGCATAGTCGGTGTAGATTACAACCTCACCAAAGAAAGGATCGTCTTTCACAACGCCTGGCGATGTGATTAACTCACCTATCTCAACACCTTCAGTTTCAGATTCGACCGCAAACTTATCCTCATACATGTAATAACCGTCCGCAATCTGCCATCGGCCGATCAAGGCATTGTCCTTCCACTCACTGGTGAACGCAAAAGCTTCTTCCGGTGGTAGCAGTTCTTCATCGCTCTGTGCAAACACAAAGGTTGAACTGACCAATAGGAGCATCGCACCCAGTGAAATGGTGATCTGTTTAGCAACAGACTGATTGATTCTTACTTTCAGCATGTCAAACAAAGATTGAGAAAGACTTTTGGGATGCCAACCGCATTTGGATCGGTGGTTATGTATGATTGAGATTTTTACTGCAGGTTTCATTTTATTGAACACTTCACTCAATCAACAAAAATATCGTTCCTTTTGACCTTGTTCAAAAAACTAACAATTCGATGATTTTGGGGTTGTTATTTTATTCCTGAACAACAACAAAAAAAGTTGCAAAAAAGAATGATAATGGTTATCATTACCGCCATTATTGATAATTATTATCATTTGCAAAACAAACGAATCACAAATTTTCGAGATTACAAACGTGAAGAATAAATTGAAGACCTTGGCAACTTTCATTCTTGCCGGAACTCTTTTATCTACTACCGCGATCACAGTAGACGCTGATGATGAGGTGGTGAATGTCTACTCTGCACGAAAGGAAGCTTTGATTCTTCCAATTCTTGAGCGATTCAAAGAAGACACCGGAATTGAGTTTAACCTGGTAACCGGGAAAGCAGATGAACTTCTGAAACGCATCGAACTCGAAGGCGAAGCGACACCTGCCGATATATTTATCACCACGGATGCCGGCCGGCTGAATCGAGCAAAGGAAGCTGGGGTGCTACAAGCAATTCCAAGCGCTTCAATCGAACCAACACCAGAACACCTCCGGGATGCAGACGACATGTGGGTTGGACTCTCCATGCGTGCGAGACCCATTTTTTACGCTTTAGACCGCGTAAATCCAGACGAGCTTAGCACCTACGAACAACTTACGGATGAGAGTTGGCAAGGTCGTGTATGCATCCGTTCATCCTCCAATATTTACAACCAGTCCCTTCTTGCTTCGATGATCGAATCAAACGGTCCTGATACGACCTTGGAATGGGCAACCGCATTTGTCAAAAACTTTGCCAGGCCACCGTCTGGCGGAGATACGGATCAAATTAAAGCTGTAGCAGCCGGACTTTGTGATGTGGCGATCGCCAACACATACTACTACGGAAGGCTCGTTGCTAGCGATAAAGATGCCGATAACGAAGTCGCTGCAAGAATCGGTGTTTTTTGGCCAAATCAAGGCGATGGCGATCGGGGCACTCATGTGAATGTAAGCGGTGGCGGCATCGTTAAGCATTCAAAGAATGCTGATAATGCAGTCCGATTGATTGAATATCTGCTCACCACCGATTCACAAATCTGGTACGCCAATGTCAACCACGAATACCCGATTGTTCCAGGTGTACCAGTCTCAAGCGTTCTAGAAGAAATTGGCAGTTTCAGAGCAGACGATATCAACATGACAACCCTTGGAAAGAACAATCGAAAAGCAGTCGAGTTGATGGACAAAGCTGGCTGGAGATGAAACGACGTCACAAGATTATTTCCATACGCGATTTCCTTCTTTTGCAAAATTGCAGACAGCTAAACAGGGTGGACTCCATTTGACACACAAGGTTTAGTTTATGCGCCTCACTTCGGGGTACGACCTGAAGTGAGGTTATTTTTCTGTTCGGACCGAACAGTAGTCCTTTCTATGTCGCTTCACTTTAACCGACCGTTCAATCTTTCGGCTCAGTTGTAAAGTCTTCAGAATCACCTGTACTCCAAATTTCCACTACTCAGCCGCTCCTCAAACATCTGTTAGAATTCCGTCAAATGTTGTTTTCTTCCCATCATCTAAGCCTAATCCAGTTGATATAAATTGATGTCATTCACAGCAAGTACAGTCCATCATATGAGCGTTGAAGCATTCACCGCTTCCTGAATATCTATTCATGAAATTACTTCATACCTGGAAATTCAGCGGGTTGGGGGTTGCTGCCCTACTGGCCGCCCTCATCGTCATTTCACCCTTAATTACAATTTCGGCGTCGATATTTGAATCCGAAAGCAGTGAAATTCTGACTCATTTGTGGGACACCGTCCTCACAGAGTATGTCATTAATTCTTTATTGCTGGTGGCCGGTGTCAGCGTGCTGACCTTGGTTCTCGGTGTTCCTGCAGCCTGGTTTACGAGTGTATGCACCTTTCCTGGACAACGTGTGTTTGTCTGGATGCTTCTGTTGCCGCTGGCGTTTCCGGCTTATATCATCGCATACACCTATACCGGTGTACTGGACTATGCCGGTCCAGTCTATACATTCCTTCGCGAAGTTCTAGGTAAGTCTATAGCCGATCAGCTCTACTTCTCCATTCGAACTGTATCCGGCGCAATATTCATGCTCGGACTCGTGCTCTACCCATATGTGTACCTTTTGACACGCGCGGCGTTTTTAGAGCAATCCGTCAGTTTCCTTGAAGTTGGTCGGACACTTGGATACAGTACCACTCAAGGATTTTTTAGACTGGCTATACCTTTGGCTCGTCCAGCAATTATCACTGGATTATCTCTTGCCTTAATGGAAACGCTGGCTGATTACGGAACCGTTGCGTACTTCAGCATCAGCACATTCACCACCGGAATCTTTCGCGCCTTTTATGGGTTTGGCGATCTCACTGCAGCAGCACAGTTATCCACCATACTATTGTTGTTTGTCGCTTTGCTGATCTTTACTGAAAGATACTCGCGTCGACAGGCGAAGTATCACGAAACGGCGGGTCGCAAAACCCATCAGACTCGCATCATCCTGCTTGGTGTAAATGTATTCTGGGCATGGCTGTTCTGCCTGGTCCCGGTATTGTTTGGTTTCATCATTCCTGCGCTTATTCTCATCAAGTGGTCGATTTTTGACGCCGAATGGGACATACCCTCTTTCATCAGTCTGAGCTGGCACTCTTTTGAATTGGCGATTCTGGCGGCGCTGATTGCCGTCGCACTTGCAATCTTGTTAAGTTATGCCAGACGCCAGAGTGAAGCGATTATGGTTCACGGATTCATCAGTGTCGCTGGCTTGGGTTATGCCATTCCAGGCGCAATTATTGCGGTCGGTGTCATTGTCCCGCTAGCATGGATGGATCACCGTTTGATAGCATTTTTCAAGAGCATGTTCGAAGTTGACACTGGATTGATTCTATCAGGTTCGATTTTCGCACTACTGTTTGCGTATACAGTACGGTTTTTGGCCATCTCTTTGAACGCGGTCCAGACCGGACTTGACAAAATTAAACCCAGCATGGATCAAACTGCCCGCTGCCTGGGCTATAGAAAAATGGAAGTGCTGCGAAAGGTGCACATTCCACTGATGCGAGCTTCGCTTTTGACGGCTTTTCTGATCGTATTTGTTGATGTTCTGAAGGAACTACCCGCCACGCTGATACTACGACCCTTTAACTTCAATACTCTGGCAGTTCGAGCCTACGAACTGGCTTCTGATGAGAGACTATATGATGCGGCCCTACCATCTATTCTGATTGTGCTCACTGGCATAATTCCCGTTATACTTTTGAATCGAACAATGACATCGCGACATCGTAGAAATGCCTGAAACCGTATCCACCACCGCTGTCAGCCCAGAATCACAAACGCTTCCGCCACTTCTGGACTTACAAAGCGTTTCTTTCAAGTACAAAGATAAAACCGCTGTATCTGGAGTCACACTTTCACTTGACGACGGCGAAATTGGAGCCATTGTTGGCCCAAGTGGCTGTGGAAAGTCTACCTTGATGCGCGGTATTGCAGGGTTTGAGACACCAATTCACGGTAGTATTGCGATGAATGGTTCGGTGATTTCAACACCCGACGGGGTTGTCGAACCGGAAAACCGCGGGGTTGGCATGGTGTTTCAGGATGTAACACTCTTCCCGCACCTTGATGTTGCACAGAACATCAAGTTTGGAATTCGTAAGTGGCACCCGGATTCACAACTACAGCGCATTAAAGAACTTCTCGACCTATTCAACCTTTCGAATTTTGAAGATCGTCACCCTCACTCCCTATCAGGTGGCGAACAGCAGCGCATCGCGCTTGCACGCGCTATGGCACCGAGACCCCAACTGTTGCTAATGGATGAATCTTTTTCAAGCCTGGATGTCGAACATCGTCATCAACTCGTACCGAAGGTGCGGGAAGTCCTAAAATCGGAAAAGATCAGCGCCATTTTGGTGACTCACAACCAGAATGTAGGATTTGCTCTTGCAGATCGCATTGGTGTGATGGAATCTGGCCAACTGCATCAGTGGGATACTCCATTGAATATCTATCACCAGCCGTGCAATCGATTCACCGCACGTTTTATTGGTGAAGGCACGCTAATTTCGGCAACTGTCCTAAGCGAAAGAAAATTGAGCACCGCATTCGGTACACATTACTTCGAGAATAACGAACGTCTGCAGGTCGGCGATCAAGTGGACATCATGCTGCGTCCTGACGATATTCTTCATGATGATGAAAGCGATATTAGAGGAAAAGTGGAGCACAAGGCATTTCGGGGCTCGCATTTTCTCTATCGTGTTCGACTTGCGAGCGAGGAGTTGCTTTACTGCCTGGCCGACTCGCACCACAATCACCACATTGGAGAGTGGATTGGAATCACTCCAAATATTGAACACATCGTGATTTTTGACAAAAGAAATGGTGAGCATCGCAAGTGAATTGATTTGGTGAAGGTTGAATTTGCTCCCACGTGCCCCAAATTGTGAATTGAGGAACCTGATTTGAGTGGAACAGTCCAATCGTTCGAACTGCCTGCGCGCGACGGGCAGTTGGTGCGTGGCCTCCGCTGTGACACAGGCACCGGGCCAGTTGGACTCTTCTTACACGGACTTTTGTCGGACGCAGAAGGTGACAAGTCGATCACACTCTGGAATCAGGCAGAGCAGCATCACCGATCCTGGGTTCGGTTTGATATGCGGGCCCATGGCAGATCTGATGGCAGCTTTGATGAGTTCACGATTTCCCGAGCACTCGAAGATGTCAGACTCGTACTGAGTCTATTTCCCGACCGACCAAAGATCCTGGTAGGTTCCAGCATGGGTGGTTGGGTCGCCGCACAGCTCGCTACCGAAAATCAGCTGACCATAGCCGGGGCTGTTTTGATTGCTCCCGCATTTTCATTCATGATGCAGCTGTTCTTGCAAGTTCAGCCACATGAAAGACAACAGTGGGTCGAAGAAGGGCACTGGACTTTCAAAAGCGATGAGATGGAGGACGATTTCACCCTCTCCTACAATGCAGTAGTCGATTCAAAGCCGTACGATCTAATGGGGAAACGGGTGAATTACAGATGTCCGATCAGAATTTTGCATGGCAGGCTTGATGATGTCGTCCCGGCGACGCAAAGTGTCGAATTTCTGGGTCACATGCCGTCCAATTCGGATGTAGAACTTAAGATTTTACCCAATGCAGATCATCGACTTTCGGGGCATATTGAACACATTACCAACTCTGTCGATGATATCTGGCCGAAAACGTAACAAGAGATATTGAACAAATGAAACCTTTCACGATTATTTTTCTTTGCTTTCTGGTGATTCCAACAGCAGAGATTTACCTTCTGATCCAAATCGGTCAGTTTATTGGGGCGGGTTGGACGATTTTTGGTGTTGTCGCAACCGCCGTAATTGGTGCCTGGCTAATCAGAATTCAGGGCATATTGACCCTTCATCGGGCTCTTGAGTCGTTACGCAGAAAGGAAGTTCCTGCAATTGAATTGATTGAAGGTCTTTTTCTGCTAATCTGTGCAGCACTTCTAATCACACCTGGATTTGTAACCGATTCAATTGGATTTTTGTGCCTGGTGACTCCCGTGCGTCGCGCGTTGGCTGCGATGGTGCTTCAATACGGTATTGCAAACATGAAGAAGAAACAGGGAAGCGAAGGTCAGACGACATTCGAGACGAAATTCAGAGAGATTAAATAACAAACCGTCCGTATCACAAGTCTGGAATAGGGGTAGACTTCATTTTCCAGACGGTTTCATACCCGGGTCGACCAACTCATGGCTGCAACTCAGCAGGCCAGATTCGGAATCTGTATGTACCTGTTCCTGTAATTGGAATGTTCGCGTAATGGTTTGGAATCGAATTCCTGTTGATCAATGGTTGAAACATCTCAAAACGTGCTGATTCATGCTCTTAGCAAGTCCTATCTCGAAGGCGATCACAATCATGTTGTCCTAAATGGTGTAAACGCAGAATTCGAAACCGGATTGATGCATGCTGTAACCGGGCGCAGTGGTTCAGGAAAGTCAACCCTGCTGAATCTCATCGCTGGTATCGATTTGCCTGACAGCGGCACAGTTTCCATTGCCGGACACAATGTTTCAGGATTAAACGAAAGACAGCGAACTTTACTCAGGAGACAAAAAATTGGAATTGTCTTCCAGTTTTTCAATCTGATTGAATCCTTGACAGTCGCAGAAAACGTCATGCTGCCACTGGAACTAAACGGTGAACCTGATCGCACACAACGAACCAACGAAGCACTCGACCGTGTCGGACTCGGTAATCTCAGTCAAAGATTTCCCGCGGGACTGTCAGGTGGCGAACAGCAGCGGGTTGCAATTGCACGCGCGATCGTTCATAAGCCAAGCCTGATACTGGCTGATGAGCCGACTGGTAACCTGGATGATGACTCGGCTCAGCAGATCATATCTATACTGGATGAATCGCGGGGTGAATCGACGGTTATTGTCGTGACGCATAGCATTGAACTAGCTGAAAGATGTGACCGACAGTGGGAGTTGCGATCCGGTCAAATGGAAATGCACCAACCTTAAATTGAAAACTGCTCTGCTTGCCTGGGTGCGCGAGGTAATCCGTGCGCCATTACAATCGACACTCTCCGTCCTTGGTGTCGCGCTAGGTGTCACCGCAATCGTCGCAGTCAATATTACCAACCACAGCGCTCGCGAAAGTTTTCTTGCTGCCAGTAATGCATTAGCCGAATCGGCGACACACAGCATTGCAGGGGAGCCTAGTGACCAACTCTATCGTGAATTACGACTCAAAACAAACCATCCCCTACAGCCCGTTGTCCAGGGTCGAGTTCGACTAAGCGACATTAATGACACCTCGGCTACCGTCTATGGAATTGATCCGATTGCATACTATCGGTTCAACATTGGATCGAACACCACCCCTTCAAGTTCAGAAGAAGTCAACCAACTAATAGCTGAAGCGTTCAGCACGTTCGTAACCGCGGATACACTGCATCAACTGGGTGTCAAACTCGGAGACAGCGTCAAATTACGCTATGGACGCAAGAGTCATGAGCTTCAAATCACTGGATTGATCGAAACCAGCACACCTTTACAAGAGCAGTCATTCAGACTGCTTTTTTTGACTGATATAGCAACTGCGCAAACCATACTTGGCATGCGAGGTCAACTCTCCTCAATTCAGTTGCAACTGCCACATGGAGATAAGGTGCTTCAGGAAATTGAAGATCTGCTACCCCAGGGCACACATCTGGAAGGCCGGATTAATCGACAGCGCTCTCTCACTTCAATCACCGATGCGTTTCAGACCAATCTTACCGCGATGAGCCTGCTCGCACTACTGGTTGCAATATTTCTAATCTACAACACCATGACTTTTCTTGTGATGAGACGCAGACCGACTATTGAGATTCTTCGGGCACTGGGATTTTCGCGGTCTGGGATAACAGTTTGCCTGACTCTGGAGGCGGCTGCCATTGGTCTGGCTGCATCAATCATCGGAATTTTGATTGGCAGTCAGCTCGCCAAGCTTCTGCTCGTTTTAGTTGAGCGCTCAATCAACAATTTGTACTTTCCGATTGAAGCTGATATTACGATTCTGACGCCAACGGTCATATTCCTGGCGGTATGCCTGGGAATCGGCTCAACTATTTTGGCAGCTCTGCCCGCTCTACATGAGGCGCAAAACCTGATGCCATCGTTTGGCACTGAATTTCGCCACCCGCCGTCTTCTGCCCGAAAACGGGTATTTGTATTTCTGACCTCATGCACTGGGTTTGTTGTTGCCGGGGTCACGTTGATGCAGTTGTACCCGACCAGCATTGCACTAGGTTTTATCAGCATTAACCTAATCGTGATTGGGTACTTTTGTCTGGTTCCACTACTGTCGCAGGTATTAGGACGGGCTTTGCGGGTGGCCTCAAAACAATTCTTTGGCCTTCGCGGTGTACTATCAAGCCGCGCACTGTCAATGTCTGGTGGAAGATCGTCAATCGCCATTTGCGCACTGTGTGTAGCCATTTCAGCAACTGTTGGTGTTGGCGTTATGATCAGCAGTTTTCGTACTGCGGTAGACGACTGGCTCAGCGACCGCTTGCGTGCAGATGTTTACGTCTCAACACAAGATTACGGTGGCCAGTTGAGCGAAATTGAAATCAATCGTCTGAAAATGATTCCGGGAGTCAAGTCAGTCGGTGTTGCGAAATGGGATTGGCTACAGGGACCTGATGGCCGATCCCGTATCTTCGCAGTTGATTATGGTGAACACGCATTTGACGGATATCGGTTTAAGGAAAAAACGCCTGAGGTTTGGAATCGGTTTCAGAGCGGAGGTATCATCATCAGCGAACCATATGCCTGGAAGCACAAACTTTCGCTTGGTGATACAGTTGAATTCTTTAGTGAAAATACGGTCATTCAGATTCCAGTCGTCGGGGTGTTTTTCGACTACAGTTCTGATCGCGGTGTTGTGGTGATCCATCGAGATGTGTATGTTTCAAACTTTAGCGACAATGCGATCACAACTGCTGCTCTTTTTGGTTATCCAGATGCTAATCTTCAGACACTAAAACATGAAGCCAATCAATCGATTATCTCGCCAGGAGTGAGAGTTTGGACAGCTGGTGGTATGCATGGCGCAGCGATGGAGATTTTTGATCAGACTTTTGCAATTACAGCAGTATTGAGAAGTCTTGCAGTCATTGTCGCAATCATTGCGGTTGTATCAATTCTGGCTATGATTCAGATCGACCGCGGACGCGAACTTCACATTCAAAATGCAGTCGGGTTCACCTCCCGCGAAATTTGGGCCTCGGCAAGTATCGAAGCCGGTGTAATGGGGTTGATTGCCGGAATGCTATCACTTCCGGTTGGTCTGCTGCTGTCATGGCTATTAATTTGGGTTGTCAACCAGCGATCATACGGCTGGACAATGGAATTGCTGATTGATGGCACAATTCTCATCGAAGCAGTTTTGCTTGCAATCATCGCAGCCCTGTTAGCTGGAATTGTACCGGCATGGTGGTTGGCACACCGCACACCAAAACAATCGCTGCGGGTGGAATAGTCCATGGGAATGAAAACAAGGCTTGGAATTACCGCATTCATTGTGCTGTCAAGTGGCGTTGCCGTCTGGCTGATGAATTGGTCATCTAATATGGAAGATGCCGGTGCACAAATTCAGCAACCGGTGTTGGGAAACGTCCTGCTTGAAAGTTCTGACAGTCAGTTTGAATCCGTCACAAATTCCAGACAGCTTGAGTTTCCGCGAGATCACGGATCTCACCCTGAATTTCAAACAGAGTGGTGGTACTTCACTGGCAACCTCAAGAATAACGAGGGCAGACAGTTCGGCTATCAGTTTACGGTCTTTCGGCGTGCACTATCTAGAGACTTACCAGAACTTGATTCTGACTGGGGAACTACACAGGCTTATCTGGCTCATGCCGGTGTTACGGATGTGCAATCGAAGAGGTATCTTGTTGATGAGATCTACAGCCGTGGTGCGCTGAATTTGGCAGGCGTACGAGCGGAACCTTTTTCAGTTTGGGTTGAAAATTGGAGGGCTGACGGCTCCGTGGGACAATGCGCAGGCTGTTTGACACTTAGCATCAAAGCCGAGTCCGATGATTTTTCTTTTAGCTTTGATCTTGACAGCGCCAAACCCGCTGTGCTTCATGGAGAACGCGGTGTTAGCCGAAAAAGCACGATTCCTGGAAACGCATCCTACTACTATTCACTGTCAAGACTTCGAACCAGTGGCACGCTCACAATTCAGGGTGAGAACATAACGGTATCAGGCGACAGTTGGATGGACCATGAATGGTTCTCGTCAGTCCTTGACGAGGGACAGTCCGGCTGGGACTGGTTTTCGCTGCAACTAGATGACCAGCGCGAGTTGATGCTGTTCCAGATTCGAAATCATGATCCTTCAGTGGACCCGTTCAAATACGGTGTAGTGATCGATCAGCGCGGTCACTCTGAACTGATACCTCCTGAACAGATTGCTCTAACGCCGGTACGGACGTGGAAAAGCAATCTCAATCATTCTGAATACCCCGTACACTGGAAAATTGAAATTCCGCGGCTCAATATAAATCTTGACGTTGAGTCTCTGATTGATGCACAGGAAAGGAACGACTCATTTCGTTATTGGGAAGGTGCGATCAGAGTGAGTGGAATGGAAAACAACCGGCCAATAACCGGTCTGGGCTACCTGGAGATGACGGGATACTGAGTATTGTCCATTCAACTTGTATCATATGCATTGCTATTCAGTCAAAGGTGTTTTTCTCACATAGCGGCTGTCAACGCTTTCAAAACAGACATAAATGCAGGATTTTGCATACCGAAAAAAAATACTTGAGCCCGCGCTGATTCGACAACTCAGCCAACGCTCAAATAAGGATGCAACTGTCCGTCTCGCCACTCACATTGCGTTGATTGGTATCGGGGCAGCGATGGTTTGGCTTGCAGGTTTCAGCTGGTGGCTGTTGCCCGCATGGTTCTTCTACGGAACCGTGCTTATGTTTTTGTTCTCACCTCTGCATGAGTGCATTCACAGAACCGCCTTTCGAAACCGAACTGCGAATGATCTCGTGGCAACTGTTATCGGATTTCTGATCATGCTGCCTGCGAACTACTTTCGTAGCTTTCACTTTGCGCATCATCGGTACACGAACGACCCGAAGCGTGATCCGGAACTCCTCACTCCCAAGCCCGCAAATTTGCCACAGTACTTATGGGCGATGTGTGGGCTAGGCGCCTATTGGTGGGTACAGTTGCGTACAATCGTCCGACACTCACTAGGTAGCATTTCGGGAAACTTCATCGACGAATCGAATCACAGAACGATCCTTCTTGAAGCGCGGTTACATTTGGTTCTCTATCTTGTCATAGTTGTCGCTTCAGTTCTGTTCGAGACGACAATATTCCTTTATTACTGGCTCATACCAGCAATATTAGGCACAGTTAGCTTACGCCTATTCTTGCACGCCGAACACGCCGGTTGCGAATTGTCGGACAACATGCTGCGCAATACCCGCACGACCCTGACCAATTCAGCAATCAAACTGCTGAGCTGGAATATGCCCTATCACTGCGAACACCACGTATTTCCAGCGGTTCCATTCCATCAACTACCAGCGCTTCATCAGCACCTGAAAGACCACTTGGCGGTCGTGTCAAACGGCTATTACCGATTTCACCGCGAATTCGTCGACTCGATCTGAATTGCCTAACTGAAATTGGCATCTTTCAATAGCGCATCGATATCCAATGCGTTTTCCAGATCCTCAGCCAAGTTGTCAAGTGCGATCTCTACGGTATCGCGATAGTGCAAATCTGACGCCGTTCCCTGCTGAAGCTGGTTCAACCAGGCTGCGCGAAACGCATCGCTCCAAAACAGGCCGTGAACATAGCACCCCACTACATTTCCTTCCACATTAATTGCACCATCTTCACCATTTGTGGTTCGAATGTATCTGCGATGGGTATCCTTACCAGTTGTATCGCCCATATGAATTTCATATCCAATCACGGGTTGTCGGTTTACCAGACACTCACCATTTAGAGAACGCACCGTTTTGCTAGTCAGCATGTCAGTTTCAACTTCCAGCAGACCCAAACCGTCTGCTTCTTCCGGAGGCCCTTCGACTCCATGCAGATCACGAATTTTCCGACCCAGAATTTGATAACCACCGCACAAACCGACCACTGCACGACCTGCTCTGGCGTGGGCAATGATGTCGTGATTCCACCCCTGCATTTTCAGGAATCGCAGATCAGCTAGAGTAGACTTTGTTCCTGGAATGATGATGACATCTGAATCCTGAGGAATCGAGTTGCCTGGAAGTACAAAAATGAGCTCAGCATTGCGCTCCAGACGCAAGGGATCAAAGTCGTCGGAATTTGCAATTCGAGAGAGCATTGGTACCGAAATTTTCAAAACTCTGACTCCAGATTCCGGCTCACTTTCCGATAGTTGAGTTCTCACAACGGCATCTTCCTGAGGCAGTTTTCGGGCGGATTTCAGCCACGGAACCACGCCGCGACAAGGCCATGCCGTTCGCACTTCAATGTCCCGTCTGCCATTGTCAAAGAGCGAAACGTCTCCTCGAAACTTGTTGATGATGAAACTTTTAACCAGAGACGAATCTGCATTCTCCAATACTGCCTTAGTTCCCACTAAAGATGCAATGACCCCACCGCGTTCTATATCTGCCAATAAACAAACGGGTACATTTGCGGCTCTGGCAAACCCCATATTGGCAATATCGTTTTCCCGCAGATTGGTTTCCGCCGGACTGCCTGCACCTTCTACAAGAACCAGTTCAAATGTTTCAGTCAATTTTCGAAAACTCTCCATCACCGGGGTTAAAAGCGACAATCGATGGTTAATGTAGTTTCTTGCATCCAAATTAGAAATAGCCTTGCCGTGTACCACGACCTGAGACACCTGGTCTGACTGCGGTTTGAGAAGCACTGGATTCAGGTCTACGGACATATCAATCTCGGCGGCTTGAGCTTGAAGTGCTTGGGCACGCCCGATTTCGCCACCTGTTGGACAAGCAGCGGCATTATTCGACATGTTCTGAGGTTTGAACGGTGCGACGCGAATCCCGCGTCGCTTCGCAGCCCGACACAATCCAGCAACGATGACAGATTTGCCGACATCTGACCCGGTTCCCTGAATCATTAATGAGGCAGCTTTCAAACCTAGGTGACTCCTGTGTAAGAACAGATTTAGAATTAATTTGGAATGTGGAGCAGAAAAGTTTGCGTCATTATGTTTCAGGCACACTCGCTGGAGTGAAATTCCATGGTCTCACATTCCGCTTGAACTGAAACACTGTCTCAGTATAATTCGAGTCAGCAATGGTTCCCTTGATTGGGAAGCGATATGGAACAAGGTCAGGCAAATTGCTGATTCCTTGGCTGCCCCCGCAACTGTATGCGGAGAGCAACTGCTCACTGAAGCCACTGGGAAACTGGGAAGGCAGAGCACGAGCATCGACCCGCAAGCCAGGAAACCTGCCATTGCCAGCGTTACCCAACCACCGAACGGGGTGTTCTGGTGGGACGGATACCCGTTTTCGGTGGCGCGCCAATTTGTGTTAACTGCAAAAGGGCACCGAAATATGGGACTCCCTTCCAAATTCCACGCAGTAATAACTGTCAGTCAATCTACTGGGTTCAAGGTGAATGTTCGCGCTGAACCTATGGTTTTGCCCTTCTACGATCAATCTTCAGCTATCACAAAGAGGCGATCCAATGTCCTATCTCTACCAATTGTTTTATCGCATTTAGCCAGAATAGTCGTCAGGACCGTAATCGACCTTGGTTTAACACTAACCTGCCTTTCAATCCCAATTCGGAACGAGTCCTCTGAATCTCAGAAAGACAATGAACAGTCCGGATCTTCCGCCACCGTTCCAACAAAACAGGAGGTGGCAGCTTCGGTTAGTCAGGATTTGAATCTTATCGAAGATGATTCGGCAACAATTCTGTCTACCAAAAATCTAAAGCAGTTTTATGGAAGCGAGGCGCGTTCGGGGAAGTTCAATTATGAACTTTTTGTGATTCCTGGAATCAGGGTGTGAAACACGTGCAGAACCATCGTACCCAACGACTACTGCTATGCGTAGTGCTGTCTTTAGTGGTACACGTCGGACTTGCTGCATCTTTCGTATCAGCCATTCAACTGAAGTCGGTGCAACTGGAAATTGTCAATCCAATTCAGGTATCTCTGGTTCAGGACGTTTCCGATGCAATCGGAACTGCGGCAAGTCAATCAACAGAACCTAATCTAAATCAGCCTGCTGACAAATTTTTCGATACAGACAACGAAGTATCCAATGAATCGGATTTAGCAGTAGTCGCAAATATAGACACGTATCAATCAACTGAATTTGCCGAGATAGAGCAACCGTCAACCCCTCTGCCTGTCATTGAAGAGGAGGTAAATAGTAAGCACTCCGAACCTGAAGTTCAACCAACCAGTACCAAAGTCAGCAATGTCTCGTCGACTACGGAGCAATCGTCTGAACCGAATGAGTTGGAATCTACTGAGTCTGAAATTGTTAAGGCTGTAGCGGAACCGATACCTTCAGAGCCTGTAAGTGAACGGCTTACTCGCATTGCCGAACCGGTCAAGAAACCTACCAATCAGATGACCTACAGAAGTGTCGAAGATGAGATTGAGAGTCGGATAGAGTCAGTTAATGAACCGGTTTCAGACATTCAACATGCTGATGATTCAAATTCACTAGTGCCAACAAGTTCAGAAATTATTGCTGATGTGCCAGATGCCGATGAGCTTGCGGGAATTTGGTCTTCTGAAACAATTGAGTCCGTATCTGTTAATTATGAGCCACTGCCATTGAATGAATCAACGACTGAAGAAATTGCAGAGCCTGCGGTTCAAGTTAAGGCTGCAGGCTTCGCTGAATTGCCTGAACCAATCTCGATACTGAAATCAGAGATTGCACAGATTACACCACCGAATGTCATTGATATCGAACTTCTCGAAGGCGAAAATTCTTCGACTACCAGCGTTGAACGTAAAACCAATTTTGACGAACAATTCACTCACTACGCGCCTTCAAATCCCATTCAAATTGCCTACTCAAGAATCGACGATGGGCTTGACCACTCAATAGATTTTGAATTTCAACCAGTTTCCGAAATCACTCCTACCGAAAACTCAATACTCCAGGAACAAATGAGTGGCGAACAATTTGTTGATATTTCAGATGCCGATGAACTTGCAGGCATCTGGCCTACCGAAGCAATAGAACCGGCAACTTTAGCTTTTAATCAACCACCATCGAACAAACCCACATCAGAAATATCTGCAAACTCTGAGATAGAAGTCGCAAGCATCTCTGAATTGCCGGATTCAGTTGCGCTTCCGTCAACAGAGACTTCACAGGGCCCACCACCTGAAATCATTGAACTCACACATTTCACGGAAAATGTGCCGGCAATTTCCATTAGTCAGACAGCCTACTTTGGATTCGACGATGGCATCGAGCATTCGACAGAGGCTGACCAACAATTGAAACCGAACATCACTCCGGTTGAAACTTCGAATGTACCGATACCAGCGAGTTCAGAACTTGTTGCTGAAATTTCAGATGCCGATGAACTTGCGGGCATCTGGTCCACTGAAGCAATAGAACCCGCAACTATAGAATTTGAGCCATCCTCATCGAACGAACCAATATTTGAGGAGATCGAAGAGTTTCAGGGTCTGTTCGCCGACTCTGCCGACTTGAGTGAGCCAGTTCAGCTCTCTGCATATGAAACAGAACCAAAATCTCAACTTGTGCCTACTGCTCCAGTTCCAGTAATCAACCAGACCACATTCACAACAGATTTGGATGAAGAAACTCCAAACACAGAGACTGTCGGTCTGAATGACTCATTGTTTAGTAATCAAGCACCTTCGGGCACAGATCAATTGGCTTATGCCCCAACCAAACTGGAGCCGAAACCGATTCAAGAGGAAATTCTTGCCGCCTATAAGACGCCATTGGAGGATGAATCTCTAAGAGAAGCCGACCCACTTAAATTTACAACCACAGAGCAAGTAATCGAACCTGAAGTAGACAAGTCCGAAACAAAACGGAAGGAAAAGGTTTCAGATACAACAGTTGAAAATCAGCCAGAATTCGATAACTCCAGTCCTTTAACGAATCAAGAATCACCCGACCGCACTGACTTAGCAGAAACTGATGAGAATTCAATCCCGAAAGAAATGCACCAAGTTGCATCCCTAGACCCAATTCAGCCAGCGGTGAACAGTAGCGATCAGGGTACGACCAACACCGTCACGCAGAAATCCGGTCTCGACAGCATCTCATCTGATGTGGAGCCGAAATACGGAATAAAAGGACTATCTAATCAAGCACCTCGCTATCCTTATCTCTCCCGTGTCAATGATGAGCAGGGAAGAGTCATTCTTCGTGTAATTGTTGATCACAAAGGTAGAGCAAAGGAAGTTAAGGTCCTTGAATCGAGCGGCTACTCAAGGCTTGACAAAGCCGCAAGAAAGGCCGTGAAGCGCTGGAGATTTCAACCTGCCCAGAAAAATGGACAATCAACTCAAGGTGTTGTCCAGGTTCCAATCAATTTTGTACTCGACAGCTCCTGATTACCGCCCATTGCCAACCAGAACTGTCGTCGATCAATTTCCCTGTAGCAAATGACGCAGTTTGTCGTGCCTGAGAGCGTAAGCTGTTGTGCCGTCACAACCAGTCATTGTTTCATTGACAATCATCGAATCAACTACTGATTCCTCAGTCGCCTGTACAACTGCTTCAAACAAAGGGTCCAAAAAATCATTACTCAGTTGAGGCCAGATCATCATTCCATCATCTGCCTCGACTGGTTTCGCAGTAGAAAAGCTCAAAAACAGGTCTCCCGACCCATCATTACCAATAGTACCGGTTCGACCAATGCCCAATACAGCTCGGCGCGACAGACGTTTAAGCTGATGAGGCAATAGCGGTGCATCAGTTGCCAAAATCGCAATCACTGATCCCTTTCCCTTAGAGCGAACTTCGCCACCGGTTAGATTCTTTCCAACTGGCGTACCTGCGATTACAAGGTCTTTCCTGCGACCAAAATTGGCCTGTACGAACACACCCACTGTATAGGTAGACTCTCCCACTTCAACTTTTCTCGATGCCGACCCACTGCCGCCTTTGAAATCATAACAGACCATGCCGGTGCCACCTCCAACACTGCCCAGTTCGATTGGCCCTTGAGTGGCATTTTCAATGGCCAAAATCACGTGTTCATCTGTTACATGAAACCCATTGATATCGTTCAACTCGCCATCGAACGTTTCGGCAGCCACCGGTAGTACCCCTTCAGTCGCATGCTCAGGATAGTTGCACACAACCCACTTGGTAACAGCCGCTTGCGCTACCCCACAGGAATGAGTATTTGTCAGCACAATTGGCCACTGAAGCAAACCTGACTCTTCAATCCAATGCGCCCCGGTCATCTCACCGTTGCCGTTGAATCTGAAAAATCCTGCATTACAAGGTAGGTGTAACGCATCACGCGGTCTTGGCAAGATCGCTGTAACTCCGGTTCGAATCGGACCCTGACCGACAACTCTCATTCCATCACCCGATATCAGTGTCCGATAACCAACAGAAACCCCGTCAACGTCGGTGATGGCGTTGACCTCACCGACAGTGCCAGAAAAGTTGATCGGAATGGAGCGAGACCGTGGTTTGCCGGACGGCGTCTGGAGCTTGTAATCGATCACAATTGTTGAATCGTGGACCGGGACTGGAAAATGTTATTCTTGAAGTCGATTAACGAAATTCGAATGACAAATTAACTCTATCTGTAGTTAGTTGGCAGTTCACTGAAAGCAGTTCACACCGTCAACAACAGATGCAGACATGCCAAACTGCTCAATCCTCTTCGACCTGATAGATACCTGGCTCACTTTCTTTTGGCATCGAGCATTTTTCAGAAAACTGCATGCCTTCACAGACTCCGTACAAACACAGCGAGTGATCCTGCAAGACAAAACCTGCCGCACTCGCCACCTCTCGCTGACGTTGTTCAATTGCATCGTCGATAAACTCAAACACGCGACCGCACTCGACACACACCATGTGATCATGATGCTCTTCATCATTGAGTTCGTAATAGGCCTTATCACCATCAAAGCGGTGTCTGATTACGATGCCGGACTGTTCAAACTGCGTTAGCACACGATATACAGTTGCAATACCAACCTCTTCACCAGATTCGTGGAGCGCGCGATAAATGTCTTCCGCACCTAAATGGCGCTGCGCTGAGTTTTCCATAATATTGAGGATCAGTCTTCGCGGAAGCGTCGTTCGTAATCCCGCATCGGCCAAACTGGACTCATCCAAAACCGCTTTCCTCCTCTAAAGTACTCAAAGTCATTTTAGCCCATTCGGATATCGCTTGGAAATAGCTTGGCTTTAGTTGACAAATGTGAACCGTGTTCCATAAAACCTCTCTGTCGGTAATCGCTTCTGTATGTTGCTCTTCCATCATCTCACGAATCGCACGAGTCGCAAGATTGGTCATTCGTCAGTCCTGAAATGTACGAGAGTTTGCCAGAATTCGATGAAGCGCAGGAACTCGTCATTGTGTACCTGCTTTCAAAGTCGGACGCTGGCATTGTAGAACAGCAGACTCTCACAGCCAAGCCAACAATTCTCCTCAACCCGTGTAGTTGAATGGCTCGACGCCCAATCGTTGAATACTTTTCCCGTTCAAACAATTTCAATCGAAAACGATTATTGAGCGAGCGACATCGACCTGTTTCATGTCCTCAAATCCTTCGGTGATTTCATAGCGCCAGCAACCATCGCAAGTTTGCAAAAAACTTTCGCTTTGAGTGCTGCTGGAACTGCAGCGGATTGTAACGGCAGACATTGGCTAGAAGTGAATTGCTGTGAAGGTTACACAAAATATCCGCCGCGGATAGGGCCGTAGAACGATGCCTGAGTCCAGCAGCCGAAACATAGCACCCACCGGATAGTCACTTCAGCCGTATCCGCTTCGTTGTGCCAACTCCTCGACAAACATTTGGAAGGGTAACACGTCCAACTGCAGTTTTTCCGGCATTTTCACTTGGTACGAATACTGAGTCGATCTGATCAGCCAGTTATTAGGCTTCGTCTGCGGACAAAACCTAATATACTCGTTGTTTTAGTCGACTTATCTTACCCAACTAATTTAACTTTGTAAGTTAGCATATTTGCTGGCTGAAGTGAATAGAGTGGTTTCTGCCTTTTTTATTCAATTCACACACTGCTGTCCCGTTGTTCAGAGAAGAATGTCTTGTATCTAATTGATAGTATTAAAATAAAACCCTGTTGGAGGGTGTCCGAGACTTCAGCGGATGCTGACACATTCCGCCGCCCTCCAAACAGAGCAGCCATCAATC
>JAJEHQ010000038.1 GCA_022823625.1 Gammaproteobacteria bacterium
GAAAAATCTTAACATTGCTGCTTAATCTTATGAGACCCCGACCTATATCAATGTCGAATCAGCCAGCAGTTTTGGAATTCGCTATTTTGACGGATACTTTACCGCCATATCGGACTTGTAAAATGGTAGGAAGTCCCCCCAGATTCTGAATTTCGGATATATGAGTATATCCGTGAAGTATTGAAAGAACTCGGTTGGAACACAAAAAACCCCCGCAGGGGCGGGAGTGTCTACACACAGCACGAATTCTACAATCACGATGATCTGCTTACTGAAGCATTGGGCAGGAAAAGCCCAGAAAACATTGTATTGATCCCTTACGACAGGTATTACCGCTATTGGGTAATTGAAGCCAAAAGATCACATAGACAGCTTGGCGTGGCTCTGAGAGAAGCAAAGTCATATGCAGATCGGATTAACTCAATTGAACCAGATGCCGCACGATTCTCGACAGGTATCGCTGGCTCGCCTGAAGAGTCGTTTTATGTTCAGACAAACTACTGGAACGGAAGCAGCTGGCAGGTTGTTTCCATCAACAATTATGAAACAACCGGTTTTCTGTCCCTCGATCAGTGTTCCAACATTATTGATAGAAACAGTTCCCAAGCCGCAATTTTCGATGATGATCCAAACAGATTCCTATCAAAAGCAAATGCCATCAACCGCACCCTTCATCGCAATCAGATTCCTGTTGGAGACAGGGCTGGTTTTATGGCGGCATTGCTTCTTGCTCTGGCTCAGGATGGCAATATGCGGATCCACGAACGACCGACAGCGTTAGTACGAGAAATCAATGGGAATATTGTTGATATGCTCAGACTGCATGGGAAAGAGGATTTTGCAAACAGCATCAAGTTGGCACTCCCAGCAACACCAAAAAATCATAAGCAGTTTCGTAAAGCGATTATCGAGACTTTGCAGCACCTTCGTGAAATGAACATACGTTCAGCAATCAATGGAGGCGATGATGCTCTTGGAAAGTTCTACGAGACATTCCTTCGTTACGCCAATGGCGCGAAAGAAATGGGAATTGTGTTGACCCCGAGACATATCACTCAATTTGCTGTCGATGTTCTGAAAATTGGGAGAAGGGATCGTGTATTCGATCCGGCCTGTGGCACTGGTGGTTTTCTCGTATCCACGATGGACACAATGAGAAAATCGTTGGGCGGTAGCCGACAGAAAGAATATGAAGATTTCAAGAGTAACTGTCTGTTTGGCGTAGACAAGACGGATGATGTATACAGCCTGGCTTTGGTCAACATGATTTTTCGAGGCGATGGAAAGTCCAGGATGTATGACGGTGATTGTTTTGACCATGATTTCTGGGAAAGGGATGGTGAAGTGTTTTATACGCTTCCTGAAGACAGGGAACCACAAGGAGCCGTGCGTCCATTTTCCCGTGTATTGATGAACCCGCCGTTCAAGCAGATTCCTGATGAAGCCGGATTTGTCGATTATGCAATTCGACAGACGAAACCAGACGCACTTTTATTTGCTGTTCTTCCTGCCGTAATCATTCACGGGTCAAGGTATTCGGAATGGCGCAAGGGACTGCTGAAGCGCCACACCGTATTGGCAGCCATAAAACTGGATAAGAACGTGTTCTACCCCATTGCCGAAAGCACCTATGCCCTGATTGTCAAAACCCATTGCCCACACAAATTTGAAAACAAGACATTCATGGGGATTCTGCATGATGATGAACATAGAACCCGCCGCTCTAAAATGCTGTCCAAATATGCAACGAAGGACAATGTAGAGCAGATTACAGGCGAACTTCGCAGATTCATCTCTGGCAAACCATGTAAGGAAGACGCTCCCCGTGAACAGAGACTTGTCAGTATCAATCCAGATGAGGGGTGTGATTTTGCCCCTGAATCCTATCTAAGCAATAGAGCGCCAAAACGCCCATTAGACCTGTCGGATTTGTCCACAACACTCTACAAAGCAAAGTATGTAGTTCGATCCAGACAGAAAACACGCACCATTCACAAGGTTGAAAATCAGAAACTGTTTCCGTTGGGTGATTTCATTGAAAAGGAAATGTCACCTACACTGGATAACCTGAAAGACCTTCCAGCCGGAAATGTTCCTGTGATCTCTGCTACTGCTGATAATAACGGAATAGCAGACTGGAAAGGCGTACCTAAAGAGGTTCGGCTTGAAAACTGCATTTCCATTTCCAAAACGCACAACACAAAGCCATGCCAGGCTTTCTGGCATCCATACAAGTTTGCCGCCATACCGACAGTATTGCTGTTCAAACCGATTGATGAGTTTGTCGATGATGAAAACGCCATTCTGTTCCTGTGCCAGTCCATCACGGAAACCAATTCATGGCGCTACGATTACGGCAGGAATGTTATACTGAAGAAATTGGAAGTTTTTCTCCCATGCACCAAATCAGGAGAAGTTGACATGAAGCGCATCATTCAGATTGCTGAGAAAGCAGTATGACCACTCAGCGCAAGAAAGTTCCTGCTGAAAAAGGCTCGCCAATCGAGCAGAAAGAACTCCATCCTCAAGGAAAACAGCGATTCCTCGAAGTGCTTAAACGGGCTGTGTCTCCCGCAAAAGTTCCATCAAACGACTGAACATATTGCCCGGAGACTTCCGCAGGTTGTGTCGGAAGTCAAACTCAGACAGATATTTGCTCATGTGCTTCGCTGATATGTGGACGTGAGTGCCTCTCACACTTCGCTTGAACAGCGACCAATGACCTTCAAGGGAATTTACATGGCAATCGTTTCTGGCATACTCACCTCGCCCGTGTTGAACGCTATCGTGTTTGTATCCCCGTTGTCCGAGCGTGGTATACGATCTAAGTTCATCGGTGTGTATCAGCGAACCTGGGCGGATTGTCTCACGCACGATAGGCTCCAGCGTCTTTCGCTTCACATTTGGAACCGGACGGGTTTTGATCTCGCCACCCCGTTCTTTCATACCAAACACAACCGTCTTGCCCTCAGCACCACGTCCGCGTTTGCCTCTGCGTTTTCCGCCAACATAAGTCTCATCCACTTCCACGCAACCGAATAGTCCGCCTTTATCATTATCGGCCATCAGCTTGCGAATCTGGTGTCCAATGCGCCAGGCGCACTTGTAGGTCACTCCGAGTTGTCGTTCCAGTTCTTTCGCGGATACGCCATGTCTTGTAGCAGTGAACAGATACATGGCATAAAACCATTTGTTCAATGGGGTACTGGATTTCTCGAAGGGTGTGTCAACACAGGGATAGACATGCGCCCCGCAGAATTGACAGGCGAAGGCTCTGCGCTTGCTGATGCGGTGATACTTGGTTTCTCGCTTGCAACCTTCACAAACCGGCTTGTCGCCGTATCGAAGTTGCATGATTGTGTTCAGGCAGGCATCATCGTTAGGATAATCTTTCTGAAACGCGTAAAATGTGTAGTATGACATCGACTAACCCCCTGATTTCTATTCGATGTCATTAGTTATACAGTATTATTTACTTGTTGTCAAGGGATAATAACCATATATTAAATAAGTTAGAAATAGTATCACAAATGATTGCATATGTATATCGAGATGGTTGAAATGCCATAAAAATAAATATCATTAGTGATATATTATTGACAATTGGCAAACAAAACTATCGCTAATGATATTATGAAAATAACCAAATTTACGCCAGAGACTGAAATTCTCCAGGAATTTGCCAAACGTTTCGCGATAATTCGCAAGGCGCAAGGTTTCTCGCAAACTGAATTGGCAAAAGAAGCTGGCATAGGCGTTGCCACACTTCGCCGAATCGAAAGCGGACGAGACAGCCAGCTTGAAACATGGCTAAAACTTCTTAAGGCATTGGATATGGCACCCGCCATTGATACACTACTGCCTGAGAAATTCAATTCTCCAATGGTCGAAGTCCTCGCCGGAAAGCGCAGGAAACGTACAAATCTCTCTCCCTCGTCCGGCATCGTGTGGGGAGATGAAGCCTGATGAGTACAGCGACTGTCAAATTGTGGGGTACCACAATTGGATACGTCTCAATGGATCATGCGGAACGGCATGCTCGGTTTGAATATGATCCAGAATTTGTGAATTTTGGTATAGAGCCAGCTCCGCTATGCATGCCGCTGCGTAGAGGTCACATTTATCAGTTTCGAGACTTGCATCCCAGATCTTTTCATGGGTTGCCTGGTATGATTGCCGACAGTCTGCCAGATAAATACGGTAACAAACTTATTGATGTCTGGCTTGCCCAAACTGGAAGGCAGCCAACACAGTTCAATGCTGTAGATCGCCTCTGTTATACCGGAACGCGCGGCATGGGAGCGCTGGAATTTGAGCCTTCAATCGGCAGTGAAACAGCAAAGGATAAACGCCTTGAAATCAGCCATCTTGTCGAACTAGCTTCATTAGCTTTCGCCGACAGCAAAACACTCAATACCAAACTCACACCTGGTAATGATCAGAGTGCGTTACTCGATATTCTGAGCGTTGGGACATCGGCGGGCGGTGCCCGCGCCAAGGCTGTCATTGCTTACAATCCGGAGACAAAAGAAGTTCGTTCGGGGCAGATAGATATGCCGCCCAAGTTTGAACATTGGTTGATTAAATTTGACGGCGTAGCTTTCAGTGGAGATTGGGGTATGGCTGATCCATCTGGCTACGGCCTTTTGGAGTATAGCTATCATCGGATGGCAAAGGCTTGCGGCATCGACATGATGGACAGTCGCATATTCAGCGAGAATGGTCGCAACCATTTCATGACCAGACGCTTTGATCGCAACGAACAGGGTGGTAAAAGTTTTGTCCAGACATTTGCAGCAATTACACATTACGATTACTATGAAAGCGGCATTCATTCTTATGAGCAACTCTTCATGACAATGCGCCAGTTGGATATGCCGCAGAGTGCTATTGAAGAGCAGTTCCGTCGAGTTGTCTTCAATGTGGTTGGGTGCAATCAGGACGACCATGTAAAAAACTTTGGTTTCATGATGAATCGTCAGGGTAATTGGGGCATCACACCAGCCTACGATCTTTGCCACGCCGAAGGCAGTGACTACACTAGATTCCACCAGTTGAGCATTAACGGTAAAACAAATGAATTTGCTATGCAAGACTTAAAAAGCCTTGCAAAATATGCCCGACTGCCGCGCAATCGCGAAAAGATCGTCCTTGAGCAAACTGTCGATGCGTTTTCAACATGGCACCAAATGGCAAGAGAGCTCGATATACCGAAGACGTTGCAGGAACACGTATTGCGCACGCTACGCTTGTCTTGGTCCTAAATCGAATTACCGCCGGTCGCTACAACACCGAGGCCACCTCGTTGTTGTAATTTCGCACTACTGGGATTGCAAAACGCCTCAGCATTGAAAATTTTTCGGCTCCCCTTTCCGTGCGAATGCGACAGCGTTATTTATCTGCCATAGTTGAGATGCAAAATGATTGATACATAAATCAACATAAGTTAAAATAATATTGATGTCAAAATCAACAAATAATTTACAGCATATCGTTAACGAGCTCAGTTTTGCAGCGCGCCAGCGCAGTATTAACGATACTCACTGGGCAGCGCGAGCCGGTCTGCCGAAAGAAACGCTTTCCAGATTGCGTCGCCGAGACAATTGTGACTTCAGTACACTTGCCTCATTAGCGAATGCTGTTAACATGTACCTCGGCACTGTGGATACGACACAGCCATTGCTGACACGAGACGGTCATTTTCCAGTCGAAATTGGTCGAGAATACGAAGAATCCTTGCTTCGTTTATGTGCATCTGATTCACTGAATTTGGCGCAGTGGGTAGCAATGGGGCCACACTTCTTTATGGCTGGATTGGCTGTAATGCTTGCCAGTGTGGATAAATATGATCGCTGTGGTCTACTACTGCTGGCTGAAAACATAAGCCCTGGAGCCAGCAAACCAGACATTTTTGAACGCTGGCTAAAGCATAGTCCACTTAGACCGTCGCGGTTTCTGCCAATGCTGGAAACTACGGCACACCATGCAATTTGATTCTTTAGCTCAGCCAAATTTTCTGACTGCGTTTCAACGGATCGTTCGCCGCATTGCAGAATCGTTGAGAGAAACACCCGAAACGGCTCTACCTGTAAGCATGTATATCTTCGGCGGTGGAGCAGTACACTTCTATACTGGTGATCGAGTTTCTATAGATATCGATGCTACATTTTCTCACCGCGTCGCATTACCGGATGACCTTGAAGTTTCCTATAGAGCCCCAGATGGAGCTGCCAAGTTGCTTTATTTTGATCGCCAATTCAATGACAGTTTCGCACTTGTACATGAAGAGGCGTATCGCGATTCTGTACCACTTGAGCTGAGCGAAATCGATTCCAAAGTACTGGATATTCGTTTGCTTAGCGCTCTTGATCTTGCTGTGAGCAAGATCAGCCGGTTTGCAGACCATGATCGACAAGATATTGCTGCTTTGGCGAAACAAGGGTTAATAAATAGCAATGCATTGCGCATCAGGGCAGAGGAAGCCATGAAATTCTACGTTGGGAATTTGGATCGGTTGCAGACCTCAATTGATCTCGCCTGCAATATTGTTGCCACAGTAGAAAGACAAAAAGGAAAATTGGCCAAGTAAATTCAGGAAATTTGACATTGTCAGAAAGTAGTTGCGGGTGCGGGCTGGATGAGAATTCCGCCCCAATTTCCTCATTGAGTATACGGACTATATGTTAAAATATTGAGTCCCGAGATTCCCAAGCCGCAAGTTATTCTGTTGCTGGTGCTTGGGTTTCTTTTCTTGGATTGGTGATTTCAACTGAAATTGGTACACTGCCCAAGGTGTAAAACAATTAAAGTTTGTGTCCACCACATTTTGAATGGATGTCGTCGTCCCCATCGTCTAGTCAGGTCTAGGACACCAGCCTTTCACGCTGGCGACGGGGGTTCGAATCCCCCTGGGGACGCCAGAAATATTGATTCGCACCTTCTTCCAATGGATTAGGTGCGATTCTTTTATCCACTATGGAAATCGTCTCAAAAAAGTTTCAACATTCAAGCCCTCTCTAACTACCCATTTGTTGTGACGAGTAGTTAGCACTTTTTCGTATCATTCGAGTCAAATGTAGAAAACACTTTGAATTATGGCTATGAATAAGTTTCACATCGGTTTTCGCGTGTTGAGTCTACTTCTTGGACTCTTCCTATCAGTTGCAGTAGCGGCGGAGTTTCAGAAAAGTCCAAATGATCATCGCGAATATCGCGCATTTCAACTCGACAACCAGTTGCAGGTGCTAGTCATATCAGATCCTGAAACATCTCAAGCAGCAGTTTCATTGGCGGTCCGAATCGGTGCGGGTGATGATCCGCCGGACCGAGCAGGTCTCGCTCACTACCTTGAACATATGATGTTTCTTGGGACCGAAAAATATCCTGAGCTGGACAGTTACCGAAGGTATATCGATCAGAATGGCGGGTCATCGAATGCGTTTACTGCGATTGATCTCACCAACTACAACTTTCGAATTGATGCCAATAAACTTCAACCTGCATTGGACCAATTCTCTCAGTTTTTCATCGCACCGTTATTTCCAGAGCAACAAATTGATCGTGAGCGAGCGGTTGTGCATGCAGAGTACGAAATGCGCACTCAACGCGACTCTGTGCGACGCTGGTCAGCGATGCGACAAGCCTACAATCAAAATCACCCAGCATCCCGATTTGCGTCTGGCACCAAAGATACGCTAGCTGGAGATATCCGTGATGAACTGATTCAGTTTTTCGAAGAAAAGTACAGTGCTAATCTTATGAATCTGGTGATTTTGGGTCGTGAGCCGTTGGATCAGCTTCAGATGTGGGTGGAGGATATGTTTTCCGATATCAGAAACAATCAGTATGCTGAGCGGGAAATCACTGAACCTCTGTTTAGTCCGGGTAGCTTACCAGCATTACTGAAGTTCAAAACTTTGAAACATGATCCAACTTTGGCTCTCATGTTTCCGCTGCAAAATCTCGATCCGCACTGGCGTGAACGTCCTGGATCTTACATTGCTCACCTACTTGGGCACGAAGGGCAGGGTAGCCTTCTGTCTGAGCTAAAGGATCAGGGATGGGCACTTGGACTTTTTGCTTCGACGAGTGACACTGGAATTACGACTTCCGCATTCAACGTGCATATCTCTCTGACTGAGGAGGGATATCAGAACTGGGATCAAGTTGCGGGATATGTTTTTCAATACATCCGGGAAGTTCGAAATCGCGGAATAGAAGAATGGCGATTCAAAGAGAACCAAATTCTTGCTGAAATTGGATTTCGATTCGCTGAACTAGATGATCCCGCAGGTGCAGTAACTGGCTTGGCATCTCAGCTTCATAAATACCCCCAGAACGAGCTGTTTCCAGCTCTATACCTGGTCGAAAATTATGATCCCGATCTGATAACTGATGTTCTGGATCGAATGACACCCGAAAATGCTTTAGTAATTCTCGCTGGCGCAACCGTGGAAACTGACCAAATTACTCCCTACCTCCGGTCTGAATTCTCGATCATAAAAATTGAACCGGAATTGGTTACAAACTGGAATTCGGATGTTGCTGACACTTCAAATTGGTTACCACTACGGAACGAATTTCTACCAGAAAATCTAGATTTGGTTGCAGGTAATGAAGCGGCCGTACCGGAGCAAATTTATAGCAGTCCTGGATTTGAGTTGTGGCATCAGACCGATACCTCGTTTGATGTTCCGCGGGCAAGCTTTTTTGTGACAGTACGAAGCCCAATAACAAAGTCATCTGCGAAAAACTCAATTTTGTTGTCCTTGTATATCGATGCGCTTAATGATCAGTTAAATGAGTATGTTTACCCAGCCCTGATTGCTGGACTAGACTTCAGTCTCTATCCTCACTCGCGCGGCTTCAGTTTTCGAATTTCCGGATTCAACGACAATCAGTCTGCTTTGCTGGAGCGAATACTTGAGACGCTAAAGTCTGCTGAATTTGATCCAGACCGGTTTGAGATTCACCGGCAGGAAATGATTCGCGACATTGAAAACAGTCGCAGAGATACAGCCTATCGTCGTACCATTTCGGATTTCTATTCGACAATTCTCATTCCCAATTGGAGTGAAGAAGAGCAACTACGTGCATTGGATGAAATCGACTTTGATGACCTTCTAGTATTTGGTAGTGAAGTTCTAGAACGAATCAATGTTGTAGCGCTTTCACACGGCAATGTTGAGTACGAAACCTCAAAATCAATGGGACAGATGGTTGCAACTCTTGTCGATCCCGAGAACGTAGTTGAGGTGCATAAATCCGATGTGGTCGTTCTTCCGGGTGAAGGTCCATACCGACGGCTTATTGAAATTGAGAATGCAGATTCAGCGATTTCGCTTTACCTTCAAGGTGCTGACAAGTCAATTCGTGAACGGGCATATATGAGTCTCTTATCTCAAATTATTCAGACACCCTTTTTCTCCGATTTGCGTACGGTACAACAAATGGGATATGTGGTTTTCTCGCACTACATTCCGGTTGGACGAGTTCCTGGAATCATGTTCGTTATTCAATCTCCTGATGTTGTTCCAGACGACATGAACGCTGCGGTTGAAGTTTTCCTTGAAAATTTCCCAGACTGGTTGGCAGAGCGGGTTAACAGTGATGAATTTGAAGCATACAAAAGCGGTATTACTGGGCGGTTGTTGAAGAAATACGACTCACTTGGTGAAAAGTCAGAAGTCTATTGGACTGCAATTGACCAAAAGGAATTTAATTTTGACAGCCGGAAGGTCTTAGCTCAGGAAATTGAGAAGATTGATCGGCAGTCATTTGACCAGTTTGTACAAAATCTGCTAATCGGAAAGTCTGATCATCGTTTAGTCGTATTGGGCTATGGCGAGAACCATGGGTTGCCTGTTGACCAGGTTTTAAGTGTCGGGCTTACGATCACAGATCTCGATAGTTTCAAGCAGGGATTGGAACTGTTTCCACAGGGTTAGTTCGAATTGAATGATACGATTAATCATCTGGTTCAACAGTTGAGTGAATTGCTCATTGAACGGGGTTGGATGATTGCTACAGTTGAGTCTTGTACGGGTGGTATGATCGCCGAGTCGATTACGCGAATGCCAGGAAGTTCTGACTGGTTTGAAAGGGGGTTTGTGACTTACAGCAATGATGCAAAGCAGGAGTTGGTTGGCGTGAGTTCTGAATCGCTTCACGATCATGGTGCTGTATCAAGTGCTGTAGCGCGCGAGATGGCCGTAGGTGGAATTCAGTCAAGTCGTGCGGACTTGGCTGTATCAGTTACAGGTGTAGCAGGACCTGACGGCGGAAGTGAAGAAAAACCAGTGGGTACAGTCTGGATCGCGTGGGCAGATCGCAATGGAAAGGTAATCGATCAAGAATATCTGTTTTCCGGCGATAGGCAGCAGGTTCGCTTGACTTCTGCACAAAGCGCATTTGCTGGGGCGATTAAAATTCTAAACAGCATGTGACTGAAACTCAATCTCAGCGACTGTTTGTTGCCTTGTGGCCTGAGGATGAAGTCAGGACAAAGCTGTCAAACAAACAACTCGAATTGAACCTAGGTGATTATGGTCGCCTGGTTCCTTCTGCAAACCTTCACATCACATTGCTTTTTCTGGGAGATGTGCCACTTAGTGATATTCCAGAAATCGCAAGTTTTGTGAATTCAATAGAACTAACGCCGTTTTCCTTTACCATCAGCAGAATTGGATTTTGGCCGCACAACAAAATTGTATGGGCAGGGCCAGAAGAAACAAAAGCAGAGTTGGATGACCTGTCGAATCAGATTCGAATCGGACTAAAGAGATATGTGTCGGATCGGCGAAGATTTGCACCACACGTAACGCTTGCTAGAAAAGTCAGGCGGCGCGTGCAATGTGAATTGACACCGATTGAATGGCGAGTAGGAAAAGTCTATCTGGTCCGCTCTGTTCTGAGTCACAAAGGCTCACAGTACAAACTGATTGCCTCTTCTGGAAGTTCAGGTTAATCTGAAGTTTGAAGGCAATTTAGCTGCCGAACCCTGCTGATTCCAGCATATTTTGAAAATCTTATTTCAGCTTTCTACCTACAATTCGCTTCGCCTGTCCGGATAACTGATCGATTTCAGCATACTCAGTGACCGTTGCTTGTCATTGGGCAGCGAGGTCAACTGAAACTGAAGCGCTTTATCCTGTCTGCGCTTGGGTTGACACCTGTTGACCGTAATGGTTTCGAGATGTTTCGATCAAGGAGCGGAAATAATAGGCTTGAGAGCCATTCGGCAAATAGAGCACTGGCGATTTTTTTTCCCCCTGCAAGGACCTGTGTGCGGGCAACAACGGATCAAGCACCGCGTTGATTTGAACCGGTTGTGGGTCGGAAAACAATAATTCCCGCCACGCTTCGCGCATATGCCATTCGACATAATAGGCAAGAATGCAGACAAAGATGTGATAGCGTTCCACCAAGGTAGTGTCGTACCACCACCGACAGATTACCAACTTGGTATGCAGACGGATAATGCAGGCCGCAATCATCACCATAACCAAGCTTCGGTTGGAAGATGCTTTGGAGCTGATCAGTGCGTCAAAACACTGTTTATTCCGCGTTCAGATAAGTTTATTCCGCGTTCAGATTAAGTAGAATACGCACTCAAAGTCATTTTGACATCGGTAAGCTGTTTTCCCTCAAGCGCGGCGTGCACCAGTTCGATGACCGTCAGGGCAGTTTGCTCAGTTCGGCGAGGGTTTTCAGTTGAACTTTTCCGTGTTGATTCCGGTAGCTCGAGCGCCAGGGTGGAGCGATAGAATATGTTTCCCTGTTTGGAGGTAGTCTCAGCGATGTGCATGGGTGGGTGTGGTTCCGATCATGCATATTGCCTAAAATATGAAGAAAAACAAACTCTCTAACGGTAAAAACTTCAAAAGATCAAAGGGATATCTCGCGATTACTGATTAAAGTTGGTCAGAACATCGAGTTAGATAACCACCGAACAAGAGGATCAGATACACATGAAGCCACATAAATTCCAAGATGATTCTGGAAAGACACTGGATGCTCACTTTCAAACGCAGGAAAGGACGTTAATTATGCTCTCGAGAAGTGGCACCATTGGATCCCCTACAGCGCGAAATACAGAATATGGTCCAGCACTACGACTCCTTCTCAAACGAATTGATCGATCATTTTTGGAACTGGAAGGAGTCTGGGTGGATAGCAAGCATGTAAGTAAATTACCGCCAAATGAAAAACGAATATGGTCACCAACGGATTCGGGCTTGTCACGGACAGAGTGGTTCACCACGTTGAGCAATCGTATGGCGGCTGTGGGACGTGACTCACGTAGCCGAAGCCGTGGTAATACTAACAAGAGACTTCGCTTCGAATTTGCGGGCAATCATTCAGCCAAATTGATTGAGCGGATTTTGGGCTGGGGTGAAACAGATGCTAAACCATCAGGGAGGTTGTCACCCAGTGAAAAAGATCTAGTTTCTGCCAATCACATATGGCACGCTGTGGAACGACTCCTTCCTTCTTCTTCCATTAGGCATCTTTTCCATGATTCCACTGAATATGATGTGGTTGCAGACGATGGGACACGTCTTCCACCGAAGGCAGTGTTCAGTTTGGCCGCTACTGAAGCTCTCGGTCGTGAGGTTGATACTTCTGACTTTGAAAGTGATTCCTTGATACGCAGTATTATCGACAAAGTGGGTTTTCAGGTGGTGCCAAAAAACCAGTCGCTAGATCACGTATTAGTCCCATTGGACTCTGAAGAGCGCGAATGGACCGAAGGAGGTCGTAGGCTTGTAAAACACTATCGCCGCGAACGGAGCTTTAGGCTATCACAGGCAAAAAAAGAGCAGTTCAAACAAGACCACGACGGTCGATTGCACTGTGAACGTTGCAAAATGGACCCGATTGAAGTCTACGGATGCAGTTCCGGCGAAGCGTGTATCGAAGTGCATCACAAAAATCCCTTAGCCTCCCAGCCGACAGAAAGGGTGACTCACCTAGAAGATTTAATGTGTGTCTGCGCGAACTGCCACCGAATCATTCATCGTGAACTGTCCAATCCATAACTCGGCTGCTTGCACTTAATCTGAATTTTGCATAAACGATTCCCATGGCTCTGTGATCCTGTGGTATATCAAGCAGATTTGTTCGTGAATGTTCCTCACACCTCTTCAATTCCTCGGTGCTGAGAATGGACTTGAAAGATTTAGGCATCCGTTATTGTTTTTCAAGCAAAAACAGTATATTACGATGGCATCACTTAATGTTACCGGAAGGTGGTGATTTGACAATAATTTTCGCAAATAGAAAAAGACAGTCGCTGACGTGATAGAGAGTCGTAGGAAAACATTTCCGATCGTTGACGTATTTGCTGGTCCGGGTGGTTTGGGAGAGGGTTTCACATCGTATATTGAAGGGTCAGACATTCCACGATTCCATAATGCAGTATCTATCGAATGCGATAACTATTCATTCAAGACCCTACATTTAAGACACTTTTTGAGAAGCTTCCCTCACGGAGAATTTCCCGATGAATATTACCAATATCTGCGGCGCGAAATAACTCTGTCTGATTTATATGGCCAATTTCGCCAAAACAAGGAATTAGCTGACCAATCTGTGTTAAAAATTGAACTCTGTAAGGAAAACCGAAAAACTGTCCGCGATCATATAGTTGAACGATTAAAAGGACGAAATCGTTGGGTGCTAATTGGTGGTCCTCCGTGTCAAGCATATTCTCTTGTAGGACGGTCTCGTATGAAGGGAGACCCAAATCATGAAAGTGACCCTCGACACAAGTTGTATAAAGAATACCTTCAGATCATAGCAGATCATGAACCTCCAGTATTCGTGATGGAGAACGTCAAGGGATTGCTATCCGCACATGTGAACGGTGAGTTTGTGTTGACTAAGATTTTGTCCGACTTAAAGTCCCCAAAATCCGCTCAAGGTATCAGGGGAGATGCATTGGGCTATACATTACACGGTTTATCAGAGGAAAATGTATCGGGACAAGATGATCCTAAGCAATTTTTGGTTCGCTCCGAGAAATATGGTGTTCCACAAGCACGACACAGGGTTTTCATAGTCGGTGTACGTAAGGACCTTTTCGGTAATACTCATCCCGACAAATTGAAACCGCATAAACCTCCCTCTGTCAGGGAGACAATCGGAGATCTGCCACCGATACGAAGTGGTGTATCACGCAATATAGATTCGTTTACCGCTTGGTACAACGAGATAGGCACAATAAATCCAAGTTTAATCCGTACTGAGTTAGATGGATGCGAATACGCTGACGTTGTAGCAAACGAATTGAGAAAAAATATAGAGACAAAATTACAACATCTTGAGCGGCAATCCACCGAATATCGAGTTGCATTAAATAGAGAATTTGCAGTTTTTGACGAGGTGTATGACACTCGTCTTAACTTTCTAGAGGGTCATGAAACGCGAAGCCACATGGCATCGGACCTTCGCCGTTATTTCTTTGCAGCGTCATTTGTAGCTGCTACTGGAGAAAGCCCTAAGCTTGCAAATTTTCCAAGAAGTTTGCTTCCTAATCACAGAAATATTTCATTGGGGTGTGAAGGGAAAATGTTTTCGGACCGATTTCGAGTACAGTTGCCAGACCAACCATCCACCACAATCACCTCGCACATTTCAAAAGACGGACACTACTTCATTCACTACGATGCAAGTCAATGTCGCAGCCTGACCGTAAGAGAGGCGGCCCGGCTTCAAACTTTTCCAGACAATTACAAGTTTGAAGGGCCAAGGACTGCACAGTATCATCAAATTGGTAATGCGGTTCCTCCGTATCTCGCACAGCAGATTGCTGTGGTTGTTGCGGGAATCCTAGATCGAGTCACGAATGAGCAATGATTGTGGTGGATCATATTTCTAAAAAAACACAGAAGTTGGAATATTTCCCGAATCATGGGACAAAAAACTACACCCGAACTCATCATTCGAAAGTTGCTTAACCGTGCGGGTATAGATTTCAACTTCACGCAGCCAATTTACCAGGCAAACCCGAATTTGTTCTACCGAAGTATCGAACAGTGACATTCGTCAATGGTTGTTATTGGCATAGGCGTGCAGGCTGTGGCAAGACAACGATTCCTAAAACCCGAACAGAATTTTGGCTAGAAAATTTTGTAAGACAATTGAACGAGATAAACGAATCTAGGCTGAACTTAAATACTCGGCTGGATTGTACTTATTTGTATGGGAGTGCGAGTTAAAATCAGACACGGATTCTAGCCTGAAATGCGTTAAACAATAATATCATTTAACTACAATGTAGAATATATTATTGATAAACAATATATATAAGAGATCAAATAGTATTATTATTCACCTTCACGTAAAATATTGTATATATTGTGGACAAATCAATTTATGTGGTGTGTTGGTCATGCTATGAGAGATAAGCGCAAAAAATTTGTCGAATTAGCAGAAGCCCGCGTTAACAAGACAATCAAAAACATTCGCCTTATTGGGAATTTGTCGAACAAGAGTTTTTATGAATACAGTAAGGACGATGTAAGTAGAATTTTCCGAACTCTTCAGAAAGAGCTAGATGCTGCAAAAAGCCGATATGTCGATAGTGGACAGGACAGTGATGATTCCTTTCGACTTAGAAAACAGGGGAAGTGAAATTCATGACGATTGGACTTGAATTTCTTGAAAACAGTGGCGGTGAAGCAGAGGGACTTAGCGATGCCGGTATTGAAACTTTCAGAGAAAGTCCATTTGCGGCGGTGGCTCGCGAAACCGGTCAAAATAGCCGAGACGCGCGAGACAAAGTTGATGAACCTGTAGTGTTGAAGTTTGACGTAATTTCAATTCCCGAATGCGAGTTCCCATCAATAGACGACTATCGAACAGTGGTCGGCCTTTGTTTTGCAAAATCAAAAAATGCAGACAGGGAAAAAGAAATCGGATTCTTCAAGAATGCTGTTGAAATTCTAAAAAATAGTGAACTTAGAGTACTTCGTATCGCCGACTTCAATACAAAGGGTGTGCGAGGTCCATGTGAAGAAGGCCGACCATTTCACACCTTGGCAAAAACAGATGGTATGAGCGTTAAAGAGGAGATTGGTTCAGGCGGTTCATTTGGAATAGGAAAAAACGCTGCATTCGCATTATCTGACCTTCAGACAGTTTTTCTTTCCACTCGATATCGTGAAGATGGTAGCGACTCTGATAGTGTTTTGTGTATGGGCAAAACTCAGTTGATTTCTCATACTGACACTGAAGGTATCGAGCGGCGCAGGAAGGGATACTGGGGTCAAGTAGAAGATTACATGCCACTGGACGATCTCTCGGATATTCCGGATTGGCTTCGAAGAACCGAGCAGGGAACTTCAATCTTCTCGATTTGCCCAAGAAGTGACAAGACGAACTGGCAATATAGGATAACAGCGGCAATCCTGATCAATTTTTTCTGTGCAATTGAGCGAAGCGAAATGGAGTTTGAAATTGACGACGGCTCAATTTTGATTAACAAGAATACTATTCAATCTCTATTCAACGATGCTGATGTGGAATCCGCTGTCAATGAATTGGATATGAGCTACAGATTTGACGCTGCAAAGAGACTACATGAATGCCTAATAGATAAACACACTTCAACTTATGTAATAAACATACCAGACTTAGGTGCTATCAATATTCATACCCTACTTCGCGACGGTATGAATTACACAGTTGGAATCATCCGGAATGGCATGTACATTACTGACAATTTCAGAAACTTCAACCACCCATTTGAAAGATTCCCGCTTCACAAGGAGTTCGCAGCAATTATTGAACCAAAAGATTCAAAAGAAAGTGAGTGGTTTAAACGTTTGGAGAACCCTAGTCACAACTCTCTTTCAGCGGAGCGGATTACAGACCCCGATATGCGCGAACTTGGGAAGCGATTGTTTGGCCAACTCGCGCGGGAGATTCGAAGTTACCTTAGAAGTATTGCAGTGTCACCGCCTACTGAAAGTATCGATCTTGATGAATTAAATGAATTTTTCGTAACTGATGGTGCAAGAACAGAGGATGAAGTGGGTACCGAAACTGATCCACGTGCAAAACAATTGACCACTATGAAGCGAACTAGGTCTTACTATTCACTACATGGCGGTCAAGGATATGGTACGCCGGAAGATCCACCATTACCAGGTCAGAGAACTACTGCTGGTTCAGGTACCAACCCGGGGCAAAATCACCGTCGGCGCAAAATAGTTCCACCTGTTGAATTAATTTCCGAGCGTGCACTGATCCCGGATATCAAACACCCAAAGAAAAGGCAACTGATATTTTCGTCACCTGTGAGTTCGGAAATTTCAATTGGTATCGCTGCGAGCGGCCTTAATTCAAGTGAAAAACTCGCTGTTGCAACCACATCGATTGGACGCGTAAGGAATGGTGAAATTGTACTAACGTGCAATCAAAACGATCGATATACCTTAGATGTTGAATTTGAGAATGCATATCAAGGACCGGTTGAGTTTTATGCTTATCCACCAGACAAATAACGCGAAATTCGGATATGAAAATTAACGACAAAATGCGTTTTCCTCATCCAGTGTTAAGCAAACACTCCGAAGATTACATCGAGGGTGAATTTTTTGCCGAATTCTCATATCAAAGCACTGATGACAATCAGTTAGAAATTACTTCTACTTTTACTATCGACGACGAGAAGCTTAAGGCGTTGATTCATAATCAGCGAGCCGGTATCGGCTATTTTTTGATTTGTCGGCCTACGTATTACAACTATCTTCAAAGTGCTTCTCTCGGTGAGTTCAAGAAATATTTCGATTTATCTTTGCTTCATGGTGAAATTACGGTTCGTCCGACTATATGGGCTTTGAAAGACATAATTAATTTTCAAAGCACCAACATCCACGAGGAATTTGGAGGTAGTGTAAATATTCGAAAGGGTTCGATTATCGCAATAGGACCTGAATTTAGATTTTCAGTTGACCCTAAAAAGTTTAAGCCGTTCGAATCTATATTTAACCTTTCGATTAACGACGATATTCAAAAAGGTATGATTGAAGTCGATGCTGATCAGGCGAAAATCGCTATTCTAGCTGAGAAGGGAACTCACGAAAAAATTGCGAATATGCGAAGTTCTTCCGAAGGTCGTTCTATTTTGCTCAGTGCTGTATACATGCCGGTTATTGCGGAGATTGTTGGTAGGTTACAAAGAGGCGATAAAAACCTTGAGTCTCACAGGTGGTATAAAGTTTTTGCAGCGAAATGTGCTGACCTTGGTATTCAACCAGATAACGAAACTGAGACTCCACTCAACGTAGCTCAGCAGTTGTTAAACGCCCCACTTGAGCGAACTTTTGAAGCTCAGTCGACTAACTTATGAATAATGAACTAAGACATATTTCTGAGGGGGTTCTTGATGATTTGCGCAAGTCAATATCATCTAATCTGTCGCGATATAGAGGTCAGGGGTTTAATGACCTTGCAGATGAATATAAGTGGAATATTCATCTTGAAATTGAAGTCGACAATGGCTTGTTGTCTGAATTAGATTCGACTGTACAGAAGAACATCGTAGAAATCGATTTGAAAAATTCAAGAATTGTCGGAAAAGCATTAGCGAATCTCACACCATCACTTGCCAACGAAGAATTAATTTGGGTTCGCTTATCTCATGTTGAAGCATTTGAGTATTCGAGGATTCGTTGGTTGCCAAATTCCTCTGATAGTGTCTTAAAAAAAAATATCGAGACTCATTTATTTGCATCGACTCAAACAGCAATTAGAGATGATCATGCAATATCGAGACTGTGGTGGAATTATCAAATTGCGCTAGCTTCTATGCCCGAAGACGTTGATCTTGCACTAAAGTTAATTATGAAAACGGCTGATATAAGATCAAACTTTGTGGAACGTATATGGATGAGTAGTCGTCGCCCGATTGCAGGCGCAATTCTGAGAGCAATGAATACAAATTCCGAAATTACAGCAACCGAGAACAATTTCAGAACTTTTATGAAAATCATTAATCGTCATGGTGGTGGAATCGTATTCGAAGCTTTGAACGATGGTGAGATTGATTTGTTTGTTGAAGAATGCTGTGACCAAGCCATAAGTCTGGCAGGTCAAACTGCCCAACATTCTCGAAGTAATCAAGATACCAAATACGTTAACGGTGAGATTTGAAGTTAGAAAGATTTGGCATTGGTAATCTGAAGCACCGAGAAGATCCCGAAACAAATAAAGGCGACCGGTACCCATCCCGGGATACTTAATCCTAAGAATGTCCAGTAACCTTCCGCGCATTCACCAGTTCCTCCAAACACAATTGCCAGTGCACCAAAAATTGGTTTGTGGGCAAAAATTGTTTCGATTGTGGGGAAACACTCTGGAATTTTGTCCATCGGTGCATTCTGTAATCAGACCGACGCGCGCCAGAAAAACGGCGAATTTCGTGGAGTAGAAGTTAACCATGCTGAATCAATCCGTTAATCTGAAGTTTGAAGGCATACTAGCCGCCGAGCTCTGCTGATACAAGCATATTTTAAAAATCTTATTGTAGCTTTCTGCCTACAATATGAAAAATACAAACCCTCCCTAACGGTAAAAACCTCAAAAGAACAAGGGGATATCGCGAGAACTCTGACAAAAATTTGTCAGAATTTCAAGTTACTCGACTAAATTCGCAGAAACTGAACCAAATACACCCAAGTCACAGATGACCCGATCACCTGATCGGATGGGCTTGGGAAGACCGCACACTCCAGTGGTGATGTACTGGCCTGATTCGATCGTAATGCCGCGTATACGGAGTTGGTTTACAACCCAGTTCAGTGCTTTCAGCGGATCACCGAGAGCATCTTCGCCTGTACCTTCGGATACCACTTCGTCATTAACAATGAGTCTGGCTGGTGCCATTTGAAGACTCGCATTGGCCCAGTCTGCTGTCGTAGCTGAACCCAACACCCAATCTCGTCCACAAGCGCAATCCGCTAGCAATGCTGCTGCACCGACTGTTGCAAACTCGGAAATTCTGGAATCAGGAAACTCAAGACTAGGATGTAGGCTGTCGACTGCTTCCAATATTTCTCCAACTTCGTAGGGTTCAGATCGAGAATCCAGACTTCGACCAAATCGGAATGCGAATTCCGCCTCAGCAACAGCCATGTGATTGCCTGCCATTGACAATATCGCACCATCGGAGTGGATTCGAGATTCGAGGTACGGTCCTTCAAGTGGAGCGGTAACCCCAATATGGTTCTGTCCACCAGCGCTGGTCGCAGCAATTTTCCATCCGGCGATAGAGGAATTAGCGAGTTCGGCAAAGTATAGTTGTGCCTCCCTGCCTTCCGTTTCATTTCGAGGATTGCAGTGCGCTGGAAGCGCGTTAATGGTTTCACCGGCACATTGCAATGCCCAGAGTGTTGCTGCAGCTTGACGGGAACGATTCTCTGTCATATCAGACTATCTCAATAATCAACAGCTTTCTATCGCTCCAGGTATTTTCTCTTACCTTCGACTTCTTCCCATTCAGCGGCATCTGGTGGTGCCGGAATCATAGAAGAGATTACTGGCCAAATCAGGCTCAATTCTGCATTCAATTCCAAGAATTCGTTGTGTTCTTCTGGAAGGTCATCTTCTGCGAAAATGGCAGTTATTGGGCACTCTGGTTCACAAAGACTGCAATCAATGCATTCTTCAGGATCAATAACCAGCATGTTTGGCCCTTCGTGAAAGCAATCCACGGGGCAAACTTCCACACAATCGGTGTACTTGCATTTAATGCAAACTTCCGTGACGACGTAGGTCATAGGCTCAGTAAATCAAAAGGTCAAATCGAAAATTCTTTAAATTAAGTTGGGTCAAATTTTCCGAAATCAATATACGTCAACTACTTTGGCTCGATTTCGGGATGGGTTCATTTCTATGAATAAACTCCAGATATGCGCTCAATGTCCCTGGCAGGTGGCCTGCCTCCAAGTAAAACGCAAAGAGAGGACCGCAAAGTCCTATATTAAATCGGATTTTGATTAAATGATTTGGGACTTTTTTATGAAATCAATGGGTTCGTATCTTTTACTCGACGCGAATCTAACAATGGTCCAGAGTGACATAAATTCTGTTTTAGATGGGACAATAGGAGAGATCTAAGAGCAGTTTCTAACTGCAAAACATCAACGGGCAGTTGTAGTTCGCAATAACTTCCTCACACAAAATTATTAATCAATTAAATGTATCCTATAGGATACAATAACACACATACTAAACGCTTGAATTATGTAAGTTGATGAAAAACAAGCAGAAAAAACGACCTCAAAATGTCGTTGTTCAATTCAATTCAATCCAGGAAGTCATTGACTATCTGAAGGAAGCGTTTGAGGATGGGTCTCCAAAATTGATTTCAGCCACTCTTGGTGAAGTTGCTAAATCGAAAGGTATGACTGCTGTCGCAGCGGAATCCGGGTTAGGACGTGAAAGCTTATACAAAGCACTTTCACATACAGGTAATCCGAGTCTTTCGACAATACTCAGTGTTCTACGCTCGCTAGGACTTCAGTTGCGGCCATCGGAATGTTCAACGGATGCATCTTCAACTGTTGGCAATATTGTTTCTTGGGAACGTGACTCGCCAAGCTCTTCCGGGGATATTTACCTATTTGTTTGTTCTGAGAGTTCAAGTTCTCAGACACTCATCAAATCAACTGAACCCAAGTCGGTCTAATAAAATTTCAAATAACCGAGATCAGCTATATGGACAGCGTGACATATTTGAAGCTAATGGGTGAATCTCGGGGATGTCAGCAGTCAGCGGAATTGATCGAACGTGAAATTCGCCGTTTGAATGCCAATCCAGGTGAGATTTCCTCAATCGGTGAAAAAACAGGTTGGTGCTCCCACCATGTTTGGGTGTCTCTTAAATCAGTCAGTCACCATAATCTCGCTCTTGCTCTCTTGTTGAGATTGAAGTGTTTTTTGTCCTTGCATCGTATCGACCTCGTCTATGGGCATAGACTGACACAACTTTTCGACAAATTAAACATCTATCAGACTCAAACCTCGGATGACTTGGAAGGAATTTACCAACGGGTAAATCGAGATAACCCAGTCAAGCTCATTGCAACGATCAGTTCAGAAGAGAGTTTCGCACCTCAAGATCCTACCAACAGTCCGATCAAATCACTGAAAGATTCTTTCACCTTTCTGGAAGAGCATGTCGAGATTTGGACAAACAAGCGCTCTGGGATGTACACTTCTAGTAGTCCGTGGCAATATCATTTTGACAGTCTGGAACCATTCTTCGAATTTCTCAATTCAAGCGAAAAGCTCGCAGCCAGATTCGCCTACCAGAACGGAGTGTTAAATTGCATGTAATCTAAACCCGAAACTGAATCCGGTCCAAACTAGCACAGGAATTCTGAATATCAGAAAACTACAACTGGGAAATGCGATTTGTAATTCTCAAGCGCGTTCAATCAGCTTGTACTACTCTTTCTCCAGTTCTTTCAACTCGAAGAGTAATTGCAGTGCTTCAAGCGGATTTAGCTCTTCGGGTTGAACCTGTTTGAGCCGCTCAAGAACAGGTGACGAGGGTACACTGAACAATGAAGTCTGCACCGTGCCTTGAACCTGTAAAAGTTCACTGTCGACTGTCCTACTCGAAAGCCTCGCTAAGCGATTTTTCGCATCGCCAATTACTTTACCTGGAATACCGGCGAGTTTAGCAACCTCAATCCCATAGCTCTGGTTTGCTGCACCTTCTTTGACATCGTACATGAACACAATGTCGCCTTTGTGTTTGACTGCATCCAAGTGCAGGTTTATTGCGCCCGGATACTCATTGGCCAACTCGGTAATTTCGAAGTAGTGTGTGGAAAACATAGTCATCGCCCGTACTTCATTCAGTAAACTGACCGCACAAGCCCAAGCGAGAGCGAGTCCATCGTACGTGCTTGTGCCTCGGCCGATTTCATCAACGAGAACTAAGCTGTTTTCAGTTGCACTATGCAAAATGGCGGCCATCTCCGTCATTTCGACCATAAAAGTCGAGTTTCCAGCAACCAGGTCGTCGGCTGCACCAATGCGGGTAAATATTCGATCAATGGGGCCAATTCTTGCAGCGTTCGCCGGAACGAAGGAACCAGTGTGGCTGAGCATAACAATCAGTGCTATTTGGCGCATATAGGTGCTCTTCCCACCCATGTTCGGTCCGGTAATCAGTAACAAGCGTTTGTGTGGACTAAGTTCGGCACTGTTTGAAACAAAAGGTTTGGTCAGTACGGCTTCGACTACGGGGTGTCTGCCATGATCTATAGAGATTCCCGGGGTCTTCACAAGTTCGGGACGGTTTAGATCTAACTCTTCTGACAGAATCGCAAAATCGCTTAGAACATCAATTTCGGCTAACGCCTGAGAGGTCACTTGTATGGCAGATACAAACTGTTGCAAATGCTCAATCAGAGCCTCATAAAGTTCTTTTTCTCGACCAAGCGCTTTCTCTTTGGCATCTAGTATGCGACGTTCAAACGAAGCGAGTTCCGGAGTAATGTATCGCTCGGATGACTTCAGAGTCTGGCGACGTTTGTAATCTTCAGGAATTTGGTCGGCAGCAAGCCTTGATACTTCAATGTAGTATCCGTGAACCCGGTTGTAATGAACCTTTAAATTCTTAATCCCAGTTCTTTCTCTTTCTCGGGTTTCGAGGTCAATAAGTGCTTGGCCTGAGTCATCCCGAAGTTGGTTCAACTCGTCAAGTTGCGTATCGTAGCCTTTTCGAATGACACCGCCATCTCGCAGAACTGAAGCAGGTTCGTCAAGTATGGCTCGACCTAGCAGATCAGTTAGGTCGGGAAGTGGATCCATACGGGTGCAGAGCGTCTGCATTTCGGAACATTCTTCGGGGGCTAGCAATTCAACCAGAGAAGGAACTGAACGCAATGCGTCTTTCAAGCGTACCAAATCTATAGGTTTGGCAGTTCGAGTTGCTATTCTGGAAGCAATTCGCTCAATATCACCAATATGGCGCAATGCCGTGGCGATGCGTTCAGAGTCAGTGTTCTCTAGAATGTGTTCAATGATTTGATGCCGTCTTCTTATTTCTTCGTGATCACGAACCGGATAGCGAAACCATCTACGAATTTGTCTGGATCCCATTGCGGTTGAGCATTTATCGAACAAATTGATGAGACAATATTGTTCGTCTCCCATCAGTGTTGTCTCAATTTCAAGATTCCGCCAACTGTGGGAATCAATTTGGACAAATTCATCGGAACGCTCGATCTTCAGACCATGTATATGAGTTAGTTCCTTCCCCCACACATCAATCGCATACTGTAGCAACGCTCCTGCGGCAGCGGATGCTTCCGGATACTGTTCGCATTCGAAAGCAGTTAAATTCTTCACTTGAAATTGTTTTTCCAAGAGTGATTTAGCTCTGTCAAAGTTGAAATACCAGCCTGGAACTTCCTGAGCGTACTTAAACTGAAACTCATTCAGGTAGTCGGCCACATCAGAGTGAAGAATTTCCGCTGGTTTGATTCGATCAATTTCTGATTGAATCGATTCAGCATTCGGCATTTCTCTGGCGGTAAATCTGCCACTTGCGACATCAAGAGTGGCAAGTGTCCATATGTCGCCCAGTTTGGCAAAGGAACACAACAGGCTTTCCGAGCGTTCATCCAGCAAATTTTCATCGGTAAGTGTGCCTGGTGTAATTACTCGGGTGACTTTGCGTTCTACGGGTCCTTTCGAATTTGCCGGGTCACCGATCTGCTCGCATATAGCAACAGATTCGGAAAGATTAATCAGTTTTCGGATGTACTGGTCAACGCTGTGGAATGGCACACCAGCCATTTTGATTGGGTTGGGACTTGATTTGCTTCGACTGGTCAGAGTGATTCCCAGCAAGTTTGAAGCTTTTTCAGCATCCTCATAGAAGAGTTCGTAGAAGTCTCCCATGCGGTAAAAGAGTAGTGTGTTCGGGTAGTCAGCCTTGATGCGCAGATACTGCTGCATCATGGGTGTAAGAGGACTCTTTGAACTTTCTGTCATGCGCTACGTTTCTGGGAACTGTATACCTTGTATTTTCGTTCAACTATTTGGGCAAGGTCATCGTAAAGGTGTGAATTACCGGCAACGACCATTCCAGTGTCCAGAAAATTCTGCTCGCCTTCGAAGTCGGTAATGATGCCGCCCGCTTCACGAACCAGCAAAGCACCTGCGGCAATATCCCAGATTTTCAGACCTGATTCCCAGAATCCGTCGAAACGACCACATGCAACATAGGCAAGGTCCAAAGCAGCTGAACCCGGACGCCTGACTCCTGAGGTTTTTTTTGAAAGTTCTCGAAAAATATCAATCCATAGATCGACGCTATCGCGTTCACGGAATGGAAAACCAGTTCCGATTAGAGCGTAATCGAGAATTTGAATTGCGCTTGCGCGAATTCGTCTATCGTTGAGATGAGCACCTGAACCGTTAGATGCAGTAAACAGTTCTTCACGTACCGGGTCATAAATGACCGCGTGTGCCAACTTACCCCGGTGACGGATTGCAATAGAAACGCAAAATTGTGGGATACCATGCAGGAAATTAGTCGTACCATCCAGAGGATCAACAATCCATTCATATTCCTTGCCCGGAATTGAATGATTCTCTTCGGCAATAATCCCATGGTTTGGGTAGGCCTCAAGGATTGTCTCAACAATTTGCTGTTCTGCCTCTACATCCACACTAGAAACGAAATCTCGTGCTTCTTTTAGGCTGAATCTCAATTGGTCGACGCGATAGGATTTACGCATGATGGTCTTTCCAGCGCGTCGAGCAGCAGTAACCGCGATGTTGACTAAAGGATGCATACTGTCTGTTGTGAAGGTGTCGGCAGACTATTTTGATACGGATAGATGATATTGAATCCTCTCTTCCTCGCAGTTAGAACAATTTGAACAAACATCAACTGAAGAGAAGCGAGAGGAAGTTATGAGAGACACATAAGATAACACAACGATTGAATTGGATTTAACAAATAATTGCATTGAGATGAATCAAAACATTAGGTGCAAACTAATGTGTGAACACTTTTGGTAATTCCCTAACCACCACCAAGCATTCATAGTCCAACAGTTGAAGATGACGCCACAGCAGGTAGCCACGAGTTTGGAGGCCTTGACTTCACAGTTCGCAACTGAATCGTAGTCAATCAACTCAGCTGCGTTGGTACGAGAAGCGAAAAACGCCACGCCAACGGCAATAATGTCTTTGTGTAAATCGAGTTCAACATGGACTGTATGAGATTGGTCGCTATAATTTCCATGCTTGTTCCTCCAGTGTGTTCGTTAGTTATGGTACATACACCATATATGCACACCCAACGCTGTGCGGAACAGGTCAAAACATAGGGTCTAGTTGACCATATATTCCAGCAGAACCGTGGTGTTTCAGCAGACTTGGCTGAATAGCAGCCACAAATACCATGAAACGAGATCATCAGCATGAAAACCTATCGACATTTCATTAATGGACAATACGTTGACTCAACCAGCGGTGAGTGGATTGAAAGCATCGACCCATTTTCTGGTGAGGTTTGGGCACGCGCTCCCAAAGGAAACGAGGAAGACGTCAATCTGGCGGTCGCTGCAGCAAAAGCGGCATTTGAAAATTCCGATTGGACAGACCTTAGTGCTAGTGCCCGCGGCAAACTCATGCGAAAACTTGGTGATCTCGTGGCAGACAATGCAGATCGATTGGCAGCGCTTGAGGTCAAAGACAACGGTAAGCTCTTTTCTGAAATGAAAGCCCAGATGGTGTATCACCCCGAGTGGTGGTATTACTTTGGGGGTCTGGCAGACAAAATTGAAGGTTCAATCGTTCCTATCGACAAAAAAGACGCTTTTTCCTACACCATGTATGAGCCACTGGGTGTAGTTGCCGCTATTACTGCCTGGAATTCACCGTTGCTGTTCATTGCCTGGAAGTGTGCACCTGCACTGGCGGCTGGAAACACCGTCGTAGTTAAACCCTCAGAGTTCACCTCAGCAAGTTCACTTGAATACGCAAGTCTTGTTAAGGAAGCTGGCTTTCCAGACGGAGTATTCAATGTCATAAGTGGATACGGAGCGGATGTCGGCGCGAGTCTGGTGAGTCACCCTGATGTTTCGAAAATAACTTTCACTGGATCAGATTTATCCGGGCAAAAAATTTATGAAAGCGCCGCAAAAAACATCAAACATGTTTCGTTGGAGTTAGGTGGAAAATCTCCGAACATTGTCTTTGAAGACGCTGATCTTGACATGGCGGCGAAAGGTGCTGTAGCGGGAATTTTCGGGGCAACCGGCCAAACTTGTGTTGCGGGTTCACGGCTTTTGGTTCAGGAAAGCATTCACGACGAGTTCATGGAACGACTGCTTGATTTGGCCAAATCTGCAAGACTAGGGAATCCAATGGATTCGGGTACACACATCGGACCAGTGACAACCCCTCAGCAATACCAAAAGGTACTTTCCTATATTGACATTGCTAAGCAAGAAGGCGCAGAGTTGGTTTTTGGCGGCTCAGCCTGTAAGGTTCCGGGTGCAGATGCAAATCAGTTTGTGGAGCCGACTATCTTTACCAATGTTTCTAACGACATGCGTATTGCTCAGGAAGAAATCTTTGGTCCAGTACTTTCAGTGCTGAAATTCAAAGATGAAGAAGAGGCAATCAAGATCGGAAACGATGTTGTTTATGGACTGGCTGCCGGAGTTTGGACTAAAGATATTAGACGAGCCATGCGATTCACCAAAGCACTCAAAGCAGGGACGGTCTGGGTTAACACCTACCGGGCTTTCAGCTACATGATGCCGTTTGGTGGTATGAAACGAAGTGGCTTAGGTCGAGAAAGTGGAATAGCAGCGATACGCGATTATCTGCAAGTGAAGAGCGTCTGGCTTTCAACGGCAACGGAGATGCCAAATCCATTTATTTTGAGATAGCTCTTTGACTCAATTGGTCACCTTACAATTTCATGACTGTTCGAGTTGTATTGGTTGAGCCGTCCCATCCTGGAAATATCGGGTCAGTCGCCCGCGCTATGGGCAACATGGGGTTTGAGAATCTTTGCCTGGTTCGTCCCGTTGATCATTTGGTTGAAGAAGCGCGGGTGCGCGCCTCTGGCAATGAGGGGATCTTGGTAAATGCAAAGGTTTCAGAATCACTGGCCGACGCGATTGATGATTGCTCATTTGTAGTCGGTACCAGTGCGAGGGTTCGCACAATTGGATGGCCTAGCCAAGCACCTCGACAGGCGATGCAAAATGTAGCAGATGTGGTAGGCCAGTCTCAACAGGTCGCAATTTTGTTTGGACCTGAGAGAACAGGATTATCCAATCGACACATTGATCAATGCGATCTTTTGGTTCGAATACCCGTTGATGATCAATCTCCTTCCATCAATCTGGCAGCTGCAGTGATCATCCTCCTCTATGAGTTGCGTTTGGCAACAGACAACGGGGGAGCCAATAAAACGATTAGCCGTTCCGGCTCAGAATTTGATGACTCCGAAATCATGGCGAACCATGCTCAGGTTGAAGGATTTTTCGAACATCTTCATTCAGTGTTGGAAGACGTTGAGTTTATCGCGGAGAGTCCTCGGGAAGTATTGATGAGAAAGATTCGCCGAATCTTCCTGCGTCCAGACTTAACCGTTGATGAAGTTAATATTCTGCGCGGAATCTTGACAGCTATAGAAAAGAAGACCAAAGATTGAACGACTCAACAGTCTCAATGAAATGAAGCTGAATTGTGATGCGATGGGTGATTCGAATTCTGATTTTGTTGTTCGTGATATTTGCAGGTCCAATCTATATGTTGGCTACTGGAGATTTCATGGGTAGGCATTGGTCACAAGCAGAAAACGGGTCCGCGGGCATTGCTCCACATCCTTCCGAGTTCAGTGAAGCGGTAGTGCAAGTCTATGCAGCTCGGACGTGGGGTGCGCGGGGTGCAGTTGCTGTTCATACCTGGATTTCAGTCAAACCCACTAATGCATCAGCCTATACGGTTTATCAGAAGATTGGCTGGCGTTTACGATACAGAAATTCTGCCATGTCATTTCGAGAAGACGTTCCCGACCGATATTGGTATGGCAACGAACCCTGGCTACTCGCTGATCTGCGCGGAGAGCACGTGGATGCAGTAATTGATAAGATTCACAGTGCTGCGATGACGTATCCACATGCTAACGAATACAGGCTTTGGCCGGGGCCCAACAGCAACACCTTTACAGCCTGGATTCTCCGACGGGTGCCGGAACTGCGAGCAGATTTACCGCCCACTGCAATTGGTAAGGATTGGCTCGGGTCGGGTAAGTTTTGGGGACCGTCACCAAGTTCGACTGGATACCAGGTTTCGCTTTTGGGTGTGCTAGGCGTTACTGTTGGTGTTGAAGAGGGGCTCGAACTCAATATTGCAGGTGCACACATCGGAATCGACCCACTTGATCTAGCCTTGCGATTACCAGGTATTGGCATACTTTCCGCGGACGGTTACCACTAGAAGATACGTGTAACTCAAGTTTCAGAGCCTAATTTAACGGTTTACGGGCACCTCTATTTATTCAAGGTAACATTTATTTTTCCGAATATTGATGTGAACCAGGTGTCAAGTTGCCTGATTCTAAAGTAATTATTCTCAAGACAAACGACAAGGCATACATTGTTTAGGCGAAATTCAGCTTTTGCGAACGCTGAATTCTGGATTGCGGTTCCGTTATTTGGAAGATGATCACGCCAATTGAGCAAATTCAGAGAGGAATCGAGTAAGCCCAATTGCCTCCGTGTTGTTGCGCATTGAAAATCTGTCGAGTCCAGAGTAAATGACTAGTTTCCGTGTAGCTTTAATATCTTCACAGGCCGAATGAAACTCTCTAGAAACTCTGGGTGCAGATGAACGTTTGATTTCAATTGCAACAATTGAATTGCTAGGACCCTCAATCACCAAATCAATTTCAGCACCAGCGGAAGACCTGTAGTAGCTAAACTGCCATGTGTCGGGCAGATGCCTGATAATGTTTTCTACGACGAACCCCTCCCAACTGGCACCCACACCCGGATGCCCCAATAGCGTTTCTAAATTCGAAATATTCAACAGACGATGAAGTATGCCGCTGTCACGCAGATACACCTTTGGTGACTTAACTAACCGTTTCTTTGTGTTCCCGGACCAGGGAGGCAAATACCTGACCATGTAAAAATCCGAGAGCAGATCAATATAGGAGCGAATTGTTTTATGATCGACCTCAAGGCTTTTGCCCAAGTTCGAGAGGTTAACTTGCTGACCATTCAAATGAGCAAGCATGCTCCAAATTCTTCGCATCCGCACGCTCGAAACCCTCGGCCCCATTAATGGAATATCGCGTTCCACATAGGATGCGATGAAATTTGTTCGCCAGTCCCAACTTTCATCGTTGTTCTGAGCCAAGAAACTGACTGGGAAACCACCTCTTAACCAGAGTTTATTGATATCAAACTGTTGAGGGTTGGATTCCCAGATTTCAGGTATTGAAAAAGGACTGAGTTCCAAATACTGTATTCGTCCTGCCAATGTTTCAGTCGAATGCTGAATCAAGTCTCTGGATGCGGAACCCAGCAAAATGAAGTGTCCGCCTCTTTCTCCGTTATGTATTCTCTCGTCAATCAGACTGCGCAAAGTCGTAAATAGGTCAGTCTTCCTTTGCACCTCGTCAATGATAAGAAGTTTGTTGTTGAAACCGGAAAGATAATCTTCCGGTTCTTCAAGTTTAACGAGGTCGGAATTGCGTTCCAAGTCCAAATAAAACGACTCCTTTTCCAGAAATTGGTTTGCAATTTCTCGCGCAAGCGTTGTTTTGCCGACTTGTCGCGGCCCCAGAATAGCGATTACTGGCACAGTTGCCAGTAATCTTAAAATTCGATTTTGTAGTGATCGAGAAATCATTGTTGTAATCTGGGAATACATTTCCCAGATTGCAAGGTGCGTCAATTCATTGAATTTTTTGCGATGAAACTAATGGCTTAAAGTTCTGTAATTTTGTGTTTGATTGTTGTGTTGCAGACTAGTTGCGTCCAAAAAACTAAACTGCTGGTGTAGTTACCAATACTTTTACAATCCGTTTCTGCAATTTGGGAATTATATTCCCAAATTGCAAGACATGTCAATCTATAAAATTTTTGCTCTGCCCGTTGCTGTAGGACTGTTCATAGTCTCTCCCATGAAGGATATTCCAACCGGTAAGATATTCAGCACAATTTCCGCATTTCTACGAGTTCGCTAAAGTAGACTAGCACAAGGCCGCTAGCTGAAGAAGTTCGCAACCAATTGAACCGCTTGAAGTAAAATTTGATGACACTTGAAATTTCGACTGTTTCGAACTATCTTTTGTTTAGTAGCAACTGAATCAAAGCGAAAATGGCCATTACACTGACAGAATCTGCAGCAGACCGAGTCCAATCCTACCTCGACGGATCAGACGGTAAGGGACTAAGATTTGGTGTGCGAAAAACCGGCTGTTCCGGTTTCGCATATGTTGTTGACATTGCGTCCGAAGCAAATTTGGATGATCATGTTTTCCAAAGCCGTGGAATCGAAGTTTTTGTCGATCCCAAAAGCCTCGAACTGGTCGATGGAACCACAATCCATTTTGAAAAACAGGAATTGGCTGAAACGTTTGTCTTTAAAAATCCAAACGTGAGTGCTGAATGTGGTTGCGGTGAAAGTTTCACCGTTGATTGATTAATCTATCTTCTCGGCGACGTAGGTATCCTGACGCGCCACTACTCCTCCTCTAGACCTATGTCAGCGCCGTCGACAGTTCAATCCCAATTCGAACACCCTTCAGTCTCAATCGAGACGCTTGGTTGCAAGGTCAATCTTTTCGAATCAGAATACATTTCGAGTCAACTGCAGTCTCTCCCTCAGGTAGAAATAGACTCTCACAGGAAAGACGTATGCATCATCAATACCTGCACAGTTACGCGCGAAGCTGACAGACAGTCGCGTCAAGCAATAAGGCGCGTCATTCGTAAAAATCCCGATTCAACCATCATTGTGACCGGCTGCTATGCTGAAATGCAGCCCGATGAATGTGCGAGCATCCCTGGTGTTGATTACGTCGTTCCTGGTAGCAGGAAACTACAGATTCCACAACTGATTTCAGGTGAGGTTGGTTTAGATGACTTAGCTTCATCTTCAAAGAACAGAGATTCCACTCTCATGCCTGAACTGGCAGTTTCTGGTTTTAATTCGAGAACGAGGGCTAACTTGCAAGTACAGCAGGGATGTGATAACGGTTGTACGTTTTGCATCATTCACAAAGCAAGGGGCCCTAGCCGGTCGATTGCACCCACGACTGTACTGCGTCAGGTGGAAAGCTTTGTCGAACAGGGTTTTGCGGAAATCGTAATCTGTGGCATTGACTTGGGTTCCTATGGCGACGATCTTGAAAATGACGGTAATTTCGATATGAATTTGGCGGTGTTGACGAGTGAGTTGGCTGAAAGACATCCTGATACTCGATTTCGACTAAGTTCCATTGATCCGGCCCACATAACTCCAGAACTCATTAGTGCCATTGAACGTTTCGATAACATTTGCCCACACATCCATCTTTCATTACAGAGTGCATCACCGATTATTCTGAAACGCATGAAAAGACGTTATCAGCCAGATGATGTTTGTGCTGCTGTTGCCGCGCTTCGGACCGTCCGATCAGATTTGGTCCTGTCAGCTGACATCATGGCCGGTTTTCCCACTGAAACTGAGTCTGATTTTGAAATGACTAAGTCTGCAATTTTCGATTTAGAAATTACTTATCCTCACGTTTTCGCGTATTCGGAAAGAGACGGCACTCCCGCCGCAAGGATTCCGAAGCAGGTTCCACCCGAGATTCGAAAAACGCGCACAAGACTGTTGCGACATGCGGGCGACAGGGTACGCCAAAATGTACTCTCACGCTACGTGGGGAAATCTGCCAAGGTTCTGACGGAATGCAGAGTCAGTCATACCAAATCGATGATGTACCGTGCCCGTTTATCCAATTACCTGCCGGTTTACTTTGAAAGTGAGCATAACGTATCAGGTCGAATTATGGAACTCAAACTGACCGGCCTGCATCATGACGGATTGCTTGGAGAATTACATTAGAACTGAGTAATTCAGGCTGTTTTGAGCCAGAATTCCACATGATTAGCGCCAATCGGACTGGCGATAATTCGTAAAATATTCAGTCTGACGCAAGCCGCGGATGCTCTCAAAGTAGACCGCCATTCAAACCAAGAAATTTCCAGATTCAGACTCAAATATCAAGGTGCACGCTATATGGCTGTAGAACGAACTTTATCCATTATCAAACCCGACGCAGTACGAAGAGACCTGATAGGCGAAATCAATCGCCGATTCGAAGCCGGTGGACTTTCAATTGTGGGCTGTAGAATGATTCATCTGGACCAGTCGCAAGCGGAGGGATTTTACGCGGTGCACAAAGAGCGACCATTTTTTTCCAGCCTGGTCGAGTATATGCAGTCCGGTCCGGTTGTCGTGCAGGTTCTGGAAGGAAAAAATGCAGTTGTCGCAAATCGTGAAATCATGGGCGCAACCAATCCGGCTGACGCTGCTCCAGGCACTATCCGTGCAGACCTCGCCGAGTCGCTAGAGCGAAATTCTGTGCATGGGTCAGATTCACCGGATAACGCAAAAATTGAAATCGATTTTTTCTTTTCTGACGACCAGATTCACTCACGCTAAATCTGTTCAGCTGTTGAATGCAGCCGACAGGATGAAACGGCTATGAAAGTCAACCTCATCGGATACCCCAAAAATCAACTGATTGAATTCTTCGCCGATCTTGGTGAGCCGAGTTTTCGCGCGAACCAGATCCTTAAGTGGATTCACCAGCGTGGTGTTACCGAATTCGAGGAGATGACTGACCTTAGCAAATTGCTTCGAGCCAAACTTGCTGAAATCGCAATCATCGACGGACTAAAACCAACAACTGAAAAAATTTCCGTGGATGGCACCCGTAAGTGGCTTCTTGCACTGCCAGATGGGAATTGCATAGAAACAGTATTTATCCCTGAAGATAGCCGCGGGACGCTTTGTATTTCGTCACAAGTGGGTTGTTCTTTGAATTGTACGTTTTGTGCAACAGGTCGACAGGGATTCAATCGTAATTTGAGTTCAGCTGAAATCATTTCCCAGTTGTGGTATGCCTATCATAAACTGAGAAGCGATGATAATCGCCGTCCGATTACGAATATTGTGCTGATGGGTATGGGAGAGCCTTTACTCAACTATGAGGCTGTCGTGGCGGCGATGTTGTTGATGCTGGACGACAATGCCTACGGTTTCTCTCGTCGTCGGGTTACTCTGAGTACTGCTGGCGTCATCCCCGGCATCAATCGACTGCTTACAGACTGTCCTGTCAGTCTTGCTGTGTCATTGCACGCACCGAATGATGAACTTAGAAACGAGTTGGTGCCACTGAACAAAAAGTATCCAATTGCAGAACTGATGAATGCCTGCCGACAGTATGCGGCATTCGACCGTCGCTGGCGTGTCACATTTGAATACATCATGTTGAAAGGTATAAACGACTCGGTTTCTCAGGCCCGACAACTCGCACGGATTTTGAGAGAGGTGCCCGCTAAAGTCAACCTGATCCCCTACAACACTGTCGATGGGTTGCAATACGAACGTTCAGATCATGACGTTATTGATCGATTCAGAGATGTACTGTTGTCGCAGCACATCATGACCATCACCCGGAAAACCCGCGGTGATGATGTCGATGCGGCATGCGGCCAACTCAAGGGAAAGTTTACCGACCGCACCCATCGTTCTGCAAAGTTGGCAGCCAAAGCAGCGCCGCTTGAATCGCTGGTCGATCCTCTGGAATTAGTGCAGGTTCAAGACTAGTGAGTATCAAGGTTCAATCGGTTCGAGGCATGAATGATCTTCTGCCGTCTGAAACCCATTGGTGGCAGGCTATGGAGCGTGCCATTCACCATGTCGCAGCGATTTATGGTTATGAGGAAATTCGTTTGCCGCTTCTTGAACGTACAGAGCTTTTCAAGCGCTCAATCGGTGAAGAAACAGATATCGTCGAAAAGGAAATGTACACCTTCCTCGACAATCGGGGAGATAGCCTGACACTTCGTCCCGAAGCAACAGCCAGTTGCGTTCGCGCTTGTATTCAGCATGGACTCATTAACCGCAGTAAGGCAAGATTGTGGTATATGGGCCCAATGTTTCGTTATGAACGCCCACAAAAGGGTCGCTATCGCCAGTTTCACCAGTTTGGAATTGAAGCCTTTGGCTGGACAACACCAGATATTGATGCCGAAATCATTTTGGTTGCACATGCGCTGTGGCAGCAACTGAATATCGCTGAGCATGCCCAACTTGAAATTAACTCCATCGGTACACCAGAAGCCAGACAGCGATTTCGAGCAGACTTGGTATCGTACTTCGGCAATTATCGGGACTCGCTGGATCAAGACAGCCAGCGACGGCTGGTGACCAATCCACTTCGCATTCTGGATAGCAAGAATCCTAACATGCAGGAAATTATTGAAGAAGCGCCTGTCATGACGGACTATCTGGATTCGGAATCTGCAGCCAGATTTGACAGGCTGTGCAATTTGTTGGCTTCCCAGGACATTGGATTTACGATCAACCATCGCCTGGTTCGAGGTCTTGATTACTATACCGACACCGTCTTCGAATGGACAACAAATCTTCTTGGTGCGCAAAACGCGATTTGTGGTGGTGGACGCTATGATGGACTGGTTGAGCTCTTGGGAGGCGGACCAATTCCCGGAGCAGGATTCGCGATGGGTTTGGAGCGGCTGATCGAAGTGCTTCGACAAAGTAACTACGATGCTGAACTTGCGAGACCTCAAGTTTACGTCTGTACTTTAGGGTCTGATGCTGAGGTTGAAGGATTAAATTTAGCTCAGGAACTTCGCGCTGAGGGTATTCGAACCACTGTTCACTGCGGTGGCGGTAAACTTTCACAGCAACTGAAAAACGCTGACCGAGCAAGTGCTGTGCTTGGCGTTATAATCGGTGCCGACGAAATAACGTCTCGTACCGCAATAGTCAAATCGCTTCGAACTGATGCAGAACAGCAGTCTGTTGTTCGGAGTGAAATTGTTGAAACAATTCAAGGAATGCTTCACTCGAAGCAATAGCGAAACAAAAGCAGAAAACCGATAAGAGAGATTCTGATGACACCCGATGAAGAACGGCTAGATCAGGTAAAACAGTGGTGGAAAGAGTACCGCTGGACTGTGATCGGCGGAATTTCGGCTGGAGTAATCGGAGTAGGCGGCTGGACTGGTTGGACTGAATATACGCGAGTTCAGCAGGAATCAGCATCGACGCTATTTCAGGAGTTGTCAGTTGCAGTTGTTGAGGCGGATGCAATCGGTGCACGCCGGGCATTTGATGAACTCTTTGAAGACTATTCGGGTACGGCTTATGCAGAGAAGGCGAGATTGCTGTTCGCACGTATATCTTATGAAGTTGGCGAGGAGGCTGATGCCAGACGATTGCTGGAAGATGCGGTTGACTTATCATCAGACGAGTCAACTGTACATGCAGCCCGAATCCGTCTTGCACAGTTATTAATTGAAAGTGCGCAATACCAGCAGGCTGTGGATCTTTTGGGTTCAGTGGACCCAGGACAGTTCGTGTCACACTATGAGGAATTGAAAGGTGATGCGTATCGCGCTATGAACCGGTACTCGGAAGCAAAAAAAGCGTACGAGGCAAGCCTTGATCAACTAGGATTTAATTCCGGTTATCGCACAATTCTAACATTGAAGTTGAACGACACACGGGTCGCAGAGTAAGTTTTCTGGTAACTATTTCGTTAATTCGATAGTACAGGTTCAAAATAAAGATTTCTCAAGCTTGCGTATGAAACCGTCTGTCAGTCTTTTCTCCATTCTACTATTGACAACTACTTGCTCCTCCTCAGGAAAATCGCAATGATTCGAACAATTCCGGCCATTCTAGCGGTGTTTTTGCTCACCGCCTGTGGCACGCCCAAGATCCCTGCTCCTGATCCCACACCTCTCAGCGACATTGACGAATCTGTGGAACTGAAATCCAGATGGAGCAGCAATGATGCACGAGTTTCGTCTCGAAAAGAACAGGCATTTCTATCTTTACGTCCGAGTTTGGAATCCGGACTGTTGATTGCTACATCACCGGAAGGAGAAGTCTTTGCTTTCAACTCGAATTCCGGGTCGACGGTCTGGAAGACTGAATTGAGCCAGAACATTTCTGCAGGTACTGGAGCAGGTGATGGCATAGTAGTCGTTGTCAGCGATACGGGTACAGCTTATGGTTTGGACATCAGAGATGGTGCAAAACTGTGGGAGTATCAACTTGGCGAACTGGTTTTCTCACCACCGCTGATTTATGGAAATCAGGTCGTATTACGAACCATTGATGGAAACCTGATTGTACTGTCAGCAGTTAGCGGTGAATTTTTATGGGATGCGATTTACGATCAGCCGGAGTTTTTGGAATTCGGTTCAGCAGCCCCAGTTGGATATCAAAATGTCGTCATATTTGGTAACGCCTTGGGTCGGGTAATTGCTACGGATTTGACGAGTGGATTTGAGGCCTGGAGTGTTTTTCTCGGTTCCGAGCGCAGCGTTGGGCAGTTGAGAAGTCGAGAATCACGTCCAGTTTTGTTTCAGGACCGCTTAATTCTGTCTGATCTGTCGAGAGCAATAGTTGTTTATGACCTCTCAACGGGAAATGTGCTGTGGGAATCCCGCCTGGATGCGGGACGCAACACCGATGCTGATAGTAATACAGTTTATGGACATAGTACGGATGGCCTGGTATTGGCTTTCAACCAAACAAATGGGTCACCTCAGTGGCAGCAGAACGCTTTGCTCTATCGTGGTGTGGACGACTTGGCGCTGGTAGATGGACGACTGGTTGTTGGTGACGGGTTAAGTTATTTTCACATTTTCGATCAGAACAGTGGTGAAATCATCGGCCGCCTCCGAGCACGCGAACGAGTCGCATCAGGAGGATTCTTGGATTCAGGAAACAGTCTTTACGTATATTATCGCTCTGGACATATCGAAGCCTTCACTCTGACTTCAGCGAAATAGTTAGCAGTATTGTCCTATCGTTAATCGGACGCTCCGGGATCGGTTGTTGTTCCGGTCGTCAGATTCAGACGCGTCGTACTTTTTCAAATTTGCTTCAAGTGCTGCAAACGCCATGCTCCCCGTCGTCAGTATTGTCGGCCGTCCCAATGTCGGTAAATCGACCCTCTTCAACCGTCTGACCCGAAGCCGGAACGCTCTGGTTGACGATGTTCCCGGAGTAACTCGGGATCGCATGTATGGATTGGCTGCCTCGGGTGACCGTAATTTCCTGATCGTTGATACAGGTGGATTAGGTGACGATGACGGCACGTTCTCTGAACTCATCAGTGATCAGGTCGAAGCGGTACTTGAGGAATCCGATGCAATCATTTTTTTACTGGATGCAACTGAGGGACTGACTGTCGCAGATGAGCAGATCGCGAGTCGGTTGGGAAAAACCAATTCTCCGATTTCGATAGCAATCAATAAGAGCGAGGGCTTGGTACCAGAGTTGGTGACAGCCGATTTTCAGGCACTTGGCTTCAGTGATCCAATTCCGATATCTGCCAAGCGGGGCAGTGGTGTTGCGAGAATGATCGAGCCCATTGTTCAGACTTTACCCAGAATTGAAGATCCGCTCTGGCTCGATCCGGGGCCGAAGGTTGCAGTAATCGGTAAACCCAATGTTGGCAAATCTACTTTGATCAATGCACTTTGCGAAAACGATCGACTGATCGTCAGCGATACGCCAGGAACAACGCGAGATACGGTAACAGTGCCGCTTCAGATTGGAGAAGCTCGATTCCGTTTTCTTGATACTGCCGGAGTCAGACGACGGTCGAGGGTGAATGAATCACTGGAAAAGCTCTCCATCGTCAAGACTCTGCAGGCAATAGAGGCCGCACATGTTGTCATATTGGTCATTGATGGAACCGAGCCCGTTTCTGACCAGGATGCGACATTGGCTGGGCTGGTACGTCGTGCCGGTCGACCGGTCGTAATTGTGGTCAATAAATCTGACAGAATACGGGCGGTACAACGATCAGATGTTTTGAAATCACTTCAAAGAAAGCTCGCTTTTGCCGCACATCATGAAGCCTTCTTTGTATCTGGACTGAAGCGTCAGGGGCTCAAGAAGTTGTTGCAGGCAGTTGGAAAGGCGTATCGCTCCGCTATGATTGAAATGCCGACAGCAGTGCTCAACCGCATGCTTCAAGACGCGGTAACTCAAACACCTCCACCTATGTCAGGCCGACGTCCGGTTAAACTCAAATATGCACACCAGGGCGGCCGAAATCCGCCCGTCGTGGTGATCCACGGCAACAATGTCGAAACCGTCGCAGATCACTACCGACGCTATCTGGAAAAGTACTTCAGGGAGAGATTTAAGTTATTCGGCAGCGATGTACGCGTTGTCTTTCGTTCCGGCAAGAACCCCTTCGATTCAAAGCGCTGAAGCTTTACTCAGGAACTGACTGATTCCACATCAAGATCAAGTTTACCCTTGGCAAGTTGTGCCTTGACTTTGTCACCAGGTAAAACAGAACTTGCATCTGTCAGGATGGTGTTATCCTTTCTACTTCGAACAATCGCGTAGCCGCGATTGAGTGTGGCTTGCGGATTCATGGTTTCCAGTTGTATTGCAAGCGAATCAACCCGAGCGGCGAGTTTATCCTGTAAATTTGCTGCTGATTGCTTGAGGCGATCCACAGCGGAAACGAGATCTTTGGAAAACTGATCAATTTTTAGTGCCGGTGATTGATTCAACAATCTTTGGTAGTTGACTTTGACTGTTCCGCTTTGCGTATCGATGGTACGGTTGATCTCCGAAACAAGTCTATTGCTGTAAGCATTGAACTGATTTTTCAGATTTGTAATTCTCTCCTTCGGGTGTACAAGGCTTACCTCCGCCATATCGATCTGTTGTGTGAATTCGCGCAATCTGGACAGAACTCTATTGTGTAGATTTGATTCTAACGTCGAGAGTTTCAGCAACATTTCATCTATTGAAGGTGTACTGATCATCTCAGCCGCAGCGGTTGGTGTCGGCATTGGTTTATCTGCCACCCAGTCAACAATTGTCACGTCAGTATCATGCCCTATCCCACACACTATCGGAAGATCGCTCAAATAAACTGCGTCTGCTACTGATCGATCATTGAATACTGAAAGGTCTTCGAGTGAGCCGCCACCCCGGCTGATGAGCAGTACGTCAACATCCATGAGCTGATTTGCAAGTTCAATCGCCGAGACGATTTCTTTGGGGGCATTTTCTCCCTGGACTGAGGTTGGATAAATTGTTAAATGAACTGTTGGGTTTCTGCGTTTGAATGCATGAATGATGTCGTGTACAGCTGCGCCAGTTGGAGATGTAATGATTCCGACTCGACGTGGATGTGCGGGTAAACTCTTTTTTTTCTCTTGATCAAAGTATCCTAGCTCATCGAGTTCCTTTTTGAGCCGCAAATACTCTTGGTAAAGTTCGCCTTCCTTTGATCTTCCGATCTGCACATTTTCAACAAAAAACTGGTAGCTCCCTCTTTGGGTAAAAATCGTAAGGTAGCCTTCAAGAACAACCTCTTTGCCATGATCAGGAATCTGCCGAATTTTGTTTCGGTAGACAGTACCGGCAAATAGCACGCAACTAATCTCAGCAGCTTTGTCTTTCAGTGAAAAATAATAGTGACCCGCCTTTGACTTTGTGATGCTCGAAACCTCGCCGCACAAACTGATCTGACTGAAACTGTTTTCCATAAGTTCCTTAGCCTGAGCATTCAACTCACTGACAGAGTAGATTTTGTTCTCTGACAACAGTCTGATTCCGGTTCAGAGGAGATTCAGGGATGTAAGTAAAGGAAGCATTGAAGAATTAACGCATCAGAAAGGGGTCCGGAATGGTATCTTCCGAAGTGTTTAACCAGACACTCTTTACCTTTGTATATTCCAGTGCTGCTTCAATTCCACCTTCTCGACCATATCCTGAAAGACCGTGGCCGCCGAATGGTACGATTGGAGAGACAGCGCGGTAGGAGTTGACCCAGACGACTCCAGCATCAATCTGATTGATCATGCGATGTGCTCTGGCAAGATTGCGGGTAAACACACCGGCAGCAAGTCCATATTCGGTATCGTTGGCCATTTCGACAGCCTCTTCCTCGGTGTCAAATGTGAGAACCGAAAGCACCGGACCGAAAAGTTCCATTCTAATCGAAGGTGCATCGGGATGTTCGGAACAGTCCAGAATGGTTGGTTGAAAGAAAAATCCAGGCCGGTCGATATTGGCGCCACCTGCAACTAGTTTGGCACCTGCATCAATGGTGGATTCCACCACTTCATTGATCCAGTTTCGCTGTCTTAGGGTACAAAGCGGTCCGACTTCCGTGCGCATGTCAGATGGATCATCAACGATCACATTCTGGGCGGTGTGCTTCAGTCTTTCAATAAAGGCTTCCTTAATTGACCTCTGTATGATCAAACGTGAGCCAGCGACGCAACTTTGTCCACTGGCTGCAAAAATAGCAGAAATTTGTGAATTGGTGGCGCTTCCAATGTCCGCGTCTTCAAACACAACAAAGGGTGACTTGCCTCCCAGTTCCAGAGAGGAACTGGCGAGATTTTCCGCACAATGTCGCACGATGTGTCGAGCAGTTTCAGGTCCACCCGTAAACGCAACGCGGGAGACCTGGGGATGGGATGCCAGGACGGAGCCGCACTCCGGTCCAAATCCGGTGATGACATTGACAACACCAGGTGGGAACCCGGCTTCATCAATCAGCCGCGCAAATGTCAAAACCGGAGCCGCGCCGTCTTCCGATGCTTTGAGTACAACTGTACAACCGGCAGCCAATGCAGGGCCAAGTTTGACAGCGGATAGGAACAACTGACTGTTCCACGGAACAATGGCTGCAACGACGCCGACGGGTTCTCGTTTAAGCCATACCTCCATGTCAGGTCGATCGATTGGCAAATGAGCGCCTTCCATTTTGTCAGCAAGACCCGCATAGTAGCGGTAAAAATCTGCGACGTAGTTGATCTGTGCACTGGTCTCTCGGATTATTTTTCCAGTATCGCGGGTTTCGATCTCTGCAACTGCCTTTGCATTTTTTTCAAGCAGTTCTGCAAGTCGGTAAAGTAGTTTGCCGCGTTGCGTAGCGCTCAGTCCTGCCCACTTCGGGTCGCGAAGTGCTCTTGCCGCAGAGGCGACAGCATTATTGACGTCCTCTCTTCGCGCTTCAGGCATCAAAGCCCATGGTTCTCCGTTCGCCGGGTTAACGGTTTCAAACGTGTCACTGCCGTTTTGAAAGTCGCCGTCAATGTACTGCTGAAACTGGTCCATGATTTTCCCTCAGGTAAGTTGCACTCTAGGCGTCGAAAGTGAATTGAATGACTCGCGCAAGACGAAATATTGTCCTTTTGTGAAAGTGAGGATCAAGTTCGTTTGTCCATTTTAATTCAGTCAAAGTTTCCAGCGAGTAAATGGGTCAGTTACTAGTTGCACAATCGGTGATTTTCATTGAAAAAGGCATTGTTCTACTCATCAACATCACACCTGATTCGGTATAATGCACAAATGGAGACCATCGATCAAGCCCTCACTTTTGATGACGTTCTTTTGGTGCCGGCTCGCTCCTCAGTCCTGCCCAAAGAAGTCAGTCTAAAAACTCACCTCACCCAAAAAATCATACTCAATCTGCCGTTGCTGTCAGCGGCCATGGACACCGTTACAGAGTCCAACATGGCGATCGCGTTAGCGCAACTGGGAGGATTGGGAGTGATTCATCGTAATCTTTCCCCGGAGCGACAGAGCGATGAAGTTCGACGTGTCAAGAAGCACGAAAGCGGAATCGTAACCGACCCCATCACCACCACCGCTGACAGAACAATTGCAGAAGTGATGGATTTGATGGCAAAACATCGGGTATCGGGAGTTCCAGTTCTTGATGACGGAAAACTCACAGGTATTGTTACCAATCGAGACCTTCGGTTTGAGAGCCGTACCAATGCCTTGATCACCTCAGTGATGACCCCGAAGAACCGACTGGTTACTGTTAGAAAGGGTGCCAAGAAACAAAAAATTCTCGACCTGCTCCACACCAACCGAATTGAAAAACTTCTGATCGTTGATAAGGATTTCCAACTGGAGGGACTGATCACCGTCAAGGATATTATGAAATCGCAGGTTTATCCCAACTCCTGTAAGGATGAGGATGGACGCTTAATGGTTGGTGCAGCGGTTGGAACAACAGCGGCTGAAATAGAACGTGTTGGCATGCTGGTCGATGCCGGGGTTGATGCTGTTGTGGTTGATACAGCACATGGTCATGCCGAACGGGTATTGGAACAGATTGGTGAAATCAAACGTCAGTTCTCCAATACTGAAGTAGTTGCGGGTAACGTTGCAACCGGTGAAGCGGCTTTGGACCTGGCCGAACAAGGGGCAGATGCTGTGAAAGTAGGAGTCGGGCCAGGTTCGATCTGTACCACCCGAGTGGTCGCAGGGGTAGGGGTGCCGCAGCTAACCGCTGTTATCAATGTGTCCCGGGCACTGAAAGACACACCAGTAAAAGTAATCGCAGATGGTGGAATTCGTTATTCTGGAGATCTGGCCAAGGCCGTTGCGGCAGGTGCACACTCAATCATGGTCGGTAGCCTTTTGGGTGGTACTGATGAAGCTCCCGGCGAAATTGAGGTGTACGAAGGTCGGACCTACAAGTCCTATCGTGGCATGGGGTCTTTGGGTGCGATGGAAGATGGTTCGAAAGATCGATATTTTCAGGAGACAGAGACCAAAAGCGTGAAACTGGTTCCGGAAGGCATCGAAGCCCGGGTACCATATCGTGGTTCAATGCAGACTGTCGTCCATCACCTGATGGGTGGACTTCGTTCCAGTATGGGATATACCGGAAGTTCGGATATTGATGCATTGCGAACACATGGTCGGTTTTTACGCATTACAAATTCGGGGATCCGTGAAAGCCATGTTCACGATGTTGAAATCGTTAAAGAGTCACCGAACTACCAGCGATACTGAGTTTGCGATCGTATTCTTCCGACTGGCGTAGAGCGAAACTTCGACTGGTGCCGAATCAATCTGAATACTCATATATTGCTGCCGTAAAGAGCAAGGCAATTCTTTCCAGTCCGTAGAATTGGTTGCAGACACTTACACACTGGAGTTGCCAGCAGAACGCGTTCTGGTTCTGGATTTTGGTTCCCAGTACACACAACTCATCGCGCGACGCGTGCGCGAGTGTGGTGTTTACAGTGCGATCTATCCCTTCGATACACCCGTCGATTCAATTTTTGAGTTTCAACCGACCGGCATTATCCTTTCTGGTGGTCCAGCCACAGTAACTGAAGAATTTACTGCTCGGGTTGCACCAGAAGTACTGCAATTGGGAGTGCCTGTACTTGGCATCTGCTACGGAATGCAGACCATTGTGGCACAGCTTGGCGGTCAGGTTGAAAATGCTCTGGTTCACGAATACGGGCATACCGAAATGAATCTAGTTGGCACATCGGAGTTGCTGACCGACACCAGTAGCGATCCGGTGAGTGAGGCATCTACCACCATGAATGTGTGGATGAGTCATGGAGACCGAGTGATCGAAATGCCTCCAGGCTTTGAATCCATTGCCGAATCCGCCGCCTCTCCCTATGCGGCTATTGCAGATACAAGCCGACATCTGTACGGGCTTCAATTCCATCCTGAGGTTACACATACAGAGGGCGGAAAAGAAATCCTCAAGCGTTTTCTCCTCGTCATCTGCGGGTGTTCATCTGGCTGGCAGACAGGATCAATTATTGATGCACAAATTGATAGCATCAAACAGATCGTCGGAACAGACAAGGTGATTTTGGCGCTTTCTGGAGGAGTGGATTCATCAGTATGTGCAGCTTTGCTGCATCGGGCGATTGGAGATCAGTTAACTTGCATTTTTGTCGATAACGGTTTGCTACGCTTGAATGAAGCACAGATAGTACGCAGGAACATGGTCGAAAAACTCGGTGTGGATGTCGTGACCGTTAAAGCAGAGGATCGATTTTTTACCGCGTTGTCAGGCGTGACTGATCCTGAAGAAAAGCGCAAGATCATTGGCCGGGAATTTATTGAAATTTTTCAGGAACAATCAAGAGAGCTACAGGGCATCAAGTGGCTAGCTCAGGGTACGATTTATCCGGATGTCATCGAATCAGCGGGTGCAAATACCCAGAAAGCGAAAGTCATCAAATCTCATCACAACGTAGGCGGTCTGCCAGACTCAATGCATCTGCAACTGCTGGAACCGCTACGGGAATTATTCAAGGATGAGGTCAGAGAAGTGGGCGTAGAACTTGGGCTACCACCCGATATCGTCTATCGCCACCCGTTTCCTGGCCCAGGCCTTGGTGTTCGAATTCTTGGGGAAGTCAAAAAACAATATGCAGAATTACTGCGACTTGCGGACGCAATCTTTATGGAAGAGCTGGTCAGAAATGATTTGTATTACGAAGCAAGTCAGGCTTTTGCTGTATTTTTGCCGGTCAAGTCTGTCGGTGTGGTTGGTGATAATCGCGCATATGAGTATGTGGTAAGTTTGCGGGCAGTTCAGACACAGGACTTTATGACTGCCAGATGCATGCGCATTCCATTTGAAATACTCGAAGCAATTGCCAGTCGTATTGTTAACGAAATTCCTGGAATTAGTCGAGTCACCTATGACATTTCCAGCAAGCCACCAGCAACGATTGAGTGGGAGTGACGGCATGTATGGCAGTCGTTGACACCTGCAGGCATCTCTTGTAGATTCAAATACTTGATTAGCGGTTGGTAGGATACGCTAACGATTCTCGGTAATAGCGAGCATTTGCTCTGCGGAGGCTTCGGGAGGGTAGTTAGCTCTTGCTCTTTCACAGAGCGCCTCGGTCTATATTGCCGGTTTAGTTTTGATCCGTGTCAGGTTGCAGCAGTTGTGCTCGGAAAAAACCAACATTGACCGCAAGCCCAGGAAGCAGGTATTGAAACAAACGCACAACGTCCAGAACTTCGTCCAGCGAAGCATCTCGTTTCGCGGCGGTCTGCAGTTGATCGCTGGTGAGTGCACCAGGGTTAGGTAAATCCAGTGCCAGTTGAACCGCTTTTTTATGGACCTTTGTAACCACAGAAGCATATTCGTCTGTTGCGATATTCGGTTTCAGATTCTGCCATGCCCTATCGAAATAACTGGGCCATCTTGCCAGGGCGCGATAATCGGTATTGACGAAGGGCAGGCCAAGCGTGGTTTTGATATCTTCATATAACTCTTGCAATTGAGTATTGCCATGGTGAGGTTCAATCAACATCAATAACGGAATGGGGCCATTCACTGGTAATTTCTTCACGAGGTTTGTCGATTGATTGCTGGAGAGGCTATGGTTTTCCAGCAGTAGACGCGCCTGAGTTGCCAGCATGATATAGGGCATGTTGCCAGCGGAAAAAACTTCGATCATATCCCGTATCTGGTCGATTTCCCCAGTAGCGTATCCCGCAGATAGCAACTCTCTCTCCAACGTTCGATGGGGTAAGGTGCTGGCGAGTTGCTCAACTTCATGGCGTAGTGTGTTGCAGGTTTCGTCGAATTGTTGGGAAGCACAAAGCGGGCGTAACCCATGCCACAACACAGAATAGAATTGGGTGTAATGGGCGAATGCCATTGTGACAACACCCATCCACGGAACTTGGAGCACCTGTTTTGTGTTCTGGTAGGTTTCCAACAAGGCCCCTTGAGCCTCGATTTCAGGCACTGGATGTATCGGTGGAGTCGGCGTAGGTTTAATCCGCCTTAAGGGACTGACAGCCATGTGATCTTCAATAGTGGGAGCATTCATAAACGGTTTCAAACCTCGATAGTCGCATCCATAGCTTGCCTGATATTCTGCTCGTAAACATTGACGGATTGTACCCGTTAACAAGATAACGTTGCTGGAATACTACGGTAGAAACAGTATGAATCCATCTCGACAGCGACGCTTTTCCCGTGGTTTTGACCTGCCCGGCAAATGTACCTGAGTTCATACCGACTCGGTCTAAATTCAATTAATATTTACTAATCCGATGATATCCAGCAACAAGAATGTTGCAACATAATCGCTGGAGGCAGCAAGAGGTGACATGATGGCTCTGACGAAACAATTTAAGGAAGCCATACAGGCACGCGCCCGAAGGGATCCCGCGTATCGCAAGGCCCTATTGCAAGAAAGTGTCGAATGTTTGCTTGCAGGCGATATTAATGCCGGCAAGGCATTGCTACGCGACTATATCAATGCGATGATCGGTTTCGAGGAACTCTCCTAGAGGTTTGATATATCGAGCAAAAGTCTTATGCACATATTCCGCCCGAAAGGTGATCCCCAAGCGAACATCTTGATTGCGGTGATTCATTTCCTGCAAGAGCAATTGGTAGTGCCACTCCATTTTTTAGTCGTGAATATTATCAATTACTTAAGTCATTTAATGTTAAAGTTCGGTTAAGAATGGCAGGCAATCCAGCTTGCCAATTCCTTCTCCGAAATTTCTCCCGCAGCCAATTTCATAAAAATTCGGTATTTTTCAGATTCTAACGCGAACAGATCCACTCCATTTAACATCAGAAACAGGCGACAGACAACAAAGGCTGTGCGCTTATTTCCATCAATGAACGGGTGATTGCTCACTATTCCGTAAGCATAAGCAACCCCTAATTCAGCGATGTCCGGAGTTGGCTGTTTGAAATAATAGAGGTTTTGGGGTCTGGTTAAGGCTGATTCCAACAGTCCATGATCTCGTACACCCTCTGGACCACCATGTTCTGCAATTTGTCTGCGGTGAATTGCATACACAACATTTTCCAGAATCCAGATAGGTTCAGCCACTATTCACTCAATTTTTTGAGCACATTGCGGTCTTCACGCATTATGTTTTCCGCCACATCCATCTGACGCGCAAATTCGGGATCATAGGGGCTTAGTTCGATACCGTTTGAAGTTTCTGTTGCATAAAGCACATCGCCTTTCCTCACTCGTAATTTGGCAAGGACTTCTTTACCCAGAACGATTCCTATGGAATTTCCTACGGTAGTTACCTTCATCCGATGCATAATTCACCTCTTTTATAACGATAGTTATAATATTCCATCTTTGGTGTCAAGTCAATCAATCATTAAACTGAGGGCTTTGCGTTCGCACAAATTCCTGGTAACCGACGAAACTTTGAGTGCCCGAATGTCGGCTAGTGCGGCTTTTTATATCTGCCAACTCCGTTTCAGGCGATGATTGCGATATTTAAATAGCGGCAAAATCAGACCCCGAGCAAATTGAGGCCGCGTACAACCCCTTGATAGTGCTACTTGGCCGATGGGGTGCAAACTGCGCGAATTCACTCGAATATGGTCAGGGTCCCTGTTGTCAGGCGGTTTTGTGGGGAAAAGAAAAAGAAGGCCTTTTAAATCACGCACGATGTCAAAAAGTTACAACCAAAAATACTGATCGAAAATGCCTCAAAACCATACAACCACTTTCGTGTGAAAATAGCTACATGGATTGTTCACACGTTTCTACGAATTGGGGGTGAGTACAGACTGTAATTAAACCTATCAATCGCGATCTTCACAACATTCAGCGCTACATAAAAACCAAAAGAATTTAGTCCAAGTCCTGAACCAGAGATTGCTGAACACCATTGGGTACAGAATCAATCATGTATGAGTAATTCTCGTGGTCAATGCCAACGGATATTTCACTTCCGGACTTCACTGCTTCGATGAAGGAAGAAGAAAGTTCAAACCTCAGAAAATGCACTGCGGATGTTTTGTCATCAGTTGAGCGATCAAGATCTTCATCGGCAATCGCATAAACTTTGGATTGTCCCTCCGTTTCCACCCAGACCCGGTCTTCGATTCCAACAAGTTTGGCCAGCATTCGCCGACGCTCTTCGACGTCGGGATACTCCAGCATGAATGTTGCTTTCCAGTTATTGCCCGTGGGGATCAGTGGATTGTAAGCATCGAGTTCCTCTTCAATGCCTGCTGCTTCGAATGTCTTTTCGATACGCAGCATTTCCTGAACCTGGTAATGAATTGTGAGACGGTCTTCAAAGTAGAGGTTTGCGGCAGGTCCAATTTGAAGACGTCGATGTTTCTTGTGATCTAGGACCGAAGTGCGAAATTCATCTCGCTTTACAGAATAATCTTCAAGTGACAGGAGGTCTTCTCTCTTTAGTGGTTCCATGAATTAGATCCCATATGCAGTACGGAGTAAGGAAATTGGGTGTTCTGGTTGGGCAGAATGTTCTCCGGAATTAGCCGCAATGTGCGAAGCGGCCAGTACACAATCACTAGCGATGTGGTCCGGCTCAACTTTCTTAACCTGATTGGCAATCGGACGGACAATTTTTTTCGAAAACTCGTAAAACTCTTTCTTCACCGCATAAGTTCCGTCGTGTCCGGAGCAGCGCTCTATCGTTGTAATATCAGTGTCAGGAATCAGTTGAAGCGTCTGACGAGTCTTAGCACCAACATTCTGGACCCGCTGATGACAAGCGGCGTGGTACAAAACTTTGCCCAGCGCATTTTTAAATTTGGTAGTCAAAAGTTTATGTTTATGGCGAAGCATCAGGTATTCAAAGGGATCGTAAACTGCCTCCTTAACCATCTGGACCTTTGAATCATCACTGAACAGCAATGGCAATTCCTGACGAAACATAAGCGTGCACGATGGAATGGGAGTGATGACATCCCACCCGTCTTCAACGAACTTTGCAAGCTGCTTTATATTTTGATCTTTCAGTCGTGATACCGACTTCATATCTCCAATTTCGAGCTTTGGCATGCCACAGCATTGATCGTTTTTGACGACTCTTACCGGGATGCCGTTATGCTCAAAGACCTTAATCAGATCTTCATTCATTGTCGGGCTGTTGTATTTGCCATAGCAAGTGGCGAACAAGACAACCTTGCCATTCGTTGGACCTGCTTTTACCGGCTCAGTCTCAAGCGGACGGTGGTTGGATATTTTGCTGTGCACGCTGCTGCTGCAAAATTTAGGTAGCTTGGCATCCTGATGCACACCAATTACCTGTTCCATGGCTTTTCGGGCAAGTGAATTGCGGTTGACCGAGTTGACGGTATGAAACGCCACTGGAATGCTGCCAAGCTTACCAATTGAGTCGGTGGATGAGAGGACACGATCGCGTAAAGCAGGTCGTCCTTTGCGGTTGCCAACAATTTTTGCTCGTAGCATCAAATGTGGAAAATCCACCTGCCATTCATGAGGTGGGACATAAGGACACTTGGTCATGAAGCATAGGTCGCAAAGATAGCAATTGTCGACAACGTCCCAGTATTTTTCTTTAGGAACACCGTCAAGCTCCATCGTGTCTGACTCGTCGATCGCATCAAACAGTGTGGGAAAGGCGTTACAAAGGCTGAAGCAACGCCGACAGCCGTGACAGATGTCATAAACTCTTTCAAGTTCCTGAAACAGGCTGGTTTCATTATTGAACTCTTCGGACTGCCAGTCTAGCACATGGCGTTCCGGCGCTTCCAGGGACCCTTCTCTCATATCAGAATTGATGTGTCATTCAGTTATTGAAAAAAACAGGCGGAACCGCGAAGCCGCGATTCCGCCTGTTGTAGAGCTGATTCGATTGATTAAGCGTCGAGGTTATCGAGTGCCTTCTGAAAACGATTGGCGTGAGAACGCTCCGCTTTTGCGAGTGTTTCAAACCAGTCGGCTATTTCGTCAAATCCTTCATCACGAGCTGAAGAAGCCATTCCTGGGTACATGTCGGTGTACTCGTGGGTCTCTCCTGCAATTGCAGCTTTGAGATTTTCGGCTGTATGTCCGATTGGCAGACCGGTTGCCGGATCTCCAACGGCTTCAAGATATTCAAGGTGGCCGTGGGCGTGGCCGGTTTCACCTTCCGCAGTAGAGCGGAACACCGCTGAAACATCATTGTAACCTTCGACATCTGCTTTAGCAGCAAAGTAAAGGTAACGTCGGTTTGCCTGAGACTCTCCGGCAAATGCATCCTTTAAATTCTGTTCAGTTTTTGAACCTTTTAGTTCCATTCAACTGTCTCCCGGTAGTAACGTTGATAAGTTGGAATTCAAAGCAAATATTTTAATGAATATTCGTGCAATTACAGATAAGGTTTGGATTTCTGTTTTCAAGGGTCAATTGGTGTAATTTGCAAGAATTCGTTGCATCTTCAAAAATCGGCAATTGTCTGGTGATTCTCTGCTAACGAAGCTGAATTGTGTGGTTGATCAATTCGACTCGCCACGAACATTTTTCAGGCAAATTCAGGAATATAATGAATTTTCCGACTTCGCAAGAGTTCTCAATTGATGAGTAATACTGAATCAGCAGATCACCAGCCTGAAACCGCGAAAGAATTATCTTTCGAAGATGCTGTTCAGGAACTTGAAGCGATCATTCAGCGAATGTCTGGTGGTACTCAGTCATTGGAAAATTCGATTGCCGAATTTGAAAGAGGCATCAAAATTGTCCGCGAGTGCCAAAAAATGCTGAGTGATGCCGAGCAGCGAGTTGAATCACTGATTAAAGCTGCTGATGGGCAAGTACAGACAAAATCGTTTGATTCAGAATAGGGAAATTAATGGGATTTGACCTGGAGTGGCGTCAGCTGCAGGAAGCGGCTGTTCAATCACTGGAATATAGACTTCCTCCGGTTACTCAATCTCCAAAGCAATTGCATGAGGCAATGCGCTATGCGACTCTAAATGGAGGCAAGCGCTTCAGAGCTGTACTGGTGATGATGACTGGAAAAATGTTTGGTACAAGTCTGGAACGATTGATGGCACCCGCTGCGGCCATTGAGTGCATTCATGCCTATTCCCTGGTTCATGATGATTTGCCGTGCATGGATGATGATGATTTTCGTCGTGGAATGCCATCATGCCACAAGAAGTATGATGAAGCGACTGCAGTGTTGGTGGGTGATGCACTACAGACATTGGCGTTCGAAATATTGGCGTCAGATAAAAGTTTGATAAACTTACAGGAGAGAAGAGGGGCTCTTGTATCAACTCTAGCGAAAGCAGCCGGTTCAAGCGGTATGGTTGGTGGTCAGGTTTTGGATATTCAGTTTGAAAATTCGTCGACAGGGGAAATCGACCCAATCACTATTCATCAGTTAAAGACCTCGCGTTTGATACAGGCTAGTGTTCAATTGGGCGCACAAGTGAGCGATTCCGTTACTGAGGATGAGTTTCAGGCGCTCAGCGATTACGGAGAGTGTGTTGGTTTGGCGTTTCAATTTAAGGACGATCAGCTTGATGATGATGCTTTGGTTGAAAATCCGCTGGATAAGGCAATTGAAATGCGCGACCGGGCAATCGGATATCTGCACACTGTCAATAGGGATATTGAGAATTTGGAAAAACTGGCAGATTTTGTAGTTTCACGTGAAATGTAATTGGATTACTGTGCCATGCTGAATCGTGAATTACTGCAATCAAGGCCATAACCTTTGTGGAAGTATTTGGTGTGGATAACTACGAACTCTTAAGTCAAATAGAATTTCCTTCAGACATCAAGAATTTGTCTGAAAGTCAACTGCCGCAACTCGCGTCAGAAGTGCGCGACTTTCTGGTAGAGGTAACTTCAAAAACAGGAGGCCACCTGGCTGCAGGACTCGGAACAGTTGAATTGACCGTGGTACTGCATTATCTGTACGATACGCCAAGAGACAGATTAGTCTGGGATATAGGACACCAGGCGTATCCTCACAAGATTCTCACGGGTCGCAAAGAGCTGATGCACACCATTCGAAAACCAGGTGGACTGAGCGGGTTTCTGAAACGGGATGAGAGTGAATATGACACTTTTGGTGCCGGTCACTCAAGCACCTCAATTTCTGCTGCTCTTGGCATGTCGGTAGCCCTGGCAGCACAGGGAGAAAAGCGACGTGTTGTCGCCATAATTGGCGATGGTGCAATGACTGCCGGCCTCGCTTACGAAGCTCTCAACAATGCAGGCGCTTCGTCATCGGACCTGTTGGTCATTTTGAACGATAACGAAATGTCAATATCACCCAATGTAGGTGCTGTTTCCAATTACCTGGCGCGACTCATGTCGGGCAGAACATACATGTCAATCCGGGAAGGTGGAAAATCAGTTCTCGGCGTAATGCCGCGAGGGGTACAGGAACTTTCAAATCGCATAGAATCACATGCCAAAGGATTAATTCTACCGAGTTCTCTGTTTGAGGAATTGGGGTTCTACTACATTGGCCCAATTGATGGGCACGATATTCCAACTCTTCTGAAAACGCTCAAAAATCTGTCGCGGATTTCGGGACCCAGATTCTTGCACATTATTACCAGGAAAGGTAAGGGGTACGAACCTGCGGAATCCGACCCGCTTCGTTATCATGGTGTGTCACCGTTTGAACCTGCGACCGGCGAAATGCAGAAAAAAACCGCCAGTGCTGTTTCGTACACCCAGGTGTTTGGTAAATGGCTCTGTGATATGGCGGAAAAAGACCACCGGTTGTTTGGCATTACACCGGCCATGCGTGAAGGCTCGGGACTGGTTGAATTTCAAACCAGGTTTCCCGAACGTTACTTTGATGTTGGAATTGCAGAACAGCATTCAGTAACCTTCGCCGCAGGACTTGCTTGCGAAAAAGCAAAACCCGTCGTTGCCATTTACTCCACCTTTTTGCAGCGTGCCTATGATCAACTGATTCATGATGTATGTATTCAAAACCTTGATGTCACTTTTGCCCTTGACCGGGCTGGTTACATTGGAGGTGATGGGGCCACTCATGCCGGCCACTATGATTACGCATACCTTCGGTGCATTCCTAACATGGTTGTGATGGCTCCGTCGGATGAGGCGGAAACGCGTAATATGCTGTTCACAGCCTATATGCACGAGGGTCCTGCATCGGTACGCTATCCACGCGGCGCTGGAATTGGAGCAGAACAACAGGAAGAAATGCAGGAGATTCCGATCGGAGTCGCCGAAGTTGTTCGTGAACGGAGTGACTCGAAGAAAAAAGGTGTTGCGATTCTGGCGTTCGGCAGTATGCTTGCCACTGCTAAAGCCGTAGCTGAGCAGGTTGACGTTACTGTGGTCAATATGCGATTCGTCAAGCCTATCGATGAAGATACAGTTTTGAAAATGGCGAAGTCGCATGAGTGGCTGTTAACAGTGGAAGAGCACGTCGTCGCAGGGGGAGCTGGGTCTGCAGTGAATGAAGTTCTAAACAGGCACAAATTGCTCACGAAAATCATCAATCTAGGAATTCCCGACAAAATATTTGATCACGGCAATCCAAAAGATGTGTTTGCCGAAGCTGGGATAGATTCCGATTCAATCATAGAACAGATAAAATCTCTCGATCTGGCATAGTCGTCAAGGAGAATTGCATATGAAGTTTCCACAATTGGTTCCGGTTCCTATGGAACCAGCTGAAAGTTCAATTCCAGATATTCAGGCGAAGCAGGATACAAGGAAGCTCGCCATTGACCAGGTCGGTATCCGTGAAATCCGCCATCCGGTGAAAGTACGTGATCGCGCGCATGGCGATCAATACACCGTTGCCACTTTCAATATGTATGTCGGATTGCCCCATAACTTCAAGGGCACTCATATGTCTAGATTCGTTGAGGTTTTGAACGACCACGAAAATGTGATTTCAGTGCATTCGTTTAAAGATATTGTCAAGCAGGTTGCCGATAAACTGGCATCCAAGACGAGTAGTATCGAGATGACTTTTCCGTATTTTCGTGAGAAAAGCGCACCGGTGACGGGAGTAAAGAGCTTGGTCGATTACGAAGTTACGCTGTTTGGCGTATTGAAGGACGACGCGGTGCACATCACTACCCGAGTCATCGTTCCAGTTACCAGTCTATGTCCGTGTTCAAAGGAAATATCAAGTTATGGCGCTCACAATCAGCGTTCTCATGTGACGATTACAGTTCTTGCAGAAGAATTTGTCTGGATTGAAGAGTTGATTGACATTGCAGAGTCCAATGCGAGTTCACAACTCTATGGACTTTTGAAGCGGCCTGATGAAAAGTATGTAACAGAAGAGGCTTATGACAATCCGAAGTTTGTAGAGGATATGGTGCGTGATATTGCCGGCGAACTCATACAGGATGAACGGGTTGTTTCGTATACAGTTGAATCGGAAAATTTCGAATCAATTCACAATCATTCCGCCTATGCAAAAATTTCCGGTACAAGAGAAGAAAACTAGTCGATTCCCGTGCTGATTGATATGCTGCGAGTAACAATCTGAATTCCTGAGCGGTCGTTTTGACTCGTGGAAGTGGAACTTGAACAGACTTTGATCGACCGGCTCGTTGCAAACAAGCCAGCTTCCTTGTTGCTGATATCCCCGGAAGTCCCGCCCGATTTAGCAAGTTGCTTGGAAAGTGCTCCTGAAATTGAGTTTGAGCACACAGACTTTGAAAGTATTGAGAAAACGATTTTGCCTTTGGGGCGATATGAATTTGTAGTTGTTGCCGATTTGCTGAACCGCATGGATGTCGATCTGGCTGAGCAATTGGTGTGTATGTTGCGCGACTTGCATGCCAGGGTGCTTTGGGTGATGGTGCCTCAGAAAATGCTGTTGCGATACAACCATAATAATGCGGTAGCGCAAGGAATGCGAATGATCAGTCCAAAGCAATTCGGGTCCGACGAACCTCAGTGGTATGAGTTTAATCTGGAGTCTTATAAACCGGTTCCACAGTGGTTGAATGCGAAGAATTGGGCTAACCCGGAAAGATGGGACAAAGACCGCTGGTAAGCGTAAGCGGACACCGAACTGGAGAAAATTTTGAAGTCAACAGAAAATTTGCTAGCGACTGTGAGGCAGGTGCCGGCGGATGTGGAAATCGTCAGCCATCGGCTGATGCTAAGAGCTGGTATGATTCGGCAGCTCGCATCTGGTATATACAGCTGGCTTCCGACCGGTTTGCGTGTGCTAAGAAAAGTGGAGAACATCGTCCGTGAAGAGATGAATCGGGCTGGTGCTCAAGAAGTGCTTATGCCGTCTGTTCAGCCGGCAGAAATTTGGCGAGAATCTGGCCGTTGGGATTTTTTTGGACCGGAATTGCTAAGGTTTCAAGATCGCCATAAGCGTGATTTCTGCCTAGGTCCGACTCATGAGGAAGTGATTACGACGCTGATCAATAATGAAGTTCGCAGCTACCGTCAGTTACCAGCCAATTTCTACCAGATTCAGTGGAAGTTTCGCGATGAAGTTCGTCCGAGATTTGGGGTGATGCGTTGCCGCGAATTTCTCATGAAAGATGCCTATTCTTTCGATGTCAACAGAGCGGGGATGGAACAGGCTTATCAGGTCATGTACGACGCCTACTGCAAGGTGTTCGAACGTTTGGGACTGGATTTTGTCGCGGTTGCGGCTGATTCAGGTGCCATTGGTGGCAGTGTATCAACAGAATTTCATGTGTTGGCCGATTCTGGTGAGGATGGCATCGGCATCAATACTGATGCTAATTTTGCATCCAATGTTGAAATGATCGATTTGCCGCCTTCCGGGCCACCAAAACCGGCGGAAGAATCATTGGCTTTAGTCGAAACCCCGACAGTTCGCACAATTGAAGACCTGTGTAAATTTCTGTCAGTTCCGTCATCTCAAACCTTGAAAACACTGTTGGTACAAGGGGAGAATGGACCGGTTGCTTTATTACTCCGCGGTGATCATGAATTGAATACGCTTAAAGCTGTGAAAGTTTCGGGAATCGAAAGTCCATTGCAGATGGCTGGCGCGGATGAAGTAGAGAAAGCAACCGGAGCCCAGTCCGGTTCTGTCGGGCCGATCGGACTCGAAATACCGATGTATGCAGATTACGCCACTCGCGAAATGTCAGATTTTGTATGTGGAGCAAATCAGCGTGAACACCACTATACCGGCGTAAACTGGGGCCGTGATTTGCCGGAACCGCCGTTTGTCGACTTGCGTAAAGCAGTAAACGGCGATCCGTGTCCAAATGATCCGACCAAGTCCATAACTGTCAAACGCGGCATTGAAGTCGGACACGTATTTCAACTCGGTACCAAGTACAGTGAATCGTTTGATGCAACCTGCCTCGATGCCAATGGTGAAAATGCAGTGATGTGGATGGGTTGCTATGGCATTGGGGTATCTCGCATCGTTGCCGCTGCCATTGAGCAGAACAATGATGATTCTGGCATCATTTGGCCGGAACCGATTGCACCTTTCCTAGTGTGTATTGTGCCAATCAACTTTCAGCAATCGGCGGATGTCGCCAGAATTTCAGTGGATGTTCACGATGCACTGACGCAAGCAGGTGTTGAAGTGATGCTGGATGATCGCGATGATCGTCCGGGCGTTAAGTTTGCCGATATGGATCTGCTTGGCATTCCGCATCGGCTTGTTGTGTCTGATCGCGGAATTGCTAACGGACAAATTGAATACAAAAGGCGCGGCAAAGAGGCTGTAGAACACCTTTCACTCGACGGTCTGACTGAAGAGCTGCTGCAGCGAATCAATCATTAAGGGTTATCAATTAGGTGGTTCTACCCAGTTGATTGTAAATCCCTCGGCAACAAATTCCTCAGCCGGCTCAAATACAACATCGGTGACGTTCGACATCGGTGATCCTTTCCACAGGGCTAGCTGTAGTTGGTCGAATTGTTCCTGGTCACCTTTGGCAAGAAATTCTACTCTGCCATCCGATAAGTTTCGCACCCAGCCTTGAATTCCTATTTCGGTAGCGGCTTCAGCCGCATGTCGACGATACCAGACGCCTTGAACCAGACCTGAAACGGTATATTTACGCGTTTCAATCATTTGCTTTCAAAGCATGTTGCCAATTCGGAACCGGAAGGTACTCTCTGATACGGGCGTGCTGGGTGGTGAAAATTTTCTCGTAAATGATGAAGTTCACGAGAATTTTTTTAACGTAGTTGCGAGTTTCTGTAAATGGGATCGACTCGACCCATGCTGCCGGATCCTTGGCCGGAATCATTTTCTTCCATTGCTTAACTCGCCTTGGTCCGGCGTTATATCCTGCAAGCGAATGGACTGCATTGCCTTCAGTCTGATCAAGCAATGATCGAAAGTATGATGTACCCAAGTGAATATTGAGTGCCGCTTTCGACAGGTCGTTTCTTGACGGTTTCTTGAGGCGGTTCTTTTTTGCAACGTTATGAGCGGTTCTCGGCATCAACTGTAGTAAGCCCACAGCACCAGCACCTGAACGAATATCGTGGATAAACAAGCTCTCCTGTCGCATGATCCCCAAAATCCAGTATTCTGGGACTCGATGCCGGATTGCTTCTTTTCGCACAACGCTAAGAAAAGGTGAAGGGTGGGAGAGCGTGACTTCAAATTCTGAAGATCGTCCAGATGCAAACGTGGCACGAATTGCGCCATCGTGCCAACTCCAGGTATGAAACAACATTGCAGCCTGGACCCAGAAATCCGATTCCCCGGCGCGCTTTTTGCGTAAGTAAGTCAACTCGCTCCGCGCACTGTATGGTTTGTTGAATGCAAGCCATTCACGAATGCGCGCGATAGCGGGTTCGGCTTCTAGCAGTGAACCCTGGTCTTTAGACTCAGAATTCAGCCCGGCTTGGGACAGGTTGTAAGGCAACCCCAACTGGTCTGCCGCAAGAAATCCATAAAAGTGTCTTTCTTCTGCAATTGAAGTGAGTAATTCCACAGCTTCCTGACGATGTCCGGTTTCGTCAAGTGCTCGGGCACGCCAATAACGCCACTCAATGCTCTGAGCGTCACTATCTGACATTCGGCTGATAGCATTCAGTATGTGCTCCCAGTTTTCTCTTGCAAGTGCATTTCTGGCCATCAGTTCCAGAGTGCTGTTATTGTGTAAAGTTTCCGGTAAGTTGGCCAGCATGCTGTAGGCGTGAAGATGGCGTCGCCAACCCAGTATCTGTGCAATCTGTTTCCTGGTATCCGTAAGTCTCTTGACAGCTTCAGGTTCTCTGGATTTCAGTTCCTGCCAGAATGCATAACCGGCATCAGAGTTCTTCCTCGTTATTTTCGCCATACCGTAGGTGATGACCTGTCGTCCGTGGTGAGACTGACTCCATTGGTCAAGATTTCTTCTGAGCATCGTTCGCGGATTTTTGTGAGTCTGATTTAAACGCTTGACCCATTTCTTTACCTCATCGGAGCGTAATAGACCACGGAGGTACTTCGTCATATTCGACTGATTTTTTTGTGAGGCCAGAAGTATTCGCTGCCAAATCAGATCATCATCGATCAATCCGTGTTTGAGTGCGTAGTCAAACAGTGGGTCACATTGTTTGGGTTGAGATCGAGAAACCAGCCATAGAGGCTCTATGTGTCGCATGGCGTCCTCGCGCGACCCGGTATTCAATACCGCCCTGGCTACAGTACACTTTGTTTCTGTCGTAACTGAATCTGAGAAGTGCTTTATGATCAATTCCCAGTCGTTTCGCACAATCAATCGGTCCAGCCACCAATTTCTAAAGCTGCTTGGCAGCGGAACATCGACCCTGGAAATTATTCGGTCAATTTGTCTGTTTGAATAATCCGAGTGAGTTGCTCGGACTTCTTTAATGATGAGGTAGTGGTAAAGCGGGTAGTCTTTCAGCTCGGGCTTTATTTTCAGCCAGGCTGATACCTTTTTTTGGTTCAGCAGCGAATTAGCATCAAGATAAGTTGAGCGTTGCTCATTCAGGTATGTGCTGGCATGGGTGGGGGTCGCGACAAACCACAATACACCCACGAGTGCAATTACACACCATCGACGAGGCGCTGAGTACAGATGGCGCATAAAAGACTACTTGGGAGTCAGGGTGCCAGGTTTGCTGGATAATCTAAAATCGCCGGGCAGAAGAATTCGCGAATTCTTCTGCCCGGCGATGAGCGAAATTGGTTATTGAGAGAGATTTTACTCTCTGAGTAGTTAACCGCATCCTTTCGGAACTACTCCAAATTGAACGCGAATTAGCTGTCAGCAATCACTACATAGAGTTTGCACGATACTGCAAGTCAGATTCTTCAATTACTCCGATTGCCCAGGCACCTCGATTCTTGGCGTGTGCTACAGCTGCATCGATGTCGGCGCGAACAAGGTCACGCGGGATGGAAAGTTCCTGACCCGGATGAATCAGGTCGGCATCCTCAATATCTTTGTTGTGACCGTAAATTAGTGGCCAGCGAAAAGAATCGTTGTAAATGGAAGTCAAACCTGAAATAGACCACAGACTTTCACCTGCTGACACGACATGAGTGTCATCTGAAACTACCAAAGGTGCAACCTCTTCCATGACCTCGACAACCTCTTCCATTGGTTCTTCTACAACTTCCGGTTCGGCTCTTGGAGCGCAGGCGGCAATTGATAGGGCGAAAAGGGAAATTAAGCCCAAAATCACCAAACGAAAACTAGTCAGATTTCTTGTTTTGAACATATTGGCAAGCCTTTTACTTCGCGATTAGATAAAAAGTATTTGTTTTCAATCTCATTATAGTAGGATAAATTTATTTTCTTTGAAATTTGAATCGCAATTCTGTTGATGTTTAATGGATTTTGTAAATTCTGTTTCACTAAAGATTTAGTGGGTTGACCAGTCAAGCCATACCGATGAGGACGAACTCAAATTTACCGATCGTTCGAGAATATCAAGATATGAGTTTCGAGAAATTTCTCTCGCACCCAAACTGAAAAGCAAAGGGGTGGGTTCCTGGCAGTCAATCAATTCAAATCCTGATTGTCTAAGGTGATGAGTCAAGTGATAGAGGGCAACTTTAGATGCGTCCGACTTTAAAGAAAACATGCTTTCGCCGAAAAACATACGACCCAGACTGACACCATAGAGGCCCCCGATTAGATTGCCGTTATGCCACGTTTCTACAGAATGTGCATGTCCATGTCTGTGTAATTCCTGATAGGCATCAATAATTTCTTGGCTGATCCAGGTTGGCAAAGATCCAAAAATCTCGTAACTCTGCTCACGAGTATCGCACTCCAGAGTCATCACACCTTCCTGGAAATCAACTTTAAGGTGCCCAGCTTTATGGTAGTCCAGCAACCAATCCAGTTTGCGCTGTTCCATGAGGTTATCTGGCACTGCAAAGCTGAATTTTCTGGGGGGCAATCGCTCCGCGCAATGTTGAATGACTCTTCCAAAAGCCTGGTTTAGGGTAACTGAGTAATTTCGGTTTTTGACACTTTTACGCAGGCTTCTAGACGGTTTAAATTCATTCAGGAAGAGAACGGTACGCGGATCAGGGCACCACCAGGTGACCTGATCCAGTGCGCTTTCCGGCTTTGGATAAAATCCAAGGCGGTACGCCTCAATCAGGGCTGCAACGGATAGATCGGTATCGATCGTCAAAGGTGCGTCACCTCGCACCTTGCGTGGGTCTGGAAAACGTTCCACTGGTGACGAACTTGAGACAAGTTTATTCATGAAGAGCAGACTCTGTAGGCCTCTTGGCGTATGCGGAGTAGTAATCAAGTGCCTCACAGTAGGCTTGCATGTGGGAAGTTTCACGGTCAATATAGTGACCGATTTCCACCTCAATTGATGGGGACAGGAATGAATGGCTGGATCTTGCCAATCTGGGCAAGAATCCCCGACTCAGTTTGTGATCTCCCTGAACACCTGCGCTGTATTCGCTCAGGCCTTTTTCGATGCAGTATTCAATTGCCGCATAGTAACAGATTTCAAAATGAAGGTTTCGAAACTCCGCTAGAGTTCCCCAATAGCGGCCGAATAGTTTGTTTTTTCCTTGCAGGCAAAATGATCCAGCAACTGGATTTTGATCGATGTGCGCAAGAAAAAGCACCAGATTTTCCGGAATCGTTTGTCCAATTCTTTGAAAAAAGTCCAATGAGAGGTACTTGTGAGAACGGTATTTTTCAACGGTTTGCTGAATAAAGAGATCAATTAGTTTCCAGTGTGACGGTTCAAGCTCCTCTCCTTGGACAACATCGATAGAAATTCCCTGTTTGCTAATTGAACGCCTCTCGCTTCTGATCTTCTTGCGCTTTCGACTGGAGAGTGCGCCAAGAAAGTCATCCATAGAATTGTAGCCCTGGTTGTTCCAGATGTACTCAAATGTGCTGGCACGATTCAAAAACTCCAACGAGTTCAGTGTCGCAGAATCTTCTTCAGAAACGAAGTGCCAGTGAGTCGACGACAAATTAAACTGTCGGGCTAATTTTTGTGCAGTACGGACGATTAGTTGCCGGGTCTTCGAGGCTCGATGGTCATCGGGAACGAGCAGTTTAGGAGCCGTGACCGGTGTAAACGGTGTGTGGGAAATTAACTTTGGATAGTAGTTCAGTCCCGCCTGCTCATAGCCGTGTGCCCAATTAAAATCAAATATAAATTCACCCCAGGAATGGCCTTTCAGATAAAGCGGTGCTGCTCCGATGACTTCCTGATTCTGACTTGATAAATTTCGTATTAAAATGTGTTGCGGTGCCCAACCGGTATTTTTCGAAACACAGCCTGATTCCTCCAGCGCGTGGAGAAATTCATGGAACAAAAACGGGTAATCCGCGGGCACGATGCGATTCCAGTCTCGTGCGTTAATTTGGCCAATTGAGTCCACAATTTCAAATGCCAGCGAATTTTCTTGATCTGATATTTCAGAAGCCAATGATCACTCCGTTAAGGCGATTTTGGGATGCTGATTCTCTAAAAGTATATTAAATAGATGACTGCAGACTTTGGAGTGGCGTTAGCCCAATTGAACTTGGTGGTGGGCGACTTGGCTGGCAATGTGGATCGAATCACCGATGCTGCAGTTTATGCCCGCGATGACTTGAACTGTCGCTTTGTTGTATTTCCGGAGCTCGCAATTTGCGGCTATCCACCCGAAGATCTGCTTCAGCGATCAGAGTTTCTCTCCGATTGTGAAACAGCGTTGAATCGCCTGGTTGAGGCGGTTTCGGGTATCGCACTCGTTGTCGGTCACCCTTGCCGCTCGGAAGGCAAGCTGTTTAACTCGGCTTCGCTGATCGACTCTGGAAAAATTCTCGCCACCTACCACAAGTACCACTTGCCCAACTACGGTGTTTTTGACGAAAAGCGTTATTTTGCTCAGGGCGACAGGACCGAAGTGGTTAAGGTGGATGACATTCCAATAGGCCTCACCATCTGTGAAGACGTATGGGAAGACGGTCCTGTAGAACGCTGTGTAGAAAGCGGAGCTGAGATCATTTTTACTCTCAACGGTTCGCCATTCGATACCAGCAAAATTGAGTACCGGGAAAACGAAATTGTCGCGGCTCGTAGTAAGAAAAACGCAGTCAGTATTGTTTATGTCAATCTGGTTGGTGGTCAGGACGAGTTGGTTTTTGATGGCGGTTCGCTTGTAACTGACCCAAGTGGAGAAATCCGGTTTCGCGCCAAACACTTTGAGGAGGCTGTGGTACCAACTCGGTTCGCACATCGCGAACGGGTGGAATGCTTGTCCGGCATTGTTGAACCAACACCCAACCCTGTGGAGAGCATATATAGTGCGATTACCCTGGGCGTTCGGGACTACGTGCAAAAAAATGGCTTTCGAGGTGCAGTAATCGGCTTGTCGGGTGGAATTGATTCAGCGTTAACCCTTGCAATTCTGGCCGATGCATTGGGTGCTGAAAATGTGGAAGCTGTTCTCATGCCCTCTCGCTATACCCAGCAAATGAGTATCGACGATGCTAAATCTGAAGCGGAGGCGCTTGGAGTGAGGTGGACAATCATCTCCATTGAACCGATTTTTCAAGCGTTTCTTGATCAGTTGCGTCCAAGGTTCGAGGGATACAGCGTCGATGTGACCGAGGAAAATGTCCAGGCTCGCTGTCGGGGAACTCTGCTCATGGCCATCTCCAACAAGAGCAATTCAATTGTGATTACGACTGGAAACAAGAGTGAGGTCGCAGTTGGATATTCAACGCTTTACGGCGATATGGCTGGTGGATTTTCTGCGATTAAGGATGTGCCGAAAATGATGGTTTACGAATTGGCCAGATATCGCAATGCTAAATTTGGAGCCGCTATTCCCCAACGGGTGTTTGATCGACCACCCACCGCGGAGCTCGCGGATGATCAGAAGGACAGTGATTCATTACCGCCTTATGAAGAACTGGACGCAATTATTGAGGCGTATGTCGAGGATGTTCGTTCAATCGAAGAAATTGCGGAGGATGGGTTCGAGTTGGAAACGGTTCGCCGCGTTGTCAGGATGATCAATCGAAACGAATACAAACGCAAGCAGGCCCCGCCTGGGGTGAGAATTACTTCACGTGCATTTGGACGCGATAGACGCTATCCGACTACTAGCAAGTTCTGATGTGTGCCTCCGACCGTTTTGTTGACTGGAGTAGGTTTTATGGGTTTGATGTTACTCGTCTTACTCAAAATCGGACTCTAGTGCCGCGTCATCAAATATCGCACTCACGTCTGTCAGGTAGATACTGGCTGGGTAATTGAACTGAAGGACTCGCCGATTATCGGCTGACAGATCCGGCAGATTCATCCTGTCGTAAGCATACATAAGAATCGCAAGCGCTTCTTCAGTATAGGGTGATGTTTCATAGCGCTTGAGTACGCGCGATGCACGATTAGCCGCGCCGATGTATGCTCTCCTTTCCAGATAAAATAGAGCAATTTGCAGGTCGTGACGCGCAAATACGTTAATCAATTGAACCAACTTTTCCCGAGAAGCGTCTGCGTACTCGCTCAACGGAAATCTTTCAATGACTTCGGTAAAGGCTGCGTATGCTTCTCGTCCCGTTTCGGCATCGTGATCGGTTAAATCAGATTTGCTTCGAAATAAAGTTTCGCCAAATTTTGGGGGACGCACCGGAAGCAGGGCAAGACCTTTCAGGTAGTACGCGTAATCGATTTGAGAATGTGTTGGATGGTTTGCCAGGAATCGATCTATACACGGTGCCGTTAACTCGAACTGCTTCGTCTTGTAGTAGGCGTAACAGATCTCAAGGTCGCCCTGAGTCGACAACTCTCCATACGGATAGGCTGCTCTTAGTGCCTCATAACGTTCAATAGCCGTTTCATAGCGGGAGCGGGACAGGGCATCGTATGCAGATTCATACATTTCCCGTTCGGACTTAATAATGTCCTTTTTCCCACAGCCGGTTAGTATCAAAATCGGAATGATTGCTAGAACAATAGCAATCCGGGTTATGCTTTTCATATATTTTGCTCGCGGTTTAATTTCTACGCCGGGAGGCTAAGGGATTCGTGGGTTGAGGAACCATCGGATTAACGAATTCGATTCAATTATATTGATTTGGAGTGAGAGTCACTTTTCTATTTGACCGTGCTAATGCAAACTTTGGTCATCTGACAGCAACTCAAAAAATAATCAAGTGCGCATCAATTTAACAATCCCGGAAGAGTGCAGGGGCCAACGGCTGGACAAGGCACTCGCATCGTTGATAACCAACCATTCGCGCACCACGATTCAAGGTTGGCTGGATTCAGGGCGCGTTAAGCTCGACGGTGCTCAGCCTAAACGGAGGGTCGCTGTTTCAGGAGGAGAGGCCGTCGAAATTGACGTTCCCGAAGTTGCAGCAGGCGAATGGACTGCAGAGGATATTCCAATTGATGTTGTATTTGAGGACGAGTCGGTCATCGTTGTGAATAAGCCTGCAGGTATGGTTGTGCATCCCGGCGCCGGAAATCCGCATGGAACGCTGTTGAACGGCTTGCTCAATCACGATCAGTCGCTTGAAAGATTGCCGCGTGCAGGGATTGTTCACCGATTGGATAAGAATACATCAGGGTTACTCGTTGTCGCAAGAACCGAAGCAGCCCGCATTAACCTGATCAAACAGTTTAAAGCTAGAACAGCTGGTCGGCGTTACATTGCGGTTGTGGAAGGACGGCTGATTTCAGGTGGAACGATTGATATAGCCGTCGGGCGGTATCGTCATGATCGAAAGCGCATGACTGCCGGATCAGGCAAACCAGCGGTCAGTCACTTCCGTGTTGTTACCCGCTTTCAAACTCACACACTTGTTCGGGTAACGCTTGAAACTGGTCGAACTCACCAGATTCGGGTGCATTTCAAACATGAAGGGTTTCCAGTTGTTGGTGATCCAGATTATGGCGCTCGCCCCAGGATTCCCGCAGGAGCGAGCGAATCCTTAGTTCAGATTTTGACCAAATTTAGCAGACAGGCTCTGCACGCTGAATTGTTGGAATTGGATCATCCGCGATCCGGTGAGCGACGTCATTGGGAATCGGGAGTGCCGCAGGATATGCGGGAATTAATTTTGGCGCTGAAAGATGACTCCACCAAATTTGAATCCAACAAAAAAACCGCTCTTGGCTATTGAGCCAAGAGCGGTTTTTCCCGTTAACGGATGTTAAGCGAACTTAATTGGACGATACGGTAGTCAGTCCGAGAATTTCCCAGTCCTGCATTCCGCCGCGATACCATTTGATCTTATTGGATGGGTAGCCCAGTCGCAAAAGATTCTTGATGTTATTCGGTGATTGTCCGCACCACATGCCGTTGCAGAACATGACTGCAGTTCGGCATTGCGAGAAGTCAAACAGTCCTTCACTTTCAGTGACATTGAAGTGAGTTTCAAGGATTTCTGCAATTTCAAGCGGCGTTGCGCCTTTTGCAGGATTCAGACTGGTCCACGGAATATTCATTGCGGTTGGAATGGTACCACGCGCAACCCAATCTGGAGTTCTTGAGTCAATGACGATTATGCTGTCATCGCCTTCATTCATCTGTTTCGCGTAATCCATCAGTTCGACTTCACCAATCGTTTCGACACCAAACGCGAGGTTTGAGGGTTGAATGCAGAAAGGCGGGCAGGGCCGAGATGTCTTCGCGAACGCCGGATTCACGGTGTTGTCATTGTCTTGATTTCGTTTGAATTCTACTGTGGCACCGTCAATCATTACCGGGATCGACATGATTTCGCTAGTAATTCCAACGGGTTTAGAATCAGCAAAAGAGACTAGCGCCGCTCCAGCCATGAAGATGCCGCCAAGAATTGCTATACATTGTTTGTGCATTGTTTAGACCCTCCAAAGAGTATCAGTTATCAATTCTGCTTTAGCTCAATCTCAGGTGTCTGTAGCCTGAAGTTAAACTTTCGAATTCTTATATCATAAGTGAATTATTTTAGATTGTCAAAATATAGTGTTGTCCAACGAGAAATGAGTCTGAAGCAGGATTCCGTTTCCAACGAGAAATGAGTCTGAAAAACCGAGGTGATCGGGTTCATCATAGGCGGATGAAGACGATCATGAAACTGGAAGAAATCAGGACTCTGGAAG
>JAJEHQ010000012.1 GCA_022823625.1 Gammaproteobacteria bacterium
ACAATTTCTCAGATAATCGATACCACACTGTTCGATAAAAAGCCTTTATATCAATTATTTACGGATTACGGATACAAAGAGCAACCGATTGAAGGACCTAAACAGTTGAATTTGTTCGATTATTAAGCGGGACACTAGTGAATGAAACAGGTAAAGGTGAAGCATTGTGCACCAAAATTTTCTATTGGATTTTCAGATGGTTAAAAGTCCTCAATTGTCTGGCTTTTTTTGAATTGGATTGAATTGTTCGGGTCGACTCGATACCTTGATTTTGAAACGCCGGAGTCGATAGTCGATGATCAAAGCGATACCAATACAAAGAATCTGGGCCATTTGTGCATACGGGGAAACCTGGTAATCGTACAAATCTGTTTGCGGCAAATGTAGACCGACGATATAGGAAAGTGTTATGACTACCGACGCTGTCCAAGCCCATACACTAGGCCAGATGACAGCAAAAGGCAGCACCCAAACCAAATACCAGGCGTTCAGAACCGGGGAGAGCAGAAGAAGTACGCCGAATATCCAGTCCATGCGGGGAATGTCGGTTAACCGGTTCGAAATTTGATATCGGACAAAGTAAAAGCAGTAGCACAGAAAAAACAACGAAAAACTCACGTATCGGGCAATTTGATCGGTTAGCAATTCAGCCATCAAATAAAACACTGGCGCATTGAACAGCCACGTTTTTGCAAATTGCGCAAGGATAAACAAATCAGTGTTTTGTTGCTGGAGCAGGAACGGCAGATACATCACCGACACGGTTGCAGCGACCAGCAACCAATAACGAAAACGCTGTCGAAACAGAAAGTAGGGTAACGCCGCAACTGCAAATACTTTCGAGCAGCACGCAACAGCGACCAATATGCAACCCAAAGCTGTTTGACCTGATTTCCGGGCGTATAGCGCAGCCAGCAATAAAGCAACTCCCATAACATCGGGGTGTGCGGTAAACGCAAACTCCTTGATTACCAGTGGACACCACGCATAAAGCAGCACGAGTCGTGCAGGTGCCAGTTTACTCAGTACGTATATGATGGACAGGTCAAAAAGAACAATGATGAACTGTAGCAGATCAAGGTTGACAGGTGAAATCAAGTGAGACAACAGGAATACATACTGTAAAAACGGTGCATAGATTGTTGCCAAATGAGGATTGTTGACTCCAGTTAGCATCGCGTTGCATTCTGGAGTCAAGTCATTGGTCAGAAACAGAGACTCCGGCGCAATTCCGTATGGCGACCCATAAGTGACGAATAAACACGCGTCGAGCAGGTATCGAAAGTAATCGTCCTCGAGAATTGGTTCTCCCCAGACACCGATCAGTCGGAACACAACCGCCCAGAAAAAGACAGTCTTGAACGTCAGTTCAATTTGATGTCTGGTCAGCCAATACCAATAGAGTAGAACAACCGCTGCAGTAAAGCCGAAGCCACCCAGGAAAGTAAAAACATCATAACCCGTTGTGTCTCTGGACAGCACAGCTTGGACCACGTAAATAATTGCCAGCAACGTCCCGACAACTGAGGCGGAACCAACATTAATTTGCACTGTTTTTGAAACCTTTCCCATATGATCGATTCTAAGTAAAAGACGTTGGACATGCGTTTATTAAAGGTAAGTGCTTATTTAACCAAGTGTCAATATATTATTTGACGTCTTGATCAAATTATTTACTGTTCTCTACTCGCAAAATCTGCATTGGTAGAGCAGACATCAGGCTGAATAAACAATAGCTAGCTGGGACGCAACCGACTCGAGGGTATCGAAGGCGACAACATGAATGTGTTGCTGAGCTTTACAGGACACAATTTGCGATTGATCCTGAAATGCTTGAAGGACAGTTGTGCCCGAAAGTTGTGTCGTTTATCATTTCGGTGGGAGTATTGAGGGAAACGGGTACCGTCGGGAGTATATTACGGCTTTGGAGTGTTGTATGTAGTTTAAGGCCGTTCTCACTTCAGATGGCTTGATTTCCAGCACTTCGAAAATCAACAGAAATTTGGAAATTTTTGAGAGGATTCTTTCATGTCTGTTTTAACCAAACGCACTACTAGAAGTGTGATTATTCTTGTATTTTGCTGTTTGTTCGCAGGTTCAGTTGCCTTGGGTTCTGGTGATGGAGGCAACGGCGGCGGCAACGGCGGTAATGGTGGCGGCAATAGTGGCGGCAACGGCGGCGGTAATGGTGGCGGCGAAGGCGGCGGTAATGGTGGCGAAGGTGGACGCGGTGCCGATGAAACACCACAATATGTTTCGAAGAAATCCTACGATATGGGAAAGAAAGTGTTCTTTGAACATGTTGTATGTGATACTTGTATATATGTTGAATTGGAACTTACTCCTGAGAGTGTTGACGCAGCTTGGAAGGAAATCAAGAAAGACTTGAGAAAATCAGGCGAGATTGGATCTAATTTGGAACGCAGGGAACGAAGATCAGTTAAATTGTTTATACGTAAGAGATTTGGTTTGTAGTTCCCCGATTTAGTTTCTGACCTGCTTAATGCTGTAGTTCCTATCCCTGATTGGGCAAGCGGTTAAAAGTCCAAGATGTGGCAAAAAACATTCTCGCCTTTGGGAGAGTCTAAACGGAAGCGGAGAAAGACAAATTCGATAAACGTCAAAGAGAACTTGACAGCAGGCTTGTTTAGCATTGCTTAGTTAGTCGTTCCTGAATAATCCAAATATTGGTCATATATCATTGTTACTATTGAATAATGTTGTGATATATTCTGGTTAGATATTGCCGGAAACGGTATAATTGACCATCATTATCCTGCAATTTCGAGCGTAAAAATGAAGCCTCACAAAACCCAAAATCCAGACCAGAGCGAACTGTTCCGATACTCCTCCAGTATCTGAGCTTTCAACTCCTCCGAAAATAACCTCGACATCCAATTCCTCTTTCTTGTCTTCCATCCACAGTGAGGTGTGAACATTAATGGTAACACACAGGACAGCACCTGTCATCCTTCACCGTGAGCGATGACTGCGGTGTGGCTCCTGGAACATGGCCGAATGAGTTCTTGGTAAGTGGCGGGTCGGGAGATATTGTGACGGTCGATGCGTTTCTTGGAATGCAGAAATCTCTCGCATTGCGCGGGTTTAAAACCAGCGCGCTGGGACAATCATATGGGCGTTGCTTGCAGTGGTGTGTGATGGTCAGAGCCTGAGCGGTCAGGGAGAAACAGTAAATGCAGTATCAGCAAACAGGCAACTCAATAGATTCCGGAAACACTTCTCATAGTTGGCCGGTTCCATAATTCTTGGGAAAGTTGATTACACATTTTGAAAAAAGATAATCCCGAATTCTCGATTGAAAATACACTTCATCCTGTTGTCGTCCAAAAGACAGATAAATTCTCTGCTTGCTTGATTACTGTGGAAGTCGCTTTTTCTTGTTTGTCGGGTGGATAGTTGAATTTACGCAATACCCGCTTTACATGTCGGCGAAGATTGGCGCGGACGTTTTCCCGAATTGTCCAGTCAATTTTCACATTGTTCTTGACAATTCGCACAAGTTCCTGTGCGATTTGACGAAGCGTTTCGTCGCCAAGCACTTGAACCGCACTATCGTTGGTTTCCAAAGCGTCATAAAAAGCGAGTTCATCTTCACTCAGTCCGAGCTTTTCCCCTCGTGCATCAGCTTCTCGCATTTCACGTGCAAGCTGTATTAGTTCTTCGATGACTTGCGCAGCTTCGATGGTCTTATTCTGGTACCTACGTAATGTCTGCTCTAGCATTTCTGCGAATGATCTTGCTTGAATGAAATTACGTTTCCCTTTTGTCTTGATTTCACCATGTAATAGTTTCTTTAATAGTTCAACCGCTACATTTCGCTGTTTCATTCCTTTAACTTCAGCAAGAAACTCATCGGACAAGATCGAAATATCAGGCTTTTTTAATCCCGCAGCAGAAAAAATGTCAATAACTTCTTCAGAAGCTATAGCTTTCGAGACGATTTGACGAATTGCGTTATCGAGTTCTTCGTCTTTTTGAACTCCTGGAGTTGAACGCTTGGTTAATGCTGTGCGGATTGTTTGGAAAAAATGAACGTCGTCGCGTATTAGCTTTGCATCTTCATGCGGAACAGCCAATGCAAATGCCTGAGAAAGTTCCTTTACGGCCTGAACAAATCTCTCTTTGCCGTTTTCCTGAGACAGAATGTGCTCTGAACCTTCTGGTAGCAGTTTAAGTCGATCTATCGCGCTCCCTGTTCTCCATGTGGAATGATCGAATCCATGGAACATTGCACAACAAATTTCATACTTTTCCAACATTACTGCAACAGCTTCAGATTGATCAATTGCTGTTGTACCTTTTCCGCCGCTACCTGTGTAGTTAGCCAAGGCTAACTTTAGTTCATGCGCAAGTCCAAGATAATCAACAATCAAGCCGCCAGGCTTATCTTTGAATACCCGATTGACTCGCGCTATTGCTTGCATTAACCCATGTCCTCGCATAGGTTTGTCGACGTACATCGTGTGTAAACTCGGGGCATCGAATCCCGTTAACCACATGTCCCTTACAAGCACAATTTGAAATGGATCATCTGGGTCCCGGAATCGGTTGGCCAATTTCTCTCTGCGGGATTTATTCCGCAAATGAAGTTGCCAGTGGACTGGGTCAGAAGCAGACCCCGTCATAATTACTTTAATTCGACCCTTTTGGTCGCTATCGTTATGCCAATCTGAGCGAAGTGCGATCAATTCACCATATAAGTCGACACATATTCGACGACTCATGCACACAATCATTGCTTTTCCATCAATGGCTTCCAACCTGGATTCGAAATGATTGACAATGTCTTCGGCAACCATCTTCAAGCGCTTTTTTGTACCGACGATAGATTCTAGTTGGGCCCATTTAGTCTTTAATTTTTCCTGACGGTTGATTTCTTCACCTTCAGTAACTTCCTCAAATTCGGGATCAATGTTTGGTTTTTCGTTCTCGTCAAGTGTTAATTTGGCGAGCCTGCTTTCATAGTAGATCGGTACAGTGGCTTTATCTTCAACTGCTCTTTGTATGTCGTAGATGCTTATGTAGTCACCGAAAACTGCTCGTGTGTTAGCGTCTTTAAGTTCAATGGGAGTGCCCGTAAATCCGACGAATGAGGCGTTCGGTAATGCGTCGCGCATGTGTCGTGCAAATCCTTTGATGAAGGAATACTGACTACGGCGTGCCTCATCTGCGATAACAACAATATTTCGACGCTCGGAAAGCATCGGATGATCGTCTCCTTTCTCGTCCGGAAAGAATTTCTGAATCGTTGTAAAAACAACTCCTCCCGATTCGACGGCAAGTTTACGACGAAGATCGGCACGATCTTGCGCCTGAACTGGAGTTTGCCTCAATAGGTCCTTGCATTGAGTAAAGGTACCAAACAATTGATCGTCTAGGTCATTCCTATCGGTAAGCACCACCACAGTTGGGTTTGCCATTGCGGGTTCTCGAATAATGCGCCCTGCATAAAATGCCATTGTCAGGCTCTTACCTGAGCCCTGAGTGTGCCAAACTACGCCGATTCGACGATCTCCGATTGAGTCGCCGGAAATCGTTCGATTGGGAGTTGGTTGATTTCCAAGGTGACGATTCGTGTCTTGTTGCAGTTTTGATGCACGCAACGTTTGTGCGACTGCTGTTTCGACCGCGTAAAACTGGTGATAGCCAGCCATTTTCTTCTCCAAGTTTCCAACACCGTCATCTTCAATGACAATGAAGTCTCGAATCAGCGATAAGAAATTTTTTGGTTCGCATACGCCAGAGAGTAACACTTCCAGTTGGGGGAGTGTTGAATCAGCTAGTGATTTACCCGAAATAGTTCGCCATGCCTTGAACCACTCTTTTTCGGTTGTTAGTGTGCCAATTCTAGCTTCGAGTCCGTCAGAAATGATCATTACGGCATTCATTGAGAACAATGTCGTCAATTCCGTTTTATATGTTTGAAACTGTTGCCATGCAGTCCAGATGGTGGAGTCCTCGTCCGCGGGATTCTTGAGTTCAATCAGCCCCAATGGCAATCCGTTGACGAACAGGACAATATCAGGGCGTCGTTCGCGAGTGTTTTCAATCACCGTGAACTGATTGACCGCAAGCCAATCGTTATTGGATGGGTCATCGAAATCAATGAGGCGTACGACTGCGCCGCGAACTGCGCCATCAGTGGTGCGATACTCCACTGTGACGCCGTCTACCAACATTCGGTGAAACTCGCGGTTTTGAGTTTCCAGCGTTGCGCTTTCCAAGCGGGTTAGCTTTCGATAAGCGTCGTCCAGCGCGTTCGTCGGCAGACTCGGGTTGAGGCCGTCCAACGCTTCACGCAATCGTCCCTCCAATACGACTGCACTGTAGTTTGGACGTTCTGCACCTGAAGCATCCGGAGCAATGTCGGGGCCATGAGCGACGTGCCAACCACAGCTAGCGAGCCAATCAAGAGCCGCATTCTCGACCTCAGATTCGATCAAGTTGGTCACCGTGTAGGCTCTCCGCCGAACGCTGAAATGATGATGTGAGAAACCTTCTTACCGCCTATCTGTCGCCCGCCACGCTAGCGAGCGCCGCCTCAAGAATACTCCCGCACAAAATTACATTCGACAGGTTGGCACCGGCTTTCAATGCTCTTTGCACCTCTTCCAGCCGCTCTTTGATAATGGGAATAATGGCTGGCTTGATTGGAAGTTTCTGAACACTGGAAATAGGGAAATCTTTGTCGAGAACCGCTTTCTCGGTCTCCGCTCGCCAATCGTCAGAATTCTTGCTTAAGAGCTGATTGACGATGCCGCAAGCCTTGTTCAGATTTTGTACTTCTATTGAGTTGCCGCTTAGTTCACAGCTTGCGTCGTAGTAGTCTAGCATTTCATCCAGTACTTTACCGACTATAGTGTTGTCCAACGAGAAATGAGTCTGAAGCAGGATTCCGTTTCCAACGAGAAATGAGTCTGAAAAACCGAGGTGATCGGGTTCATCATAGGCGGATGAAGACGATCATGAAACTGGAAGAAATCAGGACTCTGGAAG
>JAJEHQ010000018.1:0-40000 GCA_022823625.1 Gammaproteobacteria bacterium
TGACGTTGTCTTTACCTTTGAGTGCCAATCTTGATCTTGCTTCATCAGGTGTCGCGACGTTGTGACCAAGTGACTCGATAATCGTACGAATTTTCGTGACCTGTTCGGCGTTTGACTTGGCCAACTCGCCTTTTCCAATCCAAAGACTATCTTCCAAGCCTACACGCAAGTTACCACCCATGGTGGCAGCCTGAGTAGCAAACGGCATTTGGAATCTGCCAGCAGCCAAAACAGACCATTCGAAGTCATCTCCAAACAGTTTCTGAGCAATCGAGTGCATATGTGTCAGATTATCAGGGTGTGGGCCGGCACCGCCCAAGATTCCAAATATCAGCTGAATAAAAAATGGCGGTTTGATCTTGCCTTTGTCAACAAAATAAGCCAGGTTATATAAGTGTCCGAGATCATAGCATTCAAATTCAAATCGCGTTCCATGCCCCTCGCCTAATTCGTTCAGTGCATGTTCAATTGTCTTGAAGGTATTGGGAAATATGAAGTCTCTTGTCATTTTCAGGAAAGGTTCTTCCCAGTCAAATTTCCAATCCGTGTACTTCTGCGCCATCGGAAAAATTCCGAAGTTTAACGATCCCATATTAAGCGATGCCATCTCCGGGCTGGCATGTTGCGCCGCAGCGAGACGCTCTTCAATCGTCATGCCAAGACCTCCTCCCGTGGATACATTCACGACCACATCGCTTCGCTCCTTAATGACTGGCAGGAATTGCATAAATGTCTCAGGTCGATAATCCGGACGACCAACCTCCGGATCCCTGGCATGGAGGTGAACAATGGCTGCACCAGCCTGTGCCGCTCCAATGGCTGCATCAGCAATCTGTGCCGGCGTGATTGGCAGATAGGGTGACATTGTTGGGGTATGTATCCCTCCTGTCACTGCGCAGGTAATGATTACACTTTTGCTTGTCAAAACAGGTGTCCAGTAATGAGAGTTGAGTTAGATGTTGAAAAGCGGGTTTTTCGATTAGCTCACAAGCGCATCTGCTGTACTTGAGCACTCAGACCACCGTCGATGACCCACAACTGTCCAGAAGCATAGCGAGCCTCATCTGACGCCAGCCAGTTGACGAGATTGGCTATGTCTTCTGGCTGACCGTAAGTTCGCATCGGATGAATATTCCGGGCAGCCTGTCTTCGAATTTCTGAAGCTGAATTTTCCACTTCCGAATCTTCACGATTATCAAAAAAATTGGTTAACATCGGAGTATCTACATAGCCTGGGCAGACAGCGTTTACTCGAATTCCCTCCGGCCCGTGATCGCAGGCCATCGCTCGGGTCAATGCATGAACGGCACCCTTGGTCGCACAGTAAGCCGCTAAGTCAGGATCAGCAATAAATCCATCATATGAACCAAAGTTTACTACGCTGGCACCTCTTGAATTTCGAAGCATGGGAAGGGCGTACTTGGATGTCAAAAATGTGCCGGTAACATTAATGGCAAAAATCCGATTCCATTCTTCCAGTGAGGTTTCCTCAATTGTTTTTTCAATTTCAATTCCTGCTGCATTGACCAGGATATCAAGCCGCTCCCACTCTTCACTCAATGCCCCAAAGAGTGAAGAAGCATGTTTTTCGCAAGTAACGTCATATTCCACGAATCGAATACTCTTTTTCGGTGCAATTCGTTGGACTAAATCTGCTGACACCACCATTGCACCTTCGCTAGCAAATCGACTGCAGATTGCCTGACCGATGCCTCCTTCACCGCCAGTAACAACTGCGGTTTTCCCCTCAAGCATTTGACTCATTTCCAGTTTCTCCAAATCAGCGAATTAGATGTTTTTGCAGTCACAGTCAGCTGGCTTACTGACTGCTCAATAGCTGCTTGCGGCTTTTGAGGAATTCCAAAATCAAAGCATCTCGTTCATCGGCTAATGAGTCAGTGTTTCGACCCGCCGCTGCATCATCAATACCTTTGACCAGCTCTTCAATCGTACTCTGGTCGATTTGCACATCCCCGAGAGTTCCCCACCAACGATGGAAGCTGTCCGAATAGCGCGAACAGAACTCACGCATACCACCCGAACCCGCGCCCAAATGAAACAACATGTGAGGTCCCATTGCAGCCCAACGCAGCCCAGGTCCCGCCCACATTGCTTTATCGACATCTTCAACTGAGGCGACTTCACTTCGCACCAAATGGATGGCCTCTTTCCACAGCGCGGCTTGCAGACGGTTGGCAACATGGGCCGGTACCTCTTTCTTGATCCGAATAGTGACTTTCCCTACACGCTCATAAAATTTTTCAGCCATGTCGAGCACGCCTTCTGCGGTATGGTCGTTCCCGAGCAACTCCACAAGCGGAATCAAATGAGGCGGGTTAAAAGGATGGCCCAAAATAAATCGACTCGGGTCTTCCCAACCTCTCTGCAGTTCTTTTAGCATCAAACCAGAAGCGGAGGATGCCACAATTGATCTCGCAGATAACTCAGTTTCAATTTCACGATACAGAGCGAGCTTGGTCTCAATGCACTCGGGTACGTTCTCCTGAATGAAGTCGGCATCCTGTACGGCATCCGACGCACTATTGTGAAAGCTGGCACGGCGGCAGTCTCCCGAATCGGTCAAACCCAGTTGCTCAAGAGTCGGCCATGCGTTGCTCACATATGCGTCGACTCTCGCTTCGAAGTTATCTGTGATGTCGAAAACCTTTACCCGGAGTCCAGCTGCCAGGTACAAGGCTGTCCAACTTGCACCAATTACCCCTGCACCCAATACAGCAACCGTTTCGAACCGGTTGGCTGCGTCATTGTTCATGCTGTCTTTGCTTGTTCGTAAGCCTTTAGCAGAAGGCTGTGGAAATGATGAACGGCATGCTCGCTGAATCCACTGCCTTCGGGGTCCACTAGATAACGACCCTGTTCGAAAGCCGGCGTACGCATCCCACGCTGCACACTTTCTACGAGCGCGATGTCTTCGGGTTGTAGCACTTCATCTATGAATTTAATGGCTTCCGCTTCATCATCATTGGGCTGTGAAGTTTCGAGATAAAAATCAAAAACTTCATAGGTTTCAGTTTCGCTGACTGGATAGAAACGCCAAGCCATGAAATTACCTCGGCCTGGGTATCGCATTAGTGTCATGTTTGGCCAAAGGTACCACACCGCGTGATCCGTCACGCTAGCGTTCTCGATACTGTAGGCATTGTTATCGACGCTTTTGGCTTTGGCCATATGGCTTGAGTAGTATTCATGTGTTCTGACTTTGTAAGTTTGCATGTCAACAAGCGAGCAGAAATCGCGGTGCGCAACCGGACAATGATTACACTCGAGAAAGTTATCCACCACCGCTTTCCAGTTCGCCCTTATTCGATAGGTCAATCGGTGAGCAAAGGTTAGATTGGCAATATCCGGCGCGAAATTTCTGATCTCATGTTCCAGATTACCGGTTTGTTCTTTGAGTGAGGGTGCATCGGGGTCAAGATTGACGAAAACAAAGTGACAGAAGATCTCAAGTCGCACTGATGAAAGACAGATTTTGCCGACATCAAAGTTCTCTAAATGTTCACTCCTTCGGGCTTTGAAAAGCGACCCGTCCAGGTTATAGACCCAGGCGTGATAGGGGCAGACAATTCGTTGTGTGCTCCCTTCGCCTTGTAGCAGTTCGTGAGCCCGGTGCTTACAAACATTGTAGAAAGCTTTGATTTCATCATCAGTCCGAACGGCAAAAATACTTTGGCCTTGAATGTCAACAGTGACGAAGTCTCCAACTTTACTCAGTTTCTCTTCGTGGCAAACAAACTGCCAGCACTTCTGGAAAATCTGCTCCTTTTCGACTTCGAGAAAGTGAGGTTCGGTATAGCAAATTTTGTTGATTGAACTGGAGCGTTGAGGTACCGGATCAAATCCCTTTCTAAGAAAATTAAATTGCTGCTGACTTAGAACTGCGCTCATGAATGTTGGCAACCGCTTAATTGGTATGGCGAAAATATCAAATGCACAATATATCGCTGGAACCAATCCCTGTATATGGAATTTGTTTGACATTGTCGTGTACTTTATTGCGACAGACTTGTCTGAAGTTCCGCTGAATCACCGCTCCAGTCCTTGTGTATTGCGGATATGGCTGAAAGGGATGATTCAACCGAGAAACACCTCAACCACGACAACGTAGATTGAGACAGAAACGTAGAGATTTGACTTTCTTTGACCTTTAGTCCCGCAGATCAACATGCATCGAGCCGGAAGTACCAGACTAGCAATCGATAACGAGATGATTGGGGGATGATTGATAATGCCAGGCAGACACGTGCCATTTGATACTCCGACTAACTGCGCTTAATTTCTTTACGGGTTACCTTCAAGTAAACATGGCCCGGCTGCGTTTGCTCAGACAGATTTCAGAGAGCCAGACACGCTGTTTGTTCGCAGTTTTCTATGCCAATTTGCGCTTTTCGGAATTTCAACTAAATTGGCTATCGGAAATTGTTATAACTCAACTTGAACACACTGATTTATATTCATGAACCTCTTGAAGGAGAAATTCAACATGAAGAAAACACTAATAGCATTAGCATCTGCCTGCCTTGTAACTTTGGTTGGCGGCATCACGCCAGCACAAAGCCAACAGCAGTTCATCAGCATTGGCACGGGCGGCGTAACAGGTGTGTATTATCCAACTGGCGGAGCCATCTGCCGGCTTGTAAACAAGGACCGTAAAGAACACGGCATCCGTTGTTCTGCGGAATCAACCGGTGGTTCCATTTACAACATTAATACCATTCGCGCCGGTGAGCTTGAGTTTGGCGTCGCGCAATCTGATTGGCAGTATCACGCCTACCACGGATCTTCAAAATTTGAAGAGCAAGGCGCGTTTGAAAATCTGCGTGCCGTTTTTTCTGTTCACCCAGAGCCCGTGACCATCATTGCGCATGATGATTCAGGTATTGAGAACATCACTGATTTCAAAGGCAAGCGTGTAAATATCGGTAACCCCGGTTCCGGTACACGAGGAACCTGGGAAGTTATTGAAGAAGCACTTGGTTGGGAACGGAGTGACCTGAAACTGGCTGCAGAAATGAAATCTGCAGAAACCGGCCAGGCCGTTTGTGACAAGAAGATTGATGCGTACTTCTGGCTGGTTGGACATCCGTCAGCCCTAACGCAGGAATCACTGTCAACATGCTCAGCACATCTGGTGCATGCAACGGGTGATGCGATCAATCAGTTGGTAGCGGACAACTCGTTTTATCGAACAGCGACAATTCCAGCTGGTATGTACAACAATGAAAACGACGTTCAAACATTTGGTGTTGGTGCGACTTTCGTAACCAGTGCTGATGTTCCTGCGGATGTTGTTTACATCGTTGTGAAAGCTGTCTTTGATAATTTTGACAATTTCAAGAAGCTGCATCCTGCGTTTGGCAATCTCAAGCCTGAGGAGATGATCTCTGATTCCCTATCTGCACCGCTTCACGAAGGCGCGGAAAGATATTACAAGGAAAGAGGTTGGATGTAAAAACAATCTGTTTATATGAAGTTTGAGGGAGAGTGCACCTCTCCCTCAAACGCCTCCCCGCCTCCCTCTACATTCCGCAGGTGTAAGAACCATGCCAGAAGAACAAACACCCGCTAAACCATCAGCTGAAGAACTCTTAGCCAATGTCGATACTGGTTCCCGTACCGCATTTGGTTGGCAGGGGAAAATGATTCTGGTGATTGCCTTCATATGGGCATTGTTCCAAATCTATATTTCTTCCAACATTCCATTTTTTGTTACTGAAGTTACTGGGCTTCCGCTGGTAGTCACAAGCGCCAACGCGCGTTTGATCCATCTTGCATTTGCATTTGTACTGGCGACGATGTCATTTCCACTGCTCAAGTCAAGTCCGAAAAATCATATCCCCTGGTACGATTGGATACTCATTGCATTAGGATTGATTTCCACTCTATATATTGTGGTATTGAGGAATGAAATTGCAGTCCGAGCCGGCCTGCCCACCACTGGCGATTTGGTCATTTCGTCAATCGGCATGATTGTTTTGGCAATCACTGTATTTCGTGCTTTGGGACTGCCCTTACTGATCGTCGCATCCGTGTTCGTGTTTTATGTCTTTTTTGGTCATGCTGATTTTCTCCCAGAAACGGTGCAATGGAAAGGCGCGTCATTTGGTAAAGCCATGTGGCACTACTGGATGCAGAATGAAGGTGTGTTTGGTGTTGCACTGGGGGTTTCTGCATCGCTCATATTTCTATTTGTCTTATTTGGTTCGATCCTGGAAAAAACCGGCGCCGGAAATTATTTCATCAAAGTTGCATTCGCGTTACTTGGACACCTGAAAGGTGGTCCCGCCAAGGCTGCCGTGATGGCATCTGCATTGAGCGGGTTGTATTCCGGATCCTCTATTGCAAATACGGTTACGACAGGAACTTTTACCATCCCCCTGATGAAGCGAACTGGGCTGACTGCTGAAAAGGCCGGAGCGGTTGAAGTCGCTTCTTCCACCAACGGACAATTAACTCCACCGGTGATGGGTGCCGCAGCGTTTCTGATCGCTGAATTTACCGGCATCTCTTATACGGACATCATCAAACATGCCTTGGTTCCAGCACTGGTATCCTATATCGCACTGGTCTATATCGTTCATCTTGAAGCCCTGAAACTGAATCTCAAGGGACTGCCGAAACCGCCGTCATCGTTAACATTCATGCGCAAAATCATTGGATTCCTGGGCGGATTCATTGGCATTGCAATTCTAGGTCTGATTGTCTATTACGGCATGGGTTGGATCAAGGTTGTTTTCCCGTCTGCGGCATTTACGATCGTCGTTATTTTGTGTTCAGCGGCCTACCTCTATCTGTTGTGGCTGTCTTCAAAACGACCAGATCTGGTAGTTGATGCACCTGACGCCCCGATCAAAGAACTGCCTCGTGCCGGCGAAACAACAATCGTCGGACTCTATTACGTTATTCCGATTGTCATTCTGATCTGGTGTATTGTGCTTGAACGGTTGTCGCCTGCGTTTTCGGCGTTTTGGGCGATGATTGCAATTACTGTCGTCGCATTGACTCAACACCCCATCAAGGCGTTCTTCAGAAAAACAGGTGATTTCGGTGCTGAATTTCGTAAGGGAGTAGTTGAATGGAAGGATGGTATGATTGCCGGGTCATCCAACATGGTGGCAATTGCGGTCGCCACAGGCGCTGCCGGAATTATTGTTGGTACCATTTCTTTGACAGGCGCTCATCAGGTCGTTGGTGAATTTGTCGAATTTCTCTCAGGCGGAAGCCTGATTGCCATGCTGCTGCTGGTTGCAGTGATGAGTCTGATTCTTGGAATGGGATTACCGACCACGGCAAATTACATTGTCGTGTCGTCATTGATGGCTCCGGTCATTCTGCTGTTAGGCGCACAGAATGGATTGGTTGTACCAGTGATTGCAGTGCACCTGTTTGTGTTTTACTTCGGGATTCTGGCGGACGATACACCACCGGTTGGGCTAGCGGCCTTTGCGGCTGCAGCCATCTCCAAAGGAGACCCGATCAAGACCGGAATTCAGGGATTTGCATACGATATTCGCACTGCATTACTGCCATTCCTGTTCATCTTTAATACCGATCTTTTGCTGATCGATGTATCGATTGGCAAGGCGTTTATTGTGTTTGTTGTGGCTGTCATCGCGATGATGCTTTTTGCTTCAGCGACACAGGGTTTCCTTCTCACGCGTAATCGGCTGTGGGAGTCGGCTGTGCTTTTGCTGGTTGCATTCACACTGTTTCGTCCAGGATACTGGCTAGATCAGCTTGACGAACCGTTCGAGAAAGTTGAACCAAGCAAAGTCTACCAGATTGTTGATGACATTCCTCAGGATGGGGTGATGACGATCGTTGTGAGTGGGCCCGATTTTGACTCAGGCGAGATTACCAGTACTACAGTTCTAATTCCGCTTGGTAATCTGCCGGAAGCAGAAAAACGATTAGACGCGGCCGGTTTGACTGTCATCTCAGAAGATGGGCAGATGAGAATTGAAGAACCATTTGTTGGCACCGATCTGTTCATCAAAATAGGTGACTTGTTTGATTACTATGCAGACCAGCCGGTTGTCATTGATCACATTCAACAGCCTGCAGACCGTATGCCAAAAGAGGTGTTTTACATACCTGCAGTCTTAGTTCTAGCGGGTATTCTCCTGATTCAAAGACGACGAAAAAATCGGTTGGAAGCTGCTGCCGCTTAGCATCAATCACCAACCCATTTGTAATATGAATTTAAAGGTTTTTTACCTTGGCGCAGCTTTGCTGGGTACTATCGCACCTTGGTATTTTGTTGGTTCATTTTTCGCTGCCAACGGACTTGATCTGGTTGCTTTCATTTCTGGAGTCTTCGCGAACGGAGCAGCGGGTGGATTCGCCGCCGATGTAATCCTTTCGTTTGTTGTATTTCTAATCTGGTCTTTCTATGATGCTCACCAGCATAAAGTCAGAAACTGGTGGCTCGTACTCCCGGCAGGATTCTGCGTTGGTTTGTCGTTAGCACTGCCTTTGTATCTGTACCTTAGACACGATTGCGCGACAGGCAGTTCAGTCTGAATGTGACACCACTACCAGTGTCATGTCATATTTGAGATGACGTATCAGAATATTGTCTCTGCCTACTGATGGAATCCTAATGTTAATGGTAGAAACTTGGCATTTGTGGTATTCAATCATTTGAGGAATTCGCGCTTTTCATATACGGTGGCAATTTTTTGACCATCCCAAACATAGCACAGATGGCGCTCTTGTCGCACATTGGAGAGCAGCGATGGTCGAAACACAGCGGCACATTCACCACCGATTTTGCGAACGCTATCATAGACAATGCCGTTTGAGCCGGCTTTACGCAGGTTCGTTCCATAGTCCTGAGCCGCGGTGTAATCATCTTCGTCATAAACAAGCGGCAGCTCCTTCTTCTTGCCGCGTAAGTCATGCAATTCACCATACAGGTCAATGCAGTAGACTCGCATATCGAGCTCTACGCTAGGCTGATTTGTACTGAGCATGAAGCGTTCACGGTGGTAGCAGGTCTCCGCAATTGTAGTTTTGAGACTACCAGCGCAATAAAGTACGCCAAAAAGTCCATTGGAAAATCGACTGCCACTTGGATTTGTGTGTGTGAACGGTGCCGTTATCACACTGGTTCCCGGCCCACTCACGCGATCTTGTGGTAATACTAAGTTTAGATCACCGGCCTTCTCGTGGAGTCTTGGATTTGTCAATGCATCTAATGCAAATACTGCTTCAAGGTCTCTCGAATCGGTAACCCGTTCAAACAGCTGAATGGGTGGAAACCGACTGGGAATGATGCGCCAACTTGGATTCCATGAAATATGAACCACTTGGGATATCAAGCCCAGCCTCCACGCTCCGCATCAAGATACTGACGTACGATGAACAGGTCTGCTACCCGACCTGACATCATCAGGTCAAGTGCTGATCGCCCATCAAATAATGGTGCGGAGTTGGGTCGTTTTACCCAATCATCAGCAAGTTTTTCGTCTGGCAGTAATATCTGAAGAGACTTGTAGATTCCAACAATATAAGAAATGCGCTCTAGTGTGTCTCTCGACAGGACCACATCAGTATTTTTTTTCCACTTGTAGTATGTTGACCTTGCACTGATTCCGAGTAGAATCATTTGCTCATCATTTGACAGGTTCCAAAGTTGCGCTATTCGAAAAAATGTTCGTAAAGCCGGACCCGACAAACTCTCACGGTCGATGTTCACTGGTGTGGATCGTTTCAAATTCATATTTGTAATTCACATATAGATTAATCCATTAGTTTAGTCCAATTATAGACTCTACAACGCTGACTTGATCTTCCATTAAGCTGCGAGTTCAGAGCATCTGTTCTACCTGCATCCCCAATCCACAATAGAAGGCAACAGGTGGTGTAATCATTTCGTTAGTTGTGTTTCTGATCTGGTCTTTCTGTGATGATTACCAGCATAAAATTAGAACTTGGTGGCTGGTGCTTCCGGCAGGTTTCTGCGTTGGTTTGTCATCAGCACTGCCTTTGTATCTGTTCCTTAGGCACGAGCACGTGACACAATTGAAAAATTCATGAGACGCACAGTCTTTGAAAATGGGTCTGGTAAACTGCCAAACCGTTGACAATGTCTTTTTTGAGCATGCTGCAGTCTGTTTAATTCGAATGGAACAGTCGTGCCTGAAAGCGAAATCTAATCAAAAGGAAGTTAAGTTGAATCAAGAATTTGACGGTCAAGGACTTGGCCTTTATCCGAATTATCCCCGTGTGCCGGTGTTTGATCATCCGACTGATATTGAGTACATGAAGAACCTGTCCAAGTGGTCAGGCATTTCGAAACTGTACGTTAAACGAGATGACTGCAACAATCTCGCATTCGGCGGCAATAAAGTCAGGCAGGTTGAATACTATTTTGGTGATGCCAATGCGCAAGGGGCAGATACCGTCATGATTACAGGCGCTGTCCAGTCGAACTTTGTCCGAATCACAGCAGCGCTCGCCGCAAAATTAGGGATGAAGTGTCACATTCAACTTGAATCACGGGTAGCGAATGATTCCTCACACTACCATTCATCCGGCAACGTTTTATTGGACCGACTGTTCGGTGCACAACTGCATTACTATGACGAAGGAGAGGATGAGTTTGGCGCTGATACCCGGCTTCGAGAGATAGCTGAGGATCTCAAGATCTCAGGACTTAAACCCTACATCATTCCCTTGGCGCCTGGGCATAAGCCACTAGGCGCTTTGGGTTACGTACGCGCAGCGATTGAACTGAAAGAGCAACTGTTGCAGCGAAATCTGGAAATTGATGAAATTTACGTCGCTTCGGGCAGTGGCAACACTCACGCAGGCTTGCTGTTCGGACTTCGAGCAATAGGAATGCCAGTCAAGGTGGTCGGGGTTTGCGTTCGTCGGGAAAGCAGCCTGCAATGGGAGCGGATTAGAGTCAGGTGCCATGAAATAGCGAATTTGCTGCAAGTGAAATCTTCAGTTGAGGATGGTGACATCATTGTTTCAGACGAACATTTTTTCCCGGGATATGGTGAAGCAAATTCTGAGGTGTGGGATGGGATATTTCTCGCCGCACGCGAAGAAGCGTTGATTCTGGACCCGACCTATTCGGGGAAGTCAATGGCTGCCTTGCTGAATCGTGCCAGATCCAAAGATGCGCCTCGGAACATGCTGTTTATTCATACTGGAGGGACCCCTGGCATATACGGATATCAGGATCAGTTCGAACAGAAATTGTCCGTCTGATGCAGAATCTAGATGAGTGAGTCTGTTTTTGCAGAATCGTTTTTCCGAAATATCACTCTAAACCCAAGAATCTCCATTGCGAGCAGTATCGCTCCGACTGTAATTGTGGAGTCCGCAACATTGAAGGCGCTATAGTGCCATCCTGCGTAGTGAAAATCCAGAAAATCAATCACGTGACCGTGAACCAGTCGGTCAATGATGTTTCCGATTGCCCCACCAATGATCAGCCAGATTGCTGTCGCTGATTGACTTCGTGGAGGACACAGAGTCCGCAGCGCAATAAACAGCAAGATAAGCACGACGAAATTGGCAATCAGGAAGAATAGGTTCACGTCAAAGTTGGAATTGGCGAGAAACCCAAAGGCAGCACCCCTGTTGTAGACCAACACTAAATTAAAAAAGCCAGTGACCGCAGTGGAGCTATAGGGTTCCAGGGTAGAAAGGATGAGCCACTTCGTGATCTGATCAACGATCACGATGAGCAATGCCATGCCACAGTGAATTCGAACAGTCCGTTCGCTGAATTTGAATGGTTCGCCTTTCACCACGGTAGACGTTTCTATTTACGACAGACTCGGATTTAGCACCCCGAACTGTCAGGCAAATTCTCTTATCTCTCCAGAGCCTTCTATATTCTCAACACATCGAAGGCATATCTCAGGATGCGCTGGGTTTGATCCCACATCGGCCGTCTGATGCCAGCAGCGAATGCACTTTTGATGTTCAGATTTTTCAACTCGAACCACTACTTTGTCGGATTCATTGTCGTTATCGTCTGGATTTTCAACCAGCGGTTCCAATTTCGCGCTTGACGTAATCGTTAAGAATTTAAGCTCATCACCTAACTTCTCAAGCATTTTCCGCGTTGAATCGGTACTGTAGATGGTGACGTTTGCGTCAAGCGACGAACCTACGACGCCTTCATTGCGTTGATTTTCAATCTCACGGTTGACATTCTCTCGAACCGCGATAACCCGAGACCAGAACTCAGAATCAACTGCATGATCTTCAGAGCACTCAGTTGGCCAGCCTTTGTACCATGTTGTCAATAATACTGATTCTTCGACTTTTCCAGGTACGTACTTCCAAATTTCCTCTGCAGTAAAGCTCAAAACTGGTGTAAGCCAGCGGACCAGTGCGTTGAGTATGTGGAACATTGCAGTTTGTGCAGACCGTCGTCCACGGCTCGCCTGCTGCATCGTGTACAACCGGTCTTTGATCACATCCAGGTAAAACCCACCCATTTCAACAATACAGAAGCGATGAATTCTCTGGCAAATCAAGTGAAATCGGTATTCGTCGTAGGCCTTGATGATATCCGAGTCCAGTTGTTTCGCTGTATGGACTGCCCACTGATCCAGTTCAAGCATATCCTGCCACGGCAAACAGTCAGTCTGTTCAAATCCGTTCAAATTTCCAACCAGGAATCGAGCGGTGTTTCGTATTCGACGATAGGAGTCTGTCGTGCGAGTCAGAATCTCATCCGAAATTCCCATCTCTGCCTCATACTCGGTTGATGCCACCCAGAGCCGCAAGACATCAGCGCCTAACGTATCAATAATCTCCTGAGGTCCAATGACATTTCCGACTGACTTGGACATTTTGCGACCTTCACCATCGACTGTAAATCCATGGGTTAACACCGACCGATACGGCGCGTTGCCGGTCACTGCGGTACTGACTAACAGGCTTGACTGAAACCAACCTCGATGCTGGTCTGAACCCTCTAGGTACATGCCTGCAGGATTGGTCATGTCACCGCGATGATTCAAGACGCTGTAATGTGTTGCACCAGAATCAAACCAGACATCCAGCACGTCCGTGATTTTCTGGTAGTCTTCGCTATCGGTACCGATGAACTCTGACGAGTCCGTGTCAAACCACGCGTCAATCCCGCCTTGCTCAATTTTTTTTGCGACTTTTTCGAAAATTTCCAAGGTATCCGGATGCAATTCGCCTGTCTCTCTATGCGTAAACATGGCAATTGGTGAGCCCCATACCCGCTGCCGGGACAAGCACCAGTCGGGTCGATTTCGCACCATGCCATCAATTCTGGCTTCACCCCAGTCTGGGACCCACTGGACTGATTTGATTACTTCCAGCGCACGATCGCGTAGCCCCGTCCGGTCCATGCTGATAAACCATTGAGGGGTGGCACGGTAAAGTATTGGTGACTTATGCCGCCAGCAATGAGCGTAGCTGTGTTCAAGGACGTCACTAGAAAGTAAATCACCACGCGACGCTAAGATTTCGATCAGAATCTTGCCGCCTTCATCGACGGATTTGCCCCCAACATGTGGTACTTCGGGCAGAAAGTGTCCTGTCGGACCGACAGGGTTGTATATTTCCAGATTGTGTTCTTTCCCGAGTGCGAAGTCTTCATGTCCATGACCCGGAGCGGTATGTACAAGCCCGGTTCCCGCGTCGAGTGTGACATGTTCGCTTGGAATCATGGGTACATGCCGGTTATGTTTTTCGATTGGATGGCCAAATTGCAGGCCCAAGAGTTCTCTGCCTTCTATCTCAGCGACCACTTCGTAACTGCTGGTCCCATACCGTTCAAAGCAGGATTCAGCCATTTTTGATGCAACGATCAGGTACTCGATTCCGCCTCCAGTCGTGGTTGACTTGATCAGACTGTACTCAAAGGCCGCGTGAATTGAGACAGCTCGGTTAGCTGGCAAAGTCCAAGGCGTTGTGGTCCAGATCACACAACTGAGCGGTGCATCGCTTATAGCGTCTTCGACTCCGAATACGTCAAGGACAGCCTGACGGTCTGCAGCTTCCATACGAACATCAACTGTGGTTGAGATTTTGTCAAAATACTCAACCTCCGCTTCTGCTAACGCTGATGCGCAGTCTGCACACCAGTAGACGGTCATCAGATCGTGCATCATGTGGCCGTTTTCCAGAATCCGCGCAAGTGCTCGAACCGTGTCGGCTTCAGTTCTGAAGTTCATGGTGAGGTAAGGATTAAACCAATCTCCAATTACGCCCATGCGAATGAATTCCTGGCGTTGAATATCAATCTGCTCCGTTGCAAAGGCACGACAGGCTTTACGAAATGCAGCCGGGTCTTTTCGATAGGCTTCCCTTCCCAGCTTCTTTTCTACTTCATGTTCAATCGGGAGCCCGTGACAGTCCCAGCCGGGCACATAAGGCGAATCGTAACCAGCCATCGTTTTGGACTTGACAATAACATCCTTAAGAATTTTGTTAACAGCGTGCCCGATGTGTAGCGCTCCGTTGGCGTAGGGAGGGCCATCGTGCAGGACCCACCTTTCCTTTCCTTCACCGATTTCTCGAAGTTTCTGATAAATATTGATCTCATCCCAAAATGCGAGAAAGTCGGGTTCGCGCTTCGCTAGATTGGCCCGCATGGGAAATTTAGTTTTAGGAAGATTGATTGTGTGCTTGTAATTGGTCATGGAATCAAATCGCGAAATAACCGTTAGTTTAAAAGCGAGGAAGTAAGGTTGTGCATTCAGTCAGCTATCCTGACTGATAGTGGCCTGATTCGGCGGCTAAACCGTTTATTTTAGTCTGAATTATTGAGGTAGACGGGTGTTGAATTACGACGCAATCCGAGAGTGCTTTTGACCGAAGTACTCGCGAGTCCGCGTAATGTCCTGCTGAATTTGTTCACACATTTTTTCGATTGAGGCAAACTTAACCTCATCCCGCAGTTTCTTCAAAAAGCGGACTCGAATGATTTCATCATAGATATCGTCATCAAAATCAAGCAAATGAACTTCCAGTACAGGTTTCGTTCCACCAACAGTCGGCCGCGTTCCAAGGCTTGCCACTGCGGGTAAGGATGCATTGCCAGGCAAGTCTGCTTCCACGACAAATACACCAGTTAACGCGGGTTTTGGTACTTTAACCTGAACGTTGGCTGTTGCGAATCCCCAATTTTTGGCATTTCCATCACCGCGTGTGATTTGTCCAGACATGGAAAATTCTCGACCCAGCAGACGGTTGGCCCTGGCGACATCACCAGCAGCCAAACATTCTCGAATACGCGTACTGCTCACCCGTTCCCCACCCATTTCAAGCGTTTCAGTTTTTGCCACGTCGATGCCGTATCGTTGACAGATTGAACGAAGCATCTGAAAGTTCCCACGCCGGTTTCTGCCGAATCGAAAATCATCGCCAACAACCACATACTGCACTTTCAGTTTGTCGATCAGCAGGTTCTCAATAAACTCTTCCGGTTCCGTATTTGCCAGTTCGTGATTGAACTCAAGGCAACAAAAGATGTCAACATCAAGGTCCTGCATCGCTTCACGCTTTTCCTGTGTAGTCATCAGTCGTGGCGGTGCTGCATCTGGAACAAAAAATTCCATCGGATGAGGGTCGAAACTGACGATTGCGACGGGCAAATTCAATTCTCGGCCGCGTTCGACTAAAGATCGGATGACTTTTTTATGGCCTGGGTGAAGACCGTCATAGTTTCCAACGGATGCCACACAACCGTGATGATCGGCTGCAATATTTTCCGCGCCGCGAATGTATTCCATCGAGTTAGTCCAAGGTATCAGGACAGTCGGTGTGGAGTCTGCATCTTATTCGCTTTGCTTGCAATACTCGGTTCCGCTTCGACGTCCGCCCAGTCCGGATGCATTTCTTCAATCACTTCTGCGATTGGTTTTCGCTCAACAAAGCCGCCGTTATACGAGTGGTAGTGATTGATGGTGAGCTCTGGGTACTTCCAGCAAAAATAACCGTCACCAGAATCAAAATCCAGCAGCCAAAGACCTCGAACAATCAACCCGAGTCGATGCATTTTGGAAATCCATGCTCGTACGATGGCTTCGTAATCCTGTTCGACGGACGCGATGCGGGGGTCGCTCGGCAGCAGGTGATGAAGTCGTGCTTTCACCTCCTCAAGTTCCTGGTGAGCTTTGGTGGTGATCGGTTTGATCAGTTTCAGTGTCTCTCTCGCTTCGCTCAGCGTGAAGTACCGCGGTGCGTCGGAAAAGCCGATTTGAATAACGTTGTTGTTGAATTGGGTCATCGCGAAATTAACTGTTTAGGCCGAATTCCTGATACGAACAAACAGGCACTATAGATGACAGCACCTGTCAGAATGTAGCCCAAAAGCAAGAAAATTCTCACCAAAATACTGTTTTCAATCCACATTTCTAATGGTGAAACAAGAAATTCAGCCAGTACATACCACATTATAAGTGTCGCTGCTACCACTCTGATCAAAAAGGGCAGCCAGCCTGGTCGGAAGATAAATACACGGTCTTTGATCAGCCATAGAAGCAGAAGCCCGGCATTGATAAAAGCAGCCAGTGAAGTTGCCGCCGCGAGTCCGACATGCTGAAATGGAAACACCAGGACAATCGCAGCAATCGCATTGACCACCATGGCGATGGCGCCAGCTTTTACCGGTCGTTTAGTATCGTCTCGGGAAAAGAATCCTGGAGACAGCACTCGAACGGCCACCAGTGCTGTCAGGCCAACGGAAAACGCTACGAGCGCCCGGGCTGACATAGTGACGTCGGTTAAAGTGAAGGCACCGTGATAGAACAGTGTTGCCACCAGTGTCTCTGACAGGACGATCAATCCTGCAGTTGCGGGCAACGAGATCAGCAGACACCAGCGCATTCCCCAGTCTAGCAGTCGTGAAAATTCATCTAGGGATTCAAGTGCATGCTCTTTTGAAAGTCGCGGCAGGAGAACTGAGCCTAGCGCAACACCAAAGACACCGAGCGGAAACTCCATTAACCGATCCGAATAATAAAGCCAGGAAACACTTCCTGTAACCAGAAAAGAAGCAATCAGCGTATTGATCATCAGATTAATTTGTGCAATTGACGCACCGAACACTGCGGGTAGCATCAGCCGATAGACTTTATTTGCCGCTTCTTCCGCCTCACCCGTCTGCTTTCGCTTAAGCTTCGGACGAGGGAGTGCCTCCACCTTCTTTAATGAAGGCAGTTGAAATACAAGTTGAACGATTCCAGCAATAAAGACGCCAATAGACACAGCAATCGCGACATTCCCAGTCAGATCTGTAATCCATAGAGCAGCTGCAATCAGGCAGATATTCAGTAAGATCGGGGTTGCAGCGGGTAGTGCAAACCGTCCATGAGTATTCAGGATCGCTGCACTTAAGGCAACCAGACAAACAAAGAGCGCATAAGGAAAGGTGATTCTGAGACAATCAACTGTTAGTTGAAATTTGTCTGCATCCGCGCGAAAGCCAGGTGCGAGAGCAGTGACGAGAACTGGCGACAGAATGATGCCAGCTATCGTCAATATAACGAGAGCCAAAGTCAAACGGCCACTGACGATATCGACAAAGCCGCGTACTTCCTGAGTACTAGACGAGACTCTTTGCTGAGTATAGACCGGCACAAATGCCGCGGACAATGCACCTTCACCAAAAATCCGACGAAAGAAATTGGGGATGCGGAAGGCGACAAAAAACGCATCAGCAACCAGTGTGCTCCCCATGAGCTGTGCAAAGAGAATGTCTCGAACCAGTCCGGTGATCCGGGAAAGTACCGTCATCGAGCCAAATGTGGCTGTGGAGCGTAGCAGAACCTTGGTGCCGCGTGCTGTGAATGGTTGTTTTGGATCTGGTTTATCAGTCATGGTCGGTGCCGGTGTGCTTTGAAACCTGTTCCAGAAATGCACGCTGGCCGCCGTAGCTCGGATGCCGAACCGGTAGCACTTGCCGCTTGCCGGATACCTTTAGTGCAATGTGTGTCGCTTCTTTCCCGATCGGCAGTAGTTTGCGTGGCTGCAGCAGATCGATTAGTTCAACCAGCAGTTCAGTGCCAATGTTCCGCTCTACAGCGTTATGCGATCGGTTAGAAAGAGGACGGTCTGCCACAAAAGGATGCAACGGAAATACATTCCAAAGAAAAACTGATGAATGGACTCTACTCAGCGCCTGCCAAAGAACAGTTGCGCTTCGCTCGGCAACTTCATCACCATGCGTAGAACGCTGCAATTTAACCTCCCAACGGTTGGCATGTGCCTCAAGGTGTAGATCATCGGTGAAAGCCAGGCCGGTTCTACGACCGCCGCGGTAGCCGAGATCGCGTCCTATCCATATTGAATCAAGATTGGTCGTATCCGCTTTATCAAGGACTTTTCGCAGCGTTTCAGAACGAATCTCCGCTGCATTTTTCAGATCGAAAATTGAACAACGCTCAGAGTAAGGATTGAACACACAATCGATTTTAATTGCGTGCAGTTGATCAATGAATTGGCTGGTGTTCACGTGCTCAGAGACTCATTTTTGACAAATTTCTGCAAATAACGCGATAATATGGGAAGTCGATCGACTAATCTGCCAAAATCTCGGCAATTCCTATTGACATTGAACGCCAAAAGTAGCATATTTTGCGCTTTATTTCGATATCCAACTTTCAGACAAGGAATATATAACGTTGGCTAACTCTCCTCAAGCTCGCAAACGAGCCAGACAGAACGTAAAACGACGTGCGCGTAACATGAGTGAACGCGCAGCAGTGCGTACCTATATCAAGAAATTTTACAAGGCGCTGGAATCCAATGATCTTGAAGCGTCGCAGGAATCATTTCGTGTCGCCTGTTCGAAAATCGATCGAAGTGCGCGCAAGGGTCTGCAACACAAGAACAAGGCGGCAAGGCTGAAGAGTCGGATGAACGCCAGATTGAAAGCGCTCGCGGCAGACGGTTCGTCCTAAGAGCCGTAAATTACGCCTGGCAGCCACAGCACCAGCTGTGGGAAAATGATAATCAGGGCCAGACCGACGAGTTGCAGTACCATAAACTGCATCATGCCGAAATAAATGTCCTTGAGGTCCCATTCAGGGACTACTCCCTTTAGGAAATACGCGGATAACGCAACCGGTGGCGATAGCCATGCGGTTTGCAGATTGACCGCGACCAGAATCGCAAACCAGGTCAGGTTGAACTGCAGTTGATCAATCAGCGGAATCAGGATTGGGACAATGATTAGAACGATTGGCACCCACTCCAGTGGCCAACCGAGCAGAAATATCAGTGCCATCACCATGAGCAGCACGACATAGCGGTTGACTTCCAAATCAAGCAGAAACTCAGTCAACATGGTTGGTGTGCCCAGTCGTGAAAAGACAGCGCCGAAGAAATTTGATGCGGCGACCAACACCATGATCAGGGCGGTGATTTCAAGCGTCTTGATCAGTGCGTTAAACAAGCGTTCCCAATTCAGCTTGCGATAGGCGGCTGAAAGAAGCAGCGCACCAACCGCACCACAGGCGGCGCCTTCTGTTGGTGTGGCCAGACCAAACATAATGCTGCCGAGCGCTGAAAACACCAGTGCAGAAGGTGGAATCAGACCGAGCAGAAATTCTTTCCAGACCTCCGCCATGTTCTTCGGTCGTTCTGATTCCGGCAAAACCGGCCCCAAGCTCGGATTTAACCAACAGCGAATCAGAGAATATGCGGTGTAGATCAATGCCAGCATAATGCCTGGAATGATGGCTGCCGAGAAAAGATCGGTCACCGGAATCTCCATCACCGGCCCCATGACGACCAGCATAATGCTCGGTGGAATCAGAATGCCCAGTGTACCACCAGCGGTAATCGTTCCGGATGCCAGTCGAACGTCATAGTTGGATCGATTCATGGTCTTGGCGGCCATGATGCCAAGTATGGTTACCGAGGCACCGACGATGCCCGTAGCGGCGGCAAAAATTGTTGATACAAACAGCACTGCGACGAATAACGAGCCACGCACGCGCGACAGCATCAACTGTACAGACGAGAACAGGCGTTCCATTAAGCCAGCCTGTTCCATCATGATGCCCATAAATATGAACAGCGGTACAGCTGCGAGCGTTTGCTCCATCATGACGGAATAGAATTGGAATGTCATCAGATAAAAGACGACTTGTCCGAATCCTATGTAGCCGAATACAAATCCGAGAAAAATCAGGGTAAATGAGATCGGAAAGCCGACAAAAATTGCCAGCAGCATTACGCCGATCAGTAAGAGACCGAGAATTTCTGGTGCCATCAGACTGGCCAGCGTCCGCGGGTAGCCGCGTAAATGCTTTTCAGCAATTCAGACACGCCTTGAAGGAGAAGAAAGGCCACGCCGACAGGAAGTGCAGATTTGATCGGTGCGACATAAGGCATCCAGGCAGTGTCCATACCTTTTTCGAGTCGTACCCACGATACCCCGGCAAAATCCATTGCGGTCCACAGGAAGACCAGCATGCCAGGGAAGTAGAACAGTATGTATAGTGCGGCATCTACCGATCCCTGGACTTTGACAGGAAAGTTGCGGTAGATGAAATCAGCGCGAATGTGAACGCCTTTTGATAGTGCGTAGCCGGCACCAAGCATGAATAACGCACCAGACATCATGCGACTCAGATCGTAGGCCCACATCGTTGGTGCGACAAACACATACCGCATGAAGACTTCGTAGACCATGATTGAGAACAGCGGCAGCGTGAGGAAGCAGACGATTCGTCCGATCCAAAGACTCGTGGTATCGATCCAGCGGATCAAAAACGCCATCCACGGCGGCATATCGTCTGGTAGCTTGGATAGGTTGCCCGAGCGACGCTCGGCGATTAACTCATCTGTTATATCGGTAATTTCCGGTGCTTCTTCTGTCATCGGTCAATCTTTTACCGTCTCCAATTTTGAGGGACAATTCGCATACATTTTCAAAGTTCAAGATTCCATACTTGTACTTTTCGAATAGCGATTGGTAGATTCTAACAGATTGATTGTGCAAGAATGTACTTGCTTTCAAAATTTTTTGCTCGAAAGTTCGACTCACATTTTTTGTAAATTGTCGATCGAAACGTTCAAGTGCCTATCGCATCGTGACAAACTCTTCTGAAACAGTGGGGTGAATGGCCACCGTATTGTCGAAATCACGCTTTCGCGCACCCATCTTTACTGCCACAGAAAATCCCTGAATGATTTCGTCCGCAAAATCGCCAATGATGTGACAGCCAATCACCTTCTCGTCATCTCCGACGGTGATTAATTTCATCAGAGTGGGTGATGCTCGTGAGGTGATCTGGTAGTACATATTCTTGAACGAACTGGTGTAGATTTTGATGTCATCGCCAAACTTTTCCCGAGCCGCCGTTTCACTGAGTCCCATCGTACCGATCGGTGGATGGCTGAATATGACCGATGGAATATTTTCATAATCCAGGTGAGCTCCACTGTGTCCGCCGAATATTCGATCAGAAAGTTTTCGCCCAGCAGCGATGGCAACTGGAGTCAATGCAACTCGCCCGGTTACGTCTCCGACGGCAAAAATATTTTTAGTTGAAGTCACTTGGTATTTATCGGTGACAACAAAGCCCCTGGAGTCGAGTTCAACCCCTGCCACTTCCACATTCAATCCTTTGGTATTGGGTTTTCGACCGATTGCGAAAATGAATTCGTCAACGTCATCAATGGCTGGGGAATTGTTCAGTTCAATACGCAATTTTGAGCCTTGTCTGATGATCTCAGTGGCTGAGTTATTCAAAGTGAACTGTACACCACTACGCTTCATTTCTGACATCACGACCTGGGTGATGGACGAATCAAACCCGCGCAGCAATTGATCCTTTCTAAGTACCATGATCACTTCGCTACCCAGCCCATGCAGCATACCGGCAAATTCGGTGGCGATGTATCCGGCTCCGGTGATCACCACCTTTTCTGGCAAGCGTTCCATCTCGAAGAAGCCGTCGCTGGTGATCGCAAACTCTGCGCCCGGAATCTGCGGTACAACCGGCTCACTACCGGTTGCAATCAGGATGTAAGAGGCTCTGTAGACTTTGTCGCCGACTCGAACTGTGTCGGATGACTCGAAATGCGCCTGTCCACTGAGATAAGAAACGCTGGCTTTTTCGAGATTGGTCTCATAGATTCCATTCAGCCGGGCGATGTATGAATCTCGAGCGCTTTTGATTTTGCTCCATTCAAATCCCCTGCAGTCAACATTAAAGCCATAGTCGGGTGCATCATGCAGTACTTCCGCGATTCGTGAAGTCGTCCACATGACTTTCTTAGGCACGCAGCCAACATTGACACAAGTACCGCCTAGTTTGTGACTCTCGATAACTGCGCTTTTTGCGCCATATTCGCTCGCTCGACGGGCAGCGGCCAAACCGCCGCTGCCACCGCCAATCACAATTAAGTCGAAATCCATATTCGTTTCTCTCCAGAAGTATTGTGTTCAGTTTGTAGCCGCTGCAAATGTTATTGCAATTTCACTACGCTTCGGCTTCAATTAGGAGTCGGGCGTTACCACCAGCCGCAGTGGTGTCGATGCAGAGCGTTTTTTCTGCAATAAAACTCCAAGGTGTCCAGACATCCGTGATGAACTGCACGATTGGACCGTCGGAGCGGGCTAACTCTTGTCGTAATGTAACTGCCAGATTGCGGTCCAAGCGTTCAAACGTGATGCCTGCGAGAGATTCACACGATGCAAGACTTGCAGCATCAGGTACAAGTTCGCTGGCAATCAGTGGCAGTTTGGCGCAAATCAACGCATCGGTTATTTTAGAGTTGACTCTAACAGCCAGCACTGCGTTGCCACTTAGCAGTGCCTGAATGACATGTATTGAGGAACCGATACAAACGAAAACGCCTTTTGCCTGAAAGTAAAGACGATTGCTTTCACCAGTTGGTGCGTCTAAATCAATCGGCGAGTCTAAGAATTCAATCACACTGTTGAGTGTCGATTTTAATTTCGGGTAAACTTCAACTGCAGCGTTGAATATCTCTGCCTGGTCAGTGAGTTCAGCCCAGGCTTTCTGTGCTCCACTCAGTTGCAACAACTCTTTACGCACATCACCTCGTTGATAAGATTTGTCGCCAAAAACCTCGGTTGACGAATCACGAAACTCACGTAAATTTGGAACGTAGTTGGGGCCGCCTGCTTTGGGTCCCGTCCCTGAAAGACCTCTACCGCCAAACGGTTGACATCCAACAATTGCCCCGATCTGATTCCGGTTCACATAAATATTACCGGCATTTACAGATTCGGTCATTTGTTGAACCCGCTGATCGATTCGCGAATGAAGCCCGAACGTGAGTCCATATCCGGAATGATTAATCGACTGTATCACTGCGGGCAGTTCATGTGCGCGATAACTTGCGAAATGCAGCACCGGTCCGAATATTTCACCTTCCAGATCATCAATTCCTGACACTTCAAATACACTTGGTGGCACAAAATGACCGTGCAGGCCATCCGGCACAGGTGCTTGGTTACGAAACAGTCCCTTTGCTTCCATTCGACTAATGTAGGCATCAATGTTTTGCTTTGCTTCAGCGTCAATAACTGGCCCAACATCTGTTTCAATGTTCCAGGGATCACCGATGACGAGTGTTTCCATTGCACCGAACAGCATGTCACAGATTCTCGTTTTCATGTCTTCCTGGATATACAGCATGCGCAAGGCTGAACAGCGTTGTCCCGCGCTCTGGAAAGCCGATACGATGATGTCCCGAACTGCCTGTTCGGGAAGCGCGGTGGAGTCAACAATCATCGCATTGAGACCGCCAGTTTCGGCAACCAGTTTACCCAGTGGATTACCACTTTCTGCTATGGTGCGATGAATAATTTGAGCGACTTCTGACGAACCGGTGAAATTGACTCCAGCGATTCTTGGATCTGACACCAGGTGGGAGCCAACGGTTTCCCCGGTTCCATAAACAGCAATACACGCTTCCTTTGGAACACCCGCCTGATACATCAATTCGATTGCCTTCGAAGCGATCAGCGGAGATTGTTCCGCCGGTTTGGCAATGACTGAGTTTCCGGCGGCTAGTGCTCCGGTAATTTGACCAGTAAAGATTGCGAGTGGAAAATTCCATGGGGATATGCACAAAATCACACCGCGGGGTGTATTGTTTTGTGGTAGCGCGGTTAAACGGGTCGCCTCATTGGCGTAGTACCGACAGAAATCGACCGCTTCTCTTACTTCACCCACTGCATCTGGTATCGACTTTCCGGTTTCTCTGACCATCAAGGCGATCAATTCGACATGGTTTGCTTCATATTCTTCAGCAATTCGCAGCAATATAGTCGAGCGCTCCTCTGCTGTTTTGTTCTGCCATGTATTCGAGGCACGAGAAGCATCAGAGACCACTTGCGGTATGACAGCCGGGTTCGAGTGCAGTACCCTTCCAACGGGTCTATCGGGATACACAGGGTTGAATCGTGTTTCCAACTGACGGTTGTTTACTTCTGCAACATCAGTTGGTATGGCGGTCCATTCGCGATTTGAGTATTCATCCATCGAATTTTTGAGTTGAAGCCAATCGGGCTCGCTTTCCAAATCCAAGCCATTGGAATTTTGACGTGATTCACCGTAAATTCCGCTCGGCTGAGGAATGCTGGGATTTCGAATCTGATGACTGAGGCATTTTGTCTGCTCGATAGGATCTGAGACTATTTGGCTCACAGGGACGCGCCGGTCCATCAATTGATTGACAAATGAACTGTTCGCGCCATTTTCCAGAATCCGTCTGACAAGGTAGGCGAGCAGGTCTTCGTGCGCACCAACGGGTGCATAGATCCGGCACCTGTAGCCGAAAGTAGTTTTGGCGAATTGGTGGACCTCTTCACCCATGCCGTGCAGCCTTTGAAATTCAAAGTCACTTGAATCTGATGCCAATTCCAGAACGGAACGGATTGTGTGAATGTTGTGAGTGGCGAACTGTGGATAGATATGGTCGTTCAGTTCAAAGAGACGCTGCGCACAGGCAAGATAGGAAAGGTCAGTTGAACTTTTGCGGGTGAATACCGGATAGGTTGAAAGTCCCAAAACTTGTGTGCGCTTAATTTCAGTGTCCCAGTACGCTCCCTTGACCAGGCGTAGCATTAATTTCCGATCAAACTCTCTTGCCAATGTATGCATCCACTCGATTACGGGCAGTGCGCGTTGGCCGTAAGCTTGCACTACAACTCCGAAACCCTCCCAGTTTTCAAGTTGGGGGTTTCGCAGAACATGTTCAATGATGTCAAGTGACAGATCAAGCTTGTCGGATTCTTCAGCGTCGATGTTGAAACCCATGTTTGACTGCATGGCAAGAGTCGCCAACTCCAGGGTTGAATCAATGAGTTCGTCCAGATTCCGTGTTCGGTGCGTAGCCTGGAAGCGGGGATGTATGGCAGAGAGTTTTACTGAGATTCCAGGGTTGTCCCTCACATCATCTGAGTGGCAATGGTCAGCGAGGAAATTGATCGCACTGGCATAGGCGTCCTTGTAGCGTTTCGCATCACTCCAGGTCAGTGCTGACTCTCCGAGCATGTCGTAGGAATACCGGTAACCCTGATCGATGAATTCTCGGCCACGCAGTTCAGCAGACTCAATATCAGATCCGAGGATGTACTGATCTGCGATTAATTTAATGGCCTTAGCCACCGCGAGACGGACAACGGATTCTCCAAGCCGTTTAACAACCTGTCGCATGACTTTGGCGACATCGTCGTTTTTATTGCTCTTCAGAATTTTCCCGGTGAGCATCAGTGCCCAGGTCGAGGCATTAACCAGAGAGGATGAGGAATTTCCAAGATGTCTGCCCCAGTCAGCAGGTGCCAACTTGTCACTGATGAGTGTGTCGACTGTGTCTACATCAGGTACCCGCAAAAGTGCTTCGGCCAGGCACATCAATGCGATGCCCTCTTCAGTCGTTAGACCATATTCCACCAAAAAGGGAGACATTAATCCGGAGGGTGGGTTTTGGCGAACCTTGCGGGCTATGCGCACTGCATCATTCTTGATGCGATTTCGCGAATTTTCCTCAAGGTTGATACCGTTGAGAAGTGAATTCACAACTTCTGTTTCTGACGCAAATTGATGCGACCAGATTTTTTCCCTGCAATCTTGAAGTTTTGAATGCACTTGCATACCCTGTGCTATCAGGGGACTTCAGGAATTAAATCGAACTCGAAGAATTTCACCGTCTTGAGGTAGATATGTTTTTCCTTCGATACGCAGTTTACCAGCTTTCTTTACTGCCTGTTCACTCCCTAGTGCGACCAGATCACTGCAATCCATCACCTCGACACGGATAAATCCCGTTTCCATATCGGTGTGAATTCGGCCAGCTGCCTGCTTGGCAGTGGTTCCTCTCGGTACGGCCCATGCCCGCACCTCACTTTCGTTGAAAGTAAAGAAAGTACGAAGATCAAGCACCGAATAGGCGGCCTGTACAACCCGGTCGATTGCGGAGCGGTCACCTCCCATTTCAATCCTGAAAGATTCCTGCTCCTTTTCTGGCATTTTAGCGAGTTCAGATTCAAGTTCGGCACAAATCGCGACGGCGGGAACGGAGATTTGCGGAACTTCTTGAAGTGAAAAATTTCGATCAAGCTGGCTCTCGTCAATATTCATCACGTAGAACTTTCGCTTTGCAGTCAACAAGTGCAGTTGGTCGACAATTTCTCTTTCTTCGGGATCCAATTCAAGATCGATGACTGATGTATCACTTTCAAGCGCTGATAGGACTCTCGTTAATACACTAACGGCGACCTTTTGACTTTTTTCGCCGATTCGCGCGCGTCTGCTTGCTTTGTCAAGGGCTTTGTTTACCGTTGAGAGATCGGCCAGAATCAGTTCGAGATTTACCACATCGACATCTGATTGCCAGTCAGATTGACTGTCAAAGCACCCCACAACGTGAGCGATAACATCCATCTCCCGAATGTGTGACAGAAAACGATTGCCAAGCCCTTCGCCACGAGATGCGCCTTCAACCAGCCCCGCGATGTCAACAAATTCAAGCGTGACGGGAACTTGTGTTTCCACACCAACCACCTGTGCGATTGCCAGCAGCCTCGCGTCACGTACAGCAGCAATACCGGTATTCGGTTCTATCGTGCAAAAGGGAAAGCTCTCTGCCGGAACATTCGAGAGGGTGAGGGCGTTGAACAGGGTTGACTTACCGGCATTGGGTGTTCCGATTATTCCACACCGGACGCTCATGGTTTAGCTTGGCACCTCACGTAACTGACTGGTCTTCTGAACCTTTTTGGTTGCCTCGGCTATGTAGTTTTGTCATGGCTTTTTCGAGGTTGCCTGTGAGCATTTCAGGCAAGGCATCAATCGTATCTTCAATTGCCTGATTGATCAGAATCTGATCTGTTGCGGATGGAACACTCAGTACGTATGGAATTGTGTTGGCGCTACGATGAGGTCGTCCTATCCCCAGGCGAATGCGCAGGAAATTGTGGGTGGTACTGTGTGCAATGATATCGCTGACTCCGTTGTGTCCGCCTGCTCCGCCACTTCGCCTGATGCGTACGTTGCCAACCGGAAGGTCAAGGTCATCATAGACCACCACTGCATTGCCAGGTTCGATATCGTAGTAGTGGGTGACCAGGTGAAAAGCATAACCGCTTCGATTCATGTAGGTCATCGGCTGCACCAGCCAAACGGGTGCGTCATTGATGGTTACCCGCACCAGATCAGACTGAAGACGGGGATTCGCTTTGAGTTGAGTTTGGTGCTCGCGGGCGATTTGTTCGACGAATCGGAAACCGCAGTTATGGCGAGTATTGCGATACTGTGCGCCAGGGTTGCCGAGACCGAAAATGACACGGGTGTCGGTCACAGCTCACCCTGACAGAAATCAATTAAGTTCGCAAAGTGATATGCAGAATGACTGGACAGGTGTTGAACGACCGTGTTATTGATCGCTCTCCTCTTCAGTCTCCGGTACCGCTAGAACTTCCTCTTCATCGATTTCATCTTCTTCTTCAATTTCTGCTGAAATTCTCGATGGTGTGATCGATGCAATTGCGTAGTCATCACCTTCGTGCAACATGGCAGTCATCTCAACCCCTTCCGGTAGCTGAACATCTGACAGGTGGACGGCCTGGTTGATTTCAAGTTGGCTGACATCGACAGTCAAATATTCAGGCAGGTCTTTTGGCAGGCACTGAATTTCAACATCGGTGACTAGCCGCGTGAAGATTCCGCCCTGTACTTTGGTTCCAGGTGCCATCTCATCGCCCTCGAAATGAATCGGTACGCGCAAGGAAATCTGTTCAGTTGCTCTAACTCGTAGCAGATCGACATGCAAAATCTGAGTTTTGTAGGGGTGCATTTGAACTTCGCGAAGAATCGTACCCTGTTTCTTGCCGTTTTCCTTGACGTCAATAATCGCGGAATGGAAAGCCTCGACTTCGAGATTGTGGATCAAACTGTTGTGATCTGCGGAGTAGTAAGCGTTCTTCTTGTTCGCGCCGTACACCACAACAGGAACCCGTCCCTGGCGTCTGAGTCTGCGACTGTGCGAAGAACCAAGCTCCTCACGCGATTCAAGTTCAATTGAAAAATTAGTACTCATTGGATTTATTATCCTCCTTGGGCGACTGACTGCGGCATGTGTCAGTCGACGAAGATAGAGCTGACGGAGTCGCCGATTGAGATTCGACGCATGGCTTCTCCGACTAACTGTGACACATCAAGTTGGCGAATTTTATTGCAAAACTGCGCTTCATCGGAAAGTTTTATTGTATTACAGACCACTAATTCGTCCAGAGCGGAATTTTCGATGTGTTCAATTGCTCTGCCGGAGAGAACTGGGTGTGTGCAGTAGGCCATAACTGCGCGGGCACCTCGCTCCTTTAAGGCGGTGGCAGCTTGGCACAGCGTATTGGCAGTATCCACAATGTCATCAATAAATACACAAGTACGCTTTTCAATACTACCGATGACATTCATGACTTCAGCAACGTTCGGACGAGGTCGCCGTTTATCGATGATTGCAAATTGCGACCCGAGCTGTTCTGCGATCGACCTTGCTCTAACCACTGCGCCGACATCTGGAGCGCAAATCGTCAGTTTTTTAAATTTTTGCTTCCAGATATCGCCAATGATGACAGGACGTGCGTAAACATTATCGGTAGGAATGTCAAAGAATCCCTGAATCTGGTCTGCGTGCAGGTCCATGGTCAGGACACGATCAGCACCGGCCTGATTGATAAGAGAGGCAACCAGTTTGGCTGTAATCGGCACTCTTGAATTTCGCGGGCGGCGGTCCTGTCTGGCGTAGCCCAGATATGGGATGACTGACGTGATTCGACCTGCCGAGGACCGTCTTGCTGCATCAATGATAACCAGCAGTTCCATGAGGTTGTCATTCGTTGGCTGACAGGTCGGCTGGACGATAAAGACATCCATATTACGTATGTTCTCACCGATTTCGACTGAAATTTCCCCGTCGCTAAATCGGCCCACCGTAGCATTGCCCAGTGGAACAGTAAGGTAGTCTGCGATTTTGTTTGCAAGGTCCCGGTTGGCATTGCCAGCCAGGATCATCATATTTTCAATCATGGTATAGTGGCTTCGATCGGCGTTTCAGACGATTTTGGGCTTTGGTGATGACTGTTAATTCTGAGTCGAAAGAATTGGCTGGGGTGCCAGGATTCGAACCTGGGAGTGCCGGAGTCAAAGTCCGGTGCCTTACCACTTGGCTACACCCCAATAGATACAGGTCTGGTTTTGGAAATTCGAGGTGATAAATTGTACCGGCACAATCCAGGTGTGCATTGGTGGTTGAAATCAGTATTTTATTGCTAATTTCGGGGTAGTTTCAGCAAAATGGCGATGTGAAGCCGCAATTACAATTGACTTGACTTGATCCTACAACTCAATGAGACTGGCTGATGGAAGAACCATTCAATTTTTCCCAACGAAATCAAATTTAGCTTCGTTCATGTCACTTGGCTCAAAGTGATTTGGTTTACACGTAAATGTATAACCATGGATAGTGATCAGAGATCAGTTTAAGGGGGATTATGGTTAATGTGTTTGCCTACCGCAAATCCCAATTGTCTGTAATTAGTCAGCTTTACGATCAGTGTAAATCGATTTCAATAGTTCTATTGGCAGGTTCTCTGCTGCTGTAATCTCAGTCGGCGCCATTGAACTGGCAATAATCTCCCTCGTATCTATGATTTCGGAGTTGTTGCTTCGCTCAGCGGCTAGATTTATCCACGCGTATGCGTGTACTTTATTCTCAGCAATGCCTTCCCCATTGTAGAATTTTACTGCGAGATTCCGTTGCGCAAAAAAGTCCCCTTGATTGGCAGATTTTTGGTACCAGTGTACTGCCAGAAATTTATCTTCAGGGACACCTCTACCCAAATCATACAGTAGCCCAACATTGTACTGTGCCATAGCAAAACCCAGTTCTGCAGCCTTTTTGTACCAGTTAAATGCTGCCAAGTAATCTTCCGAAACACCGTCACCGCGTTCATACATTGAACCGAGATTGACCTGTGCACGAACCTCTCCCTGTTCGGCGGCTTTTTGGTACCAATGCATTGCCACATCGTTATCTTCCGTGACACTGTCGCCGAGGTCATACATTAAGCCAAGATGAAACTGTGCTGCAGCGTCTCCCCGTTCAGCCGCTTTCAGTCTATTTTCCAACCATTCATCGGCATGAATATCAAATGAAAACAACAATATAAACAGAACTGTACAAAATGCCCCAAAGAAAGACAACTTTCTTCGCCATTGAGGATATGAGTTGGGGTCGATTAGTACACCGCTAGATTCCAATATCATTGCTGTATCAACCATTTCTGAATTTGGTCATCAATATTATCGTTTGAAATGACACCAATAACTCAATTGGGGCGTGAGATGCTTGATATCGACCAGTAATGTACGCTACTCTGATCGATTTGGATGAATGGTGTTAAGTTGGTTCGGTTAGTGCATACTACTTTATCAACGATAAACCAAAGGATTTGCGTTAATCGTCCGTCACACAGTAAATTGTCGTCAAACGGTATATCCGTATACGCATGGTTGAAAACTCTGACAATTCACTGGCTTTTCAGGCTGCCGCAGGTAATTCGGAAGCATTCGCTGAATTGCTTGAACGCCACTACGATCGGATTTACCGGGTTAGCGCGCGCGTGCTGTTCGGTGAAAGTGAGTTAGCAGCAGATGTTGCGCAGGATGTGTGCTTGAAACTGAAGGACAATCTTGAGAATTTTCGAGGCGACAGCCGATTCACGACGTGGCTCTATCGGATCGTTGTAAACACTGCCTATGATGCATTGCGTAAAAACTCTGTTCGCCAGCGCATTGAACGCAACTACGCTGAAACTGTCGCACTTTCTCACACCAATCACAGTTCCGAAACTGACGATTCAGCCTGGCTGTATATGGCTCTGAGTCAGTTGTCAGAAAAATTGCGCAGTACCGTGTTTCTTGTACTCGAAGAGGAGCTAACCCACGCCGAAGCCGGGAAGGTGCTGCAGATTCCGGAAAAGACCGTGTCCTGGCGAATGCATGAGGTGAGGAAGCAACTTCGAGCGATGGCCGCCAGCGAGGAATTCAAGCGATGAACGATGATCTTGCAAGGCTGAAATCCGCGCTTCGCGCCAATACGCCTCAAGCGTCTGCAGCTATTCGCGAACAGACAATTTCCGCGGCCAAGGAACATTTCAACGTACACAGTCAAGTCGGTAGCACTTCAAACGGTGAACTTGAGATGTTGAGGTCAGCATTAAGCAACTCAGCACCACAGGCGCCTGAAGCAGTTCGCGAACAGGCAATATCCACTGCCAAGGGGGAATTCGAGCATCGTACCAAAGGAAAAGACATCGACAAGCGTCTTATGGACAAAGCGTTGAATATCAGCGCATTCCATTCATACATTAGGAGGCTAGTCATGCAGTTTTCACGACCTTCTCTGGCACTCGTCGTGAGTGCTTTTACCTTGGCAATTGGAATTGCTGCCTATCAGATTGTGGTAACTTCATATCGAACTACTGAAGTTCCTCAGTCATTGGATGAATCCGTCGCATTTCTACAATCTACAGAAGATTTCGCGACTGACTATGCACTATCCCTGAACTCAGATCAGTTTGAAAGTCTGCGTCGTGAAGAATCAGTCAGGAATAAATCGACGGTGCCGTCTGAACAAAGCCAATCTTACGGTGGAATGGCTACAAATGGCACGGGCGGATTGATGATGTTATCCACGGAGTCAGACATGCGTCTCGCTGAGAATCAAAGCCGCGCTCAGTTCACCGAATTCGAGTCCAACGGGGTTAAGCTCGTCACCGAAGAGCCGGTTTCCACTTTTTCAATCGATGTGGACACCACCTCATATGCATACCTGCGTGCCATGTTGAATCAGGGCATTGTGCCGTCCAAGGATGCGATACGTACCGAAGAGCTTGTCAACTATTTCCCGTACGACTATGCGCCACCTGACACACAGGATCAGCCATTCGCTACACATGTCTCATTGATGCCGACACCATGGAATGATGCGACCAGGATAATGCACATCGGTATCAAGGCATTTGAACCAGATATAAGCGCTGCATCTCCTGCGAATCTGGTGTTTCTGGTTGATACTTCGGGTTCGATGGATCAGCCGAACAAACTGCCACTGCTGATTCGTTCATTCAAATTGTTGCTGTCCAGTCTGGCACCACACGACAAAGTCGCGATCGTTGCCTACGCAGGGTCTGCCGGTGTGGTTTTGGAGCCAACGTCGGTTTCGCAGCGAAGCAAGATTCTGAATAGTCTTGAAAATCTTTACGCGGGCGGTTCAACTGCCGGTGGCCACGGAATTCGTCTGGCTTACAGTCTCGCTGAGCAACACATGGTAGCTGATGGTATCAACCGGGTAATCCTTGCAACCGACGGAGATTTCAATGTCGGCATGACTGATGTTGATGAACTTGAGGAATTTATATCGCGCAAACGTTCAAGCGGGATTTTTCTATCAGTTCTAGGGTTTGGGTTGGACAACTACAACGATGATCTGATGCAGCATCTTGCCCAGAGCGGCAACGGTAATGCCGCATTTATTGATTCGATATCAGAGGCGCGCAAAGTGTTGGTCGAGCAAGTGAATTCAACGCTTCTAACAATCGCAAAGGACGTGAAGATCCAGGTGGAATTCAATCCTGCACTGGTCAGCGAATACCGGCTGATCGGTTACGAAACCCGTATGCTTGATCGGGAAGATTTTCGCAACGACAAGGTGGATGCGGGTGAAGTTGGCGCGGGACATTCGGTTACGGCAATCTACGAATTGACGCCGGCAAACACGGACGCAGGTCACATTGCTCCGAGCCGATATCAGAACGAAAATTCAAATCCGAGTAAAGGCTTTGACAACGAATTCGCATTTTTAAAAATCCGATACAAACTTCCCGACGCGCAGTCGAGCACTTTGATTGCTCAGCCTGTAACTGTCGACGATTACTACGACAAAATCGGTTCTGCACCGCGCGATGTGCGATTTTCCGCGGCGGTGGCAGCTTTTGGTGAACTTCTGCATGGTGGACGTTACACAGGCGAGTTCGGATATGAAGATGTCATCGCTCTGGCAAACGATGCGCGTGGCGATGACAGTTTCGGCTATCGTAGCGAATTTATTCGGCTTGTACGCATGGCTGAGGTGGCAGAACCATTGGATTTTCCGCTTGAGCATTCATTATTCGAAAGCGAATAGCGATTGTTACGACAAGTCGGAGGAATCCAAAAATTTCCAAATATGAGTAATGCTGTAAATCTTGAGTTTATTGTGTATTTGTTTGGAATAGTCGGCAAACTCAGCTATTTGAAGTGCAAATTCAATGACAGAAAATCGTCAGGAAAGCAAGTTGTGCCCAATCGGTTTATGCTATGTAATCAAGAGCTATATCAACTTGAATCATTGATCAATTTCAGTGTTCGAAAATTGGGTAGTCCTGGCTCATTGACAGAGTCGGCAGTTTAAGGTGTTATTGTGCTTAAGTTATTGAAAAACAAACAGAATATCATATTCATAGTGGTATATACATTCGTTTTCAGTTTCATTGTTTGGGGCAGCTCGTTCTGGTTTGACGACGGCTCGGAAAAGATTGAACAACTTGATCAGGAAATCACAGAACTAACCGAGGAGATCGATAGACTAGGACAGTCGATGGATACCTATATAGAAAACCGGAGTAGGTTAGAGGATACATTGCGCGAATTAAATGGGCTTCTTGAAGAGCGATTGCAGCAGAACAAAGAACTGTTCATGCTACTTGAGCCGCGTATTGACTTACTGAAAGACATACTGAACGATGCAGACCTACACAATACCGAATTGACGGCTGTTCTGGCGGAAATAACGGAAATTCTGCAGATACTCAAAAGCATTAATGAGACGGAAACGGCTGTTCTTGCTGAGTGAAAGGCTGAATTCAGATGACTTGAAAATTGAACGTTTACCATAGTCAGGAACTCGTTCTATGATGCAATTGAAGCAACTCATAAAATGCGACTGAAAGCGTGAAACGACGGCAAGATAGCATAAATTGTAATAGAGGAAATTAAAGATGATAGTGAGGTTTGAACAATGGCGCTGCCACAGCGACATCACCGAAAATTCCAGGAACATTGGGAAGTCAACGCAGTTCAAACAAACACGTGCGGTTGGTGCTGCAGTGTTACCAAATGCGTTAATGCAGACCATCCGTACTGTGATTGTCTGCGCGCTATTGATGGTGGTTACTCCAATTGACGCAGCAGCGCAGAACAATACTGTACCCGTAACTGAATTCCGAGACTGCGAGACATGTCCGTTGATGATTGCAGTTCCCTCGGGGTTTTACATAATGGGCTCGCCTGCGTCGGAGGAGGGAAGAGGAAGTGCTGAAGGCCCACAGCACCAAGTCACGATTTCGTATCCTTTTGCAGTCGGGAAATTCGAGGTGACGTTCCGCGAATGGGACGCATGCGTGTCGGAAGGCGGATGCTCGCGACGTCCACACGATGAAGGTTGGGGACGCGGAAGCCGTCCAGTAATCAACGTCAGCTGGCATGATGCCAAAGAGTACATAAATTGGCTGAGTCGTTACACGGGGGAGCAGTACCGACTGCTTTCGGAGTCAGAATGGGAGTATGTGGCGCGTGCTGGGACGATCGGGCCGTTTCATTTCGGTCCGACGATCTCGACCGATCAGGCAAACTACAATGGAGAATACTATTACACTTACAGCGCAGGACAGACGGGAATCAACCGAGAGAAAACGGTACCGGTAGGCAGTTTTCCGCAGAATGCTTACGGTTTGCACGATGTTCACGGTAATGTATGGGAATGGGTGGAGGATTGCTGGCATGGCAGTTATAACGACACGCCATCGGAAGGCAGCGCATGGGTTTCGAGTGGTGGTTGTGGAGGACATGTGCTACGTGGCGGTTCCTGGCGCTACGGTCCGAGGGACCTTCGCTCCGCGATTCGCGGCGCGGCTGGATCAGGGACCCGAAACTCCAATATCGGGTTCCGTATCGCCCGGACGCTTGAACCTTGAGTCTGTATGTCCTTACAACGCGACTCAAAGAAGCGAACCATACTGGTTGAAATATTACCGAAATTTCAATTTTCGAGGAACTAGAATTTGAACGTTCGCCAGATTCCGAAGTGTGCTTGGTGGTGGCATAGATGAAACTGTTGTAACGCAACACAAGTGTAAAACAGCAGTAAGATTACTCAAACCGAAAAAGTTGAATCTGGTTGACCAACAAACATTCAATTTGATGCTGGGTATGATTGGAATGCAGTGAAATGACCATGGCATACTCAAAAGCTACGGTGTCTGTATGAAACCAAAGTAGTCCATAAATGTGGGCGTAGTTGTCGCCTTCATGTGTCTTATACATCGCAGCAACGCATGATTCGAATTACCCGTACAGCGATTGTTTGTGTGCTGCTGTCAGCACTCAATCAGAATTTTGTGTTTGCGCAGGATTCGAAGGTAATAGTACCAGGATCGGAATTTCGCGACTGCGAGAGTTGCCCACTGATGGTTATCATTCCCCAAGGGTCGTTCATGATGGGTTTACCGGAGTCGGTGGAAGGAAGAGACGATGAACGCCCAAATCATTCGGTCACCATTTCATATGATTTTGCCGTCAGTAAGTTCGAGGTGACATTCCGAGAATGGGATGTGTGCGTGTCGGAAGGCGGATGCTCATATCATCCGGACGATAATGGCTGGGGGCGCGGAAGTCGACCAGTGATTCATGTCAACTGGGACGACGCCAATGAATATGTTGATTGGCTGAGCCGAAAAACGGGGTGGCGCTATCGCCTTCTTTCAGAGTCGGAATGGGAGTATGTGGCACGTGCAGGCTCGACCGGAGATTTTCACTTCGGTTCGACGATCTCGCCCGATCAGGCTAATTATCGCGGAGAATACACATGGGGCGGAGGGCCTAAGGGAGTTTATCGAGAGAAAACAGTTCCGGTGGGCAGTTTCCCAGGGAATGATTTTGGTTTGCACGATGTTCATGGCAACGTATGGGAGTGGGTGGAGGATTGTTGGTACAACACTTATCACGGCGCACCTAAAGATGGTAGTGCATGGACATGGGATGAACATTGCTACCGACGCGTGTTGCGTGGCGGCTCGTGGTTCGACGTACCGTGGGCCCTTCGCTCCTCACGTCGCGACTTTCTTGATAGAGAATTTCGATTCAGCACTATCGGGTTTCGTGTCGCTAGTACGCTTACCCCTTTATTCTAAATAGGAGTCCGTAGGGTGAAGCCCTTTGGCTAATGCTTTACTGACTGATCGAAGTCATTTCACATTATGGCAGACATATTCGATTTGCAGAAACGAAGAGAGATTATGGCTTCAATTTCTGCGAAGGACACCAAGCCAGAATTGTTGTTGCGAAAGGCTTTGCACCGCAAGGGTTTCCGATACAGACTTCACGAAAAGAGCTTGCCTGGTAAACCTGATTTAGTATTTCGTGGACTTAACGCTGTCGTATTCGTCAACGGCTGTTTTTGGCACGGACATGATTGCCAATTGTTCAGAGTGCCAGCCACAAATCGAGAATTCTGGGAAACAAAGATCAAGACCAATCAGGTCCGAGATGCAAAGAATAGAGCCCTTTTGTTGGAGCAGAACTGGCGGGTTCTAATCGTTTGGGAGTGTAGTACAAGGGGTAAGGGCAGACTGGAATTTGAGGAGTTAATGACCAACGTCACAAACTGGTTGAAAAGCGACGAAAAATATTTACAGATACGTGGTCTAATCCACTCAGATGCGAAATGACGCGAGCTAACTGTCCTGAGTATCGAATCTAACGAAGTGTCGCGTTAAGGTCATTCATGATAAACTCTTATATGGAATCAATCCACTGAAGAAATTCACTCTGACGGGCAAGTAAAGTGCAACGGCGATCCTTTCTCAAATTAGGCGCAGCTGCTGGGGCAGTCTATGCGTCTTCCAGGCGCACTCCAACACTTGCCTCGACCGTTGAACCAAGAATTCAGCGTTACGTGCAACTTGGTTCAACTGGCCTCACTGTTTCAGATATCTCCTTTGGCGGTAGCCGTTTATCCGACTCATCGCTTGTAAGCTACGCCTACGATCGCGGTGTAACCTATTTTGATACTGCAGAAAGCTACCGCGGCGGGGCTTCGGAAACCGCCGTTGGTACGGCCCTTGCCGGGGTGCGAGACAAGGTCATCATCGCATCTAAAACCAGAGCCAGAGCCGGACAGGGGCAAAGGGAGATCATGTCTGCCTTGGAAAACAGCTTGCGGCGCCTTCGAACCGATTATGTTGACCTGTATTACATTCATGCAGTAAACAGTATTGATCGCCTCGAGAATCCCGAGTGGGGCGAATTTACCGAACGGGCGATTGAACAGGGAAAGATCAGATTTCGCGGGATGTCCGGGCACGGTTCAAAGTTGGTTCAATGTCTGGACTATGCGCTGGATCAAGACATGGTCGACGTTGTGTTGGTTGCATTTAATTTCGCACAGGATCCGACATTTGTTGAACAGATTAAACACAAGTTTCACTACGTTTCGTTACAGCCTGGTTTGGTTGAGGTGCTGGACAGAGCGCGTAGTAAAGGTGTCGGAGTGGCAGCAATGAAAACACTGATGGGTGCGCGGTTGAACGATATGCGAAAGTATGAATCGCAGGGTGCTACATTCGCACAGGCAGCACTGAAATGGGTACTGAATAGTGGTCGCGTTGATGTTGCATTAATTTCAATGACCGATGAATACGACATTGATGAATATCTTGGTGCCTCTGGTGCCTCTCCGGTTGCAGATTTGGATACAGACCTATTAACTTGTTATGTCGCTATGCAGGGCTCGCAGTATTGCCTGCAGGGCTGTGGTGTGTGTGCAGATTCCTGTGCCTATGGAGTACCGATTTCAGATGTGCTTAGAACGCGTATGTATGCAGTCGACTATCAAGATGCGCAACTCGCAATGGATGGTTATGCGAATCTGGAAGGCGGAGCGACTGCGTGTCTGAATTGTGTAGAACAAACCTGTCTGGGGGCCTGCCCCAACAATATTCCAATCGCATCATTTACGCGGGATGCTGCGCAGCGTTTCAGCTTGGCGTGAGACAATTCTTTGCACACTTCCTGTTTGTACTAGCAGCCTGGACCCTCACCATCAAATGGATTCTGCCTGTTGTTTGGGCACTCAATGAGAATGTTACTATCAGTACTTACATCTGGTGGGACTTTTGGTGGGTGATACACATCGCACTTGGCGTCGCGCTTATCTATGGCTTTCGATTTCTGTTCAGTTTTTTGATGATCGTTTCAGCGCTTGAAATTGTTATCGTCGTTACTAAATTTGTTTTGTTTCTTCCTGATCCTGAGTGGACCATATGGACGATGAACTGGTTCGTGAATAAGGTCTTTGTTCTTGTCATATTTGTGATGCTTCTTCTACACGCTCTGTTCAATCGACATTCATATCAGCACTAAATCGATTCAGAACTGGCGATATTCCAATCTTTCAGCCTTGGTGCACAACACTCTGAGGCAGCTTTTCGATCACCAATCAATACTTGGAATATTCTTGCACAAATTGTTGGCTTCGAATTTAATTACCGCTTTAAATTCACATTTTTGAATACAACCACCCGGAGGACTAGTAATGAAGCCCGGCAACGATTTATCCAGTTCCTCGATTCATATGCAACCGTTTTCTTCTGAGGAGTATGATGAGCGCCTTTCGCGAGTTCGTGCCGGTATGGTCAAACGCGGATTGGATGGCATGCTCATCTCAAGCCCGGACAACATTTGCTATCTTACCGGCCTCAGTTATCATGGTTATTTCGCCTACCAACTGCTGGTAGTCCCACAGTCCGGTCAACCATGCCTGATCACAAGAGCGATGGAAGGACCGACAATTCGTGATGAGGTGCCGAATGTACGCCACTGTCCATATTCAGACAGTGCTGGTGCTGGTGGCGATGTGTCTGAACAGTATGTTGAACCCGTCAACACTACCGTACAAACAATTTCAGAGGAAGGCCTTTCTAATGCCCGGATTGGTTTTGAGGCGAACAGTTCCTATTTTCCATACGGTATTGCACAGTGCATTCAGGACTCATTGCCCAATTCAGAGTTCGTCGATGCTTCCGATGTAGTCAGTGAATGTCGACTGGTTAAATCACCACAGGAGATCGAGTATGCCAGACGAGCTGCAAAGATTACTGATGCAATGTTGATGTCTGGTATCGCAACTGCTGGACTAGGTGTGCTTCAGCGAGATGTGATGGCTGCAATTTACCAGGCAATGTTGCATCATGGTGGTACCTATCCGGCTTTTGTACCGCTTCTTCGTACGACTGACAACTTAGACCATGAGCATTCAACCTGGGAAGACAAGCCTTTGAAGTACGCCGATATGGTGTTCATTGAATTGAGCGGATGTGTCGCAAGATATCATGCACCTGCTGGCAGACTGTTCTTTGTTGGAGATGCACCGAAGCAAACAA
>JAJEHQ010000018.1:42500-90837 GCA_022823625.1 Gammaproteobacteria bacterium
TCAGTCAGGGGCTGTAGCTCAGTCGGGAGAGCGCCGGCTTTGCAAGCCGGAGGTCGTCGGTTCGAACCCGATCAGCTCCACCAGTTCTTTTTTACTGATCATGCTGGGTGCATGATCAGGTGTTGGTGTTCTTTTAAAATTTGGTAGTCAAAGGCGCGAATGCGCATGCATGAGCAATCATGCATGACGCATTGGGTATGCAGCATTCAAAAGTGATCATGAAATCGAAAGAAGTTCATTCGAACATCTCGAGGTTATGTGGTCAAGCGAGTAAGCGCGTACGGTGGATGCCTTGGCGGTAGGAGGCGATGAAGGACGTGGTAGTCTGCGATAAGCCTCGGGGAGTCGGCAAACAGGCTTTGATCCGAGGATGTCCGAATGGGGAAACCCACCGCTTCGGCGGTATTTACATCTGAATACATAGGATGTAAAGGCGAACCCGGTGAACTGAAACATCTAAGTAACCGGAGGAAAAGAAATCAACCGAGATTCCCTGAGTAGTGGCGAGCGAAACGGGATCAGCCAGCACTCTTTAGCACGCAGCCTAGTTGAACGGTCTGGAAAGTCCGGCCATAGTAGGTGATAGCCCTGTAAACGAAAGGTTGTGTGTGGAACTAGGTGTGCGACAAGTAGGGCGGGACACGAGAAATCCTGTTTGAAGATGGGGGGACCATCCTCCAAGGCTAAATACTACCTACCGACCGATAGTGAACCAGTACCGTGAGGGAAAGGCGAAAAGAACCCCTGTTAGGGGAGTGAAATAGAACCTGAAACCGTATGCGTACAAGCAGTCGGAGCCTCGGTCTGACCGGGGTGACGGCGTACCTTTTGTATAATGGGTCAGCGACTTACTTCTCAGTGGCAAGGTTAACCGTTTAGGGGAGCCGTAGGGAAACCGAGTCTGAATAGGGCGATTGAGTCTCTGGGAGTAGACCCGAAACCGGACGATCTACCTATGGCCAGGTTGAAGGCGCGGTAACACGTGCTGGAGGACCGAACCAACTAATGTTGAAAAATTAGTGGATGAGCTGTGGGTAGGAGTGAAAGGCTAATCAAGTTCGGAGATAGCTGGTTCTCCCCGAAAGCTATTTAGGTAGCGCCTCGTGTCTCACTCTCGGGGGTAGAGCACTGTTATGGCTAGGGCTGCATCCAGCGGTACCAACCCATTGCAAACTCCGAATACCGAGAAGTGCAATCACGGGAGACAGACTACGGGAGATAAGTTCCGTGGTCGAAAGGGAAACAGCCCAGACCGCCAGCTAAGGTCCTTAAATCATTGCTCAGTGGGAAACGATGTGGGAAGGCCCAGACAGCCAGGAGGTTGGCTTAGAAGCAGCCATCCTTTAAAGAAAGCGTAACAGCTCACTGGTCGAGTCGGCCTGCGCGGAAGATTCAACGGGGCTTAAGCAATGTACCGAAGCTGCGGATGCGTGTAATCACGCATGGTAGGGGAGCGTTCTGTAAGCTGTCGAAGGTGTGCTGTAAGGCATGCTGGAGGTATCAGAAGTGCGAATGCTGACATGAGTAGCGATAAAGGGGGTGAAAAACCCCCTCGCCGGAAGCCCAAGGTTTCCTGCGCCACGTTAATCGGCGCAGGGTGAGTCGGACCCTAAGGCGAGGCCGAAAGGCGTAGTCGATGGGAATCAGGTTAATATTCCTGAACCGTGTATAACAGTGATGGGGGGACGGAGAAGGCTAGGTCAGCCGGGTGTTGGATATCCCGGTTCAAGCGTGTAGGAAGCATTTCCAGGAAAATCCGGAAGTGCATATTCTGAGGCGTGATGACGAGCACATTACGATGCGAAGTGATTGATGCCATGCTTCCAGGAAAAGCCTCTAAACTTATGTTATACGCGACCGTACCCCAAACCGACACAGGTGGGCGGGGCGAGAAGCCCAAGGCGCTTGAGAGAACTCGGGTGAAGGAACTCGGCAAAATGACACCGTAACTTCGGGAGAAGGTGTGCCTCTGGTATGTGAAGGCCCTGCGGCTGGAGCAGAAGGAGGTTGCAACAAAGAGGTGGCTGCGACTGTTTACTAAAAACATAGCACTCTGCAAACTCGCAAGAGGACGTATAGGGTGTGACGCCTGCCCGGTGCCGGAAGGTTAAGTGCGGAGGTTAGCTCTAGGGCGAAGCTTTCAATCGAAGCCCCGGTGAACGGCGGCCGTAACTATAACGGTCCTAAGGTAGCGAAATTCCTTGTCGGGTAAGTTCCGACCTGCACGAATGGCGTAACGATGGCCACACTGTCTCCACCCGGGACTCAGCGAAATTGAACTCGCTGTGAAGATGCAGCGTACCCGCAGCTAGACGGAAAGACCCCGTGAACCTTTACTACAGCTTCATACTGGATCTTGAATATGTTTGTACTGAATAGGTGGGAGGCTTTGAAGCCAGGACGCTAGTTCTGGTGGAGCCAAACAGAGGAATACCACCCTAATATATTTGGGGTTCTAACCGAGGTCCGTTATCCGGATCCGGGACAGTGTGTGGTGGGTAGTTTAACTGGGGCGGTTTCCTCCCAAAGAGTAACGGAGGAGCGCAAAGGTATCCTAAGTACGGTCGGAAATCGTGCGGATAGTGTAAAGGCATAAGGATGCTTGACTGCGAGACAGACACGTCGAGCAGGTGCGAAAGCAGGTCTTAGTGATCCGGTGGTTCTGTATGGAAAGGCCATCGCTAATCGGATAAAAGGTACTCCGGGGATAACAGGCTGATACCCCCCAAGAGTCCATATCGACGGGGGTGTTTGGCACCTCGATGTCGGCTCATCTCATCCTGGGGCTGGAGCCGGTCCCAAGGGTATGGCTGTTCGCCATTTAAAGAGGTACGCGAGCTGGGTTTAGAACGTCGTGAGACAGTTTGGTCCCTATCTGCTGTGGGCGCTGGAGACTTGAGAGGAGCTGCTCCTAGTACGAAAGGACCGGAGTGGACATACCTCTGGTGTTCCAGTTGTCACGCCAGTGGCATTGCTGGGTAGCTATGTATGGACGGGATAACCGCTGAAAGCATCTAAGCGGGAAGCCTCCCTCAAGATTAGGTCTCCCTGGACCCGTGAGGTCCCTGAAGGGTCGTTGAAGACTACAACGTTGATAGGCGGGATGTGGAAGTACAGTAATGTATTAAGCTAACCCGTACTAATTGCCCGTGAGGCTTGACCATATAACACTCGAGCTGTTCGAGTGGTTGTATGTTCACAAGTGCATACCGCACTTTGACTACCAATTTATTTCTGATCCAGAAGTTCTCAAATGATGCTGGGTCAATCGATTTGCCCGGCGGCAATAGCAAATGGGTACCACCTGAATCCATCTCGAACTCAGAAGTGAAAACGTTTCGCGCCGATGATAGTGCGGAGAAATTCCGTGTGAAAGTAGGTACTGCCGGGCATAATATTTTCAGACTGCCAAAATTCTCTGGGCATCATCTGCCAAATTCCAACATTCAAAAACCAGCCACAATATATCTCGGCTAAAATATCGCGCACCGAATCTAAAAAAGCCTGTTTCTAAGTGAAACTGCACATCGAATTTACGGTGACATAAATGGATGTGATCTCTGCAAAACGCGGTGCCCGATTTCAATATACGCCCGAAATTCCGGTTCAGTTAAACCCGATATTTGATTGGCCGCCCAACCTCAGCGGCATCGTGCGATGGCTAGCGGCATCCTGGCTTACGATTAGCATGCAGCTTTTTTGCCTGGCTTTGGCATGCGTTGTTTACTTCGTATTCCAGCCGACTGCAGACGAAATGAAAAATCTGTCTTTCGACTGGATTGCATCCATTTGGCTGCGTAATCTGATCATCATGCTGTCAGTTGCGGGGTTGCTGCATCTTTATTTCTACACTTTCAGAAAGCAGGGAAGCGATTTGAAGTATGAAGAGCAGGGTCAGAAACGGAACAGCAAGGTTCACAACTTTGGCAATCAGGTGTTGGACAATATGTTCTGGACACTGGGTAGCGGCGTTTTGATCTGGAGTACCTATGAAGTACTTTATTTTTGGCTGAGCGTTAACGGACATCTGCCAATGCTCGTCATTGTGGACAATCCGGTGTGGTTCGTCGCAATGTTTGTGCTGATTCCAATTTGGTCATCAATGCACTTTTACTGGATTCATCGTTGGCTTCATTGGCCGCCGCTATACAAGGTCGCTCATGCACTCCATCACCGTAATGTGAATATCGGCCCCTGGGCCGGGATTTCCATGCATCCCATAGAGCATATTTTTTATTTTTCCAGTTTTTTGATTCACTTTGTCATTCTGTCTCACCCGTTGCACTTTTTGTTTCATGCATACTACAACACCATTGGGGCAAGTACTTCGCATTGCGGTTTTGAGGGACTGCAGATTGGTGGCAAGAAAAGAGTAGATCTCGGTAATTTTTTCCATCAACTGCACCATAAACATATCAAGTGCAACTACGGAACAATAGAAATGCCATGGGATCGGTGGTTTGGTTCATTTCATGACGGAACCGATGAAGCAACCAAGAGGGTCCGAAAGCGAAAGTGGTGAAGCGCTGCAATTCAGCGGCAGTCAAATCGGAACGATCCATCTTTGTAAGTTTTAAGTCTATCTGTTTTGAAGGTTGCGCAGCCATTAATTCGAATCAATCTGGTTTCAATCCTTCTGCTGTTGACCGCGATATCGGTCTCCTCACTAACAATGGCTGATCAACTTTCTCAACGGCGTGTACCCGCCGAATGGGAACCTCAAGAGGCAATTTGGCTGCAGTGGCCGGGGCCTTACGAAAAAACATTTGAAGTGGCATTTGCCAAAATGGCAAGCGTCATTGTTCAATACCAGAAATTACACCTGTTGTGTGATACAGAGCGTATTAAAAATCAGGCACGGGCTGCAATCCAAGAGGTGGGTTTAGATCCGGACCATCCTAACATTACCTGGCACATTCTGCCAAACGATAACGCATGGATGCGCGACAACGGACCTGTTTATGTCATGGTTGGGAACGAGATGAGAATTCAGAACTGGGAATTCGATGCCTGGGGTGGTGCTTTTGGATCGTACGTTCCATACGCTAAAGACAACCGTGTTCCTGATAAGGTCGCGGAATTTCTGGACATGCCAGTTGAGCAGGTTGACATTGTGCACGAGCGGGGTAATTTAGAGTTCAATGGTGTTGACACCTTGATTCTGAATTGGAGTGCGCTAGGTGATCCCGACCGAAATTCAGGTTATACCAAGGACCAGGCAACGAGTGACCTAAAGCGCTGGTTTGGAGTGTCCAAGGTGATCTTTATTGAAGGTATGCCAGAGACTGACCTCACAAAGGGGCATGTTGACGGTATTGCAAGATTTATTGATGTAAATACTGTTGTTGTACCTGAGTGTACACACGCGTCAAGGTGTAAACCGGGTGATGGTCGGGATGATGCTGTCTACAACAATGCTGCAAAAACGATCGCGGACGCAGGATTTCGGGTCATTCGTGATCCGATGGAAGCGACTGTTGAGTACAACGGCAAGACCTTCGATACAAATTATGCGAATTGGACAGTGGGCAATGGATTTGTACTGCTAGTGGGATTTGATAATCCAGAAACGGATCTAGCTGCCAAAGCCCGAGTTGAGTCATATTTCCCAGGGCGCGATGTTCATGTTGTTGAAATGCTAAGTTCGTGGGCCTCAGGTGGCGGTGCACACTGCCATACCAACGATCAGCCTGCGGCCATGACGGTTTGGCCTGAAAAATCGAACTCAGACTGATCGCTCATACCAAGTAATCAGCCCGTGCGAGAATTTATAGGAAGGATTCAGTTCACAGTTGAATTAGCCCGTCAGGAAGAAGTGGATATTTTCATTCCAATTTTTCTGACAATACCATGTAAATGATCGTAATGTAAACGCCCCACCATGCGACATTGACAAGCGGCGAACCGACAAATGTGTCAAAAGTTGACAATATGCTACAACTGACAATTGCTGCAATTCCCACAGGATTTCTTGTAGCTGGTTTTCGATGAAATATTGTCAAGCAATAAGCGTACCAACGATCCACATTGCCGCGATCAAGAGCGGCACACTAGTCTGGTAAAAATATGTCGCAATGCTGCAACCGAGAAATATTGCGACTACCAAAAAAATTCTCATACCCGAACTCCGGCTTTATTTAGCAGGGATGTATATGAAATAGCATCTACTATGTTGATTTTAACAAATGAATAATTCAGACTTGTTCTCGTTCGAAACCTCGTTTGCAGCAGTAAATTCTGGATCAGCTACTCAAAGCAATTTTGATCGGCGAAACCGATTATTCCAGCTCAAGGGGCGTTCAATGTCATTGTTGTTTGTCTTCTTGATTTAACAATAAATGTAGATTGGACTAGACCATGTGAAATGCCCGTCTTCGTGGGTAATTCGTACATAAAGCGCATTGTCGCGATGGTCAACAAGCTGGATTCGACGTGTTAATGTTTCTCGGTGATGCGGATTGACATCGGGTAGTCGAAAGATTCTGATTCTACGGTCGATACCATTATTCGCAAAGATCAACTCATCGCGTCCAATATCCTCAATCGATATTGATTCCTTCACTAGATGAGTATTGATTTCCAAAATTCCTGCGTATGGAGACTTCAATATGGCATCAAATCCTCCGAATCCACCCGTCGTTAAAGCAGTCCATTCAACTCGCCCGTTCTCTGTCTGCTCGAATTTCTTATCCAGATTGTAACGATTGATTGGGATTAGCGATTCAAACTCGTTGTCGGTCAATTGAGCAAACCCATCCCAAATCGTTTCGCGACCTCGACCTCGATATTCAGATCCCTCCCACAATACGCGAATGCGTCTTCCAAGACTTTGTTCATCATAAGGTCTATAGACTTCAAGTGTCTCCAATCCGTTTCGAATATCTATCCTCTCAATCGGTGATGGACTATGCAGGTCAATTTCAAAAGTAACCACTTCTTGATCACAGCGCACAATGTCGCCCATCATCGCTCTGGTGCACGGTTTTGCTTGCTCCTTTCCATCGGGGTTTTCCAGAATAAGTTCGGCGGACTGGTCAAATAACACATGCGTACTCAAAATGACTCTGTTTCCCGTCGTCCCGTAGTGATGTCTCCTTCTTAGCCCTTCCATGATGCCTGCCCGAGTCAACTCGGGAGCCAGCACGCAAGTCAATCCTCCATAGGCTCCGAATTTAGTCGCGCCCGGATGCGATGCACCAGGACGGCCTTTGTGTCCGTCTGAATTCGACACTATCCCCACTCTATACCCTTGTTCGAGTGCATCTTGAATGAGCCACTCGAACGTGCCCCAGGCGGAATGAACCTCAACTGCCTTTTCGTGTCGTTTGTCGTGAGCAACTGTTATGTCCGCATAACGACCGCCAATGTGAGCAAATACCACACAGTCTTCGTCTTTCAAGACATCAAACAAATCATTCGCAGAGTTTGCGTCTGTTTCAATATCTGAATGGTCGTCGACCAAGGCATGCGACGAACGATGAATCTGGCGTCCTTCTCGCATGTGCAGAACATTTCGATCGCCGCCGAGTCCGGTATTTCCTGACCACTCCCATCCTGGAAATGTGATGAACCGGTCATTTTCCGTAAATTCAGCTGAAAGTTCGTTCAGGTGATTCCAGAATTCGGTAGTAATCTGAAAATCATTCCCTTGGTGGACGCAAACGTCAAGAAAAGCCTTATCACGAGCAAATTCATAAAATTCGCGCGCTGAGTTTGTGCCGATGGTTTCTTCAGATTGCCCATGCAAATCACCCCAAAAAGGCAGCAAATCACTGCTGTCGACAATTCGACAAGGGTTGCTACTAGCGACTGTTTTGTCATTTTCATCCAACAGCTCAATGATTAAATCTCCGGATTCCAGGGCTTGTAGATTCTCGATGATTCGGGTGAATTTTCCCTTGTTCATGCAAGTGTTGGATGGCAGTCCGTTGATTTTGAGATTTGAACGAACCTTGAATTGTGTATCACATTGATCGGAAGGATTCCCCCAACGATCAACCCCCTTTATGCAGAGCCGAAATGCTTGAGATTTTCGTCTCAGTGTCGGAAGAACTGCCTGGTAGACAACGGGTGGTCCTGAAACAATTTCAATGACAGGCTGGTGAGGCAGAACAACATATTCGTACGTAGCGATGGCATCGACCAAGACTCGAAACTCGAAAGTCTTTTCGCAGAATGTCTGGACCCTAATTCCTGGGCTTCCCTGGCTACGGTCACCAAACCTTACAGAAATCTGATCTCCCTCTCTTAGGAAACCTCGTACAACCTTGATGTAGAGTGTCTTGTCCCATGGACGTATATTCCTTTTGGGATCATATTCAACATGTAAAACAGCTCCGTTCGAGGCTTCAACTGTTGTGTAATTCGGTGCACTGGGGTTGTCGAACTGAGGCCTGCCCATATCTGAAGCAAATCTATGGACGATCTTAATGGACCCTGTATCGTCGATTCCAAAATATCCGGCCGTATAAACGAGGGTAAACTCTTGAAATGATCCAGCTTCAAATTGACCTTCAGGGGAAATCCTTGCAGACCCCATTTTGTGGGGGAGATAGGTAGAGTGCGGCATTCTAGCGGAAACCGTCGTAATCGGTTGATAAGCTTACCAAAGGAGGCAATTATTTGAAGTAGAGCGCATGCGCTACCTTGTGCGTATTAAACACAATTCATAACATATAAATCAAGTCGCGGGATCGTTTCGTTCGGCATAATTTACTGACGCTTAATTCGGAGTCTCCAGCTACCTGCAGACGAAGAGTATGCTCGTTTGTATTTCGCTTACTGCCGTTCAACTGTCATTGAAAACCAAGCGGCAAACATCCTCAGAAACAACGGATAAAATTGTTTCAATTCCTCAAACGGTTTTCATACCAGGTGATTAGCTACCAACGATATTGCATAATTCATGTGTTTGACGCCCATAATAATGTATGGGCGAAACTGCACCGGGCAGCGAGATTCAGTCTCTCGTTGGGTAGCAGAGATGTCAATAACTGAAACTTCACCATTAGATTTTCCCAATGTCTAAACACAACAGTCAATACGTCGACGAAGGTTCACTGAAAATTAGCCAGTGTCTGCATGATTTAGTCGCACAAGAAATTACTCCTGGGACAGGAATATCTCCAGACTCGTTTTGGAAAGCACTTGCCAAAATTGTTGAAGATTTTGGTGAGAATAACAAGCAGCTGCTCTTAAAACGAGATCAACTGCAGGCCAAAATCGATGATTGGTATGCTTCCGACGCAGGTATATCAGCCAGTATTGGTGACAGTCGAAAATTCCTGAGCGAAATTGGCTATCTGGTTAAAGAGGGTCCGGCATTCAAAGTTGAAGTAGAGGACGTTGACCGTGAGATTTCTGATGTGAGTGCCCCGCAATTGGTAGTGCCAGTTGATAATGCCCGTTATGCACTCAATGCTGCCAACGCCCGTTGGGGAAGCCTGTACGATGCTCTTTATACCTCCGGTGTTGCTGAGCCGGAAGATGAACCTGCCCCACCGCCCGAAAAGTTTGACTGGCAACGCGGCAAAAGGGTGATTCAGTGGGTTCGCGACTTTCTAGACCGGGTCGTACCGTTGGAAAATGGTAGTCACGCGGACGTTGTTCAGTACGCAATTGTTCCGGCTGGCCGCCGTACACTTCGCGTGCACGCTACATTGAAAAGTGGGGAACACACAACGCTTAAGTCACAAGGACAGTTTGCCGGATTTCGTGGACTAATGTACGAGCCTTCTGAAATCTTGCTTTACAACAACGGTCTATTCATGCGACTGCAGTTTGATCGAAACTCCTTCATCGGTAAAAAGGATCTTGCGGGTGTTTACGATATCAGTATGGAAGCTGCAGTCACTACCATTCAGGATTTTGAAGATGCAGTTTCGGCTGTGGATGCTGAAGATAAAACTCATGCCTATCGAAACTGGCTGAATTTGATGAAGGGCACTTTGACAGCGGAGTTTAAGAAAGGCGGAAAAGTCATTAAACGGTCGCTCAATGCAGACATGGAATTTACCAATCCATACGGTATGCTCACGACAGTATCAGCGAGGAGTATGATGCTGGTTCGACATGTCGGTATACATATGTATACCGATGCGGTTCTTACCAAGGACGGTGATGAGATTCCTGAAGGATTTTTAGATGCCATGGTGATCAGTCTTTGTGCCATACATAATCTTTCAGGTGAAGGAGCAAAGTCTTTTGCAAATAGCCGCTGCGGAAGCATATATGTGGTTAAGCCCAAGTTGCACGGACCTGAAGAAGTGGCTGGGACAGTGGAACTGTTTGCTCGGGTCGAAGATGAACTGGGGTTGAAGCGGAACACACTCAAGATCGGAATCATGGACGAGGAGAGACGTACCACTGCGAATCTCAAAGAATGTATCCGTGAAGCCCGTAATCGCGTCATCTTCATTAATACTGGTTTTCTGGACCGGACGGGTGATGAAATCCATACGATGATGAATTTGGGACCGTCAACCACCAAGGATCAGATGAAGCAGGAAGCATGGTTGCACGCGTATGAGGACTGGAATGTCGAGGTGGGTGTCAACACCGGGGTCTACAGTGTGGGTCAAATCGGCAAGGGTATGTGGACCATGCCAGACCTGATGAAAGCAATGTACAGAGTGAAGTCAGTTCACCCCGAAGCAGGTGCTAATACGGCATGGGTTCCCTCACCAACCTTAGCGGTGCTGCACGCACTGCATTACCACCAAGTCAATGTTGTTTCGATTCAAAGAGCCAAGGTTTCTAAGAAAAATACAAAACTTGAAACGATACTTCAACCGCCAGTGTTGGGTGAAGAGTTATCTGATGAAGAGATTATCAAAGAACTTGAAAACAACGCACAGAGTATCCTGGGCTATGTTGTTCACTGGGTTGAAGAGGGTGTTGGCTGTTCAAAAATTCCGGATATCAATGAAATTAACCTGATGGAAGACCGGGCAACGCTCAGAATTTCGAGCCAGCTAATTGCGAGTTGGCTCAAGCACGGACTGACTACACGCGATCAGGTGCAGGACATCTTCAAACGAGTTGCTGTCATTGTCGATAATCAGAACCAGGGAACCGAAGGTTATCGCCCAATGGCCAAGAACCACGGCGCCAGTGTTGGTTTCAAGGCTGCATTGGAACTCGTATTTCAAGGAGTTGAGTCGCCAAATGGTTATACGGAACCGTTGCTGCACAAGTATCGTCGAATGGCAAAGGTACACCATTCGTAGCCTGGGTGCTGTCAATCAGGCAAACGAATTGAATCCCTAACCTCTCTGAGGACGTCGATCAATTTTTTAGGCCTGACTACTTCAATCAGGTCACCCCAGGTGACAACATGCCAGGCCATTTCATAGAGTCCGCCTGCTTTGAATTGCACCTCAATACGCCCATCACGACGTCTTTTCATTGTCTGTGTTGGATGAAATACCCACTTCTCGACATGATCAGCGCATTCAGCATTGAATCGCCAGACCACAGTGTAGACCCTTTTGTCTTGAAATACTCCAAAGCAGTCCTTAAGGTAGTTATCAACTGAGTTATCTTCGATTTTTTTGAACCCTTTTTTTTTGTAGACAATCAGTTTTGACATGTTAGTTAGAATGAATACGGTAAGCCCAGGAAAAGTCGCTTGATTCATCGCCGCGAGAAGGTAACTGCGAGTGTTGTTTCCGTGTAAAAATCCGTAAGGGTTAACTTTAAAGTGACGCTTCGTTTCTCCCTCGGCATTCGTGTAGTCGAAACTGACTGGATTAAAACCTTTGATTGCGTCTTGTAGCTGTTCGTATAAACCTTCTTCAAGAATTTGCACGGGTCCCGGTCGATGCGAAAAGACCTCTGCTGCCTCCAGTGTTTCAATATCGGGATCAAGACGGGTAAGTTTCGTATGCTCAATATTTGCTTTGAGATTTCTTTGTAGATTTGTAATGTATTGCTGGTACTGGTGCATGCCTTCCCGATCAAACAGTTCGGCTGCCGTATTCAATACAGCGAGTTCCTCAACAGTGGGACTGGGTGCCTCAATTTTCTTAACAATTCGCCATCGTTTCGGCCGACGTTGAATGACCTCAATATTGTCCTTGTATGAAGCACCAATTGCCTCCATCATGCGTTCGGCGGTTCTGCGTGATACATTCAGTTTGCTTGTAATATCTTCATAACCAATTCCATCGTTCGATGCCTGCATTTCGAAAACAAGATCCAGGAATTCCAGGTATTTTTCATACATAACTTCTTATTCCTTTGGCGTGTTACGGTGGTGTTCAGTCATAATAGGGCAATCTGCTAGTGCACAAATCGGGATTGTGTTGATGAAATTCACAAGGTTGTTGTTTACACCAATTTGTTTGATCGTAATTTTCGGATGCTTTAATTCGTTGCAGGCCGATATTTCAGGTGCACATAACGTTGTAGTTGCTACGATCAACCAACTCTACAGTGATGTTTCTGTCGATTATGATAACGACGAAGCATTGTTGGTTAGCGTTGAGCAAAGTGTTGAGCGACATTTGACACCAGTCCTTGATTTCGAAAAGTTTACCAAACTAATACTTGCCAAGCACTGGAAAACGGCATCTGACGAGCAGCGGGCGCGATTCACCAACATTTTGAAGGGATTTTTGTTCAGAACATTGACAAAAGCAATTACTGAGCACCATCAAACGCTCGTTTCGTATCAGGAACATATCAAGGTTATGGAAGCAAAGCCCGGGCGTAATGAAGATCGAGCCATAGTTTCCGTCGTAATCGATACCAGTGATGGGCAGACAGTCAAAATTGATTTTCGAATGGGTCGCAATAATGGAGAGTGGCAGGCCTACGATGTGATTGTTCAGGAGATCAGTTTCGCAATCAATTATCGAGCCATCCTAAATTCCGAAATCAAGAAACATGGCATAGAGAAAGTGGCGGAAACTTTTGACTCGAAGCTCAAATACTGATTTTGTTGATCGAATGGTTGGGCCTCCTGAGCAGCAGTGATCAGAAGCCCATACTCTCGGCAACACGCGCCAGCCGAGTGACACTTGATAGTACGCCAGGAAACTTTATGATTTTTGGCCATGGTTTGAATGGCAAACCATCTAATGCAGTATTGCCTTCACTGCTCCCAAGCACCTTCTGACCGACTTTCATTCCGAAATAACTGGAGAGGGTAATTCCGGAACCGCAATACCCCATTGCATAGTAAAGGTTATCCTGCACACCAAGATGTGGGCTGATGTCCGTCGTATAGGCGACGTAGCCAACCCAGGCATAAGCTACTTTAATGTCCGCGAGCTGCGGATAGACGGTGACCATCTGCTTGTATAGAGTCTCGCTACCAGATGTGGAAGAGGCCTCAGTGAATGTGACTCGCCCGCCGAACAGCAATCGCTTGTAGTCTGGCGAAAGGCGGAAGTAATTGCCAATGAGCCGCGTATCTGAAATGACTCGTGTTTTCGGAATCAGAGCAGCGATCAAATCTTCTGATAAAACCTCAGTTGCAATTTGGAAACTGCCAATTGGCAAAATACGCTGATCGTGCCAGGCAAATTGTTGATCCGTGTAGCCATTCGTTGCCAGCACAACGTCAGTTGCATCGACCGTGCCTCGGTCTGTCTGCAGGCGAAACGAGTCGGATCTTCGTTCAATTGATTTGACAGGACACAGATCCGCCACCATTGCACCGGCGTCAATCACTCGGTTAAGCAGTTCCAGGTGATATTTACCTGGATGAATGCTTCCGTGTGCCGGCAGCACGCATCCACCTTTAAACAAATCGGAACCGATCTCGGAACTTTGCTCCGATTTTGGCACCATGTGGTATTCGAATGCAATTTCTTGTGGAGTTTTTGCATACTCCCTTGCCATCTTGTCAAAAGCGCCTTTCGAGTGCACACCAATGAAGCGACCGCAGGGATTCCAGTCGCAGTCAAGTTGCTCTTCCGCAATCAGATGCTTAAGGTATGCTAATGCTCGGTGCCCTTCCTGCACCATCAGAAGGGCGGTCTGCTCTCCGAATCGTTTGGCCAAACGATCGAACTTGGGCTTGTAACTGGTTCCGGCCTGACCTCCGTTTCGACTGCTGCAGCCGTAGCCTGTCAGATCTTTTTCCAGGACCAGCGTTGATCTGCCGCCTCGGGCGGTTTGCAGTGCGGCATTTAGACCTGTATACCCGGACCCGATGACAGCAACATCAACTGTGCGTGGTAAATCGGAGTGAGTAAGCGGCTGCCTTGGTGCCGCCTCCCACCAGTAAGGCATGTCCTGGAAGTCATTCGCGAAAATCGTCGCCATAGATTTAAATTCTCAGTGTTACTCGCCCTTGTTGTCAGACGGATTATAGTGTTCGGTAATAATGCACCGGCTAACCTATTGACCTGAATTCAACTGAGACCCTTCTGATGTATTTTGCCTGTGAAACAAGCTTTCAAATCAAATAACATTAGCGCATCGGTTTTCCTACAAGCTATGAAGTTATGAGACGAACTCTCGGTAATACAGACATTGAAGTCTTTCCCATAGGGCTTGGTGCGATGCCACTTGGCATTCGCGGAAGCCTTCCTCTTCAAGACGCGGTTGATGTAATCCATGCAGCGATCGATGCGGGCATGAATTTCATCGATACAGCAAACGTCTACTGTACAGACAATCAAGATATCGGCTTGAATGAGCGTACGATTGCTCAAGCACTCAAGTCCATTGATCGCAATGACATTGTGGTCGCAACCAAGGGTGGGCTGGAACGCCCACAAGGGCGCTGGGAACGTCGGGGTTCTCCTCAACGCCTGCGTAGTGCCTGCGAGAAGAGCCTGCAAGATCTGGAAGTTGAAGCCATTACCTTGTATCAGCTGCACGCCCCTGACCCACTTGTGCCTTTCACCGATTCAGTTGGTGAACTTGCAAGGCTTCAATCTGAGGGAAAGGTGCTGAATATCGGTTTGTCGAATGTTGGTTATGATGAACTCAATGAGGCCATGGACATCACGACGATCACCTCGGTCCAGAATCGCTGCAACATTAATTTTCGACTTGATATTACGAATGGGTTTGTTGATTATTGCAAAGAGAATGCAATAACCTATATTGCCTATAGTCCGATGGGCGGCGGCAGTGGCCACACAGCACTTCGCGATGTCGCTTTACTGTCTGAACTTGCTGAAAAGCACGAGACCACTATCTATCAGGTCGTTTTGGCGTGGCTATTGCAGAAAGGTGAAAAAATTCTGCCCATTCCAGGCGCCAGTCGAATTTCCAGCGCAGTCAGCAGTGCCCATGCGGTATACATTCAGTTGAGCGATGCTGATATACAGCGAATTGATGGACTTGGTGCGAACTAACCTAAAAAGCAGTTTGAATTAAGGCCAGCGCCGAATTGGCATCGAATGCGCATTCCAGGCGCTTATGCCGCCTGTTGCATCAAAGACCTGTTCAAAACCCACCCCGGCGGAAAGAAAGTTGCTGATCAAGTGCGACCGGTTACCAATTTCACAAATGATTACAACCGGTTTTCTGGGAGTGACAACTTCAAACAGTTTTGTGAGCCAGCCATTCAAGTCATAGTTGCCCCTGCTGTCAAAAAAGGTGATTAGATGGCTGTCTGGGATGACTCCGGTATATCGCCATTCTTCAGGGGTACGCACGTCAATCACAGGAACTCCTTCCTTAATGAGCTGCTGTAATTCTGTAGTATTGACTTTTATTGTTTCCGCGTTGGCAGTGTTTGCAGCGAGAAATACCAAAATCAGTCCAGCTATCCAGACAAAAGACCAACTATTTGCGAAGTACGCTTTTTTCATACAAATTTAGAAACTTGCCGTTCGGGTCATATCGTTCCTTGAGTGCCCAGTAGTTTTCGCTACGGTAAATGGTCCAGAATTCATCTTCTTCATAGTACGCATCAGAATATAGCGATTTAATTCCGCCAAGATCTGCTGTTTTTCGTTCAATTTTACGATTGAGATAACCCGGAGGGTTCTTCTGTCTTGACTTGACAGAATCCCAAAAACCGAAGTTGATGTACGTTGAATTCGGGTTCATGGGAAATAATGGAAACTGATCAGATTTATCACTGGTTCCGACTGGGCAAATCCAAATGGGTAAAACACCAATTTCGCGCAAGAGAAAATCGAGAAATTCCGTTGCGTTTTCAATCGGAATATCGATGTCCTGGATGACTGACTCAGAATGATAACCCCCCATTCGATTTAGAAAATTCGTGATTCCCCATTTTGAATTCCAGCGCATGACCTTGGTATAGGTGCGCGAGTTCAGTCTTTTCTTTCCCACCAATCTTCTCATAAAGCCGTTTTGGACGTATAAATTTTTTGAGCACCAAAACCAATCGGTATCCCATCGCCAGATGTAGTCTTTAACAGTCAGATAGTCGGTCTCTTTTTCGGGGATGGATTTGTAGTAGATGTCGAGATAAGTGTAGTCACTGGTAAAAGGAGCTGTGTCTGTGAACTGTCCAATAGTCAGGTAATATTCATTTCGTCCAAATACACTGCCATCCAAAAAGTCGATGTCGGAGTTGCGAAGCGCTGCGATTACGCCAAAAAATTCTTCTGTGTCCCGATAAAGTTTGTGGTTGAGTTTGACGAATTGTTTGACTGGCAGAGCGGGGGTTTTTAGTTTCAGGACATAACCCAAAGTACCATATGAATTTGGCAGTCCAAAGTAGAGATCGGCGTGCTCATTGGATGGCGTACAGTTGACAATTGACCCATCAGCCAGCAGAACCTCCATTTCTGTGACAGTTTCGTGAGGCAGACCGAACTTAAAAGATGTGGACTCAATTCCGATGCCTGCGACTGCACCACCAATCGTAATGGTGTTAAGTTGCGGAACGACCATTGGCATGAATCCGTATTGGAGTGTTGCGTCAACCAGTTCACCATAAGGGTTCATCCCTTCGGAAACCAGCGTCTGGTTTTCAATATCAATCTCAAGCAGATGATTGAAGTCGCGCACGGACAGTTCCTGGTTTTGGCCATCAATGCGATCGCGAAAGAGGTTGGAAGTATCCTTTTTTAATCGAACTGCAGCATTGGCTGTGCTTTGCATCTGCTGCGCCAATCGGTCTCGGCGGACAGGATAGGAATCAGCGAAAGCTGTGTACATGATTACTTGAAACTATCCAGCCTGTCGCACAAGCCTGGAAGTGAATGAAACCAATTGCCCACTGACATCAGATACCTGCTTTCGGACTGCTTCATCAACTAGAGTCCCATCTGCGTCAAATACTTGCCGGGCATTTGGTAGTGCGTACTGTTTTGGCAGGACAATCATGCCAAGATTTCCAAGAATCGTGCGGACGCTGACCAGGGTTCTCAATCCACCGAGTGCGCCAGGGGAAGTAGCAAGAAGTGAGACAGTTTTTCCCGTAAACGCAGCGAGCGATGGTTCGTCCGGAACGGGTCGAGAAACCCAATCAATAGAGTTTTTCAGCACTGCAGTGATTGCGCTGTTGTATTCAGGACAGCTGAGCAGTAGACCGTGATGCTCGCACATTGTCCTTCTAAGTTTAAGTGCGTTTTCAGGAACACCATCCCTTTCCTCTAAATCGCCGTCATACAACGGCATCGGATAATCGCGAAGGTCAATCAAGTTAACGTCGGCACCGTGTTGTTCAGCAAACTGAGCGGCGTTCTGAATCAGCATTTTGTTGTACGACCGGGTTCTGGTGCTACCGGCGAAGGCGAGAATTTTAACAGTCACACTGCAATTTCAAATATGTACATCTGTTCAGACGGTAAATGATATAGCAAGGTCAAATCTACATGGTGTTGGCTGGAAAAAAATGGGCCTGTTCGCTGAGGCGGGCGAATCAGACCCAAACGGCAATAAACGCGAGGTAATTTATTGTTTTGGTTGGATATGGAATAGTTCTAAACTTAGAAGTGATACCCGCGTTCATCATGTGTTGATACATCAAGTCCCTGTACTTCGCTCTCCGAACTCACTCGCAGCCCACCAACGAGAAGCCCTGTAATCTTGAAAACAATGTAAGTGACTACCAGGGTATAAGCCACAGTTGCAACTACCCCGATAAACTGAATCATGACTTGAGCACCGATTGCATTGTCCATGCCTTGGCCACTAAAAACACCGAGGTTTGCCGATGCAAATATACCAGTGAGAATTGTGCCGACAATTCCGGCGATGCCATGAACCGGAAATACATCCAGCGAGTCATCAAGTTGCAGTCTTTGCTTGATCATTTGGACTGCGAGGTATGAAATCGGTCCGGTCACCATTCCAATGACCAGTGCGCCAGCTGGCCCTACAAAACCGGATGCGGGGGTAATTGCAACCAGCCCTGCCACCATGCCGGTCGCTGCTGCAAGCGCAGTAGCGGATTTACGAAACAAATACTCGGTAACAACAAATGAAAGCGCTGCAGAAGCGGCACAAATATGTGTGACCAGCATGGCCATAGCTGCATCCTGATTGGCTGCAACGGCACTGCCGCCATTGAATCCAAACCATCCAACCCACAGCATTCCGGCACCAATCATGGTTAGAGTCATGTTGTGTGGCATCATGGAGCCACTGGGAAAACCCTTTCGATTACCCAATACGATGGCACCTACGAGCGCGGACATTCCCGCAGTAATATGGACAACATTGCCGCCGGCGAAATCAAGTACCCCAAGTGAACCTAGCCAGCCACCGCCCCACACCCAGTGCGCGATCGGTGCATAAATCAGCAATATCCAAAGAATTGCGAAAACGACGACCGCTGAGAATTTAATTCTTTCTGCAAAGCCGCCGACAATCAATGCGACTGCAATGATGGCAAATGTTGCCTGAAAAAGTGCAAAAGCAGATTCTGGCACATCACCCGACATGCTCTCTTCGACCACGCCGGCAAATAGAAATTTTCCAAGTCCGCCGATAAAGTTATTACCTAGATCATCAAAGGCCAATGAGTATCCGGCAATAAGCCAAACGACGCTGACCACGCAGGTGATGGTGAAGCATTGCATTAGAATTGACAGGACATTTTTGCTTCGCACGAGGCCAGCGTAGAACAGGGAGAGTCCTGGTATTGTCATCATCAGTACCAGGGCAGTTGAGGTGAGCAGCCAAGCCGTATTTCCGGGGCTGAGTGTGTCCTCGGCGAATGCTACGGGGCAATATGCCAGGGACAGCAGGGTAAATATCAGTATTTTTAACTTCATCGTTCGGTTAAGGTTGGTAGTTAAATCGCGCTTTCATCCATTTCTCCTGTACGGATACGGATGACGTTTTCGAGTTCGGATACAAAAATCTTGCCATCCCCAATTTGCCCAGTCAGCGCGATTCTTCTAACGGTGTCGATCACATCATCGACCCGGTTGGCTGATACTGCTATTTCCAGTTTGATTTTCGGAACAAAATCGACAACATACTCTGCGCCTCTGTAAAGTTCAGTATGTCCTTTTTGTCGTCCGAAGCCCTTGACTTCCGATACAGTCATTCCTTGAATTCCAATATCCGAAAGTGCTTCCCTGATATCGTCCAATTTGAACGGTTTGATAATGGCAGTGACGAGTTTCATGTGGTACCTCCACAATTTGTATTTACTTTTAATACAGCAATTTTCATGCCAGTAAAATTAATTGAATTCTAGGTAATTTTCGCTGAATATGCACCGAAATGGCGCAAATTCACATAAATGGTGCAAATTTAGTGCGACAAAATTCCGGATTGGGAACGCGCCGTAGACAGTCTGGTGTGACGAAAGACCTTAGTCGCAAATCGACGAGTAGCTTCAACAAGTGGATTATCGACGAACGGGAGTGTTCCGACCTGTCAGACTACCGCTTTGAGAACGTTGAATTTTATAGAGAAGAAGGGCGGGCAAATCGATTCACAATCTTCAATTACTGAGATTGGAGAAATGTTGACAATGACGCGTTGAAGGCTTCAGTTTTTTCAACATTGGAAAGATGAGCTGCACCTTCGATGACGGTCAAACTTGATCCAGCAATCTGATCACGCATGACGCGCGACTCCGCGACGGGTGTAGCCAGGTCCTGATCACCCGCAATGATGTGCGTCGGAACAGTAATTTGGTTCAGTTGTTCAACGTAGTTCAGGTTATAGATTGCATGACAGCAGCCTACATAACCGTAGACTGGTGTTTCCAAAAACTGAGCGCGAATTCTTTGGTAGTCCTCCGTCCCCATTTCTCGGTAGCTTTCTGTAAACCACCTTTCCATTGTAAATTCGACCAGATGATGCATACCGAAACGCTCGCCTGTCTGGATTCGGTTCTTCCAAATCTCCTTCATTTCCTCCCGAATCACAGACATTGTGTTGCAAAGCGTCAGGCTCTTGAGTCTCTCTGGGGATTTAATAGCCAAACCTTGGCCAATCATGCCACCCATCGACAGTCCAACCCAATGCACATTTTCGATACCCAGTGCATCAAGGAGTGCGACTGCATCATCAACCAACAATTCCATCGTATATGAGCCAGGCGGTGCTGAAGAAATTCCATGCCCGCGGGTGTCATAACGCAGAATTTGAAAATTCTTGGAAAATTTATCGATTTGTGGCTCCCACATGATCAGACTTGATCCGAGTGAGTGGCTGAGCACCACAATATCACCCTCTGATTGACCAGTAGTTTCGTAGTTTGTTATGATGTCGTTGGTTTCTATTTTCATGTCGGCGTTTATATTTGTCGAAGTGTAAACTGTTGACGAAACAGGTGTTCATTCTCTTGAAATTGAATCTTGGGGCCAGCAGTCCAACGGGACCAGTCAATTTTAGGAAATCGAATTGCTGACTCATCTTTTATTTTGTCCGGGACATAAGTGATGTCAAGGATGCTACAGTAATTGATGGCCTCACGATAGAGTGCAGCCCCACCGATAATCCAGACATCTTCATATCGCGCATTTTTCAGTGCCTGTACCAAATCTGAATAGTGTTCAGTATTGGGATGGCTGGTGCTCGTAACGACGATGTTCTGTCGCTCTGGCAGAGGTTTTGTAGGCAGCGACTCCCAAGTCTTCCGCCCCATGATTACAGTGGAATTGAGTGTCAACTGCTTGAAACGGCGCAAATCGGCGGAGTAGTGCCAGGGAATTTTGCCGTTTAACCCAATCACCCCATCGGCAGTCATGGCTACGATAATCCTGGCTTTCTGTTTCACCGGGATTTATCGGTCAAACCGCCACGCGAAATTTGATCGCCTCGTAGGGACTGTAGTTGGAAATCTGAAAAATGTCTAGAATCTGCTCGGTGGATGCATCTAGGATATCCTCGATATCATCCAGCGACTTAATCGAGTCGGAAATATTGATTTGCGGCAGTTTGCGCGGTACTCGCTTTAACTGTTCAAGCAATCCTGGCACATGATCATATTCGCTATCTGAACCGTCAGGTTTGCAGGTGTAAACATGTGCGTCCACAAGAGTATGTCCAAAAACCCCTGCGCGGATACCGGTCAAATGAGATAAAAGTTCAAGAATCAGTGCGTAACCGGCAATGTTGTATGGAACACCAAGGGCGATATCTGCACTGCGTTGTGTTAGATGCAGGCACAAGATAGGTTCATCATTTTCATCGAACTGAACATTCATCACCCAAAATGCGTGGCATGGTGGCAAATAGCTGCTCTGAGCGTTGGAAGGTGCCCATGCTGAAACGACATGTCGGCGACTCATCGGATTTTTCTTGATTTGATCGAGAATCCAGATGATTTGGTCATTGGACTTGTCATTTACACCTTCAGGCATTGGAAATGAACGCCAGAAGTTTCCGTAGGCGCTTGGAACATTGCCATCCTCATCTGCCCAAGGGTCCCAAAATTTACAGCCATGTTTGCGAAGCAGACCGATATTGGTGTTTCCGGACAAAAACCACAAATTTTCAATGACGATGTTCTTCCAGGAAATTTCCTTGGTGGTCAGTAGAGGAAACCCATCGCGAAGATCGATTTGATAGTTGTAGTTGAACGTTGACAGGGTATCAACGCCGGTGCGATTTTCCTTACGACGGCCGTGTTCAAGCACGTGACGCACAGCATCCAAATATTGCTTCATGTTTGTTTCAAAAGCAGGCGCACTGAAATCACTCTGTGATTAAGCACTAATCGGAAAGTTTTCAGAAATATGAAACACCTGACGTATTTTTGTTGATGCGAGAGTTGAATTGAAACTTTGTCGCATCGGTTAAATTGCTAGCCCTGCGTATCATGTTTGAAGTATTCTTCGAGAACGAAGCGGGCGAGCCTCGCAGGTTTGATGTACCACTTTTCTTTGTTTACCACCACTGCCGCGATGGCAACTTTGTCTTTACCTGAGTCACCGTAACCAACGAACCATTCTGTTTTACCCTTTGGGTTTTGCCCCGTCAGTGATCCGGTTTTACCACCGACATCCAGGTTGACATAGGGCCCTTTAAAGAATGTTCTGAAGTGCTTCTTTGCAGAACCTTTTTTTACAGTGGCTCTCATCAGAACCCGCAATTCATCTGAAGTCTTCTTATCGAACACCCGAGCAGAATCTGGTTCAGACCTATAGAGCAAAGGGCCGGAAGTATCTACTGCAAAGTCAATCAGACTGGGTTCAACCAGCACCCCATCGTTCGCAATCACAGATGCCAGCATAGCTGCATGAACTGGAGAGATGGTTGTATCCAAAGTATAGCCTGAAGCGGCTTCTGCTATCGACCATTCGTCACCAGAATGAAATCCCGTTTTACTCGATTCAATGGAGAAGTCAACTGGTACAGGGCGGTTGAAACCGAAAACATCTGCATAGGTCTTTAGAGTTTCCGCCCCAACATCATAAATCCCGATTCTGCCGAAAACAGTGTTGATCGATAATGCAAATGCTTGACTAAGAGAAGTGTTTCTGGTCCATTTGTTGGTCTTGTGCCGCAGTACATTAGACTTGTACAGCGATGAATTCTTTCCGTTATATTGATAGATTGAACCCGGTCGGGCAACCCCGGTATCAATAGCTGCAGCGGCCGTCACGATTTTGAACAATGAGGCTGCCGGAAAACCAGAATGCACCGCGAGGTTGTGATTCAGGCTGTTGTCTTTGACAAAACTCGACATTGCCAGAATTCGACCTGTGTGCGGTTGCAAGACAACAACTGCTGCGTAATCCGGACCATAGCGTGCGATGGTATCGTCAATAAACGAGTTCAGGTCAGGTTTGATGTTGTAATGAACAATTGCATCAAAATTCGATTGGTCACTATTAATGGTGACGATGCTTGGAAATTCATTAGCGAAAATTTCCTCTGAAATCGAATCTGACAAGTGGTGTTTTTGAACTCCCCATACTTCACCAAAGTCGCGGCTGGTTTCCAGTTGGGATTCAGGGTATAGCGAAAATGTCACCAAAACCACACCTGCCAGGAATAATTTTGGAATCCAGGACAGAATTCTTCGAGACAGCGACCGAGGTTCTATTCGGTCGGATGAACTGGCATAAATTGGCTGTGTTGAGGGTAAGTTGTACGACTGACTGTGTCTGTACCCCCGAGGAAAATTTGGGTTATGTTTGCGCGGCATTTGAAATGCGAATGCAAAAACTCAACACTGAAAGTTCAAATAGCAAAAATCTATCTTAAAAATTTTACTTGAACTACTCCTTGCCTTTTAACAAAAAAATGACTGTTCCCTCAGCAAATTGTACTGATATGCATTCTGAAGCATTGATTGACGCAATAGGGGCGTCAATAGGAATAATATGAATGGCATCTTTTACGGGGTAAACTGCGTTCCCATCATCAATTGCGATAGGAAAATTTGACTCGGAGTAGGCGCAGACAAAATTAAAGGCCGATTGAGCGTTGAACTCACAATTGATCGTGAAGTCTTCCCGACAGGGGAACGGATTCCAGCTGGAGTTTGAGTGAATTTGTGGTTGAGCGCGCCATTCCTCCACAGGAGTAGTCAGAAGTTGTTCCAAACCGGCGATAGCTTCTGTCAGCAAAAGCAATTGAATTGTCTTTAATCTCGCACCTGAGGGATAAGCAACTGGTGTAAACCACAAGATTGCTCCGGCATCAATCGAGTTTGTTACCTCGTGAAGCGTAACACCCGTTTCGGTCTCTCCCGAACGCAACTGCCAAAAAATCGGGTCCGCTCCTCTGTATCTTGGCAATTTTGAGGGATGGATGTTTATGCAGTGGGCTGACAGTCGAATGATCGACTGTGGCAGTTTTTTCGGATAGCACGATAACAGAAATATGGAGGCCGAGTGCAAGTGAAGGAAAGTGATTAATTGTGCATTGTCGCCAACGAAATAACAGACTGGTAGGTTGTTGGTATTGGCAAGTTCAACGATCGGGTGCGAACCGGTGCGAAAAATTGAAGATTTTGGGGCAGACGGGTGGTCATCCGAAGGTGAGTACGCAGCTAAAACGATCGCCCGTAGTGGAAGGTTTTGGCGAATCAGGCACTTGAGGGTGATGTGGGTAAATTGACTTAGCGACCCAAACAGGACAATACTGGTGCCTTCGTCCTCCACGTGCGCAAATCTGTCAAATTAGTTTAGAAATGGCACACTCATGCCTCTTCGCACCGCTGGTCGCTCGGAGAGTTCATCAAACCACCGCTTTACGTTGGGGTAAGTCTCAAGATCAATTGACTGCCACTCAAATCGCGCAGCCCAGGGATAAATTGCCATATCCGCAATTGAGTAATCTTCTGCAACGAATTCTACTGTCGCCAATCGTCTGTCGAGGACCTTGTAGACCTGATCTGCTATCCCATCAAAACGACCAATGGCGTACGGAACTTTGGTCTTTGCAAATTTTCGGAAGTGATGTAGCTGTCCAAGAGCCGGTCCGAAATTTCCCACCTGCCACATCAGCCACTGCAGAATGACAGACTGTCTGCTCGGAACTGTACTCCAGAATTGACCAGTTTTCTGTGCAAGATGAATGAGAATTGCGCCTGACTCAAATATTGGCATCGATTTGCCGTCATCCCCCTCAGGATCAATAATGGCGGGGATCTTGTTCGCCGGACTCGTTACCAAAAATGATTCATCGAACTGTTCGCCTTTGCCAATGTTAATTTCATGAACATCGTAGGGAATGTTCATTTCCTCAAGCGCAATTGAAATTTTTCTTCCGTTGGGTGTTCCCCAGGTGAATAGCTGAATTTTTAAACTGGACATAAAGTCTATCTCGGGTTAAGTCTTTAATTTTTGACGAAGAGTTGACGTGGATAATTTGCAAGGAGTTCCGGACCGCTCTCTTTGACCACAATGCTCTCGGTAATCTCAAATCCCCAGTCATCCCCCCAGATAGTGGTCATGAAGTGAAACGTCATGTTTTCTTTAAGTTCACTGGTATCTCCAAGTCGTAAACTAATTGTCCTCTCACCCCAGTCGGGTGGATAACTGATTCCTATGGGGTAGCCGGACCGGCCATCTTTGCTGATGCCATATTTGTTCAGCGCTTTGTTGAATGCAATGATGATGTCTTCTGCCAAATTACCGGGTTTGGCCGCTTCGAGACCTGCTGCCATACCATCAAGAACCGCTTTTTCGGTGTTGAGAAACTTGTCCGGCGGGTTACCCAGGTAAATTGTTCTGCAAAGTGGACAGTGATAGCGTCGGTGACATCCAGCAATCTCAAAAAACGTACCTTCATCCCGCTTGAGCGGTAAGTCATTCCAGGTCAGGTGCGCAGCTGCAGCATCTGGGCCAGAGGGAACCATAGGCACAATGGCTGGATAATCGCCACCATGGCCATCCGCACCCATCATCGCAGTGTGGTAAATTTCTGCAATCAGTTCATTCTTGCGCATGCCAGGCTCAATAATCTCAAGAATTCTTTTGTGCATTTCTTCAACGATCCGGCCGGCGCGCTTCATGTATATCAGTTCCTGTTCCGATTTCACTGTGCGTTGCCAGTTGACCAGTGTATTTGCATCGACAAATGTTGCATTGGGCAATCCGGTTTGTAAGGAGGCCAAAGTTGCAGCAGAGAAGTAATAGTTGTCCATTTCGACTCCGACCCGCAGATTTCCCCAACCGCGATCAACGATGATCTGAGAGAGCAGATCCATTGCGTGTCGCTCTGGAGTCATGACGTAATCATCCGTATAGGAAAGTACACTTGAATCAGGCATATGCACCGTTCGGTATGCACCTTTTGCATCCATGGCACGTCCATACCAGATCGGTCCGTCGGATAGTGTCAACAGTACACATTGCGGGGTGTAAAACGACCAGCCATCGTAACCTGTGAGCCACGCCATATTCGATGGGTCAACGGTAATAAGAAGTTCAACACCCTTTTGCTCCATAGCGGCGCGGGTCTTCCTGATGCGGTCGTCGTACTCGGCTTGCGTGAAACTAGGGTTTGGATTGGGCATTTCGGATTTCCTTGATGCGTTTGAATCGGAGATTACTCTGATTTTTCAGAGTCAAGCAATACTGACAAATTATGCTACTCTTTGCGCTAAAAGGTATTTATTTGAGATGCGTTTGCACGTAATTGAGCTTTGAGACAAACCGGGGTATGGTCGATGGCCACTAAAGTTACTGTTTACCGAGTTCTATAGCACACCCAAATCCTGAACATGAAGCCGCTCAAGTTCCAGCATAGCCCGCCTGTCTTCAGCAAGAGCCGCTTTTCCCATAGTTCCACCGTTTCGCCTACGCTTCCGACATCCCACGTGCGTTGTCCTGTCTCGTAATCTGCCTACAGTGGCTGTAACGCTGACGGCTGCCAGCAACAGAACTGTCAGAGCAAAACTAGTCAATTTCAGTTCCTGTTCTCAGATATCAAACTCGATGGTTTTGATTACATTCCAAAGGTTGGTGACCCTGCGAGGCATTTTCAACTTTACTTTCATAGGCTGAACAGGTCTGATGAATGCGAAGTTTGGGCTCACGATCTTCAGATATTTCAAATCAATTCCGTATTAAGAATTCTCCACCTTCGACGAGTAAGCATTGGAAATGCTTGAACATAATAACAGCACCAACAAACGAAGTATTTCACTCTAACAAGAAGTATTTCACTCTAACAAAAAATTGAGAGCAATTGTGCCTGATTGGGATTTGAGTGTATATACAATATAGATACAATTATTTCTAGTCTTTGAGGTGATGGTTATGGGAACTTTACAACATGTCAGCAAATGGGGCAGTAGTCTTGCAGTGCGCATTCCAAAAGCGGTCGCCGAACAATGCCAAATTATTGAAGGTTCATCTGTCCAATTGGAGACATGTAGTGATGGGATCATTATTCGCAAGCGCACTTATGACCTTGCAACCATGGTTGATCAGATTACATCTGATAATATTCATGATGAACAGGATTTTGGCGTACCGCTAGGCAAGGAAACATGGTGACAACGCAGTATGTACCTGACGCTGGTCACATTGTGTGGTTGCAGTTATCCTCTCAGGCAGGCCACGAGCAATCGGGGCATAGACCGGCCTTGGTATTGAGTCCTAGCACCTACAACGAAAAAACTGATTTGGGCATTTTTTGTCCTATCACTTCAAGAATTAAGGGATATCCATTCGAAGTTCAGCTTCCAGATTCGCAAATTACTAACGGTGTAATCCTTGCCGATCAGGTAAGAAGTTTGGACTGGCGGGTTCGAAAAGCACAATATGTCGAACGGGTGTCACAACGAGTAATCGCTGAAGTCATATCGAAATTCTCTGTATTGCTGACTCCATAAGTTCTAGATTGGACGATAGATGCGTCGAATCGATTTTTTATGTATTGGGTGGTCAATAAGAGTCAATTTATCAGTTTGTTGAACGCATAAATCGTCAAGACGTAAATTTTACCGTTGGCGGCTTTATTCGGGGAATTTCTCAGATGCCGTGGATTGAACTTATAGCTGAATTCGAGTTGTTGGAAACGTTGCCAAATTTTCAAAAAATTACAGCTTACGATGCAAAGCGACATTTTGATGCAATTCTCAGTGCATTGAGTACTCCTAGAATTAATCGAAAATGGATAAATTAAAAATTTTGAGACAGGCATATTGGTCGGGAGCGCCAACACACCGACAGTTTCGTGGATACTTGCGAGATGTAGAAAAACACAAAAAATGTGTGGCAACTGCGTTTCGGCATTTACCTATGAAATTCATATTGGAGGAATTCGGAAAAGGTCGGTTTGTCAGGGACTGGCCGAACATTCGAAGCGAGTTCAGCTTTGACCAACCGTTAGATCAAAAGCCTTTAGAAACTTATGATGCAATTTGGGGGCTTTGGTGTGTCGGTGACTGTCAGTACCCAGTATCTTCGACGGTTGCTCGACTTAGTAAACGACGAAAGCAAATTATGCGCTTGACCATCGACGAACCTGGCATCTAGATCTACAGTTTGGCCAAAAAAGCAAAGTCGGGACTATTCCAGTGTATATAAGGATGTCAAGTACCTAATTGATCGAAGATTGCTTGATGCAACGGTGGCGAAGAGTCATGGGCGTACCGTAAAGAAAATTGTTGCACCCGATTCAATAAATACGCAGTTAGTACGAAATTAGTGATTTAGGCAATGCTTTGTTTGAGAGATAGTTCCCTATAACAGGAAGTAAATCAATGGGTGGTAAATAAGTACTACTGAAACAATCATGGTCCTAGCGAGTGGTTGGTCGGAACTTTAACCTCTTCAAAATTCTCCGCTAAACTATCGATAAAAAACAAATTATTTTGACTCTAAAACGGTTACCAATGGCATCAGCACATAACCAGACGCGTAAATCCACGATGCAGACTTTTGGAACATCAAGCCGCATCAGTCACGACTCAAGTGGGTTCTATGAGCGTAATATCTATAACAGCGTACGAGAAGTAAGCAACTCACAGTCAGAACAGGAAAAAGAATGTAGCGCGACTCTAATCAACAAAATATTTTGCCACTCAAGTACCAACATGCATGAGTTGCCCGACAATTGCATACATCTGATGGTAACTTCACCTCCGTATAACGTCGGCAAGGCGTATGACGATGACCTGTCGGAAGACGAGTATTTTCAACTGCTGAACTCTGTCTGGAAAGAGGTGTACAGAGTTCTCGTTCCAGGTGGTCGTGCTTGCGTCAACATCGCCAATTTGGGACGTAAGCCGTACATTCCGCTCAATGCGAAAATTTCCAGTCAAATGTCAAACAACGGTTTCTTAATGCGTGGGGAAATCATTTGGGACAAGTCTGCCAGTGCTGGAACATCCTGCGCTTGGGGAAGTTGGAAATCCGCGTCGAATCCAGTTTTAAGAGACACGCATGAATATATCCTTGTCTTTTCAAAAGGGAAATACAACCGTGAAGCAAAAGACAAAACTTCCACAATCAGCAGAGAGGAATTTTTGGAATTTACCAAAAGCATTTGGGCATTTCCTGCAGAATCAGCAAAACGCGTCAATCACCCTGCACCATTTCCCGTCGAGTTGCCGAGAAGGTTAATTCAACTCTATACGTTTGCAAACGATATTGTTCTTGACCCTTTTATGGGTTCGGGAACAACTGCTGTCGCCTCGGTTCAATCTGATCGATCCTATGTAGGCTATGACACTTCATTGGAATACGTGCAGATAGCGCAATCCAGGTTAGCGGCCCTATAGAAAATTCAAGCTAAAGTATGATCTGAGATAAGAGGTGACCGCGAAGGTCGGGGTCGGATTCAGAGTGATTACGAGCCTTGCGGTCTCAGGCGCATCAGCCCTTCAAATAACCCGCCATCACTGGTGATGTAGAGCCAGCCGTCAGGACCCACCGCCACTCCCGCAGGACGTGCCCAGCGACTCCCTGCCTCGTCTTGGAACCCGGTGATTAATGGTTCCACACCAACTGCTTCCTCACCTTTGAACCGAACCAGTACTACTGCAGGCGGGCGGCGACTCTCGGGTGGACCGCTAAAACCACCATCCGGCTGAGTGCCCCATGATCCGTGCAATGCAACGACAGCACTGTTGACGAAGCGTTCATCCAATGCACCTTCAGGGACAAATGTCATACCGAGCGGCGCATTGCGTGCCGGGAATGTGGCAACCGGTATTGCCACTGCGTCCTTTGAGAAAGGTGGGTCTGAATCGATGCAGTCATCACGATTGAGGTGCTTTCCGTCGTATTGAAACCAGGGCATGCCATGAAACGAGCCCGGTGTGATTTTCGAAAAATACTCCGGTGGCAATTCAAAACCGTGATGGTCGGGACCATTGTTTGTGGCATACATGACATCAGAGGTCGGATGCCAGCCAAAATCAACCGGATTTCTGAGACCCGAAGCGAAGGGCTCCAAAAAGGCGACGGTACCAGACTCGTTAACGCGAAACATTCCGCCTCGTCGGTGGCGAAAGGGGTAGTCATTAGAAATCATCTGATCAGAACAATTTCCCGATATACCGACACTCACATAAAGGGCTCCATCTGGACCGACTCTGACAGTTCGCGAAGCGTGCCCGGCTCCACCCGGTAGCGGTGAAACCACCTCAATTGAATCTACATTCGCTTGCTGAGCATCAGGATCATAAGGTAGTTTGAGAAGCTGCGGCGTTGTTGCGACGAACAATTCATCGTCTCTTATAGCGATACTGTGTGGATAGGAGGGGAGCCACAGAAATGGCATCGCGTTCATATAGGGCGGATTCAGCTTATAGACATGCTGTCCAGAACCGATATATATGTCCCCATTCGGTGCAAACTCAATCATGCGAGGATAGTTCAGCTCTGCAGGTAACAGTTCAAGCTGATAGCCAGCTGGCACTTTGACATTAACCAGGCCAAAACTTGGATGATCGAGCAATTGAGCCTGTAGAGCAATTTCCTTGGCATGGGCAGGTACAAAAAATACCAGTACCAGGAGTGTGGGCAGGAGTCTTTTCATTGTTAGCGTGAAACGTCTCATGCCAGCAGTACATCCTTGGCGCGATTTATTCTTGCGGCTACCCAGGTTGATCCGCCTCGATCTGGGTGATTGCGTTGCATCAAAGTTCTATGTGCCTCAATGATGTCCTGTTTAGAAGCTGATTCATCAAGTCCTAAAACCTCCAGTGCTTCCTCGCGGGTCATTTCATCTGCACCAGGTGGCGGAGCCTGTTCCTCAGCGTGTTCTTTCACGTATTCTTCCCATTCGTCCGGGCGCATGCGACTCAGGTAGGTTTCAAGAAGTGAGTAAGATTGCTGGTCTTTACGTTGACATTCAACCAACAGTTCAGCGAGTTGATCAATACTCAGTTCATTCAGTCTCTGACCCTTGAAATTCCCGTAGATTACTTCGCCCTGAATTTCTCCGCTGTCATGATCCAGCGTCATTTCAAGGAACTTTGTCTTGACATTTGAAGTCTGACCGGGCTTCGATCCAGGCACAGGACCGCCCTGCCAGGACTTGAACATGTTGTAGGCGCTTCGAAGCATGATAAGGCGCTGAATCCAGGGGACAGCGGCGAGAATCAATGCAAAAAACGCGGGCAGCTTTGCCGTCAAAATCAGCACCAGTAGAATGCCGACAGCACCGTACAGCAAAGCAAGTTTGAAGTATTTTTGGCGATTGACCTGGCTTGCGCTGCTGCCAATCTTGCTCACAATCCACATCAGCCCGATGACCAGGACCAGAATCAAAAACAGACGCGCCATAATTTCAGTTGCCCTTAATCTGGTGTGTCAGTTGTGCGACCACGCCCTTTCGTCTGCTACTCAGTTGTTCCAGCGCCTTGCGCCCACCCGTAGCATAAACTGCAACTGCTGCCAAAAGATCCTTGAGTTGCTGGGCACTGGATGCGTCAAATCTACAGTACGCGCCGCCACTCAATTTGGCGATTTCACGGAATGCTCGCGCTGCATTCGGGTCGTACCCTTCGTGGAACATGAATGCAGGAACACCGTTCAGCCCCAGATGTCCGGCTTTCTCGGAAAGCCGATCGATATCCTCTTCCATGGCGTCACCGACGAACACCAGTGCGTTGACTCGCTGCTTTCGCGTTTCTCGCAAGGTGTGGTCCAGCAATCGACCGACCTGAGTCAGTCCTCCTATACACTTGACACTGCTCATGAGCCGATGAAGAGCTGTTGCTGAACTTACCCACTTACTCGCGAAAAACTGGTGAAAGCCGCGGTAAAAACACATTTGAACATCGAGTCCCCCTTGTGACGCTGTCGCGGTAAACATCTCTGACTGAATGTGACAGGCTTGGTCCCACATCGGCTCGCGGCTGGCAGTGGCATCCATTCCGAAAATCAGACGGCCGCGGCTGGAACTTGCCACAGGTCGAGGTGCTAACTCCACCTGCTTGAGGAAAGCATCGACCTCAGAACTCGTTGATTTGGTCAACTCGGTGTTTTTTGATTTTGGCATTCTGCGCCACGTTTGCGATCAAACCAGAATAACGAACCTACTGATTCTTATATTTCATGATTCGGTCAACAACTTCAAATGCATTGACCGAAAGATTATCGGTATTCGCAATGACTTCCAGTCGATCGTACATAGCCTTCTGTCTTTTTTCGTCATAGCGTCCGATTTCTGAAAAAGCCTCCGCCAACTGAGCCGCACCGAGTGGGTTGTACTTGTCAATATTGAGAATATTGTTTTTCAAAAGTTCATAACCGCTGCCATCCGACACGTGAAAACAGTATGGATTCGCATGACAGAATGCGCCAATCAATGAATATACCCGGTTTGGGGTGTGGTAACTGAATGACTGGTGCGAAGATAGACGAATGACATTGCAAAGGGTATCATCTCGTGCAGCACTTGCCTGAATTCGGAACCACTTGTCGACCACGCCTGAGTGTTCTTTCCACTTATCGTAAAACGCGGCCAGCGCTGATTCTCGAAAGGTACTGCTTGAATTGACCAAAGCTTTCAGCGCAGCGGAAAGATCAGTCATGTTTTTACCGAATCTGAATTGGTCAATTGCGAGTTGATGGACAACATCGTTGTCAAGTTCGACCAGCATTCCCAGGCATAAGTTGCGCAGACTTCTTTTGCCAATTGCTTCTGCACTTAAGTCCGCCGGCGGTTCAAGGCCTTGATACAGGTTAACAAAGTGGTCAAAAAATCTCTCCGCAATAGTTCGAATCAACACTCGCCTGGAATGATGGATGGCGACTGGATCAATCACATCCATCGCTTGTGCAATCGCGATTTCGGACGGTGGTTCCAGCAGCAGCACACTGAATTGTGGATCAATCAGGGCATCGTCTAGTACAGAGGAATATGTGTCAAGGAAGGCGTCGTCTACCTGAGGTGTTTGATTGTTCTCAAAATCATCGATCATCTCAAGCAGGCAGGATTTTGCAATTCGCTGCCATGCGTCCCAACGGCAAAAAGGATCGTCATCAATTGCGAGCAATGCGTGAAGTTCCTCATCTGCTTGAGAATCCTCTACCACAACAGGCGCACTAAAGCCGCGCAACATTGACAGTGTTGGAGATTCTTTGACACCCAAAAATTCAAAGGTCTGTTTGTGTTCTGTCAACTCAAGCAGAAACTCATCGGCCTGCACGGTTGTTTCTCCGTTAAGAAACTGGCATTTTTGCCGACCACTCTTGTTCAGCAAAGACAGTTGGATTGGAATGTGCATCGGCGTACCTGGCACTTCAGATGTCGAATCGGGTGGAAATTGTTCCAGTGTCAATTGAAAGCACGAACTTTTTGAGTCGTAGTTCCGATGTACCCGAACTTTCGGGGTACCTGCAACGTAATACCATCGACGAAACTGCTGAAGATCACGGCCGCTGGCCTCTTCCATTGATTGAATGAATTCTTCGATCGTTACCGCACAACCGTCATACCGTTCAAAGTATAGGTCGGTTGCCGCCCGATACTGTTTCGGACCAAGCAGGAGGTGCAGCATTCGGATGAGTTCAGCGCCTTTGTTGTATACCGTTATGTTGTAGAAGTTGTCGATTGTGAGATACGAATCCGGCTGAACTGCATGCCGCTTGGGACTGGCGTCCTCTCGGAACTGGTGAAGTTTCACGAGATGAACGTCGTGAATGCGCTGTACTGCGGCTGACCCCATGTCAGCGCTGAACTGCTGGTCTCTAAATATGGTGAAGCCTTCCTTCAGACTCAGCTGAAACCAATCTCGCAGCGTTACCCGGTTTCCCGACCAGTTGTGAAAGTATTCATGTGCGATTACGCTTTCGATCGCATGAAAATCCTGATCTGTCGCGGTTTGCGGATTTGCATAGACGTATTTCGAATTGAAAATATTGAGACCCTTGTTTTCCATTGCCCCCATGTTGAAATGATCCACTGCGACAATCATGTATCGATTAAGGTCATACTCTCGGCCGTAGACCTTCTCATCCCATGCCATAGACCGTTTCAGACAGTCCATTGCATGTCTGCATTTATTGAGGTGCGCTTCCGTTACATAAAACTCAAGTTTAACGTGTCGATTTGACTGCGTTTGAAAATCGTCCTCAAGCACCGCCAAATTTCCGGCGACCAGAGCAAACAAATAACTCGGTTTTGGGTGTGGATCATGCCACGTGACAAAATGCATGCCGTCTGACAGATCACCCTGATCAACTAATTCTCCATTTGACAGCAGAACTGGAAATTCAGATTTGCGCGCTTTGATCGAGACTGAGTAGCGGCTAAGAATGTCTGGTCGATCCGGAAAATACGTAATGTTGCGAAACCCTTCCGCTTCGCATTGAGTGCATATGATTCCGTCTGAGATATACATGCCTGACAAGGCAAGGTTACTGGAAGGGTCGACGGTGTTGCAGATGCCAAGTTTAAACTCGTCAGGGGGACTGGCAATCGATATTCCTCTTTCCCCGACTGTGTATTCGTCAGTTGTGAGCGTTTGACCATCGAGTTCGATTGAAACCAGATTTAGATTTACACCATTGAGAAATAATGCCTCCTTCTCACCAGCGCAGGTATTCCTTTTAACTGACAGTATCGATTGAACATAGGTTTTCGACTCATGCAGGTCAAATTCGAGAGAGACTTCCGAAACTGAAAACGGTGCAGGTCGATAGTCCGCGAGATAGGTGCGTTGAAGCTGATCGGTTGACATCAATTCCAATGGCGCCGGGTGCAAATCCGACTGGTTTGTCTGAAACTACCAGTTGGCGACCCAGTTGTTCACAAAATTACGGCACCAGCTACCCATCTTCTCTCCGTAACGGGATTCATCTTCAAGCTGACGCTCGGCCGACGGAACGCCTTCCCCAATGAGAGACGTACTTCCGTGGTTCAACCAGTCTTTCATGACTGGGCGCGTCACCTCTGGATGAAACTGAATACCGTAAGTATTGGAGTGATAGCGAAACGCCTGGTTTGGAAATAGCTTGCTTTCAGCCAGCAACTCACAGTTGTCCGGCAAAGTAAATCCTTCTCTGTGCCACTGATAGAAATACGATGGTGCTGGCAGAAAGTCTTGTGCCGCGGCGGTTGGAGTAACTTCATGAAATCCAATTTCTCGAAGCTCGCGCGGGTGTGGAGCGACGGTTGCCCCTAAAGATTTTGCGATTAGTTGTGCACCAAGACAAATACCAAGTGTCGGACGTTTATCGGAAAGCCAGTTTGACAGCCACTCAAGTTCCTCATCGATGTAGGGTCTGTCAGGACCGTCATTTGCACTTTGGATTCCTCCGTAAATCAAAAGTGCGTCATATTCATCGGGATCATCGGGCATGGGGATTCCGAGTGCGGGATTGACATGAGTTTGCTCAAATCCGTTCTCACTTAGATATCTCGCCACATGGTCATCCCTGACGTCTTCCATGTGTCTGACAGTCAAAACTCTCTTTTTAGACATATTCAATCCCAATTAAGACTCATCAACGAAGTATGTAAAAATCCGGTCGGACTTCAAATGCTGATCAGACGACAAACAGGATCAGCACGATGATCAGCAGAACGACTGCACCGATGGGTAGCAGGAAGCCAGGCCAATCTTTTTCAGCTTTGCGGGCTTCTTCATTGAGACGTTTGAGCCCTGGCAATACAAAGATGAGCAAGCCAACGGCCAAAACGCCAACGACAATCATTTCCCAAGTGGCGAGTTCTTCTCCCATATCGAATCAGTACAGAAGTTTCTGGCTGCGAAACTCAAGCATTTTACTTGCTTAGTATGTTCAAATTGAACGATCGGTAATCTTCACACGATGCTTGCAGACACTACGCTGAGCAATCTCAGTCGCCTGTCATTCAAATAGATAATGACGAAATTACGAGATTCAAATCAGTTCGCGCGGAATGACAAAGTCTACAAACTGAGCGGTGTTCATTCTGACTTCTGTCCAGTTTTCCACTGGCACATCACACACCAGGGTAGCTGCGGTTGGATACAGCATAAAGGCATGATGGCGAGGCAGTACCCTCAGTATGGATTCAGCAAAAATTCCAATGCCCGGATTGTGCCCCAAAATCAATACTGGCGATTCAGTGGCTTGTTCCAAAACATCCAAAATAGAGTGAGTGGAACCGTGATACAGGTCTGCTTCGTATCGAACATCGCTAGGATGTGGCATGAACTTCTGAATTCTATCCCAGGTTTCCGTAGTCCTTGCTGAAGTGGAACACAGTACAGTCTTTGGAATGTGGCCGTTTTTTACAAGCCATCTGCCAATTGCATCACTGGATTTGCGTCCGCGTTTGGAGAGTGGTCGGTCGTGATCACTGAGGTAGGGTTCATCCCAACTGGATTTGGCATGTCTTGTGAGAATTAGTCGCATTTGTGATTGTTCAGATTAATCAGGTATTCACTATACGGGCATTAAACATGATTTGAATTCGTGAGTCGGATTATCAACTCAATTGCCGAATTTAGCAATACCTCATATGTGTTTTCGTCCCATTTCACTCAAGAGGACTTACAAAGAACCTGCGCGTGAGGTTCTGCTATCACAAATGTTATAGATGCCAATCGGTTTTCATTTTGATCTTCAAATGTGTCATCGGTTCCGATTTCTCATGGTCGCTTGATTCCAAGAAAAAAGGCAGGCCAAGGTGACCTGCCTAAAATGAAGCCGCAAAACTCGAACGTTTTAAGGCTCAAGTTTTGGGCTTCCAAATGGAGACAAATGAGCTTTGTAATATTTTGACACGAAATGCTCCTCTTGGTTTCGCTTTTTTTCAATTTTTTTAATGAAAATCCCTTGATTTAAAATTTTTCCACAAAATCAGGTCGGTTGGCTCCCATACGTGATCAACAATCAGGTGAACAACATTGCTGGCAACCTGTAACCTGCCTTCAACCCCTAACAGGGAGAGAGATTTTGCCAGTGTTGAATAGCGTTCAAAGTATTTTGGCCAGAATACTGCGTTGACGTAGCCTGTTTCATCCTCTAGTGTCATAAACACCACACTGGAAGCACTTGCCGGTCTCTGTCTGCAGATCACCGCTCCGACATAACGTATCCTGCACCCATCAGGCATTTGACTGACAGCCTTTGCAGTTGGAAGCCCCATCGTGCGCATCTGATCCCGGTAATGCATCAGCATATGTCCGCGACTGCTCACTCCAGTGCTTTGATAGTCCCAGGCGGTGGATTCCTCATCGCTCAAAGCTTCGAATTGAACCTGAAATTCAGGAGCTGTGATCAGGTCTTTCTGACTGTTCACACCGTGGGCTTCCCACACGGCAGTCCTGCGGTTGTTTGCCAGCCCTCGCAGCGCTCCGGCTTCAGCTAGTTTTCGTACCGCATTTTTTGAGATGCCGGTCTTGTAGACCAAATCCTGAATGGATACAAAATTATCGGGCGCGGATTCAAGCAACTGGAGATCCTTGTCGCTTAACCCTTTCACATAGCGCAATCCTATCCTTAACGCATATCCGCCAATGCTTCTGGAGTCGGGTTCAATGGTGCAATCGTGTCGGCTGAATTTGATGTCAATCGGCAGGATCTCCACACCATGTCTGCGCGCATCTTCAATAATGGTCGAAGGAGAATAAAATCCCATAGGCTGGGAATTCAATAGCGAGCAGGCAAATTCTGAAGGGTAGTGACACTTAAGGTAGGATGCCGCATAAGCAATTAATGCGAAGCTGGCTGAGTGAGACTCCGGAAACCCGTACTCACCAAATCCCCGAACCTGTTCGAACACCTGTTCGGCAAATTGTTGTGAGATGCCTTTAGCCACCATGCGACTGATCAGCTTTTCCCGATGTCTTTCCAAACGATCAACTCTGCGCCATGCGGCCATGTCGCGGCGCAGCTGATCCGCCTCGCCCGGCTCATAATCAGCTGCTACCATGGCCAATTTGATCACTTGCTCCTGAAAAATAGGAATTCCGAGCGTTTTGCCCAACACTGATTCCAGCGATGGGTGTGGGTAGGCAACCGGTTCCTGACCACTTCGTCTTCGAAGATAGGGGTGTACCATTCCGCCTGATATCGGTCCCGGACGGACAATCGCAATCTGTACGACCAGGTCATACCACTTTTCCGGTTTAAGCCGGGGCAGCATGCTCATCTGTGCACGGCTCTCAATCTGAAAGACGCCAGTGGTATCCGCCTTCTGTAGCATTGCAAATGTTGTAGCATCATCTTTTGGAATAACGCTCATATCCAGTTTGACGTCCCGGTGCCGCAAGACCAGATCAAAGCATTGGTGCAGTTGGGTGAGTGCTCCTAGTCCCAGCAGATCAACCTTGAATATTTTCATGGCCTGAATATCGTCCTTCTCCCACTGAATGACGGTGCGATCAGCCATCGTGGCATTTTCAACCGGAACCATTTCATGGATATCGTCAACGGTGAACACAAATCCACCAGGGTGAATGGACAGATGCCGGGGGTAGTCGATGATTGAATTAGCGAGAGTCATTAACAGCTGATAAGTTTGAAGCGAGGAGTCGAGACCGGCTTTTACAAAGTCACCTTCTATCACCTGTCCATATGAATCGATCTGTTTGGAAAGTCGCTGCAGTTCAAGTTCAGGTAAATCGAGTACCGAGCCGACATCACGTACCGCAGAACGGCTTCGATAGCGGATGACGACAGCCACCATTGCAGCGTGACTTCTTCCGTAAGCTGAGTAAACGTGCTGAATGACTTCTTCGCGCCGCTGATGTTCAATATCAAGATCGATATCCGGTGGTTCGTTGCGTTCCCGAGACAGAAACCTTTCAAACAAAAGGTCCATGTTAACCGGATCGATATTGGTGATTCCGAGACAAAAGCAGACAGCCGAATTTGCCGCCGAACCGCGTCCCTGGCACAGAATGTCCTGTTGTTTGCACCACTTGACGATGCGATGCATGGTCAAAAAATAACTGCCATAGCCAAGTTCTTTGATCAGTTGAAGCTCGCGGTCAATCTGATTGCTGACGACCTTGGGGATGTGCCCGCAATAGCGTTTAAAAGCACCTTGCCAGGTGAGTTCATGAAGTGTTTCGGTTACAGTCAGGCCGCTGGCATTTTTTTCATCCGGATAAATGTAATGAAGTTCATCCAGCCTAAATCTGCACCCCTCAGCAATCTCCATCGTGGCCTGCACGGAAGACTGACTGTCAGCAAAAATGCTGGTAAAGTTTTTTGCATCCACCAACTGGTGTAAAGCATTAGGCTTGAGCAGATTTTCGCAGTTGGCAAAACTTCGTTTCAATCGAATGCAACTGAGCAAATCCTGGATTGGACGCTGCTTCGCCGAGTGGTAGAGGGTTTCCAATGCGGCAACGGTGCGAACACCGTAGCGCTTTGCATACTGTTTGGCGCGTACCTCAAGCAAAGAGTCCTGTGATTCCTGATGGCGGCAGATCATGATGAAAAGCCGGTTGCCAAAAGCTTCACTTAATTTGCCGAAAACATCATCCGGGGACCGTTCTTCGAAGATTACTGCATTTTCCGGTGGCCAGATAACATACAGTCCTGGTGCATGGAGACAGCACTCCTCGAGTGTGACGGCACTTTTGCCTTTTTCGCATCTTCGTCGTCCGAGTGTGATGAGTTTGCACAAATTGCTATAACCCGTTTTGTCCCGGACGAGCAGCACAATACTGAACGGCAAAAGGCCGATTTCTGAAATGGTGACTTGCGAACCGATAATCAGATGAACATTGTGTTCGAGTGCTGCGAGGTGCGCCTTTACAATTCCATAGACACCATCGCGATCAGTCAGTGCGATGGATTGCAAACCAAGTTCCGAAGCCTTGCTGATGTACTGTTCAGGAAAACTTGCGCCTTCCAGAAAGGAATAGTTGCTCTTGCACCACAAAGGCGTGTAGACAGATGAAGACATGGCTATTGAACGAATCCCTGTGCATACCACTGACGGCTCAATCTGTCGTAGAAAATCCATTGTGCATTTCCCGACAAGGTTTCGACAAAATAGTCGTTGCGCTGAACACTGTTTTCGCGCCACCAGAAACCGGAGATTGAATAAGGTCCAAAAATCCGTTGTTGTGAAGTCTGGTGAGGCACCGAAATGCGTCGCGGATGGTCCAGAAAGCGTCGCATCATGGCAGTGCTGGCTGGCTGTGTTGGTGTGCTATGCCGCAATTCGTCAAAACACTCCCACCGGAAAGAATCTTCGGGCAGGTGTGATTTGCGGCATTTTGCCCGAAAAACTGCTCCCGTTCCAAACTCAGCCTCAATGCGGGCAATGGCGCGATTAGCCTTGAAGATGATTTGCCCGGTTTTGGCTAGAGTCGGGAGGAGATTGAGCTGCGGGTCTGGCAATGCCCCGGGAATGAGGTGAATTGCGAGTTTTGTGACACCTTCATTCAATTTGATTGCGTGAAGACGCAGGCGCAGAAGATCAGTCAGCGTCGTCATGGTCAGGGTTGGTTTTGCGGTTTGTAGTTTTTCACGGCTAACCCCTCCGTCGTCTCGGGTCAGGCGGAGGTGGATTGTACTGACGCCTTGGGCATGAGTTTTCATTCTTTCAAGCAGCGGTTCGAACAGGGTTAGAATGACTGCGATAAGGCGTTCCGCGTCGCTTTCTGTATAGTCGAATTCCGCTTGGGCTGTATAAGGCTCGGGGAAACTGGTGCCGCGTACCGTACTGTCCCGTTCCTTTGCCTTTCGAACCAGTTCAAACATGGGTTCGGCAAATCTGGACCGTACTTCCCAGTCTGGAAAGGTTTCAAGGTCGCCAACGGTGTGTATCTTCAATTTTTCAAGTTCCTTGAGTGGTTTCATCGGCAGTCCAAGTTTCTTAAGTGGTGTGGCAAAGGCTGCATCCAACTCACTTTTTGGGGTCTGGAATAGAACAATGCCGCTTATCGCACTGACTGCAGTTCGGGTGCCAAAACGGGTAAACCCGATCACAATGGCTGTCTTCAGGTTCTCCTTTTCCAGCAAGGTGTCTTGCAGGCGAAGTCCCCAGTCACTAAGGTCTGGTTCAAGACGCGTCATGCCGTTGACGTCGAGGTAATAGGCGCCAAACAGCTCGGTGACTGGTTCAACTGCAGGGCTGAAAAGACCGAGCAATTTAGTGAGCCGTTTGTGAACCTGACTGACCTGTTGTGGGTGAGGGTAGGTTGCATGCAGGTCAGGACAAAGGCCAATGGCGTTGGCGTAAGACAGGCCTGGAAAAATACCACGCTTTGCTGCGCGCCGGTCAACCGCCATTATGATTGCATGGCTGTCACTACGGTCGACCAGTGCGATGGGGAACTGAAAATCTTTGGACAGTTCTCGGCGCGATAACTGAAAGAGCAGGTCGGGCACGTAGACGCAGGCAATCTGGTTTGACTGGGATGTGTAAGTCACAACACCGCCCAAAATCAATAGTATCCGGCAACACCGGTAAAATACGCACTCCAGTGCCAGTGAGTACTGCGTCTTTTGTCACGCAGGATATGAATCTTGCACAAAAACTCATCCTCCCTGATGCGTTTGCGCGTGGTATGGGCACGTAAGGACACCAGCGAGCCAAGCGACGGTTCATCAATCTTTTTTTGTGTCACAAACAGGACGCATGCATCGTGCTTACGGACCAAGGCATTCAGTTGAGAGAGCCGTGCAGCTGGCAAGGCGTGATTGGTACCGAGATCAAGTATTACCAGTCGAAAGGCACCGCTTCGAATCAGTATCTCGGCACTTCGACCGGCATTCCGGCAGTCGGGCATTCGCAGTACTGGGAAATTATCCAGATCAATACCGTTTCGTTCCGCGTCAGGCGGGTAAAACACACTGTCCAGCATCCCGATCCAGGCGGCACATTCACCACTGGCCTGTGCCTCACACACCAGCAGGAACACGAGGCTGAGTGCCGCAACCGGCTGTGGTTCTGAAATTTCAACCAGCCTGCCGGATACCTCTTGCAGATTCCACTGTGGTTGGTTGGAGAGGTTCAGCTGAGTCAGTTGCGAAAGCGGCTGTAACAAAGGCTTAGCCATTCAGTTCCTCGTCAATCAAACTGATGGCTTCCAGGTAGCGTCGTACCTCAATGACTTTACCGATGATTGTCAGATCTTCCGGTTTGGGTGAAAGAATTGGGTAGGCATCATTGTGAGGCCGTAGCTGAATCCGGTTTCTGACGCGACGAAATTCTTTGATGGTTGCCTCACCATCAATCATTGCCACAACGATGTCACCCTGATGGATTTCGGATTCAGAGCGAACCAGCACAACGTCACCGTGCAAAATGCCTGCACTCATCATGCTGTCCCCGTTGACGCGAAGTCCAAAGACGGTCTGTTCTTCAGAGTTGAACCGAACTGGGATATAGCCTTCGATTTCTTCGACTGCGATGTTAAAGGGACCGGCAGGAACGCGCCCGAGAATGGGGGCCAGACGGCTTGAATGTTTCGTGCCGGGCAGTCGGTAACCGCGAGACTTGCCGGGTACTTTCACCAGCCGTCCTTCTTTGACCAGTGCATCCAAATGGCTTTTGGCTGACTGGACCGCCCGCATGTGAAAAGCTGTCTGAACTTCACGTACGGTTGGCGGTTCACCGTCCAGCAGTCGCTGGCGCACGAATTGGTAGATTCGGTTGCGTGTTACGCCGGGTTTTGTATAGGCCATGGCTTGAACCTGGTTGTTGAACTGTTCAATATGATAACAGACAAAAGTATGTTTTATTATTTTTTCAAAAATGCTTCAATTGCGGTGGGCAGAGCGCGCAAGCATGCGTTTTTGTGAAATCGAATAACTGATGCGGCGGAACCGGTCAGGACGACGGTGCTGACCGGTTGCAAAGGAAGTTGCTTGTGCCGATACTCAGGACGTTACCAGAGCGGTTGCGAGCGCTTGAAAACTCCCAGAAATGTGTGGGTCGAAGGGGGCTATTCGCTGAAGGTCCAAGCGAACCAGTTGCCTGGTGTCTAAGTCGTTCAGCAGCCAATCGCTAGGGAATGGCTGAAAAAATGAAGGTGGTTTATCCCTTTCCTCGCCAGGGAATGGCCTTGTCAATGACAAAGCGCATGATCATGTCAAAAATCAGGCCAAGCAATCCCATCACAATGATCGTCATCCAGATAATCTCGTAATCGGATTGTTTTCTTGCGACATTCTCAACAAATCCGATTCCTGTGGTACCAGCGAGCATTTCGGCTGCCACAAGTGTGCCCCAGCAGACACCAATTGAAATTCTGATTCCGGTCAGAATTTCCGGCAGGGAGTTTGGTAGGATGACCTGTCGGATGATCTGACGATTCGAAGCACCCAAAGAGTGCGCCGCGTGAATTTTTGACAGTTGAGTACCAGTTGCGCCAGTTCTGGCAGAAATAACCATGATTGCAAATGCCACCATGAATAACAGGAAAATCTTTCCATCATCCTGAATTCCAAATATTGTCAGAATCAGCGGTGCCCACGCCAGTGGCGGAATCGGTCTGTACAGTTCGATTAACGGGTCAAAAAATCCTTTTACAAATCTGGAAAGTCCCATAAAGATTCCCAATGGGACACCCAGCAATATTCCCAAAAACAAGCCTGCCAGAACACGCATGATCGAATCCCAGATATGCCCGGTTGGCACAGGGATCGAAAATGAATTGAAATTGCCGGTGGCGATGTTGTAGACCTTGTCTTTGAAACTCGGTTCAATCTGCCCCAGGTCGTTGTGGCGAGCATGTTCGCCTGGTATCAGCACGGTTATCCAATTGGGCGTTAGAAATCCAACCATTTCAGCAACAGGTTTCATCTTGAACCATAGCAGTGGAAATCCTTTGTAGCCTTGGTCAGGATTCGCCATGTGCAGGAAGGTCGCCAGCGTATCGGACGGTTTTGGTAGCCATCGACCGGACCCCTGTTCGGAGCATGCATTGTTACCGGCTAATATGGAACCGCCCGGCATAGCCCAGGTGTCGACCATCTTCAACGGACCTTGCCTTGTGTCCATTGCATTTTCCAGATTGATTAGTGCTGCTTCCACTTCATCGGTAATCTGTGCTGGGAATATTTTTAAGTCGTCGACTCTTTTTGATATTTTTTCAATTTGTTTCAGTAATTCAGCTCGACGTTCAATGGTGTGTTCAGACCCACTGTCATCAATGACAAACCCGTCTATTCTGGATTTGATCTCTTCGATCATGGAGGTAATGTGAGGACTGTCATTGCGAATTTTGCCGTAGTCTTTTGCGATTTGCTCCATCACGACAGCCGCCGCATCAAATCCGCGTCCACGGTCGGATTTGGGCAAGGGAGGAATTTCGGTACTGGATTCACCCCAGCCCGGTTGAGCCAATGCTTCCTCCAGGAGTTTTGGATCTGCGGGTCCCGGGTAGCCTTCATCCAGCAGGTCATCTGCGACACGATTGATTCGGTCGGCGATTTCTTTGAAGCGACCCTCAGTGTCGGGAGAAATGAATTTTGAATCAGCTTGTGCCGCAAGTGCGTCGCGCATCAGGTTAATGATGTCATTGAGCTCTTCGCGATCATCACTGTTGAAGTCAGCTCCAGACAGTCTTACGTAAAGCAGATCGATTTGCCTGAAATCTCGTTCCAGCAGGCGAGTACTCAACAGGTATCGATTGTCCAGGGGATACGCTGATCGAATCGGCTTTACTGCTCGATTCAGCTTTGCAACCTGGCACAACTCGTTGGCTGCTTCTGGAAAAAATGCCTTGCCAGCATCCCATGAAAAGGTAAGCCAGAACAGCATCAGACTTGATACACCGCAAATGACCCAATGCCAGCCTCCCATTGTTCGGATGGGATTGCCAAATACTGCGTCTGTTCTCTCGGTGCGAATGACTTTCTGACCGTGAATAATTGACCAGACGAGCATTGCGGCCAAAATTACGTAGAGTACACCGACTATGGTCATGATTGCTGGTCGTATCCGACTAGTTGCTCTCGACTTTGCCCATGATCTCTTCTTCCATGTTCCAAATCATTTCGAGAATTTCTTCCCTTGTCTCAACGAATTTGTCATCGTTCTTGATTTCTCGCGGGTCACCGGTGAGGCCCATCTCTGAAAATGGCAGTCGATATTCCTTGTGTAGTCTGCCTGGTCTGGGAGCCATCACAAACAGACGTTCCCCTAACAGTAACGCTTCTTCGACTGAGTGCGTGATGATCATGATGGTCTTGCCCGTCTCCTTCCAGATTTTCAGCACCAGCGACTGCATCTTTTCTCGCGTCAATGCATCAAGTGCTCCCAACGGTTCGTCCATCAGGATGAGATCTGGATTGTTGATCAGACAGCGCGCCAGGGCCACCCTCTGTTGCATGCCACCTGACAACTGATAGGTAGGTGTATCACCAAATCCCTGAAGTCCGACGATTTCAAGCCACTCTTCAACTCTTTCGACAATTTCACTTTGTTCAGCATTTTTCATGCGAAGTCCAAAATTGACGTTGTCAGCTACCGTTAACCATTCAAACAGCGCACCTTGTTGAAACACCATCCCTCGGTCTACACCCGGTTTTTCGATAATGTTTCCTCCTAGGGTAATGCTGCCGCCGGTGGGATGCAAAAATCCGGCGATGATATTGAGCAAAGTGGTTTTCCCGCATCCTGATGGTCCAAGAACGGCGAGCAGTTCGCCCTTTTTGAGGGTGAAATTGACATCCTCAAGCGCGTGGACTGCAGTCTCATCCGGTAAGGAGAAGACCATGTCGAGATTAGTTGCCACCAAGTTACTCATCTTCTAGTTTCGTAAGAAGAGTCGGGTAATGATGCAACAGGAGTCAGACCGGGAGGGTCTGACTCCTATTGATTTAATTTTGATTACTGCAGAAAAGAAGTATCAACGACTGCACTGTAGTCATCAAGTGCGGGATTTTCCGGAGTGGCGAACGCTCCACCAACAACAGCGATGGCTACATCTGCCAAACCGCCTTCGTTGAAGTAGTTTGCCAGCTGTTCTTCCGCAGTGGGGAAGTACATTTCTGACATCTGGTTGGTTGCCATCTCAACGCTGAGACCGGCGTCCATTGCAATCACATCAATCTTGGATTGATCGGCTGCAAATACCTTGTTCGCTTCATCGGTCACACTGAGAAAAGTTCTCAGCAGATCCGGATTTTCCTGAGCAAATGTTTCCGTTACCGAAACGACGTCAAAGCTGATGATGCCAGCTGCTTCTTTATCTTCCGGTGACAGCAGCGGTTCGCCGACCTCATACATTTTGGCCATTGAATCAGCGCCGAATCCACAAGCCATGGAGACCGCTCCGTCAGCAAGTGAAACGGCCGCATCCGCAGGAACCTGGTCGACAACATTGATCTGGTTCACATCTACATCGAGTGCGCGCATCATCATTCTGAAGCTATAGTCCGCCATTGTTGCAACAGGTACTGCGACAGATTTTCCTTCAAGTTCTGTCGCATTGGTTTTGTCAATACCTTCACCTTCACGTACTACGCAATCATTGGCGGGATACTGAACGGCAATCGCAACGAGCTTGATTGGCGCATTAGCATTGACAGCATTGATGAAGGGTGCGAGACCCTGGCTGTAGGAAATGTCTATGTCCCCAGCAAGCATCGCTTCTGTCATTTGCGTCCCTGCGTCGAAGTTGGTCCAGTTTACGGGAACGCCCAAAGCGTCGTCATATAACTTTTCAACTTTAGCAACCTGATTTGGCGTCGCCCATTCCAGAAAGAATGCAACGTTGACCTCATCGGCGGCTTGAGCCGCACCGGTTAAAAGAAACGCAACAATTGTAGCAATTAGAGTTCTTTTCATGTTCAATCTCCTTAATTTAGGTTGTGAATTGCACTAGTGTCCCGCTTAATAATCGAACAAATTCAACTGTTTAGGTCCTTCAATCGGTTGCTCTTTGTATCCGTAATCCGTAAATAATTGATATAAAGGCTTTTTATCGAACAGTGTGGTATCGATTATCTGAGAAATTGTGTAGAGATTGACACTCAAATTCAACCGTTTTTTGATGATCGCCAGTAGCACGTAGACCGAAACGCCGATCCAGATTTGCGTTTTTACGGCATTTTCGCTGATGCCGTAGAACGACTGAATCCTTAAGTGCTGCTTGATCCAGCGGAAGAACAGCCCGACCTGCCAGCGGTTTTTATATAGATTCGCGATCGTCAACGGCGGCAGATAAGTGTTATTGGTGAGAAAAATCAGGGTTTTGTCCCGTTCACGATCGACATACTTGATTCGCCGCAGCTGCTGCGGGTAACGCGTCGCACTCCTGACGCCGGTCAGCACGCCACTCTGGTCATAGATCACCCCTTCGTCTCGATTGTTCGCATGCGAATAGATGCGGCGGAACCTGATGTTCGATTTCGCGCGCACCACAAAGTAGCTGCCAAACTGATGGAAGACATGCAACCGCTCGTAATCGACATAGGCACGGTCCATCACGTAGATCGCACCCGCTTCAGGCAGCAGCAGATCAAGAACCTTCACGTCATTGAGCCTGGCATCGGTTATTTCGATGAAAGATGGAATATTTCCCTGCAAATCCAATAATGCATGCACCTTGATGCCCGCTTTTGTTTTGCGAAACGGTGCCCACGAAAACAACGACAGACACAGATCAATGGTGGACGAATCCAGTGCATAGACGGTTTCTTCAAGATTCAAGTCGCTGTCGCTGGAATCGTACAGTGGACGCGCCATGGCAATCAGATGCTGGGCGTAATCGGCATAAATGCGCCAGTCCCTGTTCTCATTGGCTTTGGCCAAAGTGGTGCGTGAGATGCCGCCCGAAAAGCCGAGATGGTACAGTTTTTCCAGATGGGCTCTGAGACAGATGACCAGATCGCGTAAACTGCTTCGGCGGTTCATTTGGGCAATCGCCATGGCGCGGTATTGCTGTGAACAATGGAATCGATGAACTTTGCGATCGCCCTGGTAACGGTTGACGCATCGGTGGAAAGCTTTCCATGGCAGGTGAGCCATGAGCTGTGAAAAAACGAGGTGCCCTGCGTACATGACATGTATACTCCTGATTGATGGCTGCTCTGTTTGGAGGGCGGCGGAATGTGTCAGCATCCGCTGAAGTCTCGGACACCCTCCAACAGGGTTTTATTTTAATACTATCAATTAGATACAAGACATTCTTCTCTGAACAACGGGACAGCAGTGA